>NZ_MKEQ01000001.1:1277306-1915960 GCF_001875655.1 Enterobacter hormaechei ATCC 49162
TTACGGGCGAACTCGCCGTCTGTGCGGGATCCTGTGGACCAGGAAACCTGCATCTCATCAACGGCCTGTTCGACTGCCACCGCAACCACGTGCCGGTGCTGGCGATTGCGGCTCACATTCCGTCATCCGAAATCGGTAGCGGCTATTTTCAGGAGACACATCCGCAGGAGCTGTTCCGTGAATGCAGCCACTATTGCGAGCTGGTGTCGTCGCCGGAGCAGATCCCGCAGGTGCTGGCGATAGCCATGCGTAAAGCGGTCCTGAATCGCGGCGTTTCGGTGGTTGTACTGCCAGGAGACGTGGCGCTGAAGGCCGCCCCTGAAACCGCCACCACCCACTGGTACTCTGCGCCACAGCCAACCATTACCCCTGCCGATGAAGAGCTGAAAAAGCTGGCGCAACTGCTGCGATACTCCAGCAATATCGCCCTGATGTGCGGCAGCGGATGCGCTGGCGCACATACAGAATTGGTAGAATTTGCCGGCAAGCTGAAAGCGCCAATTGTTCACGCCCTGCGCGGGAAAGAGCACGTTGAGTACGATAACCCGTACGACGTCGGCATGACCGGGCTGATCGGTTTTTCCAGCGGCTTCCATACCATGATGAACGCCGATACGCTGATCCTGCTCGGCACCCAGTTCCCGTACCGCGCGTTCTACCCGACGGATGCCAAAATTATCCAGATCGACATTAACCCCGGCAGCATTGGCGCGCACAGCAAGGTGGATATGGCGCTTATCGGCGATATTAAATCCACCCTCGCCGCCCTGCTGCCGCTGCTGGAAGAAAAAACGGACCGCAAATTCCTCGATAAAGCCCTGAGCGACTATCGTGATGCGCGCAAGGGGCTGGACGATCTCGCCAAACCGAGCGATAAAGCCATCCACCCGCAGTATCTGGCGCAGCAGATCAGCCACTTCGCCGACGACGATGCCATCTTCACCTGCGACGTGGGCACCCCCACCGTCTGGGCCGCACGCTATCTGAAAATGAACGGCAAACGTCGCCTGCTTGGGTCGTTCAACCATGGCTCGATGGCCAACGCCATGCCCCAGGCGCTGGGCGCAAAAGCGACGGCACCGGAACGTCAGGTGGTGGCGATGTGCGGCGACGGCGGGTTCAGTATGCTGATGGGAGATTTCCTGTCAGTGGCGCAGATGAAGCTGCCGTTGAAAATCGTGGTCTTTAACAACAGCGTACTGGGCTTCGTGGCGATGGAGATGAAGGCCGGGGGCTACCTCACGGACGGCACCGAGCTGCATGACACCAACTTCGCCCGCATCGCCGAGGCCTGCGGCATCACCGGCATTCGGGTAGAGAAAGCCTCCGAGGTGGACGACGCCCTGCAACGCGCCTTCGCCATCGACGGCCCGGTGCTGGTGGACGTGGTGGTCGCCAAAGAAGAGCTGGCGATCCCGCCTCAAATCAAGCTGGAACAGGCCAAAGGTTTTAGCCTCTACATGCTGCGCGCTATCATCAGCGGGCGCGGTGATGAAGTGATCGAACTGGCAAAAACCAACTGGCTCAGGTAAAACATTTCACAAGACCTCTTAAATTAAAGGGATGTGAAATGATTGATTTACGTAGTGATACCGTTACCCGTCCGGGCCGTGCCATGCTCGAAGAGATGATGGCCGCCCCGGTCGGGGACGACGTCTACGGCGATGACCCGACGGTCAACGAACTCCAGCGTTATGCGGCAGAACTGAGCGGTAAAGAAGCCGCCCTGTTCCTGCCCACTGGCACGCAGGCTAACCTGGTGGCGCTGCTCAGCCACTGCGAGCGCGGCGAAGAGTATATCGTCGGCCAGGGGGCGCATAACTACCTGTACGAAGCTGGCGGTGCGGCGGTGCTCGGCAGCATCCAGCCACAGCCGATTGATGCCGCGCCGGACGGCTCCCTGCCGCTGGATAAAGTCGCGGCAAAAATCAAAGCCGACGATATTCACTTCGCCCGCACCAAACTGCTCAGCCTCGAAAACACCCATAACGGTAAAGTCCTGCCGCGCGAATACCTCAAGGCCGCATGGGACTTTACCCGCGAGCGCAAGCTCGGCCTGCACGTTGACGGCGCACGAATCTTTAACGCCGTGGTGGAGTATGGCTGCGAGCTGAAAGAGATCACCCAATATTGCGACTCGTTCACCATTTGCCTTTCTAAAGGTCTGGGTACGCCGGTGGGCTCTCTGCTGGTGGGCAATGCGGACTACATCAGGCGCGCCAACCGCTGGCGTAAAATGACCGGCGGCGGCATGCGTCAGGCGGGTATTCTGGCGGCTGCCGGACTCTACGCCCTGAAAAATAACGTGTCTCGCCTGAAAGACGATCACGACAATGCGGCGTGGATGGCAACGCAGTTGCGTGAAATCGGCGCTGATGTCATGCGTCACGACACTAACATGCTGTTTGTGCGCGTGGGAGACGAGCATGCTGCCGCGCTGGGCGAATTTATGAAGGCCCGTGGCGTGCTGATCAACGCCTCCCCGGTCGTGCGACTGGTGATGCATCTTGACGTTAACCGTGAGCAGTTGACCGAGGTGGTGAAACACTGGCAGGCGTTTTTACAGCGTTAAGGAGCATAGCGTGCCGCAACGTATTCTGGTGCTCGGCGCCAGCGGGTATATCGGTCAGCATCTGACCACGGCGTTAAGCCAGCAGGGGCACCAGGTGCTGGCAGCGGCACGCAACACTGAGCGCCTGCAAAAGCGACATTTGCCTGGCGTGACCTGTCACAACGTTGACCTTAACTGGCCGAAGGAGCTTCCTGCGCTGCTCGAAGGGGTCGATACGCTTTACTATCTTGTTCACAGCATGGGCGAAGGCGGCGATTTTATCGCCCACGAGCGTCAGGTGGCGATGAACGTCCGCGATGCGTTGCTGCAAACGCCGGTGAAGCAGGTGATCTTCTTAAGCTCGCTCCAGGCGCCTGAACACGAGCAGTCCGACCATCTGCGGGCCCGCCAGCTGACGGCCGACACATTGCGCAGCGCTAATATACCCGTTACCGAACTGCGGGCGGGGATCATCGTCGGCGCGGGTTCCGCCGCGTTCGAAGTGATGCGCGATATGGTCTACAACCTGCCAGTGCTGACGCCCCCGCGCTGGGTACGCTCGCGCACCACGCCGATTGCGCTGGAGAATTTACTCCACTATCTGGTGGCATTGCTGGATCACCCGGCGGAGCAGCATCGCGTGCTGGAAGCCGCTGGCCCTGAAGTGCTGAGCTACCAGGCGCAGTTCGAACATTTTATGCGGGTCAGCGGGCGCCGCCGCTGGCTTATCCCCGTCCCCTTCCCAACCCGCTGGATTTCAGTGTGGTTTTTGAATGTGATCACCTCGGTTCCCCCGACGACCGCCAAAGCGCTGATCCAGGGGCTGAAGCACGATCTGCTGGCGGACGATCGCGCGCTGCGTACGCTGATCCCTCAGGAACTGATCCGCTTCGACGACGCGGTACGCAACACGCTCAAAGAGGAAGAGAAGCTGGTCAACTCCAGCGACTGGGGCTACGACGCGCAGGCCTTTGCCCGCTGGCGGCCCGAGTACGGCTATTACCCGAAACAGGCGGGCTGCACGGTAAAAACCTCTGCCAGCCTTCACGCGCTGTGGGAGGTGGTGAACCAGATCGGCGGCAAAGAACGCTATTTCTTCGGCAATATCCTCTGGCAAACGCGCGGCGCGCTGGATCTGCTGGTCGGTCACCGGCTGGCAAAAGGTCGCCCGGCGCATCCGTACCTTCAGGTGGGCGATGCTGTTGATAGCTGGAAGGTGATTATTGTCGAGCCAGAAAAACAGCTGGCGCTGCTGTTTGGCATGAAAGCACCGGGGTTAGGTCGGCTTTGCTTTACGCTGAAGGACAAAGGCGACCATCGTGAACTGGACGTTCGGGCATGGTGGCATCCGCACGGAATGCCGGGTCTGTTTTACTGGTTGCTGATGATCCCGGCACACCTGTTTATCTTCCGCGGAATGGCGAAACGGATTGCGCAACTGGCAGAACAAAAGCAGGAAGGTAAGTAAATAAAACGCTTTTTCTTTCACCTTTCCCATTGCAACACATCGTAATTCACGAAAGAATGCGCACGAAATTCTTTTCAACACAGTGGATTGTTATGAAGGTACTGGTTACCGGGGCGACCAGCGGCTTAGGCCGAAATGCGGTCGAGTTTCTGCGCAACAAGGGCATCAGCGTGAGGGCCACCGGTCGCAATGAGGCGATGGGTAAACTCCTGCAAAAAATGGGCGCTGAATTTGTCCATGCCGATCTGACGGAGCTGGTCTCCTCGCAGGCGAAGGTGATGCTCGCCGGTATCGACACGCTGTGGCACTGCTCCAGTTTTACCTCCCCGTGGGGCACGCAGGAAGCCTTCGACCTCGCCAACGTGCGCGCTACGCGTCGTCTGGGCGAATGGGCCGTTGCCTGGGGCGTGCGTAACTTTATTCATATCTCCTCCCCGTCGCTCTATTTCGACTATCACCACCATCGTGATATTCAGGAAGATTTCCGCCCGGCACGCTTTGCCTGTGAGTTTGCCCGCAGTAAAGCGGCGGGCGAAGAGGTGATTGACCTGCTGGCGCAGTCAAACCCGCACACCCGCTTTACCGTGCTGCGTCCGCAGAGCCTGTTCGGGCCGCACGACAAGGTATTTATTCCGCGGCTTGCGCAGATGATGCACCACTACGGCAGCGTGCTCTTACCGCGCGGCGGCGATGCGCTGGTGGACATGACCTATTACGAAAATGCCGTTCACGCCATGTGGCTGGCGAGCCAGCCGGACTGCGATAAGCTGGTGTCGGGGCGCGCGTATAACATCACCAACGGCGAACCCTGTACCCTGCGCAGCATTGTGCAAAGACTGATTGACGAGTTAAAGATCGACTGTCGGATCCGTTCCGTTCCCTACCCGATGCTGGATATGATCGCCCGCAGCATGGAGCGCTTTGGCAGTAAATCCGCCAAAGAGCCTGCGCTGACGCACTACGGCGTGTCGAAGCTCAACTTTGATTTTACGCTGGATATTTCGCGCGCGGAAAACGAGCTGGGGTATAAGCCGATTGTTTCGCTGGATGAAGGCATTGTGCGTACGGCGGCGTGGTTACGCGATCACGGGAAGCTTCATCGCTAGCGTTTTTGCCTGGTGGTGTCACCGTACTGTTCCCTCGCCCCTCCGGGGAGAGGGTTAGGGTGAGGGGAAAGTGCAAATACTAAAACGGCAACCCGAGGGTTGCCGTTTCGCTTTTACAGAGCCGTCCAGGCTTCAGCCCAGGCCAGGCCTGCGCCCGGTTCATAGTACGCTGGCGCGTTGTTACACCAGCCGCTGTACGGGAACGGTTTGCACTGGAACAGTTTACCGTGGTTATTCACGATATCACCCGCGTTGTACTTGCTGTTCGCACTCCACGCAGGATAAGACGTGTCGCCTTCGGATGGCGTTGACGCCTTCGCCTTAACGTTCAGCAGGTAAGAGGTGGTGCTGCTCAGCTCGCCATCGCTGACGGTCAGGCTAACTTCATACTGCTGCGCCGTTGCAGACTCAGGTGCCGCGAAGGTCACGACCGCTTTGTCCTGACCGGTAACAGTCTGACCGTCCTGTGAACGCCAGGTATAAGTCAGTTTGTTGCCGTCTGGATCGGTAGAACCTTCCGCGCTCAGAGAAACCTGCGCACCCGCTTCCACTGCGCCGATCGGACCCGCAATCTGCGCAACCGGTGCGTGGTTTACCGCAACCGGTTCAACCGGGGTTTCGTCCGGTACAGGCGCTGGCGCCGGTGCTGGCGTTTCATCTTCGGACGGTGCCGGTGCTGGCGTTGGCGTTACCGGGGTTTCGTCCGGCGTTACGGCAGAACCGTCGTCGTTAACGATGTTCACGTTATAGAATTTCTGTACACACTTGGTGTAGTCACCGTCTTTGAATGCGCTGAACGGCGTCTGGTAGCCCACCAGCTGGCAAGAGTAAGTCTTACCGTCCGGCGTATCTGCGCTCCATCCCCAGTCCTGTTCCCAGTAAATCTTCAGGGCGCCAGCGCCACCTTCGTCGAACTGTTTCATGTTGGCGCAACCCAACACTTCGTTCGCCGGAACAGGCACTTTCAGGTAGTTCGCGAACTCTTTGTAGTACTTGATACGGTTCTGAGACTGTGCAATTTCAGTCGGGCCGCCGCACTCAACGCCGCCGTTGATGATCTGGGTGGTCACACCGAAGCCCGGGACCAGACCGTTGGCTTTATCGCGATCGTTCGGCTGCCACGTGCCGTCGATAACCTGCAACATGCTTGGTTTTGGCGGCTGTGGATAGGCGAAGAAGAAGATCGCACTCGCCAGGTTCAGCCAGGTGTCCGCTACCAGCTCAGGTTTGTCGAGCAGGGTGCGCACGTCGCCGTACATCGCTTCAGAGAATGGACCGTAGTTGTAGTTGTAAGACAGCTGCTTCGCACCGCGACCAAAGTAGCTCAGGAAGTCACCGTCTTTATCTTTACCGCAAGGCCAGGTCTGACCCTGCCAGACGTCCGGGTTACATTCGCCGTTATAGCCGCCCTTCTGCCCTTCGCTCCAGCCCATTTCACGCACGTGCACCAGCGCCTGACGCCATTCGGCTTCCGGACGCCAGCTTTCGTGGCCGCCGGTTTCCTGGGCAAAGTGAGCAAACATGGTTGCCAGCTCTTTGCGGCAGATCGCGTCGCTGTCGCGACCGTCGTTATAGGTTTTACACAGCGCAGGGAATTTACCTACTGCTTTCAGGAAGTTGCTGTAGGTGTATGCCTGAGCACGCAGCGGGAAGAGATATTCCCAGTCGCTGGCTTTCACGATCCCTTCAACGCGTTTTACGTTTTCCGGGTTCGCCGCGCGGCCTGGCTCAATCAGTTCGACCTGGGCGTTATCCAGCGTCTGAATGGTCTCTTTAACCGAAGCCATCAGAGGGAAATCCGTCAATTCCTTCTCTTTCTTCGCCAGATCGCTGGCTTTGATGGTGTACGGCTCACTGCTGGTTTCCTTCAGATTTGCAGCCTGGGCCATTAATGGCGCCACGCAGGCTCCGGCAATGAGTACACTCAGTAACGTCCTTTTGTTCATATCAATATTCCTGTTCGTATCAAATTAAATGTTAAAAAACCGGTTTAGGTATTATTCCGTTAATACATAAACCACATTCAGCTGTTTTCTCTTTTCGAAGAACACCTTCAGGAATTCTTCAAAAATAAAAAACGTTAATAACGTGCTGCTAATTTCAGTTGCTGGTATTTGGTCCAGACCTTACGGGCATATTTCATTCGCTGCGGATAATTTTCTTTTTTCAATCCGGCGTTATAGGCACCCACGGCCTCCCAGTTATAGCCATATACCTTGATCATGCCGGAGAGGATTGAAGCGCCCACCATGATGGACGTACACGGCTCCGTCATTAACCGGTATTCGTCGATACCTCTGCTTTCCAGCGCCGTAAAATGCGAACTGTTGATTTGCATCAGCCCGACATCCCGCGTGCCATCGCGGTTTTGCCCAACCGCATACGGGTTCATTCCGGATTCCACATTCGCTATCGCGTACAGTAAATAGGGATCGACATGATAATAATGCGCCGCTTTATCCCAACAGTTTGCCAGTGCACTTTGGCTTATTATCAATAACAACAAAATCAATTTTTTCATTTTTACCTGCTGACAGTTTCGGTTATTTCTCCTTAGCAACATCCTGTAAAATGAATTTTGAATAACTCCCCCCCTTTAGGAGGGGGAGTTATTAATGGGTTAGATTATTTGCAGTCTGTTGAAGGACCTTCTTTCACCCATACGTCGCTGTTAGCTGGGTTATCACCGCTGGTCCACCATTTCGCACGGTAAACATTACCTTCGTAAGTGGTGGTATCGCCGCCGTTATAAACCATGTCAGAACGCCAGTTCATCTTCACGTTGCTGACCAGTTCCCAGGCATCCACACCGAAGCCAGGCTGGTTGCCCTGCGTCCAGTACTTCGCTTTCCACACCAGATGGTCGAAGCTTACGGTATCGCCATTGTTGTAGATCTTGCTTGCATCCCACGCAGCATATTTGCTGGCGTTAGCATCGACAGGTGCGTCGCAGCTGTTCGTTGCAGAGCCTTCGTCAGATGGCGGAGTCACGTCATCAGCCGGAGGAGTTACGTCGTCAGCTGGTGGGGTCACGTCATCAGCCGGTGGCGTTACGTCAGCCGGTTTCGGATTCACGGTAACCTGCACGTTAGACTGCACGCTGGTTTTACCATCGCCGACCACTACGCTCAGGGTATAGGTAGAGGTAGAAGTCACGTCTGGTGCAGTAATGCTCACGTTCGCGGTATCAGTACCGGTGGCGTGCATGTCTGCTGGTACGCTCCAGGCGTAGGTCAGCGCGTCACCGTCAGGATCGGCAGCCTGTGCATGCAGAGAATAGGTTTCACCCGCCTGAAGCGTTACCGCTTCCATCGCGTTCACAACCGGCGCCTGGTTCGCTTTCGGCGCTTTGTTCACAACCTGCACATCAATCGCGTTGCTCAGGCCTTTCGCATCCGTTACCGTCAGACGGAACGTCATGGTCTGGTCGGTCGTCGCGGCCGCTACGTTGAAGGTCGCTTTCGCTTTGGTGCTGTTGTTGATGGTGACAGACGGACCAGAAACCTGAGTCCATTTGTAGGTAATCGCATCGCCATCAGGATCGCTGGAAGCAGAACCATCGAGCGTGACGGTTGCCGGGCCAGAAACGTTCTGATCCGCAGATGAAGCGATTGGCGCATGGTTAGTCACCACCGGATCAACCGGAGTAGAACCGCCCAGCAGGCTTTCGTTCATCGCGTTCAGGATGTCGCCGGTGTCAGAATCGATAGACCATGCGAACAGGCCGCCCAGTTTATTCGCCAGAACATACTTACCTTTCGCCGTGGTTGAACGCGCATCTTCATACGTGATCAGGTCGCCGGTAGTTTTGTTGAAGACGTAAGGGGCTTCCGCGTCCGCGTCGTAGCCGTATTCCCAGCCTGGTTTGCCTTTGTATTCGTTGACGATCTGACGATAGTCAACCACGCCTGGTTCCCAGGTCCCTTTCACCATACCGGTCGCAGTACCAGTGAATGGATTGTTACCGGTGTAGCCATGTACGCCGGTCCAGCCGCGGCCATACATGCCCGCACCCACCACGATCTTGCCTGGCTGTACACCCTGGGAAAGCAGCGCGTTAACGCCATTTTCAGTGGTGTAGTCAGTGTCCGGACGCCATGCTGGCGCACGCAGCGCAGCCTGGTGGCCCAGAACGGTGTTGCTCCAGCCGCCGTAGAAGTCGTAGCTCATCAGGAAGATGTGGTCGAGGTACTGCTGAGCGGCAGTGTAATCCACGTCTTCGATCTTATCGCGACCTGCACCGATGGCGCTGGTCAGTTCATAGGTACGGCCCGTCTGTGCAGACAGCTCGTTCAGCATGGTGCGCAGGTCGTGCATCAGTGCGGTATAGGTGGCTTTATCCTGCTGCGGGTTGCCCAGGTTTTCGCTCACACCGCCGCCGCCTGGGAATTCCCAGTCGATATCCACGCCGTCAAAGAATTTCCAGGTCTGGAGGAACTCTTTCACAGACGAGACAAAGCGTGCACGGATAGCCGGGTCGCCCATGTGGAAGAACGGATCGGAAAGCGTCCAGCCGCCGATAGATGGCAGCACTTTCAGGTCAGGATGTGCTTTTTTCAGCGCCATCAGCTGGCCAAAGTTACCTTTGTACGGGTCGTCCCAGTTGGAGACGCCAGCCTGTGGTTTTTGCAGCGCAGCCCATGGGTCGTGGATCGCCACGGTATAGTCAGGACGGCCCTTACAGTCGTTCTGAAGCACGCGGAAGCTGTTGCCGCCTTCAATGGTTTTCAGGCCGTCGTTAATGCCGTCACCGCCACAGATTGGAATGAAGCCGTACAGAATGTGGTTGAGGTTAGCCGCAGGAATTTTATCAACCGGGAAGTTACGATCGTAAACGCCCCATTCCGGGAAATAGGCTGCAACCACTTTATCGGTGTGCTTCGCGAAAGCCTTGTTGTTTTCCTGCATGGTGGTGTTCAGCGGCAGCAGGTGGCTACCGTCGGTGTCAGCCACGATAATCAGCTTGCTGGCGCTTTTCGCACAGCCGCTGGCGTTACAGACTTCAACCTGCTCCTGATAACGTCCACCTTTTTTCACTTTGAACGTTGCTGAGCCGGTCGCGCCGCCAGCGCCGGTCCAGACGGTCTGTCCGTCCAGCAGCACTTTTGCTGAGGTTGGCGCATCGCCACTCCAGACGTTCCACTCAACTTTTACATCCACGCCATCGTTATGCACTTTGACAAGATTGTTATAATCCTGAGCAGCCTGATCCACTTCCACCAGGGCAAATTTGTCATTGCCATAGCCGATCGTCGGTGCACCCGGCGCTGCTGCAAATGCAGAGCTGGTTGCCGCCGCAATAAAGAGCGCCAGATATTTTGGCTTCATAAATTTCATTTTTATTTCCTGATAAATTTATTCGTAACGTAATAACCCATGTCTCTCCGTGAGATCATGGATGCATTTCGCGTAGTGCGTATTTAACCAACCTGAGTGCCGTGAACAAAAATAGATTTTTTTGCTGCGTTGTATTCCTCCATTAAAAGATACAAGCCCAATTCCGTGTAGCTTATATCCCTTACGATACACTGAGCGCAAAGAGACGTCCTTCTCTTCCACCATCAAAAAGATTTATAAAAAATCTTGACCTGTATATTTAAAATGTGAAAGTAAGCTGCTGACTAATAAACACCACTATTCCAGCAAAGGCGAGGTAGGGTCCGAAAGAAATAGTGAGGTTATTTTTATTTAAATTATTTGCGGCGAAATATCCGACAATACCGCTTAACGCTGCCGCCAGTTCAATGGAGGGTAATGCCTGCCAGCCGCACCAGGCACCCAGCGCGGCCAGTAGCTTAAAATCACCGTAACCCAGACCTTCGCGCCCGGCCATCAGCCGAAAAGCCCAGTAGAGCAGCCAGAGCGACAGATAGCCCGACACGGCGCCGAACAGGGCGTCGCGTAGCGGCAACGTATGGTCAAACGCATGGAGCACTAACCCCGCCCACAGCAGCGGCTGGGTCAGGCAGTCCGGAAGCAGCTGGTGCTGCCAGTCGATCATGGCCAGCGGCAGTAAAAACGCCGCCAGCAGCCATAAGGAAAACAGCGACTGAAGGTCTGGCATAACCCAGGCCGTGACGCCGCAAAACAGCGCGGAGAAAAGTTCGACCAAAAATATCCGCAGTGGGATAGCCGTACCGCACTGGTGACAGCGTCCGCGCAATAAAAGCCAGCTGACCAGCGGGATATTTTCCCACGCCGCTAGCGTGTGCTTACACACGGGGCAGTGCGAGGCCGGAAAAAGCAGATTGCCGCTCCCCTCCACCTCCATCACCATCCCCGGGACACGCTCGGCCACGACGCCTAGAAAACTGCCTGCAATCCCCCCCAGAATCGCACTCATTATCGGGAAACCCAGCGGACAGGTATCCCACATCAGCACGACGGTATTCATGCGGATTTGGACCAGGTAAGCTCCACCTGCGCTTTAACATCGCTGAGATGATCCACCGGCGTAAGATTCATTTTCTGTAATCTGACGCCGGAGGTCTGATTAATTTCGCGCAGCCAGCTTTTTAATTCATAAACGTTAACGCGATTCACGACAAAGGATAATGTTTGTCCCTCCTGGCGCACATCCGTCAGCGAGAGATTAATTTCATGGGCGCTGTTCTCTACCACCGTGCGTGGATTATCCGTTTTGACTAACTGAACCTGAAGATGATTTTTATCAATTTCACTGCGCATCCAGTTAAGCGTCTCTTTTTGTCTTTTTAGCGTTGATTTACTATTTTGAATCATATTATCCAAGGGAATTACTCCTGCGTAATACACCGCAGCCCCGAAAATGGCGACGGCACATAGTTTTAAAATCACTTTTTCCCGGGCGCTATAATTCTGATAGCGCGATTTCAACTGCGCGATTCGCTCTTTCATTTATGTTTCCCTGCGATCATGGCGGTATAGGGTTCGGTTGTTGAAACAGGCTGTAAGGAAAAATCAAAATTCTCACTGGTCTGATTAACAAACGCCTGTAGCGCGGGCTGATTTTGCGCACTGACGCTCAGGGTCAGCCGGTTTTGCTGTGCATCGTATTCCAGCAGATCGATTTCCATCGCCGGAACGGCCTGCCTGGCGCTCTCCAGCTCTTCCAGCTGAAGGAAGATCCCTTTGCTCTGTTTCTTCAGGTTTTGACCAAAGTGATATTTGATGTTGGTCTGCTGGCGCATGCTGGGGAAATGGTGCTGATACACCTGGACGATCTCCTCCTGCAACTGGTTTTCCTGCTGCACCAGCATCCAGGCCATTGCGATACGCGGCCCCAGTAGCAGGCCGACTGACAGCAGGCCCGCCGTCGCCATTGCCACCTTCATGCTTTTCGCGGCCCGGCCATTACTGGCCTTTGGGCTGAACTCACTGTGCAACATATTGACGCGACAGCTTTGCCACTGCGGCTGAATCAGCACCAGCGGGTGTTGCCAGGCGTACTGGACATCCACGTTAACGCCTGCGGGGGCATCGCCGTAGCAACAGACTTCCCCTTCCCCTGTTTTCTGCATGAGCAGCGGCAGCAGGCTCGCCTCCATTTCACCGGCCACGTGGGGCGAAAAGCGCAGCCAGTAGCTCCCCTCCTGCGCCACCAGCGTACTGCCGCCTGCGGTCACGGGCAGCAGCCAGGCATCAGGCAGGGCCTGAATCACCTTTAATCCGGCGTCCTGACAGCGGGCCAACGCCGCACGCAGGCGATCGGCATCCATCGCCACGGCATCGACCTCGGCCCCTTTTTTATGCAGCACCGTCCAGTGCAGATTGTCCACGTCACCGATCAGCGTCTCCTCCGCCATCCACGAGAAGGCCATCGCCTGAGAAGCCACTTTTTTCGGCAGCGTGAAATGCCGGAAGATCATGTCGCTGGCGGGAAGCAGTAAACAGACGCGCGCAGCCAGCGGGTGATCCGCCAGCGCCTCCAGGGTGTCGAGCACCTCAACGCGTTCACTGCCGGACTCACACCACATTATTTTCCCGCCCTCGCGGCTGTCGGGACGAACAAAAAGCACCTGTTTCATAACGTTCTACTTTTCTTATTCAATCATTCGGTAACGACGCTGCCACGTCACGATCTCACCGGCTTCGTTATTGACCTGAAGCTGGCTGACCACGCGAAGCGTTAATTCATCGGTATTGCCGCTGTAATTGACGCGGAAGTACCGGCTGTTTAGAGAAAATTGATCGGCCACCTGCGGGAGATCGTCTTTTAACTGCGGGAAGGTCTGCTCCAGCGCTTTGCTGAACGCTTCCAGATTTTCCCAGCCCGATTCCGGACGCGAATCCAGCAGGCGAACGGCGTCATCCCGCGTGAGTTTTCCCGGGAACATGGCCGCCAGCACGGCAGCCTGTTCCGGTTGCAGGGTGTTGACATCAACCTTGCTGGCGGCGTCCGGCAGGGCGCACAACAGCTTGCTCACCTTCGGATAGGCCGCCACCGGGAACGCGGGCAGCCGTTTGATCTCCGCGATGTTGCGCATCATCTGGTTTGCTGGCTGCCGCGCGGGCACGACGCCAGCCCACGCATCGCTCTCGGCCCCCTCTTTCGCCGTTGTGCTGTCGCCGTCGAGATAATCCACCAGCTGGAAATAGACCTCCTCCGCCGTGCTCTGGCTGAGGCCGCTCTCCGTCAGCAGTTGCTCAATAATTTGCGCTTTACGCGGTTTTTCTGGCACGGCGGGGGCGCTTTGCCCCTGGGGTGCGGCGTCGGCGGTCAACAGGTTATTGACGTTGAAGCAGTCCTGCGCGTCTTCCACCTGGCTCACAACCGTGTAGTCTTCCCCTCGCGTCTCCAGCGGCTGATGCCAGTCACCATCCAGAGAGAGCGGCTTACTCTCGCCGCTGGCGTCGGTCTGTAGCCGATCTTTCACCACTTTCTCCTGGGCCAGCATCGCCCAGCGCAGCTGCTGCTGGCTGACCTGATAATGGGTTTTCTGCAAATTACGGCAGAACTGCTGGCTGATTTTGGCGGCCAGCGCTGACATCATTACCAGCAAAATCAGCACCACCAGCAGGGCGACACCTTTTTGTTTATGGATCCGGCTCATGGTTTGGCCTCCGGCGCAGGAGCGGCTTCCGGTGCAGGGGCGGCTTCCGGGGTCGTCGCAGGCGCGTCAGCGGCCTTCTCCGGCGCTGCGGCAGCGGCCATCTCCGGCATGTCACCCGGCGTGGTAAACACCCAGCGCCAGGTATCACCGTTTTCCATCGTCAACGTCACCTCCACGCCGTCCGGCAGATGGGCGGCGTCGCTCCAGCTTTTCAGCCATCCCTGACGGTAAAAACGCCATTGCAGGGATTTCACCTCGCTGATAATCGGCACTTCGTCAGGCTTAGCGTCTGCCGGGCCGTCAATCACCGGCCAGACGTCGCGATACAGACGCCCCTCTTCCAGCCGCCAGCGCACGCGCTCCAGTTGAACCGTTCCGCTCACCCCGTTCAGGGTGGTCAGTTCAAGGGCATCCCCCTCCTGACGAAATATCTCCGGCTCGTTACGCGGGGCGCGGGCCTGAAGCTGGAAAAAATCGCGCTCCATCAGGCTCCAGGCGCGCTGAAGCTGGTTGAGCTTTGCGGCGCTGGCATCGGTGGCCGAACTGGTGCGCATCGCGCCGTCCAGAATTTGCCAGGCCAGGGTGCTGATCACCGCGAAGATGGTCAGGGCAATCATGATCTCCAGCAGGGTAAATCCGCGCTGGCGTCGCGTATTTTTCACTTGCTCTCTCCCGGCGGAATGATGTGCAGCGAAATAACCGGCTGGCTGTCGTCGCCTTCCGCATAGACGCGAATGGCGTTTGCCCAGCCGTTGTCGGCGGTTTTCACCCGCTGCTTGCGCCAGTTCCAGCTGCGTCCGCCCATGATTTCCGTTCCCTGCTGCTCGGCATCCGGGAAGTCGGTTTTCGTGAGCTGCGCTTCCGCCAGCTGGTTTTCCGCCACCCAGCTGGCCTGAAGCGTGTCGGCCAGACCGTGGGTAAAGCGCACGTTCAGGGAGACCGAGTTCATCAGCGCCAGCGCAGCGGTGGAGAAGATCACCAGGGCGACCATCACCTCCAGCAGCGTCATTCCCTTTTGCTTTTTGTTGCCGTTAGCCATCGTTTTCTACCGATACCGGGGCCGCGCCCTGCGACACCACGCGGAAATGGTGCTGTTTGTCATAACTTTGCAGCGTCAGGGTGAAGCGGCTGATTTCACCGTCCGGTAAAAAAATCACCTGCGGCTCGGACGCTACCGTGGCGGCCAGGCGCTGCGGCGAGAGCGAAACGTGCATCTCTTCCGGGAAATCGCCTTTGGTGGTAATCCGTCCCGCGGATAACGGCACCCAGTGACGTTCGCCGTTTTTATCAGCGAGCGTCACCAGCTGATATTTATCGGTGGTGATCACCAGCCCGACGATATTTCCGTCCATCACCGCGCGGTCTGAACCATAATCAACGAGCGCTTTCAATTGCTGGCCAAATATATCCGCACCGCTGCGCGAAGGTATTGTTGACACCACCATCATGGCGCAACTGGCAAATATCACCAGCGCCAGAATAATTTCCAGCAACGTAAAGCCGCGTTGATTTTTCATTATTTCTCTTTCTTATCCAGAGACCAGTTTGTAATATCATCGGCGGTATTGGCTTCACCGTCCGGACCGGCTGAGAAAACGTCTACCGCGCCGTGTTCGCCTGGGCTGACCAGAATATAATCACCGCCCCACGGATCCTGCGGCAGGCGACGGATATAGCCGTCTGCACGGTAGCCGTTCGGGATTGGCGCGATTTCAGGCTTGGTCACCAGCGCCTGCAAACCCTGCTCGGTAGTCGGGTAGCGGTGGTTGTCCAGCTTATACATGTCCAGCGAGCCTTCGAGCGCGACAATATCGCTGGTTGCTTTTTGCTCGTCCGCTTTCTCTTTATTTCCCATTAAGTTTGGCACCACCATACTCGCCAGGACGCCGAGAATAACAATAACCACCATTAATTCGAGCAATGTGAAGCCCGCCTGGCGAGCCAGGTTTTTACGTTTTAAAGCCATGATTTAACCTACCATATTATTAAGTTGCAGAAGCGGTTGTAATATTGACAGTACGATGAATAAAACAATCGTTGCCATGGATACCACCAGCGCCGGTTCAAAGACCGACAGCGTTAATGTAATTCGATGCTGTAATGCCGATTCCTGGTTTTCCGCCGCGCGGTCCATTAAATTACCTAATTCCCCGCTCTCTTCCCCGGAGGCAATCATATACAGCATGGTCGGCGGGAATAATTTCGCCTGTTCAAGCGCCGCATACAGCGAGGCCCCCTGGCGCACGGTGTCGGCGGCCTGCTCCAGCACCTGCCGGGCATAGAGGTTTTCGATACCGTCCATCGCGATATACATCCCCTCCAGCAGCGGCACGCTACTGGCCTGCAAAATGCTCAGGGTACGGATATAGCGGGCGCTGTTGATGGCGCAGACCAGTTTTTTGATCGGCGAGCCGTTTACCAGCCAGCTGTGCCAGCGAAAACGGTTTTTGGCATTCCTCAGCCAGGTTTTGAAGCCGATAAAGCCGCCCCCCAGAATGCCCACAATATAAATGCCCCAGGCTTGCAGGAAATCACTCACCGCAATCAGCGTCCGGGTGGTGATCGGCAGTTGCTGCTTCATATGGGTGAACTGCTCGATCACCTGCGGCACCACCGCCACCAGCAGGATGCTGATAACCGCGATGGCAACAACGGTGAGGGTGATCGGGTAGACCATCGCCTGCGTCAGCTTGCTTTTCATCTTCTGGCGCTGCTCGTTGTACTCCGCCAGCTTCTCCAGCACATCGCCCAGATGACCGGTCTTTTCACCCGCCATCACCAGCGTGCAGTAGAGCTTGTCGAAGGTGCGCGGGAACTGGCTGAAGGCGTCGAACAGCGTATGCCCCTCGACCACCTTCTCGCGGATCTCCACCACCATCGCCGCCAGCTTTTTGTCTTCCGTCTGCTTCGAGATCGCCTTCAGCGCGCTCTCCAGCGGCAGGGCCGCATTCACCAGCGTGGAAAGCTGACGGGTAAACATCGACAGCACCGGCGTGGAGAGCTTTGCGCCGGTTTTCGCTTTTCCGGCCGTCGCCGCCTCGCGGGTTTCGGTGATGCTGACGGGCATGAGCTTTTGCTCGCGCAACATCTGGCGAACCTGCTTCTGCCCCTCGGCCTGTAGCGTCCCGCGCTGGGTTTTCCCCGCGGTATCCGTCGCCGTCCAGGCGTAGAAAGCCATTACGCATCCCCCCCACGCTCGGCGGTGACGCGCATCACCTCTTCCAGCGAGGTCACGCCGCTAATCACCTTCAGCAGCCCGTTTTCACGCAGGCTGTAGGCCTGCTTAAAGAGCTGCGTTTCGATAGACATTTCGTCTTTATCTTCATGAATGGCGCGGCGCATGGTGCTGTCCACCACCAGGAATTCATGAATACCGGCGCGGCCCTGATAGCCGCTCTGGCGGCAGTGTTCGCATCCCACCGCGCGGTAAATGGCTTTTGGCGGCGCGTCCATAAAGCTGAACAGCGCTTTTTCATTTGCATCCAGCGGACTGGTGGTCCGGCAGTGCGTACACAGCCGACGCACCAGACGCTGGGCAATGACACCGAGCAACGATGAACCAATTAAAAAGGACTCCAGCCCCATGTCCCGCAGACGGGTTATCGCCCCTGCGGCACTGTTGGTGTGCAGCGTAGACATGACCAGGTGACCGGTAAGCGACGCCTGCACCGCGATCTGCGCGGTTTCACCGTCACGAATTTCCCCGATCATCACCACGTCCGGGTCCTGACGCAGAATGGCGCGCAGCCCGCGGGCAAAGGTCATGTCCACGCGCGGGTTAACCTGCGTCTGCCCCACCCCTTCCAGCTCGTATTCAATCGGGTCTTCAACGGTCAGGATGTTGCGTTCGTGGCCGTTCAGCGCCGAAAGAATGGCGTACAGGGTGGTACTTTTACCGGAACCTGTCGGTCCGGTGACCAGGATAATGCCGTGAGGGCGGTCAATCAGCCCCTTTAATTTCTCCAGTTCTTCGTCGATCAGCCCGAGCTTGTTGATGTCGGGCTTCAGGTTACTTTTGTCGAGCAGACGCATGACCACGCGCTCGCCGTACTGAGACGGAATGGTCGAGACGCGCACGTCGATGGCCTTGCGACCGATGCGCAGGGAGATACGACCATCCTGCGGCAGTCGTTTTTCAGCGATGTCCAGCTTCGACATGACCTTGATACGCGACACCAGCAGCGGCGCGAGCTTACGCGCCGGTTGCAGTACCGGACGCAGCACGCCGTCGACGCGAAAGCGAATGCTCAGCGTGCGTTCGAAGGTTTCGATATGGATATCCGACGCGCCGTCTTTTACCGCCTCGCCGAGAATGGCGTTGATCAGGCGGATCACCGGCGAGTTTTCGTCGTTATCGAGCAGATCTTCGTTATCCGGGATCTCCTCGGTTAACGCCATCAGATCGATATCCGCGTCCATGTCATCCACCAGCTGCTGCGACACGCCGCTGCTCTGCTGCCAGATCTTCGCCAGCATCTCGTCAAAGGCTTCCGGCGTCAGGGTGACCGGGACGAACGCGCGTCCCAGCACCCGGCGCACTTCCAGCAGTGCAAACGCCGGGGTGTCATCACGGATATAGACGTCATTGTTATAAAATAAAACGCCGTTATCTTTTGCGTAGCTGCTGCTACACAGAGTTTTACTCAGTTCGTCCACGTTGCCCCTCCGCCTTATTCTTTAAACGGATTGCGCGTCGCGCTGGTTTTCACCGGTGCGGCGCTGGTGCTGGCGGAAGGAAACGCGGGCAGAACAGGGCCTTCCTCCGGTTCAACAATGCCTAGTTTTTTCTCCTCCGCACGCTGCATCTGGCGTACGCGGATCTGGTCATATTTCTCTTTCGACGCCGCGCTGTAGTTGTCATCGTCACGCAGGACGGTGGTATGGATAAACACCATCAGGTTGCGTTTAGAGGTATCCTGCGAGGTGTAACGGAACAGCTGTCCGACCAGCGGAATATCACCCAGCAGCGGCACTTTAGAGACGGACTGTTTGGTGACGTTCTCCATCAGACCGCCGAGTACTACCGTCTGGCCACTGTGCACCATCACTTCGTTATTGATCGTGCGCGTGTTGAACGTCGGGCCGAGGCTGGCGTCTTCCGTCGCGTTGTTATCGACGCTGGACACTTCCTGCTCAATTTTCAGGTGGATCATGTCGCCATCATTGATTTGCGGCACAATTTTCAGCTTGGTACCGACCGTTTTACGCTCAACGGAGTTAAACACGTTGTCGCCACTGGTGGTCTGCGACCCGGAAAGCACCGGCACGTCCTGACCCACGTTGAACGACGCTTCTTTGTTATCCAGCGTGACCACGCTTGGCGTGGAGAGAATGTCGTTTTTGCCGTTGGTCGAGAGCGCGGTCATCAGCATGCCGAAATCACCGTTAAAGAAGCCGGTCGCCAGGCCAGTGAAACTCGTCCCCTTCATGGTGCCATTTTTGATCTGGCTGATTGGCAGGTCAGTTGCGCCGAACTGTACGCCACCGTGCTTGCTCGTCCACTGCACGCCAAGATCCATACCGTTGCCGTCCTGCACTTCAGCAATGATCGCTTCCACCAGCACCTGCGGACGGCGAATATCCAGCTTGTCGATCACCTTCTCAAGGGAGTTCATCACGTTAGGCTGCGCGGTGATCACCAGAGCGTTGGTTGACTCGTCGGCGGTAATATTCAGATCCGTGGAGGCGCTCGCGGTTTTCGCTTTGGCGGTGCCCGGCTTGTCTTTCAGCTGCTCGCCAATCCCGGTGAGCACTGGCACCACTTTGGTGGCGCTGGCGTATTTGAGGTAGAAGACGCGGGTGTTCCCCTCGTTATTCTGTTCACGATCCAGCTGGTGGATAAGCGAACGGGTACGCGCGCGCGCATCTTCCGGGCCGCTGATCACCAGGCTGTTGGTTTCGTCGTCGGCCACCACTTTGGTGGCCAGCTGCGGCGCGTTCTGCCCTTTCTGCTCCTCGTTGCTGAGGTTGTTCAGCATTTCTGCAAGCTCTTTGGCAGAGGCAAAGCGCAGCGGCACAATTTCGCGCCGCTGGATACCGTTGTTATCCACGCGCTGCACCAGATCCACCAGACGGTTAACCACCGAGGCTTTCCCGGTTAACAGCAGCACGTTCGACGGCTCGAAGTGGACCACGTTGCCAATGCCTGTCGCATCGTTAAGCTGACGCAGCAGCGGGGCCAGCTCGCGCACCGGGACGTTTTCCATGCGCACCACGCGGGTGATGATCTCGTCACCTTTGCCCGGGTTTTTGCTGTCTGCCAGCGGCGCACCGGCGGTGCGGGCTACGCTTGAGCGCACCACTTTCACCATACCGTTGTCCATTGGGATGACCGACAGACCGTACAGATCCAGCACGCTCAGGAAGAACTGGTAATATTCGTCTTCCGTCAGCACGTTGTAGGTTCTGACCGAGACGGTTCCCTGAACGGACGGATCGACCAGTATGGTTTTGTTGAGATTGCGACCTACCGTATCGATAAACTCGCGAATATCAGTATTTTTAAAACTCGCGCTAAAGTTAGCTGCAAGCAGCGAACCTGAATATAACGACAATGCGGTCAGCGCCACGCACGCCCAAGGAAATTTCTTCATGTCTGTACACTTGTTAATTGTTTAGAACATTAACCCGAATATTTTCAAGGTGAGCGTGACGTCGGACGACGACCTCCGCTTCTTTCATTTTCGACCAGTTAGCAATAATACTTTTTGCTTTTGCTTCATCCGTCATATCGACAGAATTAACTTCTACCGCAACATCACCTTTTTCCAGACCAGACTGGCTGTAAAAGGCGGACGCATTCCTTGGGTTTATCCTGTAGCCTTCCAGGTGGCCCTTTTCGATTATTGGTTTTAACACCAGATAATCATCAAGATGCACGCTGTCAGCGCCTGCATCTTTTGTCGATTTCGTTACCGGGCCGCTGTCCACGCCGCCTTTAAAATAGTCTGGCTGCTTTAATGCCAGTACCTGCGTAGCACCTTCATAATTAACCACCACATTATCTTTATTAATTTCCTGAATAAATGCGTCGTTAAAACCGGTCAGCGGTTCGCCTTCACGGTAGCTTTTCTGGCCGCCAGGCGTTTTGATGACGGCGAAGGAGAGCCAGGGGTCATCGCTTCTCACAATGCCTTCGATTTCCGCCGCCAGCGGGGCTTTCACCGCTGCCGGTAAATTTTCCTGACGAACGGCAGCGGTAAAGAGCGTAAAGGGTTTTTCGTTACGCGACGCTTTCAGCGGCTGTTCATCAGAATCAGCCAGCTTATTCGTAACTTTTTTATAATCTTTAAAGGTGAGATACCCCTGCTGGCCGCAAAAGATAAGCAGCACAAACATAAAACAAGGCGTTATCCACCGTGACAGAAATGAGAACCTCATTTTTTATCCGGCCTGTAGCAAAGCAAAAATAAGCAGCGTCATACTGCGCCAATATGGAGGAAAATAGTAATAAGCTGTTGCAAAAGCGACCACCGACTTCGCCACTAACTTTCATAAAGAAAAATATTGACCGTATAAAATCCAGATGTTAGGCACGGCCTGGTGGATATTTTTACCCTGTTTGCAAATTGACCACCTCAGGGCATTACCGTACTTTCTGGTGCTGTTGCTATTCCTAATCAGAGACGGTAAGTCGTTATGTATCAGAGCCACTTTAATTTTAAAAATCCGCCATTCAGGACAATCACCCGTTTATCCGGTGATTTTCTGGTGCCTTATCATCAGGACGTGTTCAACCTGCTGAAAGAGAAAACCCAACTGGCGGGAATTATCGGGCTGTTTTGCGACGACGCGCCGCTTCTGAGCCAGTTCATTGATGCGCTGAAAGCCAGCAACAACACCGTTCTTGCCATCAACGCGTTTCCCAAACTGAGTGCCAGTAGCCTGCTGTACAAACTCAACCCGGGAACGAAAGCGATTAAAGATCGCATGCAGGCGGTGGATGCCGTCGTGCGCCAGTGGCAGGAGGGGAAAGCGAAATCCAGAGTGCTGACGATTGCCCATGCCGAAGCCATGAAAGAGAGCTGCCGTGAAGTATTGGGCACGCTGCTCACGCGCGCCCAGGAGCTGAACTTCCGGCTCTCCGTGGTCCTCACGGGCACGGCGGATCAGGCAATCCTGCTCGGGCAACCTGAACTGCGCGAATATACGCACACGCATCATGTCCTGCGCCCCCTGACCTGCCGCGAATACCTGAGCTATGTTCAGGCCCAGTGCGAAGAACACGGCTGTGAAAATTCACCGTTAACCCCAGCCCGCGTGCGCAAAATGCACACGCTGACCAAGGGCAACATCAGCAAACTGAACGCGCTGGCGCACCTGTCAATGCTCGCCGCCTGGACAGAACGCGCGGCGCAGGTCAGCCCACGACATTTACGTCTGGCGGCGGGAGAGATCCTGCCCGCCAAAAAACACGGTAAGCGCCTGGCAACCGTGGGGCTGTTTGCGTCCGTGCTGTTTGCCACCTGCGGCTGGTATTTGACCTCGTCCATCAGCGCGCGTCTTCCGATCCAACTGCCGGTGCCGGTCAGCTGGAAACAGCAGGTGCCAAAAGCCGACGCGCCCGTGGTGCCGGTTATCGACAACGAAATGGTTAATCAGCCGGATGCGATGCACCAGCTTTATCTGATGTGGGGGTATGACGCCTCGGCGGAAGATGCGCTTTGTGAGAACGCCGCGAAGGTGAACCTGATGTGTAAACAGGGGAACACATCGCCGGATACGCTGGCGAAAGAGGGTTATCCGTGGGTGAGTGAACTCAAAACGGGCGGGCATCTTAACTATGCGGTGGTCGCCCGCGTTGGCGACACCTCGATTGACCTGTTGATGAATAACCGCACCTGGCAGGTGAGCCGCAGCTGGTTTAACCGCCATGCGACCGGCAACTTCACCCAGTTGCACCGTCTGACGCCGGAAGGTAAGGACGCGATCGGCGCGGCCAGCGACAGTAAAGACATGGCCTGGCTGGATCGGCAATTAAGCCTGGCGCTGAGCCAGCCCGAAACCCATGCCCGGATCTGGACCGCAGAGATGATGAAACGCACCCGCGAGTTCCAGCAAAAAATAAATCTGCCCGTGGATGGCATCCCTGGAGAAGATACGCTGATGCAGTTAATGCGCGTAACCAACAGTACGCCAAGCGTACTGATCCAGGCCAACCAGACGAAAACGGACGCGAAAACGCAGGAGAAGAAAGCCTAATGTCAACCATCTGTCTTGCGGCCCAGCGCAGCTACACCACCGGGGAAGCGGTCTGGTTTTCGTACCGCCTTCCCAGCCTGAAAACCGTGTTCGGCAACAGCCTGTTATGGATGGTTGGGCTTTGCGCCATGCTGGTTGCCGGCCTGTATGCGCATATCTACTGGAACCTGCGCCATCCGGCCCCTGAACCGGTAAAAGCCAGCGTTGCGAAACCGGAAACGCAGCTTTCCGATATGCATTACGTGTACGTGAGTAAACCGTTCCCGCATCCACATCCCGCCCCCGCGCCGATGCATGTTGATGTTCCACCGATGCAGGATCTGCCTATTAACAGCGATGATGCCGACTGGCAGCAGGCGCCCGACGGTGCAGTGCCGCACGACACCTCGCGGGATACCTTACCGGGAACCGAGGCGCACGAGCAGGATATGCCTTCCGCCAGCGCTGACCATAATGACCGTGATAACGCGTCATTAACGGAATTATTTAAGCAGGCGTTAAAAGAACAGGAGCGAGATTATTCGCAAGGCAAAATTCCCGCGCCGCCGGTTGACGAAACGCAGGATAATTCTCAGGCCAGCTTAAAAAATTATGGACATAGCCGTTCTCCCTTAAGTATTAAAGAAGAACGGCTGGAGCAGGATTAGTATTTTTCAGGAAGCGTGGTGAGGTTAAGCAGTCGCCCTTTTTCGACCACAATATACTGACCTTTTTTAAGGTCGGAGAGAATTTTGATAATGGTACTACGCGCCAGGTTAGTGTATTCCTGAATGTAATCGTAAACGTTAATATCACGTTGCTGATGAACAATCAGATCATTAATCTCGTACAAAAATTCGCGAACAACGGAATAAGCACTGCGGGCAACCAGAACATCATCACGCTTGCTCAGCATGCAAATATACCAGGACAGGACTTTGGTCAGTTCTGGCCATAAGTTTTTTTCGGTCATCAGCTGGGCGAAGTCCTCCTTCCTGACTGAGCGAACAATGGTATTCGCCCTTACAAGGCCGTACATGTGGGTGGCGTTGTAATACATAGATGAGAGGCCAAAGATGCAATGCCCGGTCACGGTAAACATGCACAGTTCGTCAGATTCACGTCGAAATTCCACTTCGCCGCTGACGATAATATGAATATACCCGGTATCAGCAGTGGAGATTTTTTGCCATTTCTTTAATGTTTTTTCTTCAAAGACTGAAGTTGCTGAAATGATTTTTTCCATTTCATGATGCGGACGTAATTTTTTTGCATAGATGCTTAACATTGTTATACCCGATTTAAGATATGATTATAAAAAAACATGGCCACGGCATGGGCGCCGAACCATAAAGCCCTTCCTGGTGGAAATTTAAAAACAAGCAAAAAAAGTGAAGCTTTTAATTTATTTGCCAGAATACTTAGCAAGCTATGTGTCTATCTTAAATCCGGATAATTTTAAGTCAATTTACTAAAAGTTAATTGATTTTGTACTTAAGATTAATCTCATAGAAAATCAGAGAAAAATACTCTCTATGAGGTATATAAATGGCTCAACCTTGCCCGTATTTCTCTAAAAGTGCTTCGGCAATGGCCATCGTTTCCACATCTGCTATGCCGTTCCATAATTGCGGACGAAAATGCATCTGGAAGACCATAATGATGCGTTGCTGCTGTGCTGGCGTAGCGTCCTCGGGGACTTCGTAGCCGTAGCGCGACAGCAAATCGAGCAGGACAGCCGTATCGACCTGCTGATAACGTGGTCGTCCGTTGATATAGAAGTTTACGCGTGCCGGATCGGGCCATGCGCCTATGCCCTGTTGCGCCAGTTCATGCCACGGGAACAACGGGCCAGGATCGTCTTTACGCTGCGGGGCGATATCCGAATGCGCCACCACGTTCTGCGGCTTGATGTCGTAACGGGCGATGATGTCTCTGGCGAGTGGGATCAGCGCCGCAATTTGCTTTGGTTCAAAGGGGACGAAGGTTTTCACGCCATGCGTTTTCCGCCAGCCGCGATTTTCAAGCTCAATGCCAACGGACGTATCATTTATACGGTTAGTGCCACGCCAGAAGCTGATGCCTGCATGCCAGGCCAGTTCGCTCTCCGGCACCAGTTGCCAGATACGGGGTTTGCCGTCCGGTGCGGGGGGATTGGCGGGGATAAGATAATGTGAACTGACGTTTTTATCGGTTAACGTCGCAAGCGACGTGTCAAAATCATCTGCGGTGTAGTGGATCACCAGCACCTTTATTCGCGGGTAGGCCGCCTGCGCCTGATGGCGCGTATCCAGTTCGTACGCGCCTTTATCAACAATGCCTTTTTCCTGGGCACATCCTGCCAGCAGCAATGCCAGCAGGAGGGTTGAGAGCGAACGCTTCATCGACGGGTTTTCACCGCCGTGCCGCTTACGCTGACCATCAGCATGCTGGCATCTTTCCCGACCGTTTCGTAGTCAATATCTATGCCCACCACCGCATCCGCGCCCAGTGCTTTGGCCTGCTCGCCCAGCTCTTTAAACGCAATTTCGCGGGCCTTACGCAGCTCTTTTTCGTACGCGCCGGAACGTCCGCCGACAATGTCCCGAATACCGGCAAAGAAGTCGCGGAAGATATTGGCGCCCAGAATCGCTTCGCCGGTCACCACGCCGCAGTACTCGGTAATCGGTTGTCCTTCCAGGGTTGGCGTTGTTGAAAACTGCATACTTTCTCTCCTTCTTTAGCGTTCAATGCGTTAGCAACAGCATTATCGGTTCGTTACGCTATGATTGAAAGGATAGTTAATAAATAAGGAAATCAACATGCGCTACTCTGCTTTAACGCTTTTAGTGCCATGCGCGCTGGTGCTCAGCGCCTGCACAACGCCGGTCACGCCAGCCTTTAAGGATATCGGAACCCGCAGCGGCCCTTGTATCGAGGGCGGCCCGGACGCCGTGGCGCAACAATTTTATGATTACCGTATTCAGCATCGCGGGAATGACATAACTGCCCTGCGCCCGTACCTGAGCGATAATCTGGCGAAACTGCTGAGCGATGCCACCCGCGATCCGCAGCACAATGCGTTGCTGTCATCCGATCCGTTCTCCAGCCGCGCCACGCTGCCGGACAGCGCTGAGGTCGCCAGCGCGTCCACCATTCCGAATACCGACGCACGCAATATTCCCCTGCGCGTGAAGCTGACCCAGGGGACGCAAACCTGGCAGGATGAGGTGCTGATGATTCGTGAAGGCCAGTGCTGGGCAGTCGACGATGTGCGCTACCTCGGTGGCAGCGTTCATGCCCCGGCTGGCACCCTTCGCCAGTCGATTGAGAACCGCTAAGGCATCCGTTAAATAAACGTTAACCCCGTAAAATGTCCGGCATTTCATGCGGAATGCCGACATTTATACTCGCCCCCCTTCCTCTTCACTATTTTGTGCTATGTTTAAGAGGAAACACGGGTTATATTTAACTTTTAACGCAGAAATATTGCATAACTATTCTGTCAACGGTACTATCTGCGGCCTCAATTGCTATAGATTGCCTGGATGAGTAAAGACTGCCCCGATGAGTATTAAACTAAACGGCATTAACTGCTTCTACGGCGCACACCAGGCGCTGTTCGACATTACGCTGAGTTGCCCGGAGGGCGAAACGCTGGTTTTGCTCGGCCCAAGTGGCGCGGGAAAAAGCTCCCTTCTGCGTGTTCTTAATCTGCTTGAAATGCCCCGTTCGGGCACGCTGGCCATCGCCGGTAACCATTTTGACTTCGCGAAAACCCCGTCTGATAAAGCGATTCGTGAACTGCGTCAAAACGTGGGCATGGTCTTTCAGCAATATAATCTCTGGCCGCATCTGACGGTGGTGCAAAACCTGATTGAAGCGCCGTGCCGCGTGCTCGGTTTAAGCAAAGACCAGGCAATGGCGCGAGCGGAAAAGCTGCTGGAACGTCTGCGTCTGAAGCCGTACAGCGATCGTTATCCTTTACATCTCTCTGGCGGTCAGCAACAGCGTGTGGCCATCGCCCGTGCGCTGATGATGGAGCCAGCGGTGCTGCTGTTTGATGAGCCAACCGCGGCGCTGGACCCGGAAATTACTGCCCAGATCGTGAGTATCATTCGTGAGCTGGCGGAAACCAACATTACCCAGGTCATCGTGACCCACGAAGTGGAAGTGGCGCGCAAAACCGCCAGCCGCGTGGTTTACATGGAAAACGGGTATATCGTTGAGCAGGGTGATGCGAGCTGCTTCACCAACCCGCAAACCGATGCCTTCAAAAACTACTTATCTCACTGATGTGTTAGGGAAATTATAATGAAAAAAGTCTTGATTGCCGCGCTGCTTGCTAGCGTCAGCCTTTCCGCTACCGCAGCCCAGACCATCCGTTTCGCCACTGAAGCGTCCTACCCTCCGTTTGAATCCATTGATGCGAACAACAAGATTGTTGGCTTCGACGTGGACCTGGCAAATGCCCTGTGTAAAGAGATCGACGCGACCTGTACCTTCAGCAACCAGGCGTTTGACAGCCTGATCCCAAGCCTGAAGTTCCGCCGTATCGACGCCGTGATGGCCGGTATGGACATCACTCCGGAGCGTGAGAAGCAGGTTCTGTTCACCACCCCTTACTATGACAACTCGGCGCTGTTCATTGGTCAGAAAGGTAAATATGCCTCCGTTGACCTGCTGAAAGGCAAGAAAGTCGGCGTGCAGAACGGCACCACGCACCAGAAATTCATCATGGATAAGCATCCGGAAATCACTACCGTGCCGTATGACAGCTACCAGAATGCGAAGCTGGATCTGCAAAACGGTCGTATCGATGCGGTGTTCGGGGACACGGCTGTCGTGACTGAATGGCTGAAAGCGAACGACAAGCTGGCCGCCGTGGGTGACAAGGTGACCGATAAAGACTACTTCGGTACAGGTCTGGGTATTGCCGTGCGTCAGGGCAACACCGAGTTGCAGCAGAAATTCAACGCGGCGCTGGAAAAAGTGAAGAAAGACGGCACCTACGAAACCATCTACAAAAAATGGTTCCAGAAGTAATTCCTGATGAATGAAATTTTTCCTTTAGCAAGCGCCGCCGGGATGACCGTCGGCCTTGCCGTTTGTGCACTGATTATCGGCCTGGTACTGGCGATGTTCTTTGCGGTGTGGGAGTCCGTTAAGTGGCGCCCTGTCGCATGGCTCGGTTCAGCGCTGGTGACTGTGCTGCGTGGGCTGCCGGAAATTCTGGTGGTCCTGTTTATCTATTTCGGTTCCTCACAGCTGCTGTTAACGCTGTCGGACGGCTTCACCCTTAATCTCGGCTTTGCGCAGATCCCGGTGCAGATGCAGATCGAGAACTTCGACGTCAGCCCGTTCCTGTGCGGCGTGATTGCGCTCTCCCTGCTCTATTCGGCCTATGCGTCACAAACGCTGCGCGGCGCGCTGAAAGCGGTGCCGCAGGGTCAGTGGGAATCCGGCCAGGCGCTGGGCTTGTCGAAAGCGGCGATCTTCTTCCGGCTGGTCATGCCGCAGATGTGGCGTCATGCCCTGCCAGGGCTGGGTAATCAGTGGCTGGTACTGTTGAAAGATACCGCGCTGGTGAGCCTGATCAGCGTGAACGATTTGATGCTGCAAACCAAAAGTATCGCCACCCGTACGCAGGAGCCTTTTACCTGGTACATCGTCGCGGCGGCTATCTACCTGGTGATCACGTTGCTGAGCCAGTACGTTCTGAAGCGTATTGATCTGCGCGCAACGCGTTTTGAACGGAGACCAGGCTGATGCTGGATTATTTACCCGAACTGATGAAAGGGCTGCACACCAGCCTGACGCTGACCGTCGCGTCTATCATCGTGGCGCTGATCCTGGCGCTGATCTTCACCATCGTCCTGACGCTGAAAACGCCGGTGCTGGTGTGGATTGTACGTGGCTACATTACGCTCTTTACCGGTACGCCGCTGCTGGTGCAGATCTTCCTGATTTACTACGGTCCGGGGCAGTTCCCGTCGCTACAGGAATATCCGGTTATCTGGCACCTGCTCTCTGAGCCATGGCTCTGCGCCCTGATTGCCCTCTCCCTGAACAGCGCGGCTTACACCACGCAGCTGTTTTACGGTGCGATCCGCGCGATCCCGGAAGGCCAGTGGCAGTCCTGCGGGGCGCTGGGCATGAGCAAGAAAGACACGCTGGCGATCCTGCTGCCCTACGCCTTTAAGCGCGCGCTCTCTTCCTATTCCAACGAAGTCGTTCTGGTGTTCAAAAGCACCTCGCTGGCCTACACCATCACCCTGATGGAAGTGATGGGCCATGGACAGCTGTTGTATGGACGCACCTACGACGTGATGGTGTTCGGTGCGGCGGGTCTGGTCTATCTGGTGGTCAACGGCCTGCTGACGCTGATGATGCGCCTGATCGAGCGTAAAGCGTTGGCGTTCGAGCGCAGAAATTAATCAGCTTAATGCATAAATCTGTTTTCACAGTGCGGGTAACCTGATGGGTTATCCGCATTTTTTTATGCTTTAAATAATATTTACTCATATTTATTGCATATAAATTCATTGAATGGCATTGTACATCCATGCCGCAGACACGGCGCATAATGACAAGACAGACGGGAGCATTACCATGAAAAAGTTAGTTCTGGCCGCATTACTCGCAACCTTCGCCGCTGGCGCATCCGCCGCAGATAAAATCAGTTTCGGCGTTTCTGCCACCTATCCGCCGTTTGAATCGCTGGATGCCAGCAATCAGATCGTGGGTTTTGATATCGACCTGGCGAAAGCGCTGTGCAAACAGATGCAGGCCGACTGCACCTTTACTAACCACGCGTTTGACAGCCTGATCCCGTCCCTGAAATTCAAAAAATATGACGCGGTGATCTCCGGCATGGACATTACGCCAGAGCGTAGCAAGCAGGTCGCGTTCACCGATCCATACTACGCCAACTCGGCGGTGGTGATTGCGAAGAAAGGCGCATATACCTCTTTCGATCAGCTGAAAGGCAAACGCATCGGCATGGAAAACGGCACCACGCACCAGAAATATCTCCAGGACAAACATCCTGAAGTGAAAACCGTGGCCTATGACAGCTACCAGAACGCAATTATCGACCTGAAAAATGGCCGTATCGATGGCGTATTTGGCGACACCGCGGTCGTGAATGAGTGGCTGAAAACCAACCCGCAGCTGGGTACAGCGACGGAGAAAGTGACCGATCCGCAGTACTTCGGCACTGGCCTCGGCATTGCCGTGCGTCCGGATAACAAGGCCCTGCTGGAAAAACTGAACGGCGCGCTGAAAGCGATCAAAGCGGACGGCACATACCAGAAAATCAGCGAGCAGTGGTTCCCGCAGTAATCTCTTTTTGTCGGGTGGCCTGGCCTGCGGGGGTGGTCTGTAGGCCGGGAAAGCGCAGCGCCACCCGGCAATTTCTCACAACGGCACAAAGAACCTGAACCGCGCCCCGCTCACGGACTCCATCAGCCTGATCCCGCCGCCGTGCAGCTCCAGCATTCTTTTCACGATCAACAGCCCTAACCCGCCCCGGTGCTCCCGCGCGGCCTGCGGATTTAACGCTGACGGTCGCTGGAACAGCTCGTCCCGTAACGCGCCGTCAACACCCGTTCCACTGTCAGCCACTTCAACCTGCAACCGGTCGTTCTCCTGCCACACCGCCAGACGGATGTCCCCGCCTGCTGGCGTATGGCGTATCGCGTTATCCAGCAGATTCGTCACCACCCGTTCAATCATGGAAACATCGGCGAACACCTGCGGCAGCGGACCCGGCACGTCAATGTGCAGGTTTAACTCCCGCGTGCGGGCGGTGAGTTCAAACTTCTGCGCCACGTCGGAAATCAGTTCGGCCATGGCAAAACGCTCGCGCTGGGGTTTGATGCCGCCGTGCTCAAGACGCGCCAGCTCGAACAGCTGCTGCGACAGATGGCGTACCTTCTGCCCCTGACGCAGTGCGGTAGCAAGGTACTGCTGGTGCTCCTGCGGCGACAGCGTTGCAGATTTCAGCGACAGGGTTTCCAGATAACCCAGCAGTGAGGTCAGCGGGGTGCGTAAGTCATGCGAAATATTGGCGATAAACTCCCGGCGCTGGCGATCGCTGTCGGCCAGCCGATCCCACTGGGAGGTGATTTTGCGCGCCAGCTCAATAAAGGTGTTGCGCAGGATCGCCACTTCATCGTGACCGGCAGGCTCGAGCGGCTGGGCCGCCAGCTGCTTAATTGCGCTGATGCTGTCCTGCTCCAGCCCGGCCACGTTCAGCGTGAGCTGTTTAACCGGGCGCGTCACCCAGTACCAGAGCAGCAGCCCCGCCAGCAGACCAAACAGCGCCACCAGCAGCATCGACCACAGCGCCGTACTCCAGAGCGCCTTGTGCCAGGCCATCTCCGCCAGCGCGTTGGACTCCTCTCCCTGCAAAATAATATATAAATACCCCTTCAGTTCACCGTCCTGCCGCAGCGGGGTGGCGCTGAACACTTTCTTATTCTGGCTTCGGGGATCGTCGCCAAACACCGGCATCACCGTCCCGCTCAGGAAACTCTGTATCGGCGCGAGGTCAATTTTTTGCCGCTGAATGTGGCCCGGCGGGGCGGCATCAGCCAGAATCTCGCCATCTGGCGAGACAACATACAGCTCGACGCTCGGATTAAAGGTCATCAGCCGGTCGAACAGCGGTTTTAAGGCACTGCGATCCACCCTGCCCTGCGCATCCAGAATCGCTTCCCGCTGCACAATCTGCTGCGCCAGCCCGCCGGAGAGCCGCTGTACCATCGCGTTGCCGTACTGCATGCTACTGTAGAGCTGCACCGCACAGGCGACGCTCGCGCAGAGCAACAATAACACCGTAAACAGCAGCGTCAGGCGCTGGCTCAGGCTAAAGCGCCGCATCATGATTCAGCTCCGCAAATTTGTAGCCTTTGCCCCAGACGGTACGCACGATCTCCGGTTCGGCGGCATCTTTCTCAATTTTGATCCGCAGGCGGTTAATGTGGGTGTTGACGGTGTGTTCGTAGCCTTCGTGCTGATACCCCCACACCTGCTCCAGCAGCGCCAGCCGCGAAAACACTTCACCAGGATGGCGCGCAAAGAAGTAAAGCAGTTCAAATTCACGCGGGGTGAGATCGACGTGTTGACCATTGAGACGCACGGTGCGCGCCAGCGGGTCGATAGTCAGGCCGTGCGCCTGAATAATGCCATCCGTCTGCGCCTGGCCCATCGCCTGCTGACGGCGGAACAGCGCCTTAATGCGGGCAATCAACTCCTGCACCGAGAAAGGTTTTGCCAGATAATCATCCGCCCCGGTCTCCAGACCGGTAATACGGTCAGTTTCACTGCTGCGGGCGCTAATAATGATGATGGGCAGGTAGCGGGTCATCTGGCGGATACGGCGGCAAATCTCCAGACCATCAACATTCGGTAGCATCAGATCGAGGATCACCGCATCCCACGGCTGTTTTTCCAGAAGCGGTAATGCCTTTCCCCCGTCCGGCTCGTGGGTAATGGTGTAACCTTCGTCTTCTAAGTTGAGGCGCAGGAGCGCCGCGATATCGTGGTCGTCTTCCACCAGCAGGATCTGCTTCATGGGTAAGCCTTTATTTGTTTCTCATGGCTTAAGCTTACCTGATTTCGAGCGGGGGAAGAGTTCACATTTTGTTGAACATTGTGCGGGGTTTATGCCGGGTGGCGGCTACGCCTTACCCGGCCTGCGCTTTGGTTAACAACGTCAACACTTCATAATGCGCGGTATGCGGGAACATATCGAACAGCTGAACGCGTTCAATGCGGTAGCCCGGCAGGCTGGCGATGTCTTTCGCCATGGTCTGGGCGTTACAGCTGGAGTAGACGATGTACTCCGGCGCCATCTGGCTCAGGTAGTCGCAGAGCGCCTGGCCGATGCCCCGGCGCGGCGGGTTCACCAGCACCAGTTCCGGCACGTTGCCCTGCCCGGTGGCGAACTGCGTGGAATCCAGCGCCTGGAAGTGCAGATTCGTTAACCCCAGTTCGGCGGCGGACTGCTTCGCGCAGGCGATAGCCTCGGCAGAAATCTCAATGCCGGTGAGCTGCATGTCTGGCGTGGCGCAGTGCAGGCCGAAGCCGCCGACGCCGCAGAACAGATCCCACATATGATGGACACGTAACGCGCGCACCCAGTCACGCGCGGTGGCGTACAGCGCACTGGCGACGGTCGGGTTAGTCTGGAAGAAGCTTTGCGGACGGATCCACAGCGGCACGCCGTTAAAGTTCTCCGCCAGCGCATGCTGGTCGGTGAAGAAGATCTCTTTCTCCCCTTCCATGATAGCCATGTGCACCGGCTGAATATTTGCGGTAATCACCTTGAGCTGCGGAAGCTGTTCCTGCAACTCCGGCAGCGCCGCGCGCAGTTGCTCCAGCTTGGTTTCCGAACGCAGCACAAAGCGCAACATCATTCCGCCGTCGATCTGGCTTTCGGTCAGCAGAAGGTACTTCAGCTCGCCGCGCCTGCGGGCAACGTTATAGGGCGTTAACCCCGCGCGGGCGATAAACGGTTTCAGCGCAGCGAAGACAGGCTCAAACGAGGCGGGATACAGCGGGCAGCCGGTGAGATCTTCTGGCGTGCCGTCGCGGTGCAGCATCCCCAGCAGCGGCTTTTCAACGCTGCCGCTAACCACCATTTTGGCTTTATTGCGAAAGCCCTGCTCCGGGCCGCTGACGGGTGCGCACCACTCGCCCACCGCGTGTGCTGCCAGCAGCTGTTGCAGGTCGACCATTTTGGCGGTGAGTTGTTGAGGGACCGGCTGTTCTATCCACTGACAGGATCGGCAGCGTCCGGCGTCATAGAGTGCGCACTGCATATGAAAACCTTAAGGATCACGAGGGCTGCGATTATACACATTATTGCAGGCGGAAGAACCGCCGGCTCGAGGCTGGTGCAAATAGCAGGAACAGGACCAGCATATCCGGCAGTTTTTGCATCACCAGTGAATGGAAAATCTCACGTCGTGACTCACCGGGTATGCTGAACAGTTCCGGATAGCCATAGCCCAGCGAGGCGGCCCACAGATAGCTGGCGGCGGTGATCTGCGTCAGCAGATAGACCCAGCGCGCCCAGTTACGCCCTTTCACCAGCGAGAACGCGCAGTAGATCTCAATAAACACCAGCATCAGGCTGCTGAGAAACACCAGCGTCAGATTCCACGTTTGCGCGCTGCGGTGAATAAATTCCCCCATTCCGCGCGGCCCCAGCGTGTTCATTATCATCAGCACATCCAGGCAGCGGATCATAATAATGGCGAGCGCCGCCACCTGCACCAGCGCAGGGACGTTCGGACGAGCGTGCGAATGACGTGTTTTTTGTAAGAATCCCACTGTTTTTACTTCCCTGAAAAACAGTGCCGCGTCATACGCGGCACATCACTGGAAATAGTAATTCCTTCAGCCGCGTCTTGCACGCTGGATATCGCGCACTCGCTGTTTTTCCGCGCGCGCCATCAAATACCAGGCGATAAATCCGACAATTCCGACCACGCCAAGAATGATGGAGGCCAGGGCGTTGATCTCCGGATTCACCCCCATCCGCACGCTGGAGAAGACCAGCATCGGCAGCGTCGTCGCGCCCGGCCCCGACACAAAGCTGGCGATAACCAGATCGTCGAGCGAGAGCGTGAACGCCAGCAGCCAGCCGGAGATCACCGCGGGCATAATCATCGGCAGCGTGATGATGAAAAAGACCTTCAGCGGCGTTGCGCCGAGATCCATCGCCGCCTCTTCAATAGAGCGATCCAGCTCGCGCAGCCGCGAGGAGATCACCACCGCCACGTACGCGGTACAGAAGGTCACGTGCGCCAGCCAGATGGTGAGCATCCCGCGATCCGCCGGCCAGCCAATGGCGTGCGCCAGGGCAACAAACAGCAGCAGCAGCGACAGGCCGGTGATCACGTCCGGCATCACCAGCGGGGCGGTGATCATAAACGCAAAACCATTTGCGCCGCGGAAACGGCCAAAGCGCACCATCACCAGCGCGGCGATCGTGCCCAGTACGCAGGCCATCGTCGCCGCCAGCGCTGCAATGGTCAGGCTCAGCCCCACCGCGCTCATCATCGCATCATCGTGGAACAACTCGCTGTACCAGCGCGTCGACCAGCCCGCCCAGACGGTCACCAGCTTAGAGCTGTTGAATGAGTAGATCACCAGCATCAGCATCGGCGCATACAGGAAGGTAAAGCCGATAACGAGGATCGCAATGCGCCACGGGGAGCGTACTACCGGTAAGTTGTTCATCCGTGGTCTCCCATCTGTTTCTGCTGGTGTTTGTGGAACCACATGATCGGCACGATCAGCAGCAGTAACATCACGATCGCCACCGCCGAGGCCACTGGCCAGTCGCGGTTATTGAAGAACTCCTGCCACAGCACACGGCCAATCATGATGCTGTCCGGGCCGCCGAGCAGTTCCGGGATCACAAACTCCCCGACCGCCGGGATAAACACCAGCATCGACCCGGCAATGATCCCGCCCTTGGTCAGCGGCACAATGACGCTAAAAAAGGTTTTCAGCGGACGTGCGCCGAGATCCAGCGAGGCTTCCACCAGCGAGTAATCGATCCGCGTCAGCGCCGTATAGATCGGCAGCACCATAAACGGCAGATAGGCATAGACAATCCCGATATACACCGCAAGATTAGTGTGCAGGATAGTCAGCGGCTGGTCGATCACCCCCAGCCACAGCAGAAAGTTATTCAGTATGCCGTTATTTTTCAGGATCCCCATCCACGCGTACACGCGGATCAGGAACGACGTCCACGACGGTAGAATGACCAGCAGCAGTAAAATATTTCGCGTCGACGGCTTACTGTGCGCCACCGCCCACGCCAGCGGGTAGCCCATCAGCAAACAGCAGATCGTTGAAATAGCTGCAACCTGTAACGACTGCAAATAGGCTTCGAAATAGAGCGGATCGTCGGTCAGTTGCAGGAAGTTACCGAGGTTTAAGGTCAGCGTCAGCTGGCCGTCAGCCCACTCCCACAGGTCGGTATACGGTGGGATTGCCCGCGCCATCTCCGCCAGGCTGATCTTAAAGACGATCAGGAACGGCAGCAGAAACAGCAGGATCAGCCAGATATAGGGCATGGCGATGACCAGCTTGCGGCCATGCACCATCTGCATGCGCGCCAGCCAGGGCGCGAAACCGCCCGGTTTTTTGACGCGGGCTGGAGGTTCAAGTGTGCTCATGACCGCTCCTTATACCGTCAGGACTACGCAACTGTCCGCATCCCAGCAGAGGCTTACTTCATCGCCCCAGGTTGGCTGTCCCTTGCGATACCGGTGCTCGTTCTGCAACTGGGCGCTGAGCATCTGCCCGCTTTTCAGGCGCACATGGTAAATCGACAGATCGCCAAGATAGGCAATGTGGACCACTTCGCCCACGGCAAAGTTATAGCCATCGGCGGGCGGCTCATCGCAAAGCATGATTTTTTCCGGGCGCAGGGCAACATAAACCGGCACGTTGTCCACCACAGAGTTATCCGAGTCAACCTTAAGCGGGTGCACCAGCCCTGGCGATTCAATCACCAGGCCGTCTTCCTGACGTTCCTTCAGCAGCCCTTCGAAGACGTTTACCGAGCCGATGAACTCCGCGCTGTAGCGGGTTGTCGGGTGTTCGTAAATCTCTTCCGGCTCGCCAATCTGCACGAACTTACCGCGATTCATGATCGCAATGCGCCCGGCCATGGTCATCGCCTCTTCCTGGTCGTGGGTCACCATCACGCAGGTCACTCCCACGCGCTCAAGGATATCCACCACTTCCAGCTGCATACGGTCGCGCAGCTTTTTATCCAGCGCGCCCATCGGCTCGTCGAGCAGTAATAATTTCGGACGCTTCGCCAGACTTCTTGCCAGCGCGACACGCTGGCGCTGGCCGCCGGAGAGCTGGTGCGGCTTACGCTTCGCAAACTCCTGCATATGCACCAGGCTCAGCATCTCCGCCACGCGCGCGGTGATTTCGGCTTTCGGCAGTTTGTCCTGCTTCAGACCAAAGGCGATGTTCTGCTCAACGGTCATGTGCGGGAACAGGGCATAGGACTGGAACATCATGTTAATGGGCCGCTGGTACGGCGGCACGCTGGAGAGGTCAACGCCATCCAGCACGATCTGCCCGGCGGTGGGCTGTTCAAACCCGGCGAGCATGCGCAGCAGCGTGGATTTACCGCAGCCGGATGCGCCGAGCAGTGCAAAAATTTCACCTTTATAGATCGTCAGGCTGACATCGTCCACGGCATGCTGGCCATCGAAGGATTTGGTGAGGTTACGAATTTCAAGAAGCGGGGTCAGCGCTTTACGGACTTTCGCCTGCGGGCGGGGGATCGCGTCATTCACGGGGTGCTCTCCGGCATAGATCAAATCATGGTGCAGGCGCACCAGAACGGTGCGCCTGTTGCCGGGGGCGCTAACGCTTGCCCGGCCTAAGACTCACGGTAACTTATTTACCGCTCTTCACCTTCGTCCACGCGCGGGTACGCACACGGTCAATTTTCGGTTCCTGTACTTTCAGGGTGAACAGCTTGGCAAACACATCGGCTGGCGGATAGATCGCCGGATTATTGCGGATCTCTTCGCTCACCAGCGGCACAGACGCTTTGTTACCGTTGGCGTAGTAGACGTGGTCGCTGATGTGGGCAATCACTTCCGGGCGCATCAGGTAGTTGAGGAACTGATAGGCTTCGTCTTTGTTTTTCGCATCAGCAGGCATCGCGAAAACATCAAAGAAGGCCAGCGCCCCCTCTTTCGGAATGAAGTAGGAAACGTTCACGCCGTTTTTGGCTTCTTTCGCGCGGTTAGCCGCCTGCCAGACGTCGCCCGCCCAGCCGATTGCCACGCAGATGTCGCCGTTGGCCAGGTCATTGATGTACTGAGAGGAGTGGAAGTAGCGAATATTCGGACGCAGCTTCAGCAGCAGGTCGGTCGCCGGGCCGGTGTAGTCATCAGCCTTGCTGCTGTTCGGATCTTTGCCGAGATAGTTAAGCACGGTGGCAAATATCTCTTCCGGTGCATCAAGGAAAGAGACGCCGCAGCTTTTCAGCTTCTCGAGGTTTTCCGGCTTCAGCACCACGTCCCAGCTGTCCAGCTTGACGTCCGGGCCGAGCGCCGCTTTGACTTTATCCACGTTATAGCCAATACCGGTGGTCGCCCACAGGTAAGGCATCGCATATTTATTCTCCGGATCGTGCTTCGCCACCAGCTTCAGCACTTCCGGATCCAGATTTTTCCAGTTCGATAACTTGCTCTTGTCCAGCGGCTGGAAGACACCCGCCGTTAGCTGACGCTCCAGGAAGCTTGCAGACGGGACGACCAGGTCAAAGCCGGTGCTGCCTGCCATCAGTTTGCCTTCCAGCACTTCGTTGGAATCGAATACGTCGTAGACCACTTTAATACCGGTCTCTTTTTCAAAATTAGCCACCGTGTCCGGGGCAATATAGTCAGACCAGTTATAGACATGCAGCGTTTTTTGTTCCGCAGCGAGCGTGCCGGCAGAGACGGCCATCAGAGCACCCGCAACCAGACCCGATAACCATTTTTTATTCAAGGCGATCATATTGTTATTCCTTCTGAAAGCTCGTTAACAAACGAACCAAAACTGTGCAGCCTGAAGATATGCAATAATCATGCATAGTTTGTCGCTCTGCCCGAAATAAAATACCGCCCTTTTCCGGCAGGTTCCGCTCGCTTTTTTAAGCACCGCAAGAATAACTGTAGCCCGTGTCTCCGGCTATAGCCCAGACGAAAAAACGCCTTTTATCAATTTTTTATGCAGATTATGTCTACGTGATAAGCCGAAACGGCCTGAGAGGAGGTGAAAAATTCTTTAAAGAAAGGTTAAAAGCAGCAGAAAAAACGGTGTAATGCAGCCGCTCTGGCAGCGACTGCGCAAAAGTCAGACGGGCTTAGTGGAGAAAATTGGGAGATGCATCATTATTCTCGGCATCATCTTCCGCGCTATACAGCAGGTGATGTGCGTTGGCTTCCATCATTACCATGGAAATTTGCTCTTCGCTCAGGCGCATAAACCAGGCGAACTGCTTGAAGGAGAGCCCTGCGCCGGAGAATAAAGACTGGCAAACCACCAGCTTCGGCAGATTATCATCCTGTATGTCGAGAAACGCTTTCACCGTCAAAGAACTGGCGTTGATCGCAGACAAATCAGACGCCAGCGCCAGCAGCGCTGAAGGCTTCACTTCAGCCAGCGCGGAGAACAGGATCACGTCGTTAATCAGATCGATTTTGGCATCGAAAATGCCATCGAAATTTTGCATATGAGGCAGATGCAGCGCCTGACAGGAGTCGCATTCGAAGAAAGTGATACCGGCATCATCAAGCCATTGACGTAACGTATCCAGTGTAGGGACGACCTGTAAATCCATCGCTGTGCAGCCTCTTAAATAAAAACGTTGTCCAGATTACGCAAAAAGTGCGCGCGGATCCATTTAACCGCCCGTTTTCAGGCAAAATCCCGGCGTCGCATGGCGCTCAATCCATGCGATCATTTTACCTGCTATATCAACCCCAGTGGTTTTTTCCACCCCTTCCAGCCCCGGCGAGGCGTTGACCTCCATTACCAGCGGCCCGCGCTCGGCACGCAGCAGATCGACCCCCGCCACGTCCAGGCCCAGCGTCTGCGCCGCTTTCACCGCAATCTCGCGCTCGCGTTCGCTGATAAGGGCGACCCGCGCGATACCGCCGCGGTGCAGGTTAGAGCGGAAGTCGCCCTCTTTCGCCTGCCGTTCGATGGCGGCCACCACTTCATCGCCCACCACGAAGCAGCGGATGTCGCGCCCTTTGGCCTCTTTAATATACTCCTGCACCAGAATATGGGCATTCAGACCGCGAAAGGCGTCAATCACGCTCTCCGCCGCCTGACGCGTCTCCGCCAGCACCACCCCGATACCCTGCGTGCCTTCCACCAGCTTAATGACCAGCGGCGCACCGCCCACCATGTCGATCAAATCGCTGGTGTCGTCCGGCGAGTGGGCAATCCCGGTGACGGGCAGATCGATCCCCTGACGCGCCAGCAGTTGCAGCGAGCGCAGCTTGTCGCGGGCGCGGGAGATCGCCACCGACTCGTTGAGCGGATAGCTGCCCAGCATTTCAAACTGACGCAGTGCGGCCGTGCCGTAATAGGTGATCTGGGAGCCAATGCGGGGAATGACCGCATCAAAATGCGGGAGTTTGCGGCCTTTGTAATGAATCGACGACGCCGCAGGATCGATGTTCATATAGCAGGACATCGGATCGAGGATCTCAACCTGATGTCCGCGTTTCGCCGCCGCTTCTCGCAGGCGTTTACATGAATAGAGCGTTCCATCCCGGGACAATATGGCAATTTTCACCCTGCACCTCTCTAAAGACATGGGAAAAGCCTGCCTATCATACACGAGGCGCAGGAGGAATGGACTAACGCGTTGCCCAGCCCTGTTTGTGCAGGTACTCAAGAATGAACGGGCGGTTCTCCTTAATGATGGTGCGACGAATATGGTCGCTCCAGGTATCGCGGCGGTTGTTGCTGTCGCGCGTCAGATAGTAGTTGGCCAGCTCTTCATCGTATTGATTCAGAACGTCCTGGTCGACCGGCTGGTAGTGGTTTTCATGCACCAGCATCGCGGCAGGAATACGCGGCTTCAGATCCGGGTTATCCGCCGGCCAGCCGAGGCACAGGCCAAACAGCGGCAGCACGTGTTTCGGCAGCTTCAGCAGTTCAGTTACGCTCTCAATATTGTTACGCAGACCGCCGATATAAACGCCGCCAAGCCCCAGCGACTCCGCCGCGGTGAACGCGTTTTGCGCCATCAGCGCCGTATCCACCACGCCCAGCAGCAGTTGTTCCGCCAGCCCCAGCTCCGCCTCAGGGCAGATTTGCAGGTGGCGGTTAAAGTCGGCGCAAAATACCCAGAACTCCGCCGCCTGGGCAACGTGCTTTTGCCCCCCCGTCAGCGTCACCAGCTGTTCACGCATCGCCGGATCGGTGATGCGGATAATGGAGCTGCACTGCAAAAAGCTGGAGCTGGAGGTGCCTCTTGCGCTGTCGATGATCGCGTCCCGCTGCGCCTGGGTAATCGGCTCATCGGTGAAATGACGAATGGAACGGTGGGAACGAAGCAGGTCAATGGTTGGCGTCATTTTGTCTCTCTTTGTGTTGCGTAAAACGTATGGCAGCCAGTATAGGCAATGATCCACATGATGTAATTGGCGAAACATAGCCTGACTGTATCAAAGTGACAGGTGAAACCTTCTTTCCATGACGGCAGGTTATCGTGCACTATAGGCGTTATTCGCCGTCAGGCTTGTTTTTTGAGGAGAGAGAAATGTTTGCAGTAATTTTTGGTCGTCCAGGATGCCCTTACTGTGTGCGCGCGAAAGAGCTGGCTGAGAAGCTGACTGAAGAGCGTGATGATTTCAACTTCCGTTACGTGGATATCCACGCGGAAGGCATCACTAAAGCCGATCTGGAAAAAACCGTGGGTAAACCGGTTGAAACCGTGCCGCAGATCTTCCTCGATCAGAAACACATCGGCGGCTGCACTGATTTCGAAGCCTACGCCAAAGAACACCTGGGCCTGTTTGCGGCTCAGTAATGCGAAGACGCCCTCACCCGGAGGGCGTTTTTATTTACGGTGCTTCCGCTGTTGCAGCAGGCTACGCGTAAATAAGAAACAGAGCGCCCCCAGCGCGCACCAGAAAACACCGCTCAGCAGCCACGCCACTTCCTGCCAGACGCTTCTCGACGAGATTAACAGCAGGCGCATCAGGAGTAAGCAGAGGGGAGCCGCAAGCATGGCTCCGATAAGCGGCATCACCACCTCGCCTTTGCGCGAGAGAAAACTGGCCACTGCCCCCGGCAGGATGAAAAACAGCAGGCCCAGCTCGGGATGACCAGACGCTCTGAAGGCGCCCTTCACGTTAAAAGCAAGCGACATGCAAACGACCGTAAACAGCAAAAAACAGCTGATTACGCCAGCCCAGTTTCGTTTAAAGTTCAAACTATCCTCCTGACTTATCTCTATCAAATACAAAAATCGTCCGGTGGACGCCCAGTCAGATAAAGCATTGCGGCAATCCTTGCCAAAGCACGCCCAGAAGTCGTGCGATAATAGGTGGCTGTCGGTAGCTATTACGATTAAACTAACCGCCTGCTAGTGTTTAGGGTATTTATCAGGAAACAGGGATGTGAGAAGTGATTCCCTGACTCTGAAAACAGTAGCCCAAATAGTCCTTTCATTCAACAACTTACTGGTAAACAAGAAGTTAGCCTCCGTGAATATAAACGTCGCAGACTTGTTAAATGGGAATTACATCCTGTTATTATTTGTGGTACTGGCACTGGGCCTTTGTCTGGGTAAATTGCGCCTGGGTTCAGTTCAACTTGGTAATTCCATTGGCGTTTTAGTCGTCTCCCTGTTATTAGGCCAACAACATTTCAGTATTAACACGGACGCGCTTAACTTAGGTTTCATGCTGTTTATTTTTTGTGTCGGCGTGGAAGCCGGTCCGAACTTTTTTTCCATTTTTTTCCGGGACGGCAAAAATTACCTGATGCTGGCGCTGGTGATGGTCGGCAGCGCCCTGCTGATTGCGTTAGGGCTGGGCAAACTGTTTGGCTGGGACATCGGCTTAACGGCCGGTATGCTGGCAGGCTCGATGACCTCCACGCCGGTGCTTGTTGGCGCGGGGGATACGCTTCGTCATTCTGGCATGGCAGGCACCCAGCTTTCCGCCGCGCTGGATAACCTGAGTCTGGGCTATGCCCTGACCTATCTGATTGGTCTGGTGAGCCTGATTGTGGGCGCGCGCTATCTGCCAAAACTCCAGCATCAGGATCTCCAGACCAGCGCACAGACCATCGCCCGCGAGCGCGGTCTGGACACGGACTCCAAACGTAAAGTGTACCTGCCGGTGATCCGCGCCTACCGCGTCGGGCCGGAACTGGTTGCCTGGACCGACGGGAAAAACCTGCGCGAGCTGGGGATTTACCGTCAGACTGGCTGCTATATCGAACGTATCCGTCGTAACGGCATTCTGGCGAACCCGGACGGTGACGCAGTGCTCCAGATGGGCGATGACATTGCCCTTGTCGGCTACCCGGATGCCCACGCGCGTCTCGATCCGAGCTTCCGCAACGGGAAAGAGGTGTTCGACCGCGACCTGCTGGACATGCGTATCGTCACCGAAGAGATTGTGGTGAAAAACCACAACGCCGTGGGCCGCCGTCTGGCACAACTGAAGCTGACCGACCACGGATGTTTCCTTAACCGCGTGATCCGCAGCCAGATTGAAATGCCTATCGACGATAACGTGGTGCTCAATAAAGGCGACGTGTTGCAGGTCAGCGGCGATGCCAGACGTGTTAAAACCGTTGCCGACCGTATCGGCTTTATCTCGATCCACAGCCAGGTGACGGACCTGTTAGCCTTCTGCGCCTTCTTTATTGTCGGCCTGATGATCGGGATGATCACCTTCCAGTTCAGCAACTTTAGCTTCGGCATCGGTAACGCAGCCGGTCTGCTGTTCGCGGGGATCATGCTGGGCTTCCTGCGAGCGAACCATCCCACGTTCGGCTATATCCCTCAGGGGGCGCTGAACATGGTGAAAGAGTTCGGTCTGATGGTCTTTATGGCGGGTGTCGGCTTAAGCGCCGGGAGTGGTATTGGCAACGGTCTGGGCGCTGTCGGCTGGCAGATGTTGGTTTCCGGACTTATCGTCAGCCTGGTACCGGTGGTGATCTGCTTCCTGTTCGGCGCCTACGTGCTGCGCATGAACCGCGCCCTGCTCTTCGGCGCGATGATGGGGGCGCGCACCTGCGCACCGGCGATGGAGATCATCAGCGATACCGCGCGCAGCAATATCCCGGCGCTGGGCTATGCAGGCACGTACGCGATCGCCAACGTGCTGCTGACGCTGGCGGGTACGTTGATCATCATCATCTGGCCAGGACTCGGATAAATCTCAAGTTTGCGTGTGACGCAAAAAATTTTCGTTACGCGCAGAACTTTTTTCGCAGGGTGCAGTCATAACTAGTGCCACTGCTTTTCTTTGATGTCCCCAATTTGTGGAGCCCATCAACCCCGCCGTTTTGGTTCAAGGTTGATGGGTTTTTTGTTGTCTGAAATTCTATGATTCAGAAAATCAACTAATTACAACCCCGCTTTCTTATGTTGTGCGCTAGCACGAATGCCTTTCTGAACAAAATGCACTTCCCCTCACTCTTTTCCCTTTCTTGCTCAAGAAAACCATCGCACTCAGGCAGCAAATGAATAAAATCAGGAAAAAGGTCAGTAAGGAAAGCCACATGTTCGATTTTTATCCCGAGAAAATCTACAGTCGAGTGGAAGTAATGGGTAAACCATCACCAGTTCCGCCAGTGAATGGTGTCTACTTCTGGTGGTTCAAGGAAATACCGCCAGGTGTGCCGACCGATGGCTGTATTACCTATGCCGCGTACACGCTGCTTTATGTAGGTATTTCACCCGACCAACGAGGGAAACCTAACAGCCGTTCAAATTTAAGAACACGTATCAAAACGCATTACAGCGGTAATGCAGCTGGCTCCACACTTAGGCGCACACTTGGCGTGCTATTAAGCAGTGTAAGTAGTTTCCCCCTGCGCCGCGTTGGATCTGGCTCCAGAATGACATTTACGCATCCAGGCGAGCAGTGGCTTGATGTCTGGATGGAAAACAATGCCAAAGTTCACTGGTTCCCTGCTGAAGCGCCCTGGAAACTTGAAGACACGCTGATCGCATCGCTTTCCTTACCATTGAATATCCAAGGAAATGCTCATGACTTTAAAATGACGCTTTCAGGAATGCGAAGTAAGGCTGCTGCGCAGGCAAGATTGATGGAGATTGCTGATGAGAGAGGTTTCAGAAGGAGATTGGCAGCGCAGTGACATGATAGATCTCCAGTGCAACTTGCCTATCAAAATCATTAGACTGATTATTCATGCAATTTTCGGGTGAGATTGTATGCGCTGGATTTTTGTAGGTGACGCCAAAAGCAAACATATGTTTATGCTTCATTAATGTATGATTGTGCAACCTATCATTCTAAACTGTCACCTAGTATGCAAACATTAATGGTGTTTGTACAAGGGGGAATGTACCCGCAGGGTATGAGTTTACTTAAAGTATATCGTATAGGTGTGACATTTATTTTTAGATATCTACCCGCATACTCAGTGTTTCACTTAAGGAGAGCACAATACGTTAAAGTCGTTTCACTGAACATCAAATAACCAACATAAATAAGTCGATTGGGCACTGTTTGATCAAAAAAATTGGAATCTTTTCTGTTAGACTAACTGTCCCAAAAACCACGTTCAATATTTATATATCAGAAACGTTTTGGGCTAATTTTTCAAATTTTAAACTTGCTGCATACTATGGAGCATTCTAGTTTAACACTGTTAGAATTAAAGGATTTTGAAATGGATTTATTTCTCGTTGTGGTTTTACTATTAGCCTTATCCGCCCCAATACTGGCTGTCATTCTGCTCAAGAAGAACAAACAGCATAAGGTGGAAGTTGAAAAGCTGAACCATCAAAACATCACTCTTTCGCATGAACTAAGTGAAAACCAGGAACGTTTAGCGCAGGCTATTCGAGAACACTCTGAACTGGAAGGAAAAGCAGCTTCGCTGTGGCAGTATGAGGAGTTGCATAGCGCAGTTCTCGAAGCTGAGAAAAAAATTAAAACCGCGGATTCTATTGCGACAAATAAAATTAATGAAGCGCAACTTAAAGCCTCAAGCGTTATTTTAGAAGCAAATAACCATGCCCGATTAACAATTAGCAATGCCAACAATGAAGCCACCATCATCACTAAAGAAGCCCGTAACGCTCGATTAAAAGCCAAAGAAAAATTAGATAATGCTAATAGTAGAGCCGACGAGCTGATATCCAATGCAAACGATAATGCCGTTAACATAATCACAGATGCAGAGAACCGAGCAAAACAAATCGCCGGTTCTGCATATGAGGCGAAAGAGTTCGCGGAGACTTACCAGGCTGTGGCTAAGTCAATGAAAAATAAAATTGAAGGATACGGTGATGAATGGATAATTCCAAATAGAAGCGTTTTGGACGAGCTAGCAGACAATTATGAATTTACTGATGCGGGGAAAGAACTGCAAAAAACCAAAGAGTTAACCAGGTCTCTTATCAAAACAAGCAAAGCGGCAAGCTGTGAGTATGTCGAATCTAACAGACGAAACACCGCAATAAAATTTGTACTAGATGCTTTTAATGGAAAGGTTGATAGCACCCTTTCAAAAATTAAACATAACAATTATGGTAAATTATCTCAAGAAATTAAAGATGCTTTTGAGCTTGTGAATTTTAATGGCTCTGCTTTTAGATCCGCCAGGATTACTGATATATACTTACAGGCCCGTCTCAATGAGCTTAAATGGGGAGTGGCTGTAAATGAAATCATGCTTGAAGAAAAAGAAGAACAAAGACGAATCAAAGAGCAATTGCGTGAAGAAGAGAAAGCGCGTCGCGAGTACGAAAAAGCGATTAAAGAAGCTGAAAAAGAAGAAAAAGCAATTCAACAGGCCATTGAGAAAGCGACTAAAGAACTGATGCTCGCAGGTGAAGAACAACGTTTAGCCCTCGAAGAGAAACTAGCTGAACTACAAATTAAATACGAAGAAGCTGAAGCCAAAAACCAGCGAGCCATTTCGATGGCGCAGCAAACACGATCAGGTCATGTATATGTGATAAGTAACATCGGTTCCTTTGGCGAAAACGTTTATAAGATTGGAATGACACGCCGACTTGAACCACTTGATCGAGTTCGTGAGCTTGGGGATGCCAGCGTACCATTCTCATTCGATGTGCATGCAATGATCTACAGTGATGATGCCCCTTCGCTTGAAAATCACCTTCATAAAGTTTTTAATGATAAACAGGTAAACAAAGTTAATTCACGTAAAGAGTTCTTTAATGTTGGTATTAAAGATATTAAATCTACAATTCAAAAAATGAATATTGATGCACACTGGACGATGTTTGCAGAGGCAAAGGAATACAGAGAATCTTTAGCTATTGAGAATGAGCGCAACGCAGCATTTATAGATAATGATGAGTTAGTTGTTGCATAAAATATCGTCGTCATAATATGACCTGGCATACTAATGATACGCCAGGTCATATCGTAATCTCTGCTTCTCTCCCGCCATCATCAAGCCGCAGCCGAAGGTCTTCCGCCATATGGCATTGCTCAGCGAATCCGGGCTAGTTATCGACCGTTGTGAGGATAAATGGATCCACTAACGTCTCTCTCCCAACATGCCTGCATGGGCGGCAACCGTTATCGACAACAGTTGGAACTGCCTGCGGGAAAAGACGTGCATGAAGATGAAAACCGGATTCCTGGCTCGTGCTGACCACAACATATCCATAAAAACAGATATAATGCAGCAAAAGATGTTTTTGGCAGGGGCTACGTCTCTCCTTCACACCGTTATGAGTCACTGATATGAGCCACATCACCATTTATCACAACCCCGCCTGCGGCACGTCGCGCAATACGCTGGAGATGATCCGCAACAGCGGTACGGAACCAGAGATTATTCTCTATCTGGAAAACCCGCCGTCACGCGATCAACTGACCACGCTGATTGCAGACATGGGGATTTCCGTGTGCGATCTGCTGCGTAAAAACGTCGAACCTTATGAGCAACTGGGCCTTGCACAGGGACCTTTCACCGACGACCAGCTTATCGATTTCATGCTGCAATACCCTATTCTTATTAACCGTCCGATTGTGGTAACGCCGCTGGGCACCCGTCTGTGCCGCCCTTCTGAGGTCGTGCTCGACATCCTTCCAGACGCGCAAAAAGGGGCATTTACGAAGGAAGATGGTGAAGTCGTCGTTGACGCCAGCGGGAAAAAAATTTCCCGGCAGTAGGCGTAGTTGGGCGAGCGCTATCAGACGGTATCCTCGCCCGCAATCCTCCCCACCATCGTCCGGATCTCCTCACGGGATAACGGCGCCCGATCGGTCACAAAATGCAGCGTCATCCCTTCGATAAACGCATCAAGCGCGCGGGCGGTGGCCGGATCAAACCACTGCTCCAGCGTAGTCTGGCTCATCTTCATCCAGTCCTGCATGACCGTTTTCAGCGCGGCGCTGCGGTGCATAAAGGCGTACAACTGATACATCAGCGCCATATTGTGTGGCGTGGTCACGGCGGAGCTGTGGATCAGCGTGGTAATGGCCTCGCACGCCCTCTCCCGCCCGGTCACCCCCGCGAAGAAATCCCGGTACTGCTGAGACATCTGCTGCGTAAACCACGTGAACGCCTCCTCCAGAAGCGACTCCATCCCGTCGAAATAGTAGGTCATCGACCCCAGCGGCACGCCTGCGCAGGTGGCAATCTTGCGGTGCGTGACGGCATGAATACCGTGTTCAGCAATGGTGTCCAGCGTCGCCTGGAGTATCTTCTCGCGGCGGTTAGGGTCGTTCGGTGGTCTGCTCATAAAATCCTCATCCGGTTTATGTACAAATGTACACAAAGTTGCTAGTGTTGTCGCTATTGTTGTACTTCTGGTGCTTATCCCAATGACGCTAACTTCTCCTCGCAAAGCCCTGCATCTGCGCATGTGGGCGCTGTTTATGTTCTTCTTCATCCCCGGACTGCTGATGGCTTCCTGGGCGACGCGTACCCCGGCAATCCGCGATACGCTGTCCGTCTCGACGGCGGAGATGGGGATCGTGCTGTTTGGTCTGTCGATTGGCTCGATGAGCGGCATCCTCTGCTCGGCCTGGCTGGTGAAGCGCTTTGGCACGCGCGCGGTGATCCGCACCACCATGTGCTGTGCAGTAGCAGGTATGCTCGGTCTGAGCGTGGCGCTGTGGTTCGCCTCGCCGCTGATGTTTGCCCTTGGGCTGATGGTGTTTGGCGGCAGCTTTGGTGCGGCTGAAGTGGCCATTAACGTGGAAGGGGCCGCCGTCGAACAGGCGATGAACAAAACGGTACTGCCGATGATGCATGGCTTTTACAGTCTCGGCACGCTGGCGGGCGCGGGCGTGGGGATGGGGCTGACGGCGCTGGGCATCGCGGCCAATGTGCACATTTTACTGGCGGCGCTGGTCTGCATTATCCCGATCCTCACTGGCATCAGGGCCATTCCCGCCGGTACGGGACAAAACGCCTCGGACGAACAGAAATCTGCGGCAAAAGGATTGCCCTTCTATCGTGATTTCCAGCTGATGCTGATTGGCGTGGTGGTGCTTGCAATGGCATTTGCTGAAGGCTCCGCCAACGACTGGCTACCGTTGCTGATGGTGGATGGGCACGGATTTAGCCCCACCTCCGGCTCGCTGATTTACGCCGGGTTTACGCTCGGTATGACCGTCGGACGTTTTACCGGCGGCTGGTTTATCGACCGCTACAGCCGCGTGGCGGTCGTCCGTGCCAGCGCCCTGCTGGGCGGGCTGGGCATCGCGATGATTATCTTTGTGGATGTGGACTGGATTGCTGGTGTGTCGGTGATCCTGTGGGGACTGGGCGCCTCCCTTGGCTTCCCGCTGACCATTTCCGCGGCCAGCGATACCGGCCCGGATGCGCCGACGCGCGTAAGCGTCGTGGCGACCACGGGCTACCTTGCTTTTCTGGTGGGGCCACCGCTGCTTGGGTTCCTCGGTGAGCACTACGGGTTACGCAGCGCGATGCTGGTGGTATTAGGGTTAGTGATTATTGCCGCCCTGGTGGCGCGCGCGGTGGCAAAACCGGAAGCAGAACCAACGTCAATGGAGAAGGGATATGAGCGTTAAACTGATTGCAGTCGACATGGATGGCTCCTTCCTGAGCGATGCAAAAACCTATAACCGCGCGCGTTTTCTGGCGCAGTACGCGCGCATGAAAGCGCAAGGCATCCGTTTTGTGGTCGCCAGCGGAAACCAGTACTACCAGCTGATCTCATTTTTCCCGGAGATCGCCCATGAAATCGCCTTCGTCGCCGAAAACGGCGGCTGGGTGGTGGATGCGGGCGAAGATGTGTTTAACGGCGAGCTGTCGAAAGAGCACTTCCTGACCGTCGCCACCCTGCTAAACGACGTGCCCGGCATTGAAATCATTGCCTGTGGAAAAAACAGCGCCTACACGCTGAAAACGTATGACGACCTCTTTAAAGAGATCGCCGCGAAATACTATCACCGCCTTGAAAGCGTCAGCAGCTTTGACAACCTCAACGATATTTTCTTCAAGTTCGGGCTTAACGTCTCTGATGACGAAATACCGCGCATTCAGGCGCTGCTGCATGAGAAGCTTGGCGACATCATGGTGCCGGTGACCACGGGACACGGCAGTATCGACCTGATTATCCCCGGCGTGCACAAGGCTAACGGTCTGCGGATCCTGCAAGCGCGCTGGGGCATTGACGACAGCGAGGTGGTGGCCTTTGGCGACAGCGGTAACGACGTGGAGATGTTGCGACAGGCTGGGTTTGGCTTCGCGATGGCCAATGCCAGACCGCATATTAAAGCGGTGGCCCGCTATGAAGCGCCAAATAATAATGACGAAGGGGTGCTGGACGTGATTGATAAGGTGCTGGACGGGAAGGCGCCGTTTAATTGATTCCGTGCGCTCTGGTGTCCTCTCCCCTTACCCAGGCCCTCTCCCCAAAGGGGAGAGGGATAAAGATTACGGTTGCAGGGCGTTTCCGACGCGTTTGTCCTTCAGGAACACCACCATCAGCCCTACCCACAGCACACCGTTTGCGAGATTGAACAGGCTGAACAGCCCGTTGCCGCCGAAAGCATAGGCGTGCTTGCTCACCTCAATACCGACGGTGAAAATCAGCATTTGCAGCATCCCCATCGCGGCGGACACCGTGCCTTTACTCATTTCACTGGCAAACAGCGTCAGGCGTACCAGACCGGCATTCGCCACGCCAATACCAAACGCGTAAACGCTCAGCCCCGCCGTCATCCACAGGTACGCATGAGACGAGGCTACGGTCGCCACCGCCGCGATAATCAGCCCTGCCGCAATGGGCCAGCCGCCCATAATAATCAGCGAACGCACGGTACGACGCGACGTCAGACGCGCCAGCACCAGGTTACCGATAATCAGCGCGCCAAAAATCGGCACCTGTAACAGGCCATACTCATAGCTGCTAAGCTGCTCGCCGCTGATGATAATAACCGGCGACTGGGCAATCCACGCCAGCAGCGGCAGGCTGACAAAGCCCGTCGCCAGCGCGCCCGCGACAAAACGGCCGTTTTTCAGCACCGCCTTATAATCCCGCCCCAGCTCTTTAAGCGAGAGCTTTTCGCCCAGGCGGGTGGCGGTTTCCGGCATCGCCCGGTGCAGGCCGAAGAAAGAGATCGCCGCGAGCGCGGCAAAGAGGACGAACATCCCTTCCCACGGCGCAACGTGGACCCATGCGGCGCCCACCAGCGGCCCCAGAAGCGGCGCAATCAGCGCCACGTTTGCCATCAGCGCGGTAATTTTGATACACACCGCCTCCTCAAACGACTCCTGAATAGCGGCATAGCCCACGGCGCCGATAAAGCACAGGCTCACGCCCTGAAGGAAGCGCAGCAGCGTGAATTGCTCAATATTTTGCGCCAGCAGGGTGGCGAGACAGGTGACGATAAACCACACCACGCCCGTCAGCATCACCGGACGGCGGCCAATACGATCCGACAGCGGCCCTAACAGCCACTGTAAAAACATACCGCCCGCAAGATAGGCGGTCATGGAGGTTGGCACCCATTCAATACCTGCGTTGTACTGCTCAACCACAGCCAGCATGCCTGGCTGGATCATGTCGTTGCCGATGTAGGTAGAGAATTCGTAAAGCACCAGACACAGAGGAAAAAGTAACGCCTGACGACCCAGACGATTACCGGAAGAAGAACGGTTTATCATGCAATCTCTTTAGTATGAAAAAATCGCGATGAGTGTAATGAATTGCCGCTGTCTGAGATAGCACAATCACGTGAAAACACAGAAATAAGGCACTTATCGTTGTCGTTTAAGGTTTCCTTAAGTTGTCCTCCCTATGATAGTGCTATTTCACGTTATTGACCGAAACTATGACACACGCCGTCAGCCCTTCAGAATTATCTAAGTTACCGACAAACAAGACAAAACGCCTTTACCGTTTGCCCGTCCGCTTTTATGGTTATCAGCTTTTCGTGCTGATCGTCCTTGCGGTGCTTTTTACCTGGCTTTCGCGCGATGAATCACTTGACCGATGGATCACCGGCTTCTGGTATGACGCGGCGACGCACCATTTTCCGCTCCAGCAAAACCCGCTGCTGGATCTGCTGAACCATCGACTGGCGAAATACATCGCCATTGCGCTGGCTGCCGCATCGCTGATTTACGGCGCTTACAGACGCAATGCCCGGCTGGTGACGGCCGCGCTTCTGATGGGGCTGGGTGCGCTGGTGGTGGGGGTGCTGAAAAGCATAAGCCACCACAGCTGTCCGTGGGATCTGGTGGAGTATGGCGGCAAAGCCGTTGCGTATCCCCTGTTCAGTGCGATCCCGACCGACAGCGGACCGGGACGCTGCTTTCCCGGCGGCCACGCCTCAAGCGGGTTTATGGTCATGGGGCTGTTTTTTGCCTTCTGGCGTGAACGTCCGCGCCTGGCCTGGACCTTCGTCGCGGTGGGTGCGGTGATGGGCCTTTTGATGGGCTTCGGGCAGGTCATGCGCGGGGCACATTTTTTCTCTCACAACCTGTGGGCCGGGTGGTGGGTCTGGTTTTCCCAGGTGCTGGTTTACGGGCTGGTTTCCACCTGGTTTGCTAAAGAGTAACGAGATTATGTTAGAAAATCTGAACTACGAACTGTTTTACCTGCTCAACGCCACGCCGTCGTCACCGGAATGGATGATTGATCTCGCCACCTTTATTGCGAAAGATGTGATCAGCATTGTCCCGGCGCTGGCCGTGATCCTCTGGCTATGGGGGCCGCGCAAGCAGGTCACTGCCCAGCGCCATCTGGTGATCAAAATGGCGATGGCAATCGGCGTCAGCGTGCTGGCAAGCTACGTGCTGGGCCACGCCTTTCCGCACGATCGTCCGTTTGTCGATCGCGTCGGTTATAACTTCCTGCACCATGCGCCGGATGACTCGTTCCCGAGCGATCACGGCACGGTGATCTTCACCTTTGCGCTGGCCTTCCTGTTCTGGCATCGCCTGTGGTCCGGCGTGGTGCTGATGGGGGTCGCGGTCGCCATCGCCTGGTCCCGCGTCTACCTGGGCGTGCACTGGCCGCTGGATATGGTCGGCGGTTTCCTGGTAGGGCTGATGGGCTGCGTCAGCGCAGCCATCCTGTGGAGCCTGTTTGGTCCGGCGCTTTATCGTGGATTATCACAGGCCTATCGCATTCTGTTTGCCCTCCCGATCCGCAAAGGCTGGATACGTGACTAACCCCGGTCCGTCAGGTTACACTTGAGCCCCCGCCCTGCGGGGGCTCACTTTTTTAGCCCGAGGATCTATGGAAACACGTCGCGATGACCGCATTGCTCAGCTGCTTCAGGCGCTGAAGCGCAGCGATAAGCTGCATCTTAAGGAAGCCGCTACCCTGCTTGGCGTGTCTGAAATGACCATTCGTCGCGATCTGAACAGCGACAGCGCCCCCGTTGTCCTGCTTGGCGGGTATATCGTCCTCGAACCGCGCAGCGCCAGCCATTATCTGTTAAGCGATCAAAAAACGCGTCTGGTGGAAGAGAAGCGCAAAGCCGCGCGGCTCGCCGCCTCGCTGGTGCAGCCGCATCAAACGCTCTTTTTTGACTGCGGTACGACCACCCCGTGGATCATCGAGGCCATCGACAGCACCGTTCCCTTTACCGCCGTCTGCTATTCGCTAAACACTTTTCTGGCCTTGCAGGAGAAACCCGCGTGCCGGGTGATTTTGTGTGGCGGCGAGTTTCATGCCAGCAACGCCATCTTCAAGCCGCTGAATATTCAGGACACGTTGAGCAATTTATGCCCGGATATTGCCTTTTACTCGGCGGCAGGCGTGAACGTGAAGCAGGGGGCAACCTGTTTCAATCTTGAAGAGTTACCAGTGAAACAGTGGGCACTCAACGCCGCGCAGCAGCACGTGCTGGTGGTGGATCACAGTAAATTTGGCAAGGTCCGTCCGGCAAGGATGGGAGAACTGTCGCGCTTTGACGCCATCGTCAGCGATTGCCGCCCGGATGATGAGCTGGTGGCATATGCGAAAGCGCAGCAGGTGAAGTTGATGTATTGAGATTATGCCGGGTGGCGGCTTCGCCTTACCCGGCCTACAACGGCTCGAACGTAGGCCGGGTAAGCGCAGCGCCACCCGGCAAAACCTAGCTGAACCAGCTACCAAACCAGCCGTGGAATTTCATTAACACAAAGTCCCATATCCGGCTGAAGAAGCCGCCCTCTTCCACCGCTTCCATCACCACCAGCGGACGCTGCTCAATGGATTTGCCGTTAAGCTGGAAATCTATCGTCCCGACGACCTGGCCTTTTTTCAGCGGTGCGGTGAGCTGTGGCTCGGTCAGGGTATAGCTGGCTTTCAGGTTTTTCAGCTGCCCGCGAGGAATGGTGACGGAACCCGCTTCACCAGCCCCCAGGTTCACTTCGCTTTTATCACCAAACCAGACGCGCTGGCTGACGAAGGTGGCGTCCGGCTTAATCGGCGTGACGGTTTCAAAGAAGCGGAAACCCCAGGTCAGCAGTTTTTCGGATTCGTTAAAGCGAATGCGATCGGTTTTCGTCCCCAGCACCACCGAGATCAGGCGCATATCGCCCTGCGTCGCGGAAGCCACCAGGTTGTATCCGGCCCCGGCGGTGGTCCCCGTTTTCATACCGTCCACGTTAACGTTACTGCTCCAGAGCAGACGGTTACGGTTAGGCTGGCGGATATTGTTGAAGGTAAACTCTTTCTCTTTATGGATGGCGTACTCATCCGGCACGTCATGGATCAGCGCTTTGCCCAGCAGCGCCATATCGCGCGCGGTACTGAACTGACCCGGCGCATCCAGGCCGTGAACGGTTTTGAAGGTGGTGTTGGTCAGGCCCAGTTTTTGCGCGTAGCCATTCATCAGCCCAATAAATGAGTCCTGACTGCCCGCGACGTAATCGGCCAGCGCAATACAGGCATCATTTCCCGACTGAATAATGACCCCTTTATTCAGATCGGAAACGGAGACCTGGTCGCCAGGTTTGAGGAACATCACGGACGAGCCGCGCAGCGCCGGGTTACCGGTCGCCCAGGCATCTTTGCCGACGGTGACCATATCATCCAGCTTGATTTTGCCCGCTTTCAACGCCTGGCCGACCACATAGCTGGTCATAATTTTCGTCAGGCTCGCCGGGTCAAGTTTTTCGTCGGCGTTACCTTCCGCCAGCACTTTCCCGCTGGCGTAATCCATCAGGATCCAGGCGCGCGCATCGACAGGCGGCGCTTCGGGCGCTGTCTGTTCCGCCGCATGGAGCGTTGGGGCAAAAAGGAAAAGCAGCGCCGAGCCTGCCGCCAGGCTGCGCAGAGAAGAAGTTTTTTGCGTCATAAATGCCACCCGAGTGTCCATTCTAAAAATCACGTCACAATCACCGTGTCGCAAGAAGCGATGAGTAATAGCGCACTACAGCGTTCAAAGAAACCTGTTCCAGGTAAAGTTTTTAAAGTTTATGCAATAACATTCAGATACGCTTTGATTGCGGCGTTTTTTTTAGCATCTGTTGCGTAATTGTTAGGTTTATCTCACCATGACGAAAAGCTGACTCGGATTCACATCTCATCGGGAGTAAATATGATTACGCTGTGGGGCAGGAACAATTCGACCAACGTGAAGAAAGTGCTCTGGACGCTGGAGGAGCTGGATTTACCGTTCAATCAAATTATGGCTGGAATGGCGTTCGGGGTGAATAAAGACGCTGACTATCTGGCGATGAACCCCAACGGGCTGGTGCCGTTGCTGCGCGATGACGAGACAGACGCCACGCTGTGGGAGTCCAATACCATCGTGCGTTATCTTGCCGCACAGTACGGCCAGGGTCGGCTGTGGGTTGAAAATCCGGCCCAGCGCGCCCAGGGCGAAAAATGGATGGACTGGGCAAACCAGACGCTTTCCCCCACGCACCGCGTGATCCTGATGGGGCTGATCCGCACGCCGGAAGCCGATCGTGATTATCCCGCCATTCATGCCGCCCAGGACGCCTGCGAATCCCTGTTCGCGATGATGGACGACGAACTGGCGAAGCACACCTGGTTCTCCGGTGAGACGTTCGGCGTGGGTGATATCGCCGTCGCCCCCTTCGTCTGGAACCTCACCAACATGGGTCTCAGCTGGACTCCGCGCCCTCACCTGGAGCGCTGGATCCAGCAACTCAGCGAGCGCCCGGCGTATCGCAACGTGGTGATGATCCCGGTGACTTGATTACGACCCGGACGGGCTGACTTTCAACAGTTGCCCGTCCGTCTCGTCGGTCAGCACGTACAGATAGCCATCCGGCCCGACGCGCACATCGCGAATACGCTGATCTTTATCCCCCAGAATGCGTCCGTCCTCGGTCACGGTATTGCCGTTTACGCTCAGTACGATGACGTCTTTCTCCTTCAGCGCGCCGATAAACAGCTTGTTTTTCCACTGCGGGAAGACGTCGCTGTTGTAGAACGCCATGCCGCTGACGGCGGGCGACACTTTCCAGACAAACAGCGGTTTTTCGGTGCCTTCAACGTGCTCGCCTTTTGCTTCCGGGATTTTCAGGCCGCTGTAATTGATCCCGTGCGTCGCCACCGGCCAGCCGTAGTTTTTTCCCTTTTCAGGAATGTTGATCTCATCCCCGCCGCGCGGACCGTGTTCGTTGAGCCACAGCGTGTCACTCCACGGGTTCATCGCCATCCCCTGGGGATTGCGGATACCATAAGACCAGATTTCAGGGCGCGCACCGGCGGTGTTCACAAACGGGTTATCCGGCGGCACTTTCCCGTCTTCCGTCAGGCGTACCACCTTGCCCTGAAGCTTATCCAGATCCTGCGCCGTCGGGCGCTGGTTGTTTTCACCTAAGCCAATAAAGAGATGGCCTTTACCGTCAAACACCAGCCGTCCGCCAAAGTGGTTGCCGGTAGAGAGTTTCGGCATCTGTCGGAACACCACCTGGAAGCCCTCAATGCGCGACAGGTCATCGCTCAAGCGCCCGTAGCCCACCGCGGTACCTGCTTTGCCATCCTTGCCTGCCTCGGCGAAACTGAGCCAGACCCGCCGTGACTGTGCGAAATCCGGGGCCAGCGCGACGTCCAGCAGTCCGCCCTGGCCGCTCGCCCATACTTTCGGCACGCCAACAATCGGATCGGATAGCCCTTTCCCTGCCTGCCAGTGCTTAAGCTGCCCGTCTTTTAGGGTGATCAGCAGCCCCTTATTGTCTGGCAGAAACGCCAGCGACCAGGGGTGATCCAGTTTTGTCTGTAGCACGTCAACCTTAACCGACTCGGGCGCCGCAAGCAGCGAAAGCGGGAATAACAGCACAGGAAGGAAAATCAGCGAGGATCGAGGCATAACGCACTCCTTTATCGACATATGGCTTAAAGATTAGCCACTGTTCCCGGGTGCGTTACCACTTTTACAAAAGCTTAATCAGAAGGGGGAGTTGCCTCCCCCGGGGGTCAGTGGTGGGCAAGCGTTTCCGGCTTGTTCAGACACATGATGCAAAGCGCGAGCGTGGTCAGGCAGTTTTCAAGCTTCTCCGCGTTAACGGCAATAAAATTCGGGCAGTCGTGACGTCCATTCATCAAACAGACCCCGGCGATGGAGAGCACCTCGGCGGCACGGCGCAGCGCCACTACCTCGCTTTCAGCGTAGTGCGCTTTCAGAATGGGTGCTTTTTCACGCATGAAATTGCAAAGTTCAAAGAAGTTATCACGCAGATTTTCGCTTTCGCTGACTGACATATACCCTTTCGCCTTGCGCAGTTGCAGATATGCAGCCAGGTCGATTCGGGCGTTGATCAGCTTGTTAAGCAGATCGCGTTTCAGTCTGTCAACGGACATGCTATTTCCTCCTCTGTCAGCCATGTTACCTTATTAAGAATAAGGTCATTTTTTGTACAATGTAATGCCTGAGATCAATAAACGATAACTGATTAACATTCTTTACAATGTTACAACGATTGCCCGGATCAACTGAGCCACTAAGAGTGTATAAATCCCCCGCGATACGCTGTAAAATCCCGCCCTGATAACTCCATAATTGATGAATTTTTAACCTATGAGCAATGTTACGCACCCGCCGAAAATCGGCTTTGTCTCCCTGGGCTGCCCGAAGAACCTGGTGGATTCCGAACGCATCCTCACTGAACTTCGCACTGAAGGCTATGACGTGGTGCCAAGCTACGACAACGCCGACATGGTGATCGTCAACACCTGCGGGTTCATCGACAGCGCGGTCCAGGAGTCACTGGAAGCCATCGGTGAAGCCCTCACGGAAAACGGCAAAGTGATTGTGACCGGCTGTCTGGGCGCGAAAGTGGATCAGATCCGCGAAGTGCACCCGAAAGTGCTGGAGATCACCGGCCCGCACAGCTACGAGCAGGTGCTGGAACACGTTCATCACTACGTACCAAAACCAAAGCACAACCCGTTCCTGAGCCTGGTGCCGGAACAGGGCGTGAAGCTGACGCCGCGCCACTACGCGTACCTGAAAATTTCCGAAGGCTGCAACCATCGCTGCACCTTCTGCATCATCCCGTCGATGCGTGGCGATCTGGTGAGCCGTCCAATTGGCGAAGTGCTGGCAGAAGCCAAACGCCTGGCCGATGCGGGCGTGAAGGAGTTGCTGGTCATCTCCCAGGACACCTCCGCCTACGGCGTGGACGTCAAACACCGCTCCGGTTTCTATAACGGCGAGCCGGTGAAAACCAGCATGGTCGGCCTGTGCGAGCAACTGGCTAAGCTCGGGATCTGGACGCGTCTTCATTACGTCTACCCTTACCCGCACGTTGACGATGTGATCCCGCTGATGGCGGAAGGCAAAATCCTGCCGTATCTGGATATCCCGCTGCAACACGCCAGCCCGCGCATTCTGAAGCTGATGAAGCGTCCTGGATCCGTTGACCGCCAGCTGGCGCGCATCAAACAGTGGCGTGAGATCTGCCCGGATCTGACCCTGCGTTCGACCTTCATTGTCGGCTTCCCGGGTGAAACCGAAGAAGACTTCCAGATGCTGCTCGACTTCCTGAAAGAAGCGCGTCTGGACCGCGTGGGCTGCTTCAAGTACAGCCCGGTTGAAGGCGCAACCGCCAACGAACTGGCGGACCAGGTACCGGAAGAGGTAAAAGAGGAGCGCTGGAACCGCTTTATGCAGCTGCAACAGCAGATCTCCGCCGAACGCTTGCAGGAGAAAGTGGGCCGCGAAATTCTGGTCATTATCGACGAAGTGGACGAAGAAGGGGCGATTGGCCGCAGCATGGCGGATGCGCCTGAGATCGACGGCGCGGTGTACCTGAACGGGGAAACCAACGTCAAGCCGGGCGACATCATTCGCGTTAAGGTTGAAAACGCCGACGAGTATGATTTGTGGGGTAGCCGGATTTAATTAACTTTCATCCCCCTCACCCCGGCCCTCTCCCCAGAGGGGAAAGGGTGTTAAAGTTCCCTCTCCCCTCTGGGGAGAGGGTTAGGGTGAGGGGCAAGGTCCAACAAAACACTACCCCTTTATCCTCGGATCCAGCGCGTCGCGCAGCCCATCCCCCAGCAGATTAAACGCCAACACGGTCAGGAAAATCGCCAGGCTCGGGAAAATCGCCACGTGCGGGGCAATCACCATATCCGCCCGCGCCTCGTTCAGCATCGCGCCCCACTCCGGCGTCGGTGGCTGTGCCCCTAACCCCAGAAACGACAGGCTCGCCGCCGAGATAATCGACACGCCTATGCGCATGGTGAAATAGACCACGATAGACGACACCGTTCCCGGCAGAATATGGCTAAACAGGATGGTGGCATCGCTGGCCCCCATGCTGCGCGCCGACTCGATAAAGGTTTGCTGCTTGAGTACCAGCGTGTTGCCGCGCACCAGGCGCGCGAAAGCGGGAATCGAGAATACCGCCACGGCGATGATGACGTTCGCCATGCCGCTGCCCATCACCGCTACCACGGCAATCGCCAGCAGAATACCGGGAAAGGCAAACAGCACGTCGCAGATGCGCATGATGATGCGGTCCCACCAGCCTTCGTAGTACCCGGCCACCAGCCCCAGCACGGTGCCAATTGCTGCGCCCATCAGCACCGCGAAGACCCCGGCCGCCAGCGAGATCTGCGCCCCGACCAGCACGCGGCTGAAAATATCGCGCCCGAGCGAGTCCACGCCAAACCAGTGCATCATCGACGGTCCGTCGTTCAGGCGGTCGTAGTCAAAGTAGTTTTCCGCATCAAACGGGGCTATCCAGGGGGCGACGATCGCCACCAGGATCAGTAGCAACACAAACAACCCGGCAACCATAGCGACGGGCTGACGACGGAATCGCCGCCAGAATTCCCCCCACGGGGTGCGAATATGGTCCGGCCTGATCCCCGGCATCGCGTTCAAAACGGCCTGACGCCGCCAGTTCAACAATCGCATCTTACTTATACCTGATGGCCGGGTTAATGGCGGCGTACAGCACGTCCACCACTAAGTTGATAAGAATAAACTCCAGCGAGAAAAGCAGGACTTCTGCCTGAATTACCGGATAGTCGCGCATGTCTACCGAATCGACGAGCAAGCGCCCCAGCCCCGGCCAGTTAAAGACCTTTTCCACCACGATAGAGCCGCCCAGCAGAAAACCAAACTGAAGCCCCATCATCGTCACCACCGGGATCATCGCGTTACGAAAACCGTGCTTCAGAATGACCCATTTCTCGCTCACCCCTTTTGCCCGCGCGGTGCGAATATAATCTTCGCTCAGCACGTCGACAAACGAGGCGCGGGTAAAGCGGGCCATTACCGCCGCAACCGCCGCGCCAAGCGTCATGGAGGGCAAAATGTAGTGCTTCCAGGTGTCGGCCCCGACGGTCGGCAGCCAGCCCAGCTCGACGGAGAAAATCTGCATCAGCAGCATGCCCAGCGCAAACGCCGGGAAAGAGATGCCGGTGACCGCCAGCGCCATACCGAGCTTATCCGGCCAGCGGTTGCGCCAGACGGCGGCGACAATGCCCGCGCCCAGGCCAAACACAACCGCCCAGCTCATACTGGCAATCGTTAACCAGAAGGTGGGCATAAAGCGGCTGGCAATCTCTTCCGATACCGGACGACGCGACACCATTGAAATGCCAAAATCGCCCTGAAGGACGTTGCCAATGTAACGCAGAAATTGCCTGTACAGCGGCTGGTCAAGACCGAGCTGCTTACGTACCAGTTCAATAACCGTCGCATCTGCTTCCGGTCCGGCAATCAAACGCGCCGGATCGCCGGGCAGCATGTGGACAAACAAAAACACCAGCACGGCCACAATCAGCAGCGTCGGGATAAGCCCCAGCAGACGTTTACAAACATAATTCAGCATGAGTTTTATTTTAAATCCGCGTCATCAAAGCTAAAGCCCGTATCCGGCATGATGTAAAAACCGGTCAGCGCTTTGTTGTGGGCTGAGACCAGTTTTTCCACCACCAGCGGCACCCACGGCGACTCTTTCCAGATAATGTCCTGCGCCTCTTTGTACAGGCGCGCTTTCTCTTCCGGTTTGGTGGTTTTCAGGGCATCCGCCAGATCCTTATCCACCTGCGGATTACTGTAAAACGCGGTGTTGAACAGCGTTGGCGGCCAGTTCTGGGAAGCAAACAGCGGCGACAGCGACCAGTCTGCTTCACCGGTTGAAGCCGTCCAGCCGGTGTAGAACATCCGCACGCCGCTCTCTTTCTGCCCTTTGCCTTCCACTTCCGCCGCTCGCTGTCCGGCATCCATCGCCGTGACCCTAGCTTTAATGCCCACCTGCGCCAGCTGCTGCTGGGTAAATTGCAGCACCTTTTGCGCGGTACTGTGGTTATGCGACGACCACAGCGTGGTGCTAAAGCCGTTCGGATAGCCCGCTTCTTTCAGCAGCTCCCGCGCTTTCGCCGGATCGTACGGCCATGGCTGATAGCTCTGCGCGTACTCGATGGTGGGCGGCATCACGCCCGTCGCGGGCGTGGCGTAGCCGGCAAAGGCCACCTTCACCAGCGCCTGGCGGTTAATGGCGTAGTTGATGGCTTCACGCACCTTCGGGTTATCAAACGGTTTCTGCGTGACGTTCATGCTGATGTAGCGCTGCATAATCGACGGGCTGGCCACCAGTTCCAGCTTGCTGTTTTTCGCCAGCAGCGCCGCCTGTTCGTACGGGATCGGGAAGGCAAACTGCGCTTCGCCGGTTTGCAGCATCGCGGCGCGGGTATTGTTGTCCACGACCGGACGCCAGGTGAGGGTATCCAGCTTCGGCAGTCCCTGCTGCCAGTATCCGGCGAATTTTTTCACCTTCACAAAATCGGTCTGATTCCAGGTAAGCAGTTCGTACGGTCCGGTCCCCACCGGGTGGAAGCCAATCTCTTTGCCATATTTTTTCAGGGCAGCGGGCGAAATCATTGCCGTCGCCGGATGCGCCAGGATATTGATAAACGCCGAGAACGGCTCTTTGAGGGTGATCTTCACCGTCGCCGGGTCAATCACCTCGGTACGGGCGATATTTTTATACAGGTTATAGCGCTTCAGACCGTTTTCCGGGTTGCTGGCACGGTCCAGGTTGACCTTAACCGCCTCGGCGTTGAAGTCGGTGCCATCCTGAAACTTCACGCCGGTACGGAGCTTAACGGTATAGATCAGCCCGTCGTCCGACACGGTATACCCTTCCGCCAGCACGTTTTTCAGCTTCATCTCACGGTCCAGGCCGAACAGCCCCTGGTAGAAGGATTTTGCCACCGCCTGAGAAAGGGTGTCGTTAGCATCATACGGATCCAGCGTCGTGAAGTTTGACCCCACCGCCACCACCACGTCTTTCGCCGCGAACGCGGGAGCGGCAGCCAGCGCAGCCATCACGCTCGCGGCCAGCAGCCATTTACGAGCAACAAAAGGAACCATTGTGTTCTCCTGCCTGTTGTAAGTTATAACCGCGAGAATGCATTGTCCTGACGCGGCGGTGCGACAAAATGACCGGGTCCCACCTCACGCAGCGCCACGCGCTCCAGGGTTTCGCCCCGTTTACGAATATTGCTCGGCATTTCGTCCTGCAACAGCACGCGCTGGGCGTGGCGATGCTCAGGATCGGCAACCGGTACGGCGGCCATCAGCTTGCGGGTGTACGGATGCTGCGGGTTTTCAAACACCGCCCGACGGGGGCCGATTTCAACAATCTGTCCCATGTACATCACCGCCACGCGATGGCTGATCCGCTCCACCACCGCCATATCGTGGGAGATAAACAGAAACGCGATGCCTAAATCCCGCTGTAAATCGAGCAGGAGATTGATGATTTGCGCGCGGATGGAGACATCCAGCGCGGAAACGGACTCATCCGCAATCACCACTTTTGGATTCAGGGCCAATGCCCGCGCAATACAGATGCGCTGCCGCTGACCGCCAGAAAATTCGTGCGGATAACGCCAGGCATGCTCCGGCTTCAGGCCCACGCGCTCCAGCAGCCACGCGACACGGCGCTGTGCGGCTTCACCGTCGAGCAGGTTATGCACCCGCAGCGGCTCCATAATCGAGTACCCCACCGTATGGCGCGGATCGAGCGACGCATAAGGATCCTGGAATATAAACTGAATATCCCGGCGCACCGCCTGCAAGTTACTGTTAGGGAGGGTGTCGATGCGCTCACCGTTGAAGGTGATGCTCCCCTCCTGCGACTCCACCAGCCTGAGCAGCGCCCGCCCGGTGGTGGATTTACCGCAGCCGGACTCCCCCACCAGTGCCAGCGTTTCGCCCGGCCAGAGATCAAAACTGACGTTTTCAACCGCATGCACTTCGCGCTTCACGCGATTGAGGACCCCGCTACGCAGCGGGAAACGGGTCACCAGGTCACGCACTTCGAGGATTGGCCTGCCGGGAACCACCGTATTCTGCTCGGTTTCGTCTTCCTGCTGGCCCAGTTCGGTCTGGGAGAACAGCGGAAAGCGGCGCGGAAAATCACTGCCATTCATGGCGCCGAGACGCGGAACCGCCGCCAGTAGCGCTTTGGTATAAGGATGCACGGGCGCATGAAAGACCTGCTCCACCGTACCGGTTTCGACGGCATTGCCCTGATGCATAACCAGCACCCGGTCGGCAATATCCGCCACCACCCCCATATCGTGGGTGATGAAAATCACCCCCATCTCCATCTCCTGTTGCAACACCTTAATCAGTTGCAGGATCTGGGCCTGAATGGTGACATCCAGCGCCGTGGTGGGTTCGTCCGCAATGAGCACCGCCGGACGGCACGACAGCGCCATCGCAATCATCACCCGCTGGCGCATGCCGCCGGAAAGCTGATGCGGGTAGCGGGACAAAATTGCGTGCGCCTCCGGGATACGTACCAGCTCCAGCATCCGTTTCGCTTCGTTGAGCGCCTCATCACCGCTCAGTCCCTGATGGAGGCGGATAGATTCGGCAATCTGCTCACCCACCGGGAAAACCGGGTTCAGGGAGGTCATCGGCTCCTGAAAAATCATCGCAATATCTGCCCCGCGTACCCCCTGCATCTGGGACCCGCTCAGCTCATTGAGATCGATAACCTGACGGTTGCGACGGCGCAACAGCATCCGCTCGCTGGTGACCTGCCCGCCCGTCTGCTCTAGCAGACGCATCAGCGCCAGCGCGGTAACGGATTTACCGGATCCGGACTCGCCTACAATCGCCAGCGTTTCGCCACGATTGAGCGAAAACGACAGGTGCTGGACTGCCGGGATAAACTGCCGCTCTTCCTGAAAGGCAATATTCAGTTGGTGGACAGCCAGCACTTCGCAGTTGTCCAGCTCTTCACGGTGCGGCACGCTATGCCCCCTTATTCACGATAAATTCCTGTGCTGGGCGCATCGCCGGCATACCCCCACGCCCGGTACATCCCTTCACTGTTGAACGGCAGCGCCACGTTGCCTTCCCGATCCACCGCAATTAAGCCTCCCGCGCCGCCCAGCGCGGGGAGTTTCTCCATCACTACCCGCTCGCAGGCCTCGCTCAGGCTTAATCCGCCGTAATCCATCAGCGCGGTAATGTCGTAGGCCGCCAGCGCGCGGATAAACACTTCGCCGGTGCCGGTGCACGACACCGCCGCCGTGGCGTTATTGGCATAACACCCGGCCCCCGGAAGCGGACTGTCGCCGACGCGTCCGGGAAGCTTGTTAGTCATACCGCCTGTCGACGTCGCGGCGGCGAGGTTACCGGCTTTATCCAGCGCCACCGCGCCTACCGTGCCCATTTTGCTGCGTTCATCGAGCGGCGCGGCATGGTCCAGCTGCGTCATCCCCGCTGTACGGGCCTCCAGCAGTTGCCGGTAACGCTCCTCGGTGGAAAAAAGATCGGGCGAGACCGTGTCCATCCCGTGCTCGACGGCAAATTTCTCCGCCCCTGCGCCGGTCATCAGCACATGCGGGCTGTGATCCATCACCAGACGCGCGGCCAGCACCGGATTACGCAGACGGCTGACGCCCGCCACCGCCCCCGCTTTCAGGGTGACGCCGTCCATCACGCAGGCATCCAGTTCGTGCGTTTCATCGCGCGTAAAGACCGAGCCAATGCCAGCATTAAACAGCGGGCACTCCTCCAGCAGACGCACCGCTTCGGTCACCACGTCCAGCGCGCTGTCGCCCGCTTCCAGCATCCGCTGGCCTGTTTCCACAATGGCGTTCAGCGCGTCAATATAACGCTTCTCCTGCTCGGGACTGAGCTGTGCACGGGTGATTGCCCCGGCACCGCCATGAATTGCGATAACCGCTTTACTCATTTCGCATCACCCATCAGCCTGGCTGGCTGCTTTTTCTATAAATATCATTATCGTCGACGAATCTTCAGATGATTTTTGAATATAGAAAGACGCAACTGTGATGTAAAGCGTACACCCATCGGGTCATACAGTTAGCCGCACTTTTCTGCCATAATGAGCGCTTTCGTTGTTACTCCGCAGGAGCCCACCATGGATTTTACCGCCGGACTGATGCCGCTTGAGACGGCACTTTCGCAGATGCTTGACCGGATTACTCTACTGCACGATGTTGAGACGCTGCCGCTTGTGCGCTGTTTTGGCCGTATTGCCGCACGCGATATCGTCTCGCCGCTGAACGTGCCGGGGTTCGATAATGCGGCGATGGACGGCTATGCCGTACGTCTGGCGGATGTACAAACGGGTCAGCCGCTGCCGGTGGCAGGTAAAGCGTTTGCCGGGCAGCCGTTCAACGGTGAGTGGCCTGCGGGTACCTGCGTGCGCATTATGACCGGCGCACCGGTGCCCAAGGGCTGTGAAGCCGTGGTGATGCAGGAAGAGACCGAACAGACCGACGACGGTGTGCGTTTTACCGCCAGCGTCAAAGCGGGTCAGAATATCCGCTGCACCGGGGAAGACATTACCCTCGGCGCAACGGTCTTTGCCGCCGGGCAAAAACTGACGGTGGCCGAACTGCCGGTGCTGGCATCGCTTGGCATCGCGGAGATTGACGTCGTTCGCAAAGTGCGCGTGGCGGTGTTCTCCACGGGGGACGAGCTACAGCTTCCGGGTCAGCCGCTGAACGAGGGGCAGATTTACGACACCAACCGTCTGGCGGTGCACCTGATGCTGAAGCAGCTGGGCTGCGAGGTGATTAACCTCGGCATCATTCCTGACGATCCGCAAAAACTGCGCGCCGCGTTTATCGACGCTGACGCCTCTGCCGACGTGGTGATCAGCTCCGGCGGCGTCTCGGTTGGCGAAGCGGATTACACCAAAACCCTGCTTGAAGAGCTGGGCGAAATCGCCTTCTGGAAGCTGGCGATTAAACCGGGCAAACCGTTCGCGTTTGGCAAGCTTCCGCACAGCTGGTTCTGTGGCCTGCCGGGTAACCCGGTCTCTGCCGCGCTGACCTTCTACCAGCTGGTGATCCCGCTGCTGGCGAAGCTGTCAGGTAACAATGCCAGCCCGCTGCCTGAACGTGTGCGCGTGCGGGCGGCAACGCGCCTGAAAAAATCACCGGGCCGTCTCGACTTCCAGCGCGGCATTCTGGCGCGCAACGCCGACGGTGAACTGGAGGTGAGCACCACCGGGCATCAGGGTTCGCACATCTTTAGCTCCTTCAGCCAGGGCAACTGCTTTATCGTGCTGGAGCGCGATCGCGGCCACGTCGAGGCGGGCGAATGGGTTGAAGTGGAACGCTTTAACCACCTGTTCGGAGGCTGACATGACGGTGGAACTGAGCGACCCGGAGATGATGCGTTACAACCGCCAGATCGTGCTGCGCGGGTTTGATTTCGACGGTCAGGAAGCGCTTAAGGCGGCCAGCGTGCTGGTTGTTGGCCTGGGCGGTCTGGGCTGTGCGGCGGCGCAATACCTGGCTGCGGCGGGCGTCGGCAGCATGACGCTGCTGGATTTCGATACCGTGTCGGTGTCCAACCTGCAACGCCAGACGCTGCACGGCGACGCGACGGTGGGTCAGCCAAAAGTGGAATCAGCACGCACGGCGCTGACGCGCATTAATCCCCACGTTCAGTTCACCCTGATTGACGCGATGCTGGATGACGACGCGCTGTTTGCGCAGATAGCACGGCATGACCTGGTGCTGGACTGCACCGATAACGTCGCCATTCGCAACCAGCTTAATGCGGGCTGCTTTGCCCATACAACGCCGCTGATTTCCGGCGCGGCGATCCGCATGGAGGGGCAAATCAGCGTTTTCACTTACGCTGAAGGAGAGCCGTGCTACCGCTGCCTGAGTCGTCTGTTTGGCGAGAATGCCCTCACCTGTGTCGAGGCGGGCGTGATGGCACCGTTAGTGGGCGTTATCGGTTCCTTGCAGGCGATGGAAGCCATCAAAGTATTGGCGCGCTACGGCACGCCAGCGGCGGGCAAAATCGTGATGTACGACGCAATGACCTGCCAGTTCCGCGAGATGAAACTGATGCGTAACCCGGGGTGTGAGGTTTGTGGAGGTTAAAGCAAACGGCAACCTTCAGGTTGCCGTTTTAGTGTTTGCTCCCTCTCCCCGTGGGAGAGGGCTGGGGTGAGGGCATCAGGCCGCCCCCGTCAGATCGACGTCCGCCCAAACGCCCCCTGCCAGTCCTGCTCAAACTTCACAATCGCCGCATCCACTGCCGGAGAGGTAATAAACTGCTGCGCCACGTCCAGCGGCAGCGTGATGGACTCGCACCCTGCCAGCAGGCAGTCCAGCGCCTGGCGCGGGGTTTTAAAGCTCGCCGCCAGCACCTTTGACTGCGGGGCATGCAGGGTCAGCAGCTGTTGCAATTCGACTACCGTCTGGATCCCGTCCCCGCCCTGCGCATCCACGCGGTTCACGTAAGGTGCGACATACTCCGCCCCCGCCAGCGCGGAGAGCATCCCCTGCGCTGCGCCGTAGACCGCCGTGCCCAGCGTCGGGATCCCTTCTGCTTTCAGCATTTTGATCGCCGCCAGCCCTTCTGCGGTCACGGGTACTTTCACCACCAGATCATTGATGATCGCGCGCAGTTTACGTGCGTCTTCCACCATCCCTTCAGCGGTCGTCGCCATCACCTGCGCAAACAGACGGCCCTTGCCGCCCAGCGCGTCGTGCAGCGCGGGCAGTAGCTCTTCCAGAGGCGTTTTTCCCGCCGCCACAATGCTTGGGTTAGTGGTCACGCCCGCCAGCGGGAAGATACGCGCCAGCTTTTTGACTGCCGCAACGTCAGATGTGTCGAGATAAAGTTCCATGATGTCACCCTCAAAATTAGCCTGCATTTACCCTATCACAGCAAAACCTGCTCATGAATTGACCCACATCAAGATAACTTTCATTCGAAAGTCATTTAATCTTCATATGTAATTCGAGGGCAAAAAAATGATCTTCAATGTACAGCGTTATTCCACCCACGACGGCCCCGGTATTCGAACCGTGGTATTCCTGAAAGGCTGCTCGCTGGGCTGTCGCTGGTGCCAGAACCCGGAAAGCCGCTCCCGCACGCGGGACGTACTGTTTGACGCACGTCTGTGCCTGGAAGGCTGCGACCTGTGCCAGCAGGCGGCACCGGGCTGTGTTGAACGCGCGCTGAACGGGCTGGTCATTCACCGTGAAAAACTCGATGAAGCCACGCTCAACGCCCTCACCGACTGCTGCCCGACGCAGGCGCTTACCGTCTGCGGTGAAGAGAAGCAGGTGGAAGAGATTATGGCGACCGTCCTGCGCGACAAGCCCTTCTACGATCGCAGCGGCGGCGGGATCACCCTCTCCGGCGGCGAGCCGTTTATGAACCCGACGCTGGCACACGCCCTGTTTAAAGCCAGCCATGAACAGGGCATTCATACCGCCGTTGAAACCTGCCTTCATGTGCCGTGGCATTACATTGAGCCGTCATTACCCTACGTCGATCTGTTCCTCGCGGACCTGAAGCATGTGGACAGCGACGTATTCAAACAGTGGACCGATGGCTCAGCCAAACGGATCCTGGACAACCTGAAACGCCTCGCCGCTGCCGGGAAAAAAATCACCATCCGCGTGCCGCTGATCCAGGGCTTCAACGCCGATGAAGCGTCTGTTACCGCCATTACCAATTTCGCCGCCGACGAGCTCGGCGTCGAGGATATTCATTTTCTGCCGTATCACACGCTGGGCATGAACAAATACACCCTGCTCGGCCAACCCTACTCTGCCCCTGACAAACCGCTGGATAACCCTGCCCTGCTGGACTTCGCGCAGCAGTATGCCTGCCAGAAAGGGTTAACCGCGACCTTACGAGGATAAACTTATGACCACTCTGAATCTCAACACCCTCAGCGAACGTATTAAAGCGCATAAAATGGCGCTGGTGCATATCGTTAAGCCGCCGGTCTGTACCGAGCGCGCACAGCATTACACCGAAATGTACCAGCAACACATGGACAAGCCGATCCCGGTACGTCGCGCCCTGGCGCTGGCGCATCACCTGGCAAAACGCACCATCTGGATCAAACACGACGAGCTGATTATCGGTAACCAGGCAAGCGAAGTGCGCGCCGCGCCGATTTTCCCGGAATACACCGTCTCCTGGATTGAGAAAGAGATTGACGATCTGGCGGACCGTCCGGGTGCGGGCTTCGCGGTGAGCGAAGAGAACAAGCGCGTGCTGCATGAAATCTGCCCGTGGTGGCGCGGTCAGACGGTACAGGATCGCTGCTACGGTATGTTCACCGACGAGCAGAAAGGCCTGCTGGAAACCGGCATCATCAAAGCGGAAGGCAACATGACCTCCGGTGACGCGCATCTGGCGGTGAATTTCCCGCTGGTGCTGGAAAAAGGGTTAGACGGCCTGCGCGCGAAAGTGGCCGAGCGCCGCTCGCGTATCAACCTGACGGTACTGGAAGATCTGCACGGCGATCAGTTCCTGAAAGCCATTGATATTGTGCTGGAAGCCGTCAGCCTGCATATCAAGCGTTTCGCCGATCTGGCGCGTGAGATGGCCGCCAGCGAAACCTTCGACAGCCGCCGCGACGAGCTGCTGGCCATGGCGGAAAACTGCGACATCATCGCCCACGAACCGCCAAAAACCTTCTGGCAGGCGCTCCAGCTGTGCTACTTCATTCAGCTGATCCTGCAAATTGAGTCTAACGGCCACTCCGTCTCCTTCGCCCGTATGGACCAGTACCTTTACCCGTACTACCGCCGCGACGTGGAGCTGGACCAGAGCCTGGACCGCGAACACGCCATCGAACTGCTGCACAGCTGCTGGCTGAAACTGCTGGAAGTGAACAAAATCCGCTCCGGCTCGCACTCCAAGGCTTCTGCGGGCAGCCCGCTGTATCAGAACGTCACCATCGGCGGCCAGAAGCTGGTCAACGGTGAGCCGATGGACGCGGTCAACCCGCTCTCCTACGCGATCCTCGAATCCTGCGGCCGCCTGCGCTCCACTCAGCCGAACCTGAGTGTGCGCTACCACGCCGGGATGAGCAACGACTTCCTCGACGCCTGCGTGCAGGTGATCCGCTGCGGCTTCGGGATGCCCGCGTTTAACAACGATGAAATCGTCATCCCGGAATTTATCAAGCTCGGCGTGGAACGAGAGGACGCCTACGACTACGCCGCCATCGGCTGCATCGAAACCGCCGTCGGCGGCAAGTGGGGCTACCGCTGCACCGGCATGAGCTTTATCAACTTCGCACGCGTGATGCTCGCCGCGCTGGAAGGCGGCCGCGACGCCACCAGCGGCAAGGTATTCCTGCCGCAGGAGAAAGCACTTTCTGCGGGTAACTTCGACAATTTCGATGAGGTGATGGCGGCGTGGGACAGCCAGATCCGCTACTACACCCGCAAATCCATTGAGATCGAGTACGTGGTGGACACCATGCTGGAAGAGAACGTCCACGATATTCTCTGCTCGGCGCTGGTGGATGACTGCATCGAACGCGCGAAAAGCATCAAGCAGGGCGGCGCGAAGTATGACTGGGTTTCCGGCCTACAGGTGGGGATCGCTAACCTCGGCAACAGCCTGGCGGCGGTGAAGAAGCTGGTGTTTGACCAGGGCGCTATCGGTCAGCAACAGCTGGCGGCGGCGCTGGCGGATGACTTCGACGGGTTGACCCATGAGCAGCTGCGTCAGCGTCTGATCAACGGCGCGCCGAAGTACGGTAACGACGACGACAGCGTGGACATGCTGCTGACGCGCGCCTACCAGACCTACATTGAGGAGCTGAAGCAGTACCACAACCCGCGCTACGGTCGCGGCCCGATTGGGGGGAACTATTACGCGGGCACGTCGTCCATCTCCGCAAACGTGCCGTTTGGCGCAGCGACAATGGCGACGCCAGATGGCCGTAAAGCCCACACTCCGCTGGCGGAAGGGGCAAGCCCGGCGTCCGGTACGGATCACCTCGGCCCGACGGCGGTGATCGGCTCCGTGGGTAAACTGCCTACCGAGGCAATTCTTGGCGGCGTGCTGCTGAACCAGAAGCTGAATCCGTCGACGATGGAAAACGACAGCGATCGCCAGAAGCTGATGGTGCTGCTGCGTACCTTCTTCGAGGTGCATAAAGGCTGGCATATTCAGTACAACATCGTCTCCCGCGAAACGCTGCTGGAAGCGAAGAAACACCCGGATCAGTATCGTGACCTGGTGGTGCGCGTGGCGGGTTACTCGGCGTTCTTCACCGCCCTGTCGCCGGATGCGCAGGACGATATTATCGCCCGTACTGAGCATACGCTGTAAAAAAACGCCCGGTGGCGCTGCGCTTACCGGGCCTACATTGTTCCCCCGTAGGCCGGGTAAGGCGAAGCCGCCACCCGGCTTTCTGACTTTCATTCGAAATTAAATTTGTGCTCCCCGTCACCTTGTTATTAGAATGTTTCAAAACGCAGTGACCCAGGAGCACAGTATGACCGTAAAAGTTATCGTCACCGATATGGACGGAACTTTCCTTGATGATGCCAAGCAGTACGATCGTGACCGCTTCCAGGCACAGTTTGAGCAGCTTAACGCCCGCGACATTGAATTCGTTGTCGCCAGCGGCAACCAGTATTACCAGCTCATCTCCTTCTTTCCCGAACTGAAAGACCAGATCTCCTTCGTCGCGGAAAACGGCGCGCTGGTCTTCGATCACGGCGAACAGATTTTCCACGGCGAGCTGACGCGCCATGAATCGCAGATCGTCATTGGCGAACTGCTGAAAGACAAAGGGCTGAACTTCGTGGCCTGCGGGCTGGAGAGCGCATACGTTAGCGATAAGGCACCAGAAGCCTTCGTGGCGCTGATGTCGAAACACTACCATCGCTTAAAGCGCATCAGCGATTACCGCGAAATTGACGACGTGCTGTTCAAGTTCTCCCTGAACCTGCCGGACAGCGATATCCCGAACCTGGTCGATAAGCTGCACGTCTCGCTGGACGGCATTATGAAGCCGGTCACCAGCGGCTTCGGTTTTGTCGATTTGATTATTCCCGGCCTGCATAAAGCCAACGGCATTAGCCGCCTGCTGAAACGCTGGAAAATCTCCCCGCAGGAGTGCGTCGGCATTGGCGACAGCGGCAACGATGCCGAGATGCTGAAGCTGGTGAAATACTCCTTTGCGATGGGTAACGCGGCAGAGAGCATCAAAGAAATCAGCCGCTACAGCACCGACGATAACAATCATCAGGGCGCGCTGAATGTCATTCAGGCCGTGCTCGACGCGCACTCCCCGTTCGACGCCTGATCCCCTTCCTCGCCGGAGCCTCGCTCCGGCCCCCTCACTCTTTTCTCATCCTGTGGCACCCGTCAAGGTTTTAAACTTGCATTAACTTATTTTTAACTTAAAGTATCACTTGTAGACACTTTTACTTTCGAATGAAAGATGCGAGGCAGTTATGACCTTTACCAGCGAAACGTTGCCAGCGGACCACAAAGCGGCAATTCGGCAGATGAAACGCGAGCTACGGGCCCAGATCGGTGACGTCCAGGCGGTTTTCGACCGGCTCAGTGACAAAATCGCCACCCGCGTGGCGGAAATTAACGCATTGAAGAATAAAGGCGAAACCGTCTGGCCGGTGATCCCGTTTACGGATGTGAAAAACGGCACGATTACCGACACACAGCGCGAGGCCATTAAGCGCCGCGGCTGCGCGGTGATCAAAGGCCACTTCCCGCGTGAGCAGGCGCTGGCATGGGATCAGTCGATGCTCGACTACCTCGATCTGAACAAATTTGACGAGGTGTACAAAGGACCGGGCGATAACTTCTTCGGCACCCTAACGGCCTCTCGTCCGGAGATTTACCCGATCTACTGGTCACAGGCGCAAATGCAGGCGCGCCAGAGTGAAGAGATGGCACAGGTGCAGTCGTTCCTGAACCGTTTATGGACATTCGAGAGCAACGGTAAACAGTGGTTCGACCCGGACGTGAGCGTGATTTACCCGGACCGCATCCGCCGCCGTCCACCGGGAACCACCTCAAAAGGGCTGGGGGCGCATACCGATTCCGGCGCGCTCGAGCGCTGGCTGCTGCCCGCTTATCAGCAGGTCTTTGCCCGCGTGTTTGACGGCAACGTCGACAAATACGATCCGTGGAACGCCGCGCACCGTACCGAAGTGGAAGAGTACACCGTGGATAACACCACCAAATGCTCGGTGTTCCGCACCTTCCAGGGCTGGACGGCGCTGTCGGACATGATCCCCGGCCAGGGTCTGCTGCACGTGGTGCCGATCCCGGAAGCAATGGCTTACATTCTGCTGCGTCCGCTGCTGGATGACGTGCCGGAAGACGAGCTGTGCGGCGTGGCGCCGGGGCGCGTGCTGCCCATTTCGGAGAAGTGGCACCCGCTGCTGATTGAAGCGTTGACCAGCATTCCGGCGCTGGAAGCCGGTGATTCCGTGTGGTGGCACTGCGACGTGATCCACTCCGTCGCGCCGGTTGAAAATCAGCAGGGCTGGGGCAACGTGATGTATATTCCTGCCGCGCCGATGTGCGAGAAAAATCTCGCCTACGCGAAAAAGGTCAAGGAAGCGCTGGAAACCGGCGCGTCGCCGGGAGACTTCCCGCGCGAGGATTATGAAAAGAGCTGGCAGGACCGTTTTACCGTGAACGATCTCAACATCCACGGCAAACGCGCGCTGGGCATGGTCTAACTGTCGTACAGCCCTTCCCGCTCCACGGCGGTGCGTCGTTTCCCCTGACGTATCCGCCGTACCGACTCCCGTACGGTCAGCGTGCCGTTAAGCAGCAAGGTTCCCACCGGCGCATCCGGGCGCATCAGCCGCTGCTGGAGCATATGCACCGCTTCCGTTCCCAGTTCATCGCGGGGGACATGCACCGCCGTCAGCGGCACGTCCTGGATGGCGGCCAGATTAAAGCCGTCAATGCTCATCACCGACACGTCCTGCGGCACGCGCAGACCGTGGTTTTGCAGGGCGCTGATGGTGCCCGCCGCCATAAAGTCACCCCCTACCAGGAACGCCGTCGGCAGGTCTTTTCCCTGCTGCTGGTGAAGCCACTCGCTCACCAGTTGCTCCGTCTCTCTGGCGCTGAAGCTCGGCACCACCAGCAGGTCGCGCCTGTCGCTGAACCTGAGGTTATGGCCGTGCCACGCGTCACGGATCCCGGACAGGCGCAGCTCCATAGTGTAGCGACGCAGGCACAGCACGTTCATCACCTCACGGTGTCCCATCTCGAACAGGTACTCCGCCGCCCGCTCGCCAATGGCGCGGTGATCAGGCGCGACGGCGAGCAGGCGCATGTGGCGGTCCCGGCAGTTAATCAGCATGCAGGGTTTCCCCACGTCTACCGCCAGATCGTGGATATGCGGATCGTCGATACCGAGGAGGATTGCCGCCTGGGTGTCCGCTTCGTTCATGCGGGCCAGAAACAGCTGGGCATCGCTGTCGTTCTCCTCCAGGGCACAGTAGCGCAGACGCACCTCGTGCGAGGCCAGCCCTTTGCTCACGCTCTGGATGACGCGGTAGTAAAAGATGTCGGACCGCTCATCGAAGGCGCGCTGCGGGGCGAACACCACCAGGCTGTTAAGCAGCAAACGCCCCGCCGCCATACCGTCCATTACCCCCAACTCCCGCGCGCATGCCAGCACCTTTGCCCGTGCCTTTTCGCTGGTGTTTGCCTTCCCCGCCAGCACGCGGGAAACGGTGCTGATGGAGAGCTGAGTACGGGCGGCGATTTCGTTGATTTTAAGCCTTTTGTCCATTTTGTGATCTGGCTCCGGATGTGAAATGAAAAAATTTTCACAGCATGTTTATCAGGTAATAACTTGTCTGAGGGCCATAATGCCGAAAAACAGACCTCGGTTATGAGAAAGTTTGCACAAAATCCACTATTCCCTGCTCAATTTCTCTCTTAAGGTGAACCTGTCACACAACTTCCATACTAGTTGTATAGCAGCATGGCACTCTAAAACTGATAACTTTCAAATACCTGACGCTGTGTGACGCCTGAACCTTTGTCCCCTTACCGTCCGTCTTGTGGAGAAGAAAATGAGTCAGGACATCAATAACACCGTTGCGACAAGCAAAACCCGTCGCGTCATCAGGAACCTGCGCTGGTACGTACTGGTGCTGTTTCTTCTTGGCGTGACCGTCAACTACATCACCCGTAACTCGTTAGGTATTCTCGCCCCGGAACTGAAAGAGAGCCTTGGGATCACCACCGAGCAGTACTCCTGGATCGTCGGTGCGTTCCAGATCGCCTATACCATTTTCCAGCCCCTGTGCGGCTGGCTGATTGACGTCATCGGCCTGAAAATCGGCTTTATGGTCTGCGCCGGGATCTGGGCGCTGATGTGTATCTTCCACGCGGGTGCCGGAAGCTGGCTGCACCTCGCGATCCTGCGCTTCTGTATGGGGGCGTCAGAGGCCGCCGCCACGCCCGCGAACGCCAAAACTATCGGTGAATGGTTCCCGAAATCAGAACGCCCCGTTGCCGCAGGCTGGGCGGGGGTGGGCTTCTCCATCGGTGCGATGCTGGCCCCGCCTATCATCTACTTCGCGCACGCGTCGTTCGGCTGGCAGGGTGCGTTTATGTTTACCGGCGTGCTGGCGCTGCTGTGGGTGATCCTGTGGTGGGCGTTTTATCACAACCCGGAACAGCATCCGAACCTGAGCCGCGATGAGCTGGCGTTTATCAAGCAGGATAACGAACCTGCACCGGTCAAACTGCCTTTTCTGACCGCGCTGAAAACCGTCTCGAAGAACAAACGTTTCTACGGTATCGCCATTCCGGCCTTTATGGCGGAACCGGCCTGGGCCGTGCTGAGCTTCTGGGTGCCGCTGTACCTCGCCAAAGAGCACGGCATGGATCTGAAACAGATTGCGATGTTTGCCTGGCTGCCGTTCCTGGCCGCCGATCTCGGCAGCGTGGCGAGCGGCTACCTGACGCGGCTGTACACCCGCTGGTTCGGTTGCACCCGCGTTAACTCGGTCGTCGCAAGCTCCGTCACCGGCGCGTTCCTGATGATTTCTCTCGCCGTCGTCGCCGTGACCCGCGACCCGTATATCACCATCGTGCTGATCTCCATCGGCGGCTTCGGGCACCAGATTATCTCCTGCATGCTCAGCGCGCTGGTCGTGGAGTCGTTCGACAAAGGCCAGATGGCGACCGTCAACGGCATGCGCGGCTCGGCAGCGTGGATCGCCAGCTTCCTGTTCTCGCTGTTAATCGGGGTGACCGCCGACAAAATCGGCTTTAACCCGCTCTTTATCGCCATGGGCTTCTTTGACCTGCTTGGCGCTGTTTTCCTGGTGGCATTTATTGCTGAACGTCGCGCCAAGCGCGCCTGATAGTGGATGTATTGCATATGAAAACCCTGAAAAACTGGACCGTCGATACGCAGTCGGCAAACCATCTTGAACTGCTGGTGGATAATCAGCACCGCCTGTGCCTGTATGTGCTGGAAGAGAACCTGTTTCGCGTGCTGATAAAACGCAAAGGCGAGCTGGCGCTGGACCGTACCTGGAGCATTGCGCCGGAACAAGACGTGCCGTGGGAAGGCCGCCGTCGTGACGACTTGAGCGGTTTCTCCTGCCCGGCCTGGACGCTGACGCAACAGGGCGACACATTAACCGTAGCGACTGAACAGCTGCGCGTGACCGTCCACCAGCCGCTGTGGCTGGAGTGGCACTACCGCAATGAGGCGGGCGAGTGGCAGCCGCTGGTCAATGACCGCCCGACCAGCGCCTACCTGCTCAACGCCCACGGTGACGGGGTGGCGCACTATCTCAGCCGCCGCAAGGACGAGCGTTTTTACGGTCTGGGTGAGAAAGCGGGTGATTTACAGCGCAACGGCAAGCGCTATGAGATGCGTAACCTGGACGCGATGGGCTATAACGCGGCCAGCACCGATCCGCTGTACAAGCACATCCCGTTCACCCTCACCCGTCGCGACGACGTGAGCTACGGCCTGTTCTACGATAACCTGAGCAGCTGCTGGCTGGATCTGGGTAACGAGATCGACAACTATCACACCGCCTACCGCCGCTGGCAGGCGGAAGCGGGCGATATTGATTACTACATCTTTACCGGCAAGCGCGTGCTGGACGTGACCAAAGCCTTCGTGCGCCTGACGGGGAAAACGCTGTTCGGACCGAAATGGAGCCTGGGCTACAGCGGCTCGACCATGCACTACACCGACGCGCCGGACGCGCAAAACCAGCTGATGAACTTCATCCGCCTGTGCGATGAGCATGCCATTCCGTGCGACTCGTTCCAGCTCTCCTCCGGCTATACCTCCATCAACGGCAAGCGCTACGTCTTTAACTGGAACTACGACAAGGTGCCGCAGCCAAAGGTGATGAGCCAGGCCTTCCACGACGCGGGGCTGAAGCTTGCGGCAAACATCAAGCCGTGTCTGTTGCAGGATCATCCCCGCTACAGCGAAGTGGCGGAACGCGGCCTGTTCATTCGTGATTCAGAAACCGATGCACCGGAACGTTCCAGCTTCTGGGATGACGAAGGGTCGCACCTCGACTTCACCAACCCGCAGACGGTGCAGTGGTGGCAGAACGGCGTCACTACCCAGCTGCTGGAGATGGGCATTGATTCCACGTGGAACGACAACAACGAGTATGAAGTGTGGGACGGGGAAGCGCGCTGCTTTGGCTTCGGCCAGGAGATTGCCATCAAGCACATTCGCCCGGTGATGCCGCTGCTGATGATGCGCGCCTCGCTGGAAGCACAGCAGCGCTTTGCCCCGGAGAAACGTCCGTATCTCATCTCCCGCTCCGGCTGCGCCGGAATGCAGCGCTACGTTCAGACCTGGAGCGGCGATAACCGCACTAACTGGGACACCCTGCGCTATAACATCCGCATGGGGCTGGGCATGAGCCTTTCCGGGCTGTTCAACGTCGGTCACGACGTGGGCGGTTTCTCCGGTGACAAGCCGGACGCCGAGCTGTTCGTGCGCTGGGTGCAGAACGGCGTGATGCACCCGCGCTTTACCATCCACTCGTGGAATGACGATCGCACCGTGAACGAGCCGTGGATGTATCCCGGCGTCACGCCCGCCATTCGCAGCGCGATTGAGCTGCGCTACCGTCTGCTGCCGTATCTCTACACCCTGCTCTGGCAGGCGCACGCCGACGACGAGCCGATGCTGCGCCCGACCTTCCTCGACCACGAGCACGACGCGCAAACCTTTGAAGAGTGCGACGACTTCCTGCTGGGCCGCGACCTGCTGGTCGCCAGCGTCGTCGAAGCCGGGCAGCGCGAACGCCGCGTCTGGCTGCCGGATAACGATACCGGCTGGTACGATTTTTACACTCACGCGTGGTATGCGGGCGGCCAGTCGATCGTTCTCGACGCGCCGCTGGAAAAACTGCCGCTGCTGGTGCGTGCCGGGGCCGGTTTACCGCTCAGCGAACGCATCCGTCACGTGAGCGCCGATAAAGACGATACCCGCGAGCTTAAACTGTTCCCGGTGAAAGGCGTCGGCACCACCTCCGGGCTGCTGTTCGAAGACGACGGCGAAAGCTGGGGCTACCAGAACGGCAACGCGCTGTGGGTGGAATGGGAGATGGTGTGCGACGGCGCGACCATTAACCTGAAGGTCAACGCGCGCGGCGACTATCGTCCGGCGTGGAAGGCGCTGAAGGTATCGTTGCCTGTTGGGGAAAAACGTACGTTGCGGGTGAACGGAGTTGAAGGGGGCGAGTGGGTGCTGTAACAGATCCCCTCACCCTAGCCCTCTCCCCAAAGGGGAGAGGGAACTTGAACACCCTCTCCCCTTTGGGGAGAGGGCCGGGGTGAGGGGGTTGTTTTAACTCTCGATACCTTTACTGCGCAGGTAATCTTCGTAGTTACCGGTGAAGTCCACCACGCGCTCTGGCGTAATTTCGATCACGCGGGTCGCCAGTGAGCTAACGAACTCACGGTCGTGAGAGACGAAGATCAGGGTGCCCTGATACATCTCCAGCGCCATGTTCAGCGATTCAATCGATTCCATATCCAGGTGGTTGGTCGGTTCGTCCATCACCAGGATGTTTGGTTTTTCCATCATCAGCTTGCCGAACAGCATGCGGCCCTTCTCACCACCGGAGAGCACTTTAGCAGGCTTTTTGATGTCGTCCTGGCTGAACAGCAGACGTCCCAGAATGCTGCGTACCGCCTGCTCGTCGTCGCCTTCCTGCTTCCACTGGCTCATCCAGTCGAAGACGGTCAGGTCGTTTTCGAACTCATATTCATGGTCCTGCGCGTAGTAACCAATCTGCGCGTTTTCAGACCATTTCACGGTACCGTTGTCCGGTTGCAGTTCACCCACCAGGGTTTTCAGCATTGTGGATTTACCCACGCCGTTGGCGCCGAGGATGGCAATCTTCTCGCCCACTTCCAGCAGCAGGTTGAAGTTTTTGAACAGCGGACCGTCATCGAAGCCTTTGCTGAGGGCTTCCACTTCCAGCGCGTTACGGAACAGCTTTTTGTCCTGCTCGAAGCGAATGAACGGGTTCTGACGGCTGGAGGCTTTCACCTCTTCCAGCTTGATTTTGTCGATCTGACGAGCACGTGAGGTGGCCTGACGCGATTTTGAAGCGTTGGCGCTGAAGCGGCTCACGAAGGATTGCAGGTCTGCAATCTGCGCTTTCTTCTTGGCGTTGTCGGCAAGCAGACGTTCACGCGCCTGGGTGGCCGCCGTCATGTACTCATCGTAGTTGCCCGGGTAAACGCGCAGCTCGCCGTAATCCAGATCCGCCATGTGGGTACACACCATGTTCAGGAAGTGACGGTCGTGCGAGATGATGATCATGGTGCTGTCGCGGTCGTTCAGCGTCTGCTCCAGCCAGCGGATGGTGTCGATGTCCAGGTTGTTGGTGGGTTCGTCGAGCAGCAGGATGTCCGGGTTAGAGAACAGCGCCTGTGCCAGCAGCACACGCAGCTTCCAGCCTGGTGCGACTTCGCTCATCGGGCCGTAATGCTGTTCAACCGGAATGCCCACGCCCAGCAGCAGTTCGCCCGCACGCGCTTCCGCAGAGTAGCCGTCCATTTCGCCGTATTGCGTTTCCAGATCGGCCACTTTGTAACCGTCTTCTTCGCTCATTTCCGCGAGACCGTAGATACGATCGCGCTCCTGCTTCACTTCCCACAGTTCCGCGTGCCCCATGATCACGGTGTCGAGCACGGTGAACTCTTCGAAGGCGAACTGATCCTGACGCAGCTTACCGATGCGCTCGTTCGGATCGAGCGACACGTTGCCGAGCGTTGGCTCCAGATCGCCGCCGAGGATCTTCATGAAGGTGGATTTTCCGCTACCGTTGGCACCAATCAGGCCGTAACGGTTGCCGCCGCCAAATTTGACGGAAATGTTTTCGAACAGCGGCTTACTGCCAAACTGCATAGTGACGTTGCTGGTAACTAACACGGAGAGATTCCTGCGAAAAGTGTGATAAACACGGCATTATGCCACAATTCCGAATTGAGATCCCGTGTTGCGGTAATCCACTAAACTTTAACAAAATCGAAAAAAATGTGATTTCGTACACATCTGAATTCCCAGTTAACGGGAATGCACATATAATGCGCTCCCATTACAGATTCAGACTTATCAACTCATCGCCAGAATGGCTTAGATACCTCGCATAACATGAACATGAAATTAACAACGCTTTTTGCGGCGGCGTTAGCCGTAGTAGGTTTTTGTAAGACCGCGTCTGCGGTGACGTATCCCCTGCCGACAGACGGAAGCCGTCTGGTGGGTGAAAACCAGGTGGTGACGGTGCCGGAAGGTAACACTCAGCCGCTGGAATACTTCGCGGCCCAGTATCAGCTCGGCCTCTCTAACATGCTGGAAGCGAACCCGGGCGTTGACCCGTATCTGCCGAAAGCGGGTACGGTACTGAATATTCCACAGCAGCTGATCCTGCCGGATACCGTGCATGAAGGCATCGTGATTAACAGCGCCGAAATGCGTCTGTATTACTACCCGAAAGGCACCAACACCGTGATCGTGCTGCCAATCGGTATCGGCCAGTTGGGTAAAGACACCCCGCTGAACTGGACCACCAAAGTGGAGCGTAAGAAAGCAGGCCCAACCTGGACGCCGACCGCCAAAATGCACGCGGAGTACATTGCTGCTGGCGAGCCACTGCCCGCCGTTGTACCTGCCGGCCCGGATAACCCGATGGGTCTGTACGCACTGTACATTGGTCGTCTGTATGCGATCCACGGTACTAACGCCAACTTCGGTATCGGCCTGCGCGTAAGCCACGGCTGCGTGCGTCTGCGTAATGAAGACATCAAATTCCTGTTCGATAACGTGCCGGTGGGTACGCGCGTCCAGTTCATTAACGAACCGGTGAAAGCGACGTCAGAGCCGGACGGCAGCCGTTACATTGAAGTGCACAACCCGCTGTCCACCAGCGAAGACCAGATCAACAACAACGAAATCGTACCGATTACGCTGACCAGCGCGGTGCAGTCTGTCACCTCTCAGGCGGATGTTGAGACGGCCATCGTTGACCAGGCGATTCAGAACCGTTCCGGTATGCCGGTGCGTTTGAACTAATCGCAAAACAAATTAAAAAAGCGGGCCGCGAGGCCCGCTTTTTTTTATCCGTTATTCACGATAACTATGCCGCCATGGTCATAGCGATAGTGACAATGGGCGTACTCCAGCGGCGTACCATCTTCCAGATAGATCACCTGCTCCACCTCCAGCACCGGGTCGGTTTGCTCACCGACAAGATGCTGCATATCCAGCGCGCTAGGCTTCAGCGCCCGCACCACCCGATACGATCCCATGATCTTCAGCCCCAGCGTCTCCTGCACATACTGGAACACCGAACTTTCGAGATGGGTTTTGTTCAGGCCGGGCACCAGATTGAGCGGCATTACCGTCGCGTCCAGAGACATCGGCTCACCGTTCAGTAAACGCAGGCGGATAAAGTCATAGATCGGCGTATCCGGATTGATCATCAGCGATGCCTGCTCTTTCTCGTTCGGGAAGCGCAGTTCGAAGTGCACCACCTGGCTCGTCACCGTGCCTAAATGTTCCCAGGTTTTGGTCGCCCCGAAGTAGTCGCTGCCGGAGAGATCCCACTGCGAGAGCTGAAGGAAGTTTTTGCGGATGAACGTGCCCTGCCCCTGACGGGTATAAACCAGCCCTTCAACGATAAGCTGACGCATCGCCTGCTGGATGGTCATCCGGCTGGTGCTGAACTCCGCCGCCAGCGCGAACTGGTCCGGCAGCGGTTCATTGGCGGCGTAATGCTGGCTGATAATGCGTTTCTTAATTTCCCGCGCTATGGTGATGTACTTCGCCGCCATCGTCCTTCCTTAAATTAGTTTTCTATCCCGCTGTTTTTCAAGGCCACTCGCTCGGCAACTTTGAGGAAAGGCAGGTAGAAGAATACACCAAATACGATGATTGCCAACTGCACCACCACCGCCCGCCAGTCCCCCGCCGTTGCCAGCCATGCGCTGAGGATCGGCGGCGTGGTCCACGGGATCATCACCACGCAGCGCGACATCAATCCCAGCGTGGTACAGAGCCAGGCAAAGTAAATGCCGATAGCGGGCAGGAGGACAAACGGGATCATCAGCGGCAGGTTAAACACAATCGGCAGGCCAAAAATCACCGGCTCGTTGATGTTAAACAGGCCCGGGGCCAGCGACAGACGCGCCACCTGCTTCGCTGATTTCTGTCTGGAGAAGATGAAGATCGCGATCAGCAATGAGATTGTGCTGCCCGTGCCGCCCACCATGCCAAAGGTCGGCACAAAGATATTGTTGATGATGTGCGGGATCGGCTGGCCGTTGGCGAAGGCCAGCATGTTCTCGTTGGTGTTGATCAGCAGGAACGGCTCCAGCACCACGCTGTTGACCACCGACTGATGAATACCGAGGGTGAACAGGAAGTTGCCGAAGCTGTAGATGAAAATCGTCCCCGGCAGGCTGGTGTTGATCAGCCGCAGCGGCTGCTGGATAAAGGTGGTAATAAGATGGATCAGATCCGTGTGCAGTACGTTCGCCAGTATGGCCGCCAGCACGGCGAACAGCGAGAGCGTGAGGATGGTCGGGATCAGCGCGGTAAAGGATTTGCTCACCGCTGGCGGTACGTTTTCCCCGAGCGAAATGTGCAGCGCCTTGAGCCGCGAAATGGCGATAAACAGCTCCGTTGAGAGCAGCCCAATCAGCACCCCGGCGAAAATCCCGGTAGAGCCGATATTGGCGAACGTCAGCACCTGGGTGACGCTCACCGCGGCGTCGCTGCCGACGGGCGTAATCTGTAAGCGCATCGGCATCATGATGATGAAACTGCTGACGGCGATAACCACTGCCGAGACCGGATTGTCGAAATCTTTGTTGCGCGCCAGCGACCAGGCGATCATCGGGGCCAGCAGCAGCGCGGCGATGTTCAGCGTGCCGTTGATGATCGCCTCGCCCCACACCTTAAACTGCGTGAGCGTGTCGCCTTCCAGCACCCATGGAAACACCACGTTATTCACCAGCACCGCCAGTCCGGCAAGGATGAAAATTGGCATCACCGTGGCGAAGGCATCGCGCAGAGAGCGAAGATGCACCTGATTTGCCAGGCGCGCTGAAAACTCAACAAATCTGTCGACAAAAGACTGCATGTGCGGTGTTATTTTTGTTTCAGACATAGCGGATAGTTCCCATCAATCAGTCACAAAAACGGCCCGGCAGCGTACGGCTTACATCTCGCGTCCGTTGGTATGGATAACCTGTTTTAACCACGCGTAGCTCTTCTTCGGCACGCGCTTCAGGTCTTTCAGGTCATGGTTTTCACGGTTGACATAGACCACGCCGTAGCGCTTACGCATGTCGCCCTGGGAGCTGAGAATGTCAATTAACCCCCAGCCGAGGTAGCCGATCACCTCTGCCCCATCCTCGAACATCGCCTCCTTCATGGCCTCGATGTGCGCCCGGTGGTAGTCGATGCGGTAGGTGTCCTCAATCGGATTTACGCCGTCCCAGGACTCAATGACGCCAATACCGTTTTCAATCGGGAAGACCGGCATCCGCCAGTCGTTGGCATAGCGGGTGATGATGGTGCGAAAGCCCAGCGGATCGATCTGCCAGTTCCACTCGGTGGCCTTCAGGTACGGGTTGTTTTTTTCGCCGTGCAGCAGGTAATAGTTCACTGGCGTGCCTTCCGGGATGGCATCGCTGTCCAGCGTTTTGCTGGCGTAGTAGCTGAAGGCCATATAGTCGTTTTTCGTGCGCGCCAGCAGTGCTAAATCCTCGGCGCGATAGATATCACCGAAGCCCTCCTGCTCCACCACCGCCATCACCGCCGGGCTGTAGCCCTGACCGGCAAAGACGCGCAGCAGGTTCTGGTTGAGAAATTCATCGTACTGCTGGGCACAGAAAATATCGCGCGGTTTGCAGGTGGCTGGATAGATCAGCTGGTGCGCCAGCATGCCGCCCATCAGCTGGCCCGGTTTGGTCTGGTGCAGATATTCGGTCAGCGACATGTGCGCCACCATCGTATGGTGCTGAAGTTCATACAGCTCGCGCAGGGTTTGCTCGCCTTTCAGATAGCCCGAAATCCGGAAGGCTTCCGGCATATGGAAGATGTTCTGCTCGTTGAAGGTCAGCCAGTACTTCACGCGGTCGCCGAAGCAGTCGATCATCTTTTTGCCGTAGCGGATAAAAGCCTCCATCACGCGGCGGTCGTTGAAGCCGTTGTACGCCTGCGCCAGCGCCAGCGGCATATCGAAGTGGTAGAGGCAGACCATCGGCTCAATACCCCGGGCGATGAGATCGTCAATAAAGCGGTCGTAAAACGCAATGCCTTCGTCGTTGAAGGGGCCGTCACCCAGCGGGCAGACGCGGCTCCAGGAGATCTGGAAGCGGTAGCAGTTCATGCCCAGATCCTGCATCAGGTCGAAATCTTCCCGGTAGCGGTGATAGGAGTCAGTCGCCACTTTCCAGTCAGAGGTGTTCTCCCCGGCCTCGCGGATGTCGTACACCGACATGCCCTTCCCACCCTCGTTCCATGCCCCTTCCGTCTGCATGCTGGACACCGAGTTGCCCCATAAAAAGTTGGCTGGCAGCAAATTGTTCATGCTTTCTCCCTATATGACTAGTCATTTAAATTTAATGACTAGTCATATAGGCGAAGATGAAATTTCGATCAAAGAGAAGGATCGTTTTTTGTGAGCAGTGCGGAAAAAAAAGCCCCGGTAAGCGAAGCGCTACCAGGGCGAGGAAGGTTATTGTTGTGCAAGCTGATTTTGATAACGCATAACGCTTTCCTCGCATGGCGATTGGGTGTCTGTGAGTGATATCCGCCCCCCAGCCATCGCGAATGTGGCGTCCCTGTCCGTTTCTTGCCCAATCCTCCGAATCTATCCGCGCGGAGCGTCGCCAAAGACGCTGTAGTCCGGCAACTGCACCTGCTGATACGGCTCCCAGCCGCCGCCGAGGGCTTTGTAGAGCGCCACCAGGTCAAGCGCGCTCTGCACCTGCGCCTGTGCCCGTTGCTGTTCGGCCTGAGCAAGCTGGCGCTGGGCGTCCAGCACGTCGATAAAGCTGGCGATACCCTGCCGGTAACTGTCACTGGCGAGATCAAAGGCGTTTTGCAGCGCATCGATCGTTTTAGCCAGGCCCGCCTCACGCTGCTGGTCAGTGCGATAGCTCACCAGCGCATTTTCAACGTCCCCGAGCGCCGTCAGCACCGTCTGACGGTAGTCCAGCACCGCTGCCCCCTGCTGCGCGCGCGCCACCTTGACGCTGGAGACCAGCCGACCGCCCTGGAAGATGGGAATGGAGACCTGCGGGCCAAAGCTGTAGAAGTGGCTGCTCCAGTCGGTCAGCCAGTTGGATTCGCTGTTGCGCAGGCCGAACTGCCCGGAGAGGGTAAAGCTCGGGAACAGCTGTGCCACCGACACGCCAATCTGCGCCGTGGCGGCGTGGAGGTTCGCCTCGGCTTCGCGCACGTCCGGGCGACGGCGCGCAAGGGTGGACGGAATACCGGTCTGCACAATATCCGGCAGCGCGGGCATCGGCTGCACGGACTGGAGTTCGGCATCCAGCGCACCCGGCGGCTTGCCGAGCAGGATCGCCAGCCCGTTCATCGCCTGGCGCTCCTGCGCCTGATACTGCGGCAGTTGCGCTTCAAGATTGCCCAGCTGCGCCCGGGCGTTTTCTACGTCCATCTGCGGTGACAGCCCGCCCCGCTGACGGCTTTCGGTCAGATCCAGCGTCTGCTGCGCGCTTTCAATCTGGGTATTCAGCGTGGCGATAATGCTCTGTGCCCCGCGCAGCTGTAGCCACGCCCGCGCCACTTCGGCTTCCAGCGACACCAGCGCATCGTTACGCTGCTCTATCGCCGCTTTCTGCTGCGCTTCGGCGGCCTCCACCTGACGACGCACCTTGCCCCAGAGGTCGATTTCCCACTGGGCGTCGAAGCTGCCCTGGTAGAGGTTAATCGGCTGCGTCAACGGGCCTAACGCGCCCCGCAGTTCAGGATCGATATTATCTAACTGGTCATACACGCCGTGGGATTTAAGCTCCCCTTCCAGCCCAAGCTGCTGGCGCGTCGCCTGCACATTGCCATTCACCGACGGGAAAAAGGCCCCACCGGCCTGGTTAATCTGTTCGCGCGCGCCGGCAATGCGTAATACCGTTTGCTGTAGCGTCAGATTCCCGGCGATGGCACGTTCAATCAGGCTGTCGAGCTGCGGCGAGCCAAAGGTTTTCCACCACCGCGGGTTGGCGGCGGCGGAGGACGTTTGCGATTTCACCGCGCTGTCGCCCTTATCGTTCCAGTGCGTGGTGGCGGGCGGCGCGGGCGGCTGGTAGTCCGGCCCGACGGCGCAGCCCGCCAGCAGCATCATTATCATCAGGGGGTGTAAACGTCTGTGTATCATCAGTGTGCTCCTGCACTCCCCTCGCTCTTAACCGGCGAGAGCAACAAACAAAACGGAATCAGTACCAGGGCCACCGCGCTCAGGATGGTGAAGACGTCGATGTAGGCCAGAAAGCGCGACTGCTCGATCATCGTCTGGTACATCCGCCCGGTGGCAATACCGGTCGGATCGCCCACCTGCGTGGTGAAGTTCTGGATCGCCTGGGCGCTTTCGCGTATCGCCAGCTGGAACTGCTCATTAAACGGCGAAGCGTGGTAAGCCAGATGCGCGCTGTGCGCCTGCGAACGCTCGGTGATGGCCGCCGTCGAGAGCGAAATCCCAATCGAACCGGCCACGTTGCGGAACATGGTAAACAGCGCCGCCGCGTCGGCGTTAAGCCGCCTTGGTATAGAGATAAAGGCAATGGTGGTCAGCGGTACAAACAGGAACCCCAGGCCAATCGACTGGGCGCTGCGGAACAGCACCAGCGTTTCGAAATCGATATCCGGCGTCAGCGTGCGGGACCAGAAGAACGACACCGCCAGGCAGGTAAAGCCGAAGGCGATGATCCAGCGCGTCTGCACCACCGGCATCAGCTTCAGCACCAGCGGGATGGTCAGCACAATCAGCACCGCCCCGGGCGAGAGCACCAGACCGGACCAGGTGGCGGTATAGCCCAAATCCTGCTGCGCCAGCTGCGGAATAACTACCGAGCTGCCGTACAGGATCATCGCCATCCCCGCCATCAGCAGGCTGGAGACCGCAAAGTTGCGATCCTTCATGCAGTGCAGATCCACCACCGGCTTTCTGGCATACATCAGCCAGTAGATGGCGCCGATAATGCCGACCAGCGTCAGCACCGCGAAGGTGCGGATAAAGTTCGAATAGAACCAGTCATCATCTTCGCCCCGGTCGAGCATCACCTGCAAACAGCCAAGACCGAGGGCGATCAGGCCGATCCCCGTCCAGTCCACGGTAAGCTTCTCTTCCGACTTTTTCTCCCACGGCGGATCTTCCAGCAGCTGGTAGATGGCCAGCACCGTCACAATCCCTACCGGGATATTGATAAAGAACACCCAGCGCCAGGAGTAGTTATCGGTGATCCAGCCGCCCAGTGTGGGGCCAAGTACCGGCGCGACAATAATGGCAATGGATGAAAGGCCAAAGGCTTTGCCCCTGTCCTCCGGCTTGAAGTAGTCAAGCAATACCGACTGCTGGGTGGGCTGCAACCCGCCGCCAAAGAAGCCCTGCATCACGCGGAACAGGATGATTTGCCATAGCTCGGTGGCGATGCCGCACAGAAACGAGCAGATGGTGAACATCACAATGCAGATCAGGAAGAACTGCTTGCGGCCAAACAGACGGCTCAGAAAGGCCGAGATGGGCAGCACAATGCCGTTCGCCACCAGGTAGCTGGTGAGCACCCAGGTGGATTCGTCATAGCTGGCCGAGAGCGAGCCAGCGACGTGCGGCAGCGCCACGTTGACGATGGTGGTGTCCAGAATTTCCATAAACACCGCCAGGGTGACCACAATCGCCACCGCCCACGGGTTACTGGCGGGCTTCCAGTTATCGTGGCTGTGATCCGTCATTCCACGGTGACCTTCGGTTCAACCGACAGCCCCAGCGGCAGCGGCTTGTTCGGATCCAGACCTTTATCAATGACGATTTTCACCGGCACGCGCTGAACGATCTTCACAAAGTTACCGGTCGCGTTTTCCGACGGGAAGGCGGAGAAGCGCGAGCCGCTGCCCTGCTGAATACTGTCTATATGGCCTTCAAGTTCCATATCCGGCCAGGCATCGACGGACACGGTCACTTTGTCGCCCGGCTTCATGCGCTCAAGCTGCGACTCTTTGAAGTTCGCCACCACCCACACGTTCGGGGAAACCAGCGAGAACAGCGCCGTACCCGCCTGCACCAGCGTGCCGGGCTGGACGTTGCGTTTGGTGACAAAACCGTCGAACGGGGCGCGGACCTCGGTATAAGAGAGGTTCAGGTTGGCGGTTTCCAGCTGCGCTCTGGCCTGATCGACCTGACGCTCGCGGGCTTCGACGTTGGTCTCCTGCTGGCGGATTTGCAGCTGAACCTGCTCCGCCACTTCCAGCTGCGCCTGCGCGCTGGCCAGACCCGCCTGAGCACTCCGCAGTTGGGCGTTCGCGGCATCGATACTTTGTTGCGTGGTCGCGCGCGGGTCAACGCCGCGCTGACGGCGGTACTCTGCCTGCGCGTTGGCCATATCCGCCTGGGCTTTCAGTACCTGAGCTTTGGCTTCATCGCGCTGGGCGGGATATTGCACTTTCGAGAGCGCCAGCTGCGCCTGCGCCTGATGCAGCTGCGCAATTGCCAGCCCAAGCTGGGCCTGAGCCTGATCGCGCTGAGCGGTGGTATCGCGAGGATCGATCACCACCAGCACATCCCCTTTCTTCACGCGCTGGTTGTCCCGTACGCGAAGCTCGGTCACGTAGCCCGCCGTTTTAGGGGCGATCGTCACCACGTCGCCATCGGTAAAGGCGTCGTCGGTGGTCTCTTCGTTACGGGTTAAAAACCACCAGACCAGCGCCACGATCACCATCACGATGACCACAATGCCAAGGATAATTAACGGTTTTTTGCCCGGGCGCTTGCGCTCGTTATTGTTTTTATCCTGCTCGTCAGCAGGTGGGTTTTGATCTTCTGCCATAGTTCAGCAACGGTCCTGTCAGTGAGCGGCATCACACTATGCCGTTCACTAAAGCTAGGACGTTGCTATACATTTGCCAGGAAAAACTGACAAATTGCGCACTATATGAGAAGGAATAGTCCGAAACCGACCGCCGCTGACCAGAGCAGCATCGGGATTGACCAGAGATGGAAGCGCCACCAGATACGGCGATCGTTTGCCATGCGCAGGGCGATCAGGTTTGCCAGCGAACCAGGCAGCAGCCCAAAGCCGCCGACGTTGACCGCCCACGCCAGCAGTACCGTCGGGGGAACATAGTTAAGCAGTAAGATGGTGGACGGCACGTTGCTGATAACCTGCGAGAGACCAATCGCTGTCAGCCATAAGCCTGGCTGGGACAGACCGCTGACGCTATGGAGAACGTTCTGCAATACCGGGAGTTGGATCAGCAGATGCACATCAATAAACATCGCCATAAAGACCAGCAGCAGAGTCCAGTCGACGCTCACCAGCACCCGCCGGGCGAGGAACAGGAAGCCGCACGCCACCAGCAGCGCGCCCACCAGCGCCTGGTTTAACTCAAGCGCGGTAAGGAAAACGATGTACAGCCCCAGACAGCTCCAGACGAGACGCGGCTGCCACTGGGGGCCGGTGGTACCGCTGTGGTACTGCAACGATTTATTCGGGAAAGCAAACCAGCCCACCGCGAGTAGCGTCGCCACGATCGCGAGCGCCAGCGGTGCCATCTGCCCGGTAAACGCGGTAAACGACAGGCCAGAGCGTCCCCACAGCAGAATGTTCTGCGGGTTACCGATCGGTGTAAGCAGCGAGCCAGCATTGACGGCCAGCGCTTCAAAGATAATCAGACGGGTGACCGGTATTTCGCACAGCTTACGCAGCGTGAGGGTGAGCGGCACCACGATAAACAGCGCCACATCGTTCGTGAGAAACGTCGACAGCAGCGCCGCCGAAAAGACCATGAACAGGGCCAGTTTGCGCTCGGTGGCAAAACGGCGCACCATTTTGCGCCCCAGCACGTCAAAATAGCCGCTCAGCTCAACCCCTTTGGTGAGCATCATCAAACCGCTCAGGGTAATGATGGTGCGCCAGTCTATTGCCGCAGGCCAGGTCTGCGGCGCAAAGGGCACAAAGACGCTAAGCCCCACGCCAATGAGAAGTAAAAGATGGAAAAAACGATCGCGTTTCAGGGCCTGCAAGCCGGGGATGTTCATTCAGCGGAGGGACCGTATTTAAGCGTAAATTCGCGGAACCTCACCAGCGTCTCTTCGCTGACATGGTGTTCCATACCTTCGGCGTCCCGACGGGCAATTTCCGGGCTGACGCCCAGCACGAGTAAAAAATTCTCGACGATCTGGTGACGCTCGCGGCTCTCCTGCGCCAGCTTTTCACCCTCAGCGGTGAGAAACACCCCGCGCCAGGGGATCATCTCGATCAGCCCTACTGACGCCAGACGTTTTAACATTTTGGCAACGGTTGGCTGCGAGACCCCCAGCCGCGCGGCCATATCCACCTGGCGCGCTTCTCCAACCTCACGAATCAGATCAGAGATCAGTTCGACATAATCATCAATCAGCTCCCGGCGGTGCGCCTCGCGCACCTGGCGGAAGCCTTCCACATGCTCTTCAACGTTCACCAGTTGCGTCGTTTTTTTTGTTGTTGGCTTACCTGCGCGACGGTTCATTGTGCTTCCTCAATGGGGTTGACGCTTCCAGCGCCCTGTAACGGAGCGCACATTGTAAACCATAGCTCTACAAGCACAAAAAATTAACGAATTAGCCATAGCTATACAATATAGCCTGTGCTATATCTGTATGTAATGCAGTCACCCTTCACGGATCGAAGGGATCATGAATCAGGAGGTCTTATGAATGAATTCAAGAGGTGTATGAACGTGTTTACCCACTCTCCTTTTAAAGTGCGTTTAATGCTGTTGAACATGCTGTGCGATATGTTTAACGCCAAACCGCAGCAGGACGACAAATCTTCCCACTAAGCGGCGTCGCGGTACGCCGCTTCATTTTCCTGTCACATTTCCGCTGTAAACTGCTTTATTCCCGATTATTTTTACGGATTTGCAGCCCCCTTCGCAAAACATCTGTTTAGCAACTGTTGACCTTAATTCACGCTCGCACTATCTTCTTGCAGCCCTGCACAATTTGCGGCTCGCTGAAGCGGACCTCTCATTCCCTTTCCACGCACTGTCCGGCAGGCTTTGACCCTTGACGCCAGGGTGAGCACATGGCGTTTTCGTGATAGTGATCTATGAACGTAACCCTGATTGATACACTTGTTACCCGCAGCCGGGCCTTAAGCCCGTGGACGGGATTCTATTTTTTGCAATCGCTGTTGATTAACTTTGCCCTTGGCTATCCCTTCAGCCTGCTTTATGCCGTCGGGTTTACCTGCATCCTTCACCTGCTGTGGCGAAGCGCACCGCGCGTGCAGAAAGTGCTTATCGGGATCTGTTCTCTGGTCGCCGCGGCCTATTTCCCGTTTGGCCAGGCCTACGGCGCGCCGAACTTTAATACCCTGCTGGCGCTGCACTCCACCAATATGGAAGAGTCCACGGAGATCCTGACGATCTTCCCGTGGTACAACTACGTGGTTGGCCTTTTCATTTTTGGCCTGGGCGTGATTGCGGTTCGCCGTAAGCAGGTTGAGAAAAAGGCATGGGGTAAAATAGAAAGCCTGTGTCTGGCCTTTAGCGTGGTGACGTTTTTTGTTGCGCCGGTACAGAATCTGGCCTGGGGCGGCGTGTTTAAGCTTAAAGATACCGGTTATCCGGTATTTCGCTTCGTCAAAGACGTGGTGGTGAATAACGAGGAAGTGCTCGACGAGCAGGCGCGTATGGCCGAGCTTTCCACGATGAAAGACACCTGGAACGTGCTGGCAGTGAAGCCGAAGTACCACACCTATGTGGTGGTGATCGGCGAAAGCGCGCGTCGCGATGCGCTCGGCGCATTTGGCGGCCACTGGGATAACACGCCGTTTGCCAGCACCGTCAACGGTACGCTGTTTACTGACTACGTGGCGGCCAGCGGCTCGACGCAAAAATCCCTCGGTCTGACGCTCAACCGCGTGGTGGATGGAAAACCGCAGTTTCAGGATAACTTTGTCACCCTGGCCAACCGGGCTGGTTTTCAGACGTGGTGGTTCTCCAACCAGGGACAGATCGGCGAGTATGATACCGCCATTGCCAGCATCGCTAAACGTGCCGACGAGGTGCAGTTCCTGAAAAGCGGTGACTTTGAAGCGGATAAAAATACGCAGGATGAAGCGCTGTTAAAAATGACCGCGCAGGTTTTTGCCACCCAGCGCACCCAGCCGCAGCTGATCGTCCTGCACCTGATGGGTTCTCACCCGCAGGCCTGCGACCGCACGCAGGGGAAATATACCGAGTTTGTGCAGTCGAAAGAGACCTCCTGCTACCTCTACACCATGACGCAAACCGACGATCTGCTCAGCAAACTTTACGCACAGCTGCGCAACAGCGGCGACAGCTTCTCAATGGTCTATTTCTCAGACCACGGGCTGGCGTTTAAGGAGCGCGGTAAAGAGGTGCAGTATCTCGCCCACGATGATAAATACCAGCAGAATTTCCAGGTACCGTTTATGGTGCTGTCGAGTGATGACAAAACGCATCGCATCATCAAAGCTCGCCGTTCCGCGAACGATTTCCTGAAATTCTTCTCCCAGTGGACGGGGATTAAGGCGAAAGAGATAAAAAATGATTACCCGTTTATCTCCGGGAAGAAGGGCCCGCCAGTCTACATTACCAACTTCAAGTTACAGAAAGTCGACTATAACCATCTTGGGACGGATATTTTCGATATTAAGAGTAAGTGATCTCTGCCGTCTCGTGCGGGCTGATGTTCTCACCCTGGCCCTCTCCCACCGGGAGAGGGTTCCCCAGTAATTTCAAAACAGAAGCAATAACGTTGCCTTCAGAATAACTGAAGGCTTTCAGCGATGCCTCGGTCCGGCTGTAAATCGCTGAGGCGTTTCCTGTAGGCCGGGGCGAGGCGCAGGGATGCGCCGAGAGGGCGGGCTTTACAGGGATGTTACCTCCGCCCGTCCCCGATAAGCCGGAAGGAATAAGCCGAGGGCACCGCGAAGCGGCGATTTACCGCCGGAAGCCCGGGTCGCCAGGGTGGTGGCGACTGAGCCACCCTGGCACGTTCACCGGTCATGCCGTGACAGAGTAGCAGGGAACATAAAGTGAACGGAATGACCACCAGAGTCGTATGTTCCCCCTCACCCCAGCCCTCTCCCATGGGGATATGGTACAAACAAAAAAAAATCCGCCTCAAAGGGCGGATTTTTTACTGGCTCACCGAAGTGATTAGAAGCGGTAACCTACGCCCGCGATCCAGGTGCCAACGTCAACGTTGCGGATACGGCTCTGCTCATAGGAGAAGTCCAGAGCAACGTTTTCGATTGGGTTGAACTGCATACCAGCGCCATAAGAGAAACCGTAGTCGCTGTTGCTTGCAGTACGGTTCAGACCTTCGTTTTCGGTCTGCTGGAATTTACCGTAGCCAACACCTACAACACCGTAGATGCTTGCCCAGTCATTCAGGCGGTAAGCAGGACCCGCGGTGATGCCGTAGTACTGACCTTTATTGTAAGAGCCATTTTCAGTACGATCTTTCTCGGTGTAAGTGAAAGAACCGATCACACCCAGCGGGTTGTTGTCTTGCTCGTAACGGTACTTCAGGTTGAAACCGTTGGTTTTGTTCATCACGCCCTGCATATCGCTCTGAGCGTAACCACCAGTTACAGTAGAAGTTGCCGCTACAGCGGTACCTGCGGAAACAGCCAGAACAGCTGCCAGTGCTGAAAGACATGCAATTTTTTTCATAACCACCTCAAATGTGCTTCAAGTAAGTCCGTAAGTTTTAAATATATCAAAAAATTCTGTGAAACTCTTTGTCATTCACGATGTCTAATGCGACCTTTCCTGTAACAGAACATTTCCAGCACAAGCTATCTCGTTAAAATAACACCAGATTTTCACCGGTAAATGCTAATAGTGCGCGTCATCGCCATTTAGTTCATCCAGATTATTCCTAATCTTGCAGGCGATAAAAGCATCAACGTTTCTTCATTTTACGGATTTTCCCTGGATTTTTTTCAACAGTAGCTCAACCGTTGCAGCTTATTTCCATTACACTGCGACTTTTACCTCTTTTGACATAAATTGACAGGAGAAAGGATGCCTGGTTTACCCCGTAAATCATCGGTCTGGATGCCGGTGGCAGTCATACTCATCGCGATGATGTCCATACAAAGCGGCGCATCGCTGGCAAAATCGCTCTTCCCGCTGGTGGGTGCGCCGGGCGTCACGGCGCTGCGTATCGCGTTAGGCACACTGATCCTCGTGGTTATCTTTAAACCCTGGCGGCTGCGTTTTAAAAAGGAGCAGCGACTGCCCCTGCTCTTTTATGGGCTGGCGCTGGGAGGGATGAACTACATGTTCTACCTCTCTATTCAGACCATCCCGCTGGGGATCGCGGTTGCGCTTGAATTTACCGGCCCGCTGGCGGTTGCCCTCTTCTCTTCTCGTCGTCCGGTAGACTTTATCTGGGTCATACTGGCCGTCCTGGGGCTATGGTTCCTGCTGCCGCTTGGTCAAAGCGTTTCACAAGTCGATCTGACAGGGGCTGCTCTGGCGCTGGGCGCGGGGGCGTGCTGGGCGGTGTATATTCTCACTGGCCAGCGTGCGGGCGAAGAGCACGGCCCCGCGACGGTCGCCTTAGGCTCGCTGATTGCCGCCATCATTTTTGTCCCGATCGGAATGGCACAAGCCACGGACTCCATATGGCAATGGTCCATCCTGCCGGTTGGGCTGGCGGTCGCCATTCTCTCCACCGCGCTTCCCTACTCTCTGGAGATGATCGCCCTGACGCGTCTGCCCACACGCATTTTTGGTACGCTCATGAGCATGGAGCCCGCGCTGGCTGCCATATCAGGAATGATTTTCCTCGGGGAAACCCTGACCCTGGTGCAAACGCTGGCGCTCTGTTCCATTATCGCGGCGTCAATGGGCTCCACGCTGACCATGCGCCCGGAACCAAAAGTTCAAAAAATTGACCTTAACTAAGCCTTAAATTCTGCATGGCTTACCCGCCATGCAGAATATACCTCTCATCAGTGCTTCAAATAATTTCTTACAAACTCTGTTATATTGCCAAAATATTTCACCTGCCCGCCTTGTCAGGAGAGGAATTAAGATTGATCTGCATCAATTTATATAAACCCCTTTAATTTCAATGCACTGGCAATACACCACACCTTTCGCTATTAAACCAATAGGCAGAGCCAAACCGCAGACAATAAATCCGGTGCTATACTTAGTTCCGTAATTACCTGGGACACAAACATCAAGAGGATATGAGATTATGAGTACCGCTAAACTGGTGAAAACGAAAGCGTCTAATCTGCTTTATACCCGTAACGATGTATCGGATAGCGATAAAAAAGCGACCATTGAGCTGCTGAATCGCCAGGTGGTCCAGTTCATCGATCTTTCGCTGATCACCAAACAGGCCCACTGGAATATGCGCGGTGCAAACTTTATTGCCGTTCATGAAATGCTGGATGGCTTCCGCACAGCACTGGTGACTCACCTGGATACCATGGCCGAGCGCGCCGTACAGCTGGGCGGTGTGGCACTGGGTACCACACAGGTGATCAACAGCAAAACGCCACTGAAAAGCTATCCGCTGGATATTCATACCGTTCAGGATCACCTGAAAGAGCTGGCGGACCGTTACGCGATTGTGGCGAACGATGTGCGTAAAGCGATTGGCGAAGCAAAAGATGAAGACACCGCTGATATCTTCACTGCCGCGTCACGCGACCTGGATCAGTTCCTGTGGTTCATTGAATCCAACATCGAATAATCCCTGCGGATTATCTGAATAACCCTCGCCCCTGGCGGGGGTTTTGCACATTTATGGTGCGCACTTTTGCCCGCAACGGCCGCAAAAGTGAATAAAATGTAATAATCACCTCACACAACCGTTAACGGAAGATTGTTTTTTCGTCAGATTCTGCGCTAAATATCCCCTTGTCAGAAGGCCTTATCGACGCGCACCAAAACGGTGCTCCATTCTGGTGCAACCTGACAAAATTGCCACGCTTTTTGTGCAATGCGTGACATCATCCCCTTTGCAAAACAACAGCTTGTAAAACTGGCATGATTTTTTCATTGTGCCAGAGGTTCTCGCAGGGGATCGCCCCGTGGATATAAAAGGAAATGCTATGAAGTCTGTATTAAAAGTTTCACTGGCTGCACTTACCCTGGCGTTTGCGGTGTCCTCGCAGGCTGCCGACAAACTGGTTGTGGCGACTGACACGGCGTTCGTACCGTTTGAATTCAAACAGGGTGATAAATACGTTGGTTTTGACGTGGATCTGTGGGCCGCTGTCGCAAAAGAACTCAAACTGGATTACACCCTGAAGCCAATGGATTTCAGCGGCATTATTCCGGCACTGCAAACCAAAAACGTTGACCTGGCACTGGCAGGCATCACCATTACCGAAGAGCGTAAAAAAGCGATCGACTTCTCTGACGGCTACTACAAAAGCGGCCTGCTGGTGATGGTGAAAGCGGATAACAACGACGTGAAAAGCGTGAAAGATCTCGACGGTAAAGTGGTCGCCGTGAAGAGTGGCACCGGTTCCGTTGATTACGCGAAAGCCAACATCAAAACCAAAGACCTGCGTCAGTTCCCGAACATCGACAATGCTTACATGGAACTGGGCACCAACCGCGCTGACGCGGTGCTGCACGACACGCCTAACATCCTTTACTTCATCAAAACCGCCGGTAACGGCAAGTTCAAAGCCGTAGGCGACTCTCTGGAAGCGCAGCAGTACGGTATCGCGTTCCCGAAAGGCAGCGATGACCTGCGTAACAAAGTGAACGGCGCGCTGAAAACACTGAAAGAGAACGGCACCTATAACGAAATCTACAAAAAATGGTTCGGTAGCGAGCCTAAATAATTTCACCTGACTTCAGGTTTGTAACGCCCGGTGGCGCTCCCGCTTACCGGGCCTACGTTTTTTGTTTTTCACCACGGTATACAGGAATACATCATGCAGTTTGACTGGAGCGCCATCTGGCCTGCCATTCCTCTCTTGCTTGAAGGCGCTAAAATGACCTTGTGGATTTCGGTCCTCGGTCTGGTTGGCGGGTTGATTATCGGTCTTGTCGCCGGTTTCGCCCGCACCTACGGCGGCTGGATTGCAAACCACATCGCACTGGTTTTCATCGAAGTGATCCGCGGCACCCCTATTGTGGTGCAGGTCATGTTCATCTACTTTGCCCTGCCGATGGCCTTCACGGACCTGCGCATTGACCCGTTCAGCGCCGCCGTTGTCACCATTATGATCAACTCCGGCGCCTACATTGCGGAAATCACCCGCGGCGCGGTGCTGTCGATTCATAAAGGCTTCAGCGAAGCCGGTCTGGCGTTAGGTCTTTCCCGTCGCGAAACCATCCGCCACGTGATCCTGCCGCTGGCGTTGCGCCGCATGCTGCCGCCGCTGGGTAACCAGTGGATCATCAGCATTAAAGACACCTCGCTGTTCATTGTTATCGGCGTGGCCGAGCTGACCCGTCAGGGCCAGGAGATCATCGCGGGCAACTTCCGCGCGCTGGAAATCTGGAGTGCGGTGGCCGTTGTCTATCTGATTATCACGCTTGTCCTGAGCTTTGTTCTGCGTCGTCTTGAAAGAAGGATGAAAATCCTGTGATTGAATTTAAAAACGTTTCGAAGCACTTTGGCCCAACCCAGGTGCTGCACAATATCGATTTGAACATCAGGCAGGGTGAAGTGGTGGTGATCATCGGGCCGTCCGGTTCCGGTAAATCCACCCTGCTGCGCTGCATTAACAAGCTTGAGGAGATCACCAGCGGCGATCTGATCGTCGATGGCCTGAAGGTTAACGATCCGAAAGTGGACGAGCGCCTGATCCGCCAGGAAGCGGGCATGGTGTTCCAGCAGTTCTACCTGTTCCCGCACCTGACGGCGCTGGAAAACGTGATGTTCGGTCCTCTGCGCGTGCGCGGGGCCAGCAAAGCGGCAGCGGAAGCGCTGGCAAAAGATCTGCTGGCGAAGGTTGGTCTGGCGGAGCGTGCCCACCACTATCCTTCCGAGCTGTCCGGCGGCCAGCAGCAGCGCGTGGCCATTGCCCGTGCGCTGGCGGTGAAGCCAAAGATGATGCTGTTCGATGAGCCAACGTCGGCACTCGACCCGGAGCTGCGTCACGAAGTGCTGAAAGTTATGCAGGATCTGGCGGAAGAAGGCATGACGATGGTGATCGTGACCCACGAAATCGGCTTTGCCGAAAAGGTGGCGTCCCGTCTGATCTTCATTGATAAGGGCCGTATCGCGGAAGACGGGAATCCGCAGGCGCTGATTGCGAACCCACCAAGCCAGCGCCTCCAGGAGTTCCTGCAACACGTCTCCTGATAGACACACCCAGAGCCGGGCATGCCCGGCTTTTTTACGCCGGATTGTTCCCAAAACCTCCCCTCCGCTTCCCGCGCTCTATACTTATCATTTTGCACGATATTTTTGTCGGAGGACGCCGTGCCGTGGATCCTGTTGCTACTGTTAAGCCTGTTCAGCGCGCCATCACTTGCTGTAACCCTTCCCGGCGTCACCACCGGCGCCACCGCCACCCAGCAAAATGCGCCGCCAGAACCCGACGCTGAACAGAAAAAAGCCGCCTACGGCGCGCTTGCCGACGTGCTTGAAAACGACACGTCCCGGCAGGAGTTGATCGATCAGCTGAGAAAGGTGGCCGCCACGCCGCCTCAGGATCCGGTTCCCGCTATTGCGCCGCCGGAAGCCGAAGAAGAAAAAACGGTACTGGAAAACGTCACCGACATCAGTCGCCGCTACGGGGAAGCCCTGTCGTCGCGTTTTGCCCAGCTCTTTCGCAACCTGGTTGGCACCTCCCATAAGCCTTTTAATCCTCACACCTTTTCCGCCGCCGCCACCCAGTTTGCTATTCTGGCCGGTGCCGTATTCATTTTTTACTGGCTGTTGCGCCTGTCAGTCTGGCCGCTTTACCGGAAGATGGGTCAGTGGGGACGTAAAAAGAATCAGCATAAAAGCAGCTGGCTGCATCTTCCGGCAATGATTACCGGAGCCTTTATTATCGATTTACTGCTGCTGGCCCTGACGCTGTTTGTCGGCCAGATGCTGGCCGACCGTCTTAATACCGGAAACAAAACCATCGCGTTTCAGCAGGGGTTGTTCCTCAATGCGTTTGCCCTGATTGAGTTCTTTAAGGCCCTTCTGCGGTTGATCTTCTGCCCGCGCGTGCCGGACCTTCGCCCCTTCGCCATTTCGGATCAGAGCGCCAAATACTGGGCGGTGCGACTCAGCGTGCTGAGCGGGTTGATCGGCTATGGCCTGCTGGTTGCCGTACCCATTATCTCCAACCAGGTTAACGTGCAGTTCGGCGCGCTGGCGAACGTGCTGATCATGCTCTGCATTACCGTCTGGGCGCTTTACCTTATCTTTCACAATAAAAAAGCGATTACCGACAGTCTGCTGCACCTGGCCGATCGCTCCCTCTCCTTTTTCAGCCTCTTTATTCGCGCCTTTGCGCTGGTGTGGCACTGGCTGGCCAGCGCCTATTTTATTGTGCTCTGTTTTTTCTCCCTGTTCGACCCGGGTAACAGCCTGAAATTTATGATGGGGGCGACGTTCAAAAGCCTGGCGATCATCGGCATCGCGGCCTTTGTCTCGGGCCTGCTCTCCCGCTGGCTGTCGAAAACAATCACTCTCTCGCCGCAGGTGCAGCGTAATTACCCGGAACTGCAAAAGCGGGTGAACGGCTGGATGACGGTGTCCCTGAAAGTGGCGCGTATTCTGACGGTCTGCGTGGCAATTATGCTGCTGCTGAACGCGTGGAGTCTGTTTGATTTCTGGAACTGGCTGCATAACGGCGCGGGGGAAAAGACCGTTGATATTCTTATTCGCATCGCGCTGATCCTGTTCTTCTCCGCCGTCGGCTGGACGCTGCTGGCAAGCCTTATCGAAAACCGTCTGGTGTCGGATGTCCACGGCAGACCGTTGCCGAGCGCCCGCGCCCGCACGCTGCTGACCCTGTGCCGCAATGCGCTGGCGGTGATTATCAGTACCATCACCATCATGATTGTGTTGTCGGAAATCGGCGTGAATATCGCCCCGCTGCTGGCGGGCGCCGGTGCTCTGGGGCTGGCGATCTCCTTTGGTTCGCAGACGCTGGTGAAGGACATTATCACCGGTATTTTTATCCAGTTTGAGAACGGGATGAACACCGGGGATCTGGTGACCATCGGACCGCTCACCGGCACGGTGGAACGCATGTCCATTCGCTCCGTCGGCGTGCGTCAGGATACCGGCGCGTACCACATCATTCCGTGGTCATCGATCACCACCTTTGCCAACTTTGTGCGCGGCATTGGTTCGGTGGTGGCGAATTACGATGTCGATCGTCACGAGGATGCCGATAAGGCGAAACAGGCGCTGCGGGATGCGGTGAGCGAGCTGATGGAGATGGAGGATATTCGCGGGCTGGTCATTGGTGAGCCGTCGTTTGCGGGCATCGTCGGGCTGACGAACACCGCCTTTACCCTGCGCGTGTCGTTCACCACCCAGCCGCTAAAACAGTGGACGGTGCGCTTCGCTCTCGACAGCATGGTGAAGAAGCACTTCGATCTGGCGAACGTGAGAGCGCCGGTGCAGACGTATCAGGTATTGTCGCCGCCCGCTTCGCCGCTCCCTCCGCAGGAGCCGACGCTGTAGCCGAGCCGGGTGGCGGCTTCGCCTTACCCGGCCTGCGATGGGGTGCTATTTGCGGCGTTTGTTATCGTCCATAAAGGTCCAGGCAATAAAGCGGCTCTGCTTCTGGCCCTGCGCCATCTCTTTTTTGACCACTTTCACCGCGCCGACGTCGGTCAGGGCGCGGTAAAGCGGCGGCAGGTTATCGCCACGGGAGACCAGCGTGGTAAACCATTTCACCTGACGACCAAAGCCCTTACTCTCGGCAATCATGCGCAATATAAAGGCCACTTCCCCGCCCTCGCACCACAGCTCCTGCTGCTGGCCGCCAAAGTTCAGCGCGCCATCTTCAGCCTGGCCCAGGTTACGCCGCTTGCGTTCACTTCCCGCGCGTGCGGAGGCGGCGGAATCGTGGAACGGCGGGTTGCACAGGGTGGCATCATAGTGTTCGTTCTTATGAATGATGCCGTTGAAAATAGCCGCGGCATCCTTCTGACGACGCAGACGAACGGCCCGGCTTAACCCCGGGTTGGCGTTGATAATGGCTTGCGCGCTGGCGAAGGCCTCGGCACCCGTCTCGCTGCCGGTAAACCGCCACTGATACTCATGTGCGCCAATCAGGGGGTAGATCAGGTTCGCGCCGGTCCCGATATCCAGCACGGTAGCCTGTTTCGGCACCACGCCGCCATTGTCATCTGCCAGCAGATCGGCAAGGTGATGGACGTAATCCGCACGGCCTGGCACCGGCGGGCAGAGAAAACCCTCCGGGATGTCCCAGTGCGTAACGCCATAAAAATGGGCCAGCAGCGCTTTGTTCAGCGTTTTAACCGCCAGCGGATCGGCAAAGTTTACCGAGGGTTCACCGGCTGGGGTCTGAACGATAAAATCCTGCAACGCAGGGCAGCTCTGGCACAGGGCTTTCATGTCGTAGCGGCTACGATGGCGGTTACGCGGGTGCAATCCCGGCTTTTGGGAAGTCATGGCATTCTCCTTTAAACAGCCGCGTAAGATACCCCGTGACGGCGCGGGGGTAAATATCTGTCTGCACTGTACAAAAAACAGACGGAAATCAGCAATTTGTATGTCTATGATCTGTCAGCACATTGTCAGCATTTATCGTTCAAAAAATAAGCAGATCATCATCAAATTTTTGCGCTAAATCACATTCGTCAGGCTTCTAAACTTAAGAGGAATCACCTGTGGTTTCCCCTGAGGATGTGATTATGAAAAAGTATCTGACCTTAATTATTGCGGGTGCGCTGGCAGGCGCATCGTTCTCTGCCTGGTCCGTTCAACCCCTGACCGACAGCACCGATACCAGCCAGCTACGCGCGGCCGGGACGGTCTCAGTCAGCCGGGCAAGCAACCTTGATGACCTTCAGGACAAGCTGGCCGAAAAAGCCCGTCAGGAAGGAGCGAAAGGCTTCGTGGTGAACGCTGCCGGTGGCGATAACCATATGTACGGCACCGCGACCATCTATAAATAACGCCCTCTTTTCTCACACTGCATCTGCCAGGCAGATGCAGTCCTCATTTCCTTCCTTCAGCTTGACTGTGCGTTTTTTAACCCCATATTGAGAGGTATGGCTTAAACCGATCAGGAGAACATGATGGCTTCCGGCTGGGCGAATGACGATGCCGTTAACGAACAGATCAACAGTACTATTGAAGATGCGGTTGCCCGTGCTCGCGGTGAAATTCCGCGCGGCGAAAGTTTAACGGAATGCGAAGAGTGCGGGGAGCCTATTCCTGAGGCCCGGCGTAAAGCCATTCCCGGCGTACGGCTATGCATCGCCTGTCAGCAGGAGAAAGATTCAAAAAACGCGGCTCATTCAGGATATAATCGCAGAGGATCGAAAGACAGCCAGTTACGTTGACTTTCCTTTACCGTAGTTAACCGCGCCAGCAGTTTACTTTACGCTCACGACTTTTAGCGAAACGCGTAGCAAAACGTGCCCTTCTCACTGCTTCTGTAAAGCGCATCCACAAGAAGTGTCAATTGCGCTTCTGAATTTATTAATAATCAATAAGTTATTTGTCATTCAATTTTTTTGAGCAACCACGTCAATTCTCTTCGATTTTATCTTCCGCTGAAAACCGTGATACTTATCACATCGACGGAACATCGTCCCCTTAACAGAATAACCTGCGAGAATTGACCTATGAAAACCATCAAATATGCTGTTGCCGCTGTTGCCCTGTCCGCTCTGTCTTTCGGCGCTTTCGCTGTAGAGCCTGTCTCCTCTACTCAGGCACAGGATCTGAACAAAATCGGGGTGGTGAGTGCTGAAGGCGCGACCACGCTGGACGGTCTGGAAGCCAAACTGGCTGAAAAAGCTGCCGCTGCTGGCGCAAGTGGATACACCATTACCTCCACTAACGGTAATAACAAGCTGAGCGGTACTGCGGTTATCTACAAGTAATCGAACACATTATGCTCCACCCTCGCCATACCCTCTGGTGAGATGCTCCAACCCTCATTGACCCTGTTGTTGTTACCCTTGTTTGCCCGTCCGCCACTGGACGGGCTTTTTTTTGCTTAAAACGACTGCGCCACGCGCTGCAACCCGGCGTCCACGGACTCCACTTCCCCTGCCGCCAGCAGACAGCAGGCCATTTGCAGCTTGATTGACTGCGGAACCGGCACCTTTCCGGCCAGACACTGCACTATCCAGTGCGCGGTGACCTGCGGATCTTTCGACTCAGGCAGGATCACATCGCTGTTCTCTTCCCCACGTTCGAGCACGACCCGCGTTCCGGCAGGCTCAATCAGCATCAGCTGTGGACAACGCTGCGGGTTGGCGTACACCTCCCCTTCCGTCCCGTGCATCAGCAACGCCCGCCCGCCGATTTCGGCAAAGAATTGTCCAACGCGCGTCACGTACTCCGGATGGGAGACGCTGGAAAGACGCAGCGCAGCATCTTCGGCAAACGGCGTCGCCAGCTTCGCGAGGGTGTGAGCGCTGTTACGTACCCCCATGCGCCAGCGCATATCCAGCTGCTTTTCCAGCGGCGGGCAGAGCGCACGCACGGGAATATAGACCGGCTGGTTCCCCTCCAGTTTCGCCTGCGCCTGACCAGCATGGAGAGTGGGTTCGATGCCTAATAATTCCAGAATGGTTTCTGTCAGTACGCGCGTCGGATCTTCGCTCACGCCATGCACCACCACCGGGAAACCGAGTTTCTGCAACAGAATTGCCAGCAGCGGCGTGAGGTTTGCCTGCTTACGCGCGCCATTGTAGGTCGGGATCACAACCGGCATCGGCTTCGTGACGGGCGGGGTTAAACGCATCGTCTGTGCCTGCATGGCCTCGTAAAAACCGCGCATCTCCGCTTCACCTTCCCCTTTGATGCGCAGCGCAATCAGAATGCCGCCCATTTCCAGCTCCGGCACGTCGCCATTCAGCATATGCGTGTACAACGCACGGGCTGTCTCCTGGTCCAGATCCCGGGCATGGTTTTTCCCACGCCCTACCTCTTTGATAATTTTGCGGTAATCCACGACATTTCTCCTGACAGCATCATCTTGTTAACAATATAGCCCGATGAACACGCCCCCGATAGTGTTTTGTGATCAATATCAACCCGCTGTTTTCAGCTAAAAAAAATAAACTCAAGCATTTTTTGCATTATTTGTGATTGGGACAAAAGATTCGTGCTTGCCTTTTTTTTGATTAAATAAACATCTGAAAGTCATTAAAGGCCAACGGTGAAAACGTCCAGGCAACGTTTTTGCCAGAAACAAATCAGGATTTACTATGAACAAGGTTGCATTAGGGTTATTTATTGCCGCAACGGTGGGATGTTCTGCATCCGCATTTGCGGCAACCAACGGCGAAGGCCAGATCAATTTTAACGGCGAAATTATCGATTCTGCCTGTCAGGTCGTGAATGGATTAAGTAATCCATTAAACGTTGAGTTGGGTAAAGTGTCAAAAACGGTCTTTACGGGTGCCGGTTCGACCAGCACATTAACGAAGTTTAATATTGAGTTAACGAATTGCCCGGAAACGGTGACCTCCGCAGCGATTAACTTTGGCGGTACGCCGGATGTTAATAACAACACTGCGCTGGCAATCACGCCAGATACAGATGCTGCGACCGGTGTGGCCATCCAACTGGTTGACGATTCCGGACAACCTGTCAGCCTGTATACGCCTTCGAAGGAATATCCGTTAACCTCCGGTACGGCGGTTAACGATCTGGAGTTCGGCGCGCGTTATATTCAGACCCAGGCAGCCATTACCGCAGGTCCTGCCAACTCGGTATCGACCTTCACCGTTATTTATAACTGATCTTATCAATCCCGGGATATTAATGCTTTTGCGGGCATTAATATCTCGTCTATTTATTGAGAAATCTTTATGCGCCACGGTTATTTACTGAGCACTCTTTTACTGGTAGCCGCCTCGGCACATGCGGGGGTCATTATTAATGGTACCCGTCTGGTCTATCAGGGAGATAAAAAGGAATCATCTCTTGGTCTTTCAAACCCAGATACGACGGATTATCTGGTACAGTCCTGGGTCGATTCTGGCAGTAAAAATCCGGCCAAAGCCCCGTTCCTGATCACTCCGCCGCTTTTCCGTCTGGATGCGAAAGAGGATAACGTCCTGCGCGTGGTGCGTACGGGTGGAAATTTACCGGAAGACAGGGAATCCCTGTACTGGTTGAATATTAAAGCGATCCCGTCTTCAAAGCACGTTGAAGGCATGAATACGCTGCAAATTGCCATTAATACCCGCATTAAATTGCTGTATCGCCCGTCTGCGGTAAAAGGCAAACCAGACGATGTGGCCGATCAACTTGAATGGCGTCGTGAAGGTAACGATTTAGTGGTGAATAACCCCACGCCTTTCTATATGAATTTCCAGACCGTCACGCTGAATGGTCAGAAAGTCACAAAAGCGACCTGGGCCGTACCAAAAACCGAAACGCATTTTGCTTTACCGGGCAACGTCGGAGGCTCGACCGTCGCGTATTCCATTATTAATGATTACGGCAGCGTCAGCCATACCTGGTCGAAGTCCGTTCATTAATAATATATCCCTGTCATAAGATGATCATGTACAGCCATAAAAAGCCGTTCACTTGCCGATTTTCGTCATTACTGGTCATTCTTTGTGGCCTGGTAATGGCGATCTTTGCGCAGCAGGTTTTGGCGGATGATTATTTTAACCCTGCCCTGCTGGATATTGATAATCCGCAGCAGGGCATGACCGACCTGTCTGTCTATGAAAAAGGACCGGGCCAGGCGCCGGGTAAATATCAGGTTGCGGTGTTTATCAATAACGCGAAAATTGATACCCGCGACGTTACCTTTACGTTAGTAAAAGATGCCGAGGGCACCAGCACGCTTCAGCCCTGCTTTAGCCTCGAGGATTTAAAAAGCCTCGGTATCAAAACCCAGAAATACCCGCAGCTGATGGCAAAAGGCCAGTGTGCCGATTTACGCGCTATTCCTGCGGCTTCCGCGACCTTTCGCGTGCGCAATCAGCAGCTACTTCTGAGCATTCCCCAATCGGCGCTGGGCCAGGTGCCTCGCGGTTACATCGACCCGAAAGAGTTTGACGAAGGGATCAACGCAGGCCTGCTTAACTACAGCGCAAATGCCAGCCAAAGCCATGCGCGCCAGCAGGGGGAGCAGGATAACAGTAGCCAGTACGTCAACCTGCGTCCCGGTTTGAACATCGGTGCCTGGCGGGTACGTAACTATTCCACCTGGAATCGCAGCACCACGGGTAACGAGGAGGAGCACAAATTCACCTCCGTTTACACCTATGCGCAACGCGATATTGTGGCGATGAAAAGCGACCTCACCGTTGGCCAAAGCTCCTCGCCTTCCGACGTTTTTGACAGCGTGCCCTACACCGGCATAGAGCTGAAATCCGATAACGACATGCTGCCGGACAGTCAGAAAGGCTATGCCCCCATTATTCGCGGCACCGCCCACAGCAACGCGCTGGTAATGGTCCGCCAGAACGGGTACGTCATTTATCAGAACACGGTTGCACCGGGGGCGTTCGAAATTAACGACCTCTACCCAACCGGCAGCAGCGGCGATCTCCAGGTCACGGTGAAAGAAACCGACGGCAGCGAAAGCCATTTCGTCGTGCCCTATGCCTCCGTGCCGGTGTTGCAGCGTGAAAAAAATCTGCGCTACAGCGTTACCGCCGGGCGTTATCGCGCTTATGACAAAGATGTTGAAAAGACGCCGTTTGCCCAGGGGAGCGCCATCTACGGTTTACCCTACGGCTTCACCGCGTATGGTGGCCTTCAGCAGAGTAGCCATTACCAGTCGCAGGCAATAGGTGCCGGGAAAAACATGGGCGATCTGGGGGCGTTCTCCATCGACGTGACCCGCGCCAAAGCCTTGCTGAAAAAACAGCAGGCGAGTACAGGCCAGTCGTGGCGCGTACGCTACAGCAAAGATTTCGCCGGTTCGGGCACCAACTTCACGCTTGCGGGCTATCGCTATAACAGCAAGGGGTTTTACACCCTGGACGACACTATGGAGTCGTATACCCATTCCGACGACTGGTCTGCCCCCCAGCAGCGCCGAGCCCGTACCGAAGCAACTATCGACCAGACGCTGCCGGAAGGCTGGGGGTCCGTCACGCTGAGCATGGTGAAGGAAACCTACTGGAGCCAGAACCAGGACATGACGTCCATGAGCGTCAGCTACAACAACAGCTGGCACGTCGTAAGCTACAGCCTCAGCTACAGCATGAACAAAAACACCCAGGACAGCGATGAAGACGGTAATGAGGTCACGAACGACAACCAGTTCTCGCTGAGCGTTTCGGTACCGCTGGATCGCTGGATGCATAACACCTGGGCCACATACAACCTGAACAACACCAAAGACGGCACCACGCAGAACATCGGCCTGAACGGTACGGCCCTGAAAGAAGACAACCTGAACTGGAATATTCAGGAAGGGCTAAGCAGCACGGGGAGTGGTAATTCAACCAGCCTGAGCGCCGACTACAAATCGACCTATGGCGAAGTGAACGCAGGAGTCAGTCAGGATCAGCATCAGCAAACCCTGAACGTGGGTGTGCAGGGCGGCGTGATTGCCCATGCGAATGGCATCACGCTGAGCCAGCCGCTGGGTGAGACGATCGCGCTGGTGAAAGCCCCGGGAACGCACGGGACGCACATCGCGAACCAGACGGGCGTCGAAACTGACTTCCGCGGCTATACCGTCGTGCCGTACGTGACCGCCTATCGTCACAACACCATTGCGCTGGATACCGAAACGCTGCCGGACGACGCCGACGTCACCCACGCCGCGCAGATCGTGACCCCAACCCGCGGTGCCGTGGTACGCGCCAGCTTTAATACCCGCGTGGGCAATCGCGTACTGATGACGCTCACGCAAAACGGAAAACCGCTGCCCTTCGGCGCAACGGTTACCACGGACGATAAGGACAGCGAATTTATTGTCGGGAATGACGGCCAGACCTACCTCTCGGGTCTGCCACAGCAGGGGCATCTCAACGTCTCCTGGGGACAGGAGGCAAGCGAGCACTGCGTCGCTGACTATGCCCTCACGGATGAGAAAGCGAAATCCAGCATCATTAACGCTGCCGCGCAGTGTCATTGATTACCGAGCAGGCAAAACATTATGCAAATGATTAAACAGTGCTTTTTCTTACTGATCCTGGGGACCGCGGCGTTATTTATGCCGCATGCGAAGGCGACCTGCACGACGCCGGATCTCCCCAAAATGATCAACGTGGCATCCATTTCTGTCCCGACGACGCTGGCCGTTGGCGCAACCATCCCCGGTACAGAGCAGAGCGTTCACGTTGCCGGGCATTGCGATCAGAGTAACGACAGCGGTCTGGAAATCGTTTCCTGCTACTACGGCACCGGCTCGGAAATTCCCGGGCTCAGGGGCGTATACGATTCCGGCGTACCGGGCATTGGGGTCGCGCTGATGAACGATCAGGGTCAGCGTATCAGCGGCGCTGGCGGCATAGAGTGCGATTCCCGCGGCACCCCCGTTGGCTACGTCTCTACCGATGGTACCCAGTCTTTTAATTTTGAGGTCACGCTTGAACTGGTGAAAACAAGTGACACCGTGACATCCGGCACGCTGGTGCAGTCTCAGACCGAATTCGGCATTGGCGTTTTCGGCCATGAAGGGATTGGTAACCCTAACCACATCGCCTATTCAGGTAACGTCATTCTGCATCAGGTTACCTGCTCCGTTTCGCCGAAAAACCTCACCGTTAATTTGGGCGATTTTCCCGTCAGTGATTTTATGAGTGTGGGTTATCTCTCCAGCCCCGCTCAAAATTTTAATGTCAGCGTTAACTGCGATACAACCGTACAGCCTGAGTTAAAAATCACCAGCGCTAACGGGTATGAAACCGCATTTGATGGGGTGCTTAAGCTCACGAAGCAGACAGGGATGGCAACCGGCGTCGGGGTGAGAATGTTGTTTGATGACCATATTGCCACCTTTGACACCTACGTCACTACCCAACGACAGGCCGTGGCCAATGAAACGCTGGAAATCCCCTTTCAGGTTCGATACGAGCAGATCGGTGATGTCGTGACGCCCGGCCCCGCCAACACCGTGGCAACCATTACTCTCGCCTATAAGTGACCAACATGAAAAAGACAATCGCATTGCTGGCGCTGGGCTTAATGACCCAGGCCCATGCAGAGGACATTCAGATCCAGATGACGGGAAATATTTACGCCAATACCTGCATCATCGATACCGCCAGCAGGAATCTGACGGTGGATCTGGGTCAGGCAGTATCGGGCAGTTTTAAAGACGTGGGCGATACCGGCGAGTGGAAAGATTTCTCGCTGTCGGTATCACATTGTCCGGCGACGCTCGCGCTCGCCACCGCATTTTTCTACGGTCAGCCAGACAGCACTCACCCGACAAAATTTGCCAATACCGGCACCGCAAAGGGGCTGGCGCTGGAGCTGGCAGATCGTCAGGACAAAATATTAATCGCCCCGCAGGCGGCATTTAACGCCGCCATTAATCCGAGTGACCATACCGCCACGTTTCCGTTGTCCGCACGCTATTACGCCACCGCCATGCCCGTCACGGCTGGCACCTTCAGCAGCGTTGTGCAGGTGACATTCACTTACCAGTAGGACCGCGCCCCTTAGCATGGATGCTTTTTCGACGCCCGGCAGACCGTTTAGCCGGGCGTTTTTTTACCTCCGGCACGTCCGGCTGCTCAATCGGGAACACCGGCAGCGCATTCAACAGCCGTTGACCATAGTTTTTGGTGAGCAGACGTTTATCGTAAATCACCACCTCGCCCCAGCAGCCGTGGCTACGAATCAGTCGTCCCACCTGCTGGATCAGGTTAAACGACGCCGCAGGCAGGCTTTGCACCTCAAACGGATAGCGGTTAAGGCTTTTCAGCCACTCGCCTTCGGTGATCACCACCGGGCTGTCGATGGGCGGGAAGGCGATTTTATGGATGTGCACCTGCGTCAGGTAGTCACCTTTCAGATCCAGACCTTCCGCAAAAGACTGTAACCCCACCAGCACGCTGCGTTCGCCGTTATCAATGCGCTTACGGTGGGTTTCCACCAGGCGGTAGCGCGGCTGATCGCCCTGTACCAGCAGGAGCAGTCGCAGATCGGTCACGTACTCAAGAAAGCGCTGCATCGCGCGCCCGCTGGCAAACAGTACCAGCATGCCGGGGTATTTTTTGCTCTCGACCTGTTCGCGGAAGTAGGCCGCCATTTCCGCAATATGCTGCTCTTCGTTGTCGATAAGCGGCTCATAGTGCATGCGCGGAATGACCAGCTTGCCCTGTTCGCAGTGATTAAACGGCGAGTCGAGGGCCACAAAACGGTCCCCCGCTTTCTCTTTCAGGCCGCTCATCTCCTGCAACCTTGAGAAGCTGTTCAGGGAACGCAGGGTCGCTGACGTCACCACCACGTGCGGCACGCTGCGCCAGATCAGCTTTTCCAGCTGATCGGCCACGCGGATGCCTACGCAGTGGAAGAACAGGTGTACCTGTCCGTCCCGCACTTCGCGAGTGGCCCATTTGGTGACCGGCGCGCCGGACGCCTGCGCCATCGAGGCCAGCCGCCAGAGCTTGCTCTGCGCCTCAAACATACCCAGCGCACGGTTCATTTGCAGCAGAATGCGATGCAAACGCACCACGTCATGGCTACCGGTTTTCTCGCTGAGATCGTTTAAGAACATCTCCGCCAGCCCGCGCAGCTTTTCGAGGTGCTTCGCCAGCTGCTGGCAAATCTCCATCACCTCTTCCGGAAGCTCCCCCATCGCAAAGCGGTGTTCCGCTTCCTGGGTCGCGGGAAGATACAGATTCAGAATATTATTCAGCGAGGAGATAAGGCCGTACACCTCTTCGCAGTGCTCGCTCAACCGCTCCGGGACCGCCAGCGGCGGCGTGGTTTTCGGGCGGAACTGCTCCATGCAGGTTGCCACCAGCTTGCAGAACAGATCCAGTTGCAGGCGAAACCACGGGGCGGTAATTTCAGCGCTCATCTCCAGCGCATCCCGCGCCACGTCCGGCAGATGGTGGCCTTCGTCGAGCACCAGCAGCAGGTTTTTTGGCTCCGGCAGCACCGATTCGCTCTCCAGCGCGGCCATCACCAGCGCGTGGTTTGCCACCACCACTTCCGCCTCCTGAATTTCACGCCGGGCGACAAAAAACGGGCATTCGCGGTAGTAGTGACAGTTACGGTTCAGGCAGCTCGCTTTATCGGTGCTGAGCCTGCGCCACAGGTCGTCGCCAATCGCCTGGCTGGTGTGGTCCCGCAGGCCGTCCCACTTGTAGCCGTCGAGATCGGCCTTCAGCTTTGCGCACTGCTCCTGCTCCGCCTTGTTATTTGGCGTCAGTTCGTCATCCAGAAACGCGAGCAGATCCTGCTGCGAAGGTTCACTGCTGGCCAGCGCCGCCAGATTGCGCGGGCAGACGTAGCGCCCGCGACCAAAGGCGGCGGTGAACCGCAGGTCGGGGATAATTTTGCGTAAAAGGGGTAAATCTTTGCTGAAGATCTGATCCTGCAAGGCGACGTTCGCGGTGCTGACCACCAGCGTTTTGTCCTCCTCCCGCGCAATGGCGATGCCGGGAATGAGGTACGACAGGGTTTTCCCGACGCCGGTTGGGGCTTCAATCGCCAGATGTCGCCCGTCGTCCCCGGCGAGCGTTTTTGCCACGTCGGCAATCATCTGCCGCTGCGGCGCTCGGGGGATAAAATCGGGGATCTGCTGTTGTAGCGCCTTATACCATGCGCCAATTTGCGCTTTGAGCGCAGCGGTTAAAGCCATTAGAAAACCTGAAATACTGTATAAACAGCCACTATTGTGGCACTTTCTTTTCGCTGCCGCAAAAAGAAAAGCCCGGCTTTACGACCGGGCTTCCAGATTACTGCGGGTTAGCAGGTTTGCGCGGGCGGCGTCGGCGCTGCCCTTCCCCTGCCGGCTTCCCTTCGCCGCTACGCCACGGGTTTTCACCGGCCGGTTTGCTGTCGTTGTTACGACGCGGCGGTTTGCCTGATGACTTCGGCGCGCCGCCTTCGGCACGACGCGGCTGCTGGCCACGACCACCACCGCCCTGACCGCGACCGCCACCCTGACGACCGTTCTGAATCGGCTCGGCTTTGATCGACGGATCCACTTCATACCCCGGGGTTTCAATACGCGGGATCTCTTTCTTCAGCAGGCGTTCAATGTCGCGCAGCAGCTTGTGCTCGTCCACGCAGACCAGAGAGAGCGCTTCGCCGGTTGCCGCCGCACGACCGGTACGGCCGATACGGTGAACGTAGTCTTCCGGCACGTTTGGCAGCTCGTAGTTCACCACGTGCGGCAGCTCTTCAATATCCAGACCACGGGCGGCGATGTCGGTCGCCACCAGCACACGGATGTCGCCGGATTTGAAGTCCGCCAGCGCACGGGTACGCGCGCCCTGGCTCTTGTTACCGTGAATGGCAGCGCTGCGGATGCCGTCTTTATTCAGCTGTTCCGCCAGGTGGTTCGCACCGTGCTTGGTGCGGGTAAAGACCAGCACCTGCTGCCAGTTGCCCTGGCCGATCATCTGGGAGAGCAGTTCCCGCTTGCGCTTCTTATCAACGAAGTGAACGTGCTGCGTCACCTGTTCGGAGGCGGTGTTGCGGCGCGCGACTTCCACCTCCAGCGGGTTGTGCAGCAGTTTTTCCGCCAGCGCCTTGATCTCGTCGGAGAAGGTCGCGGAGAAGAGCAGGTTCTGACGACGCGCAGGCAGTTTAGCCAGCACGCGGCGAATGTCGTGAATAAAGCCCATGTCGAGCATGCGGTCGGCTTCGTCCAGCACCAGAATTTCGATGCTGTCCAGCTTCACCGCGTTCTGGTGTTCGAGATCCAGCAGACGTCCCGGCGTTGCCACCAGCACGTCCACGCCGCCGCGCAGCTTCATCATCTGCGGGTTAATGCTGACCCCGCCGAAAACCACCAGCGAACGAATGTTGAGATAGCGGCTGTACTCACGCACGTTCTCGCCAATCTGGGCCGCCAGTTCGCGGGTTGGGGTGAGGATCAGCGCACGCACCGGACGACGGCCTTTGGCGTGCGGCTGGTTTTTTACCAGCAGCTCTAACAGCGGCAGGGTAAAGCCCGCGGTCTTACCGGTACCGGTCTGCGCACTTGCCATCAGGTCACGGCCCTGCAAAACAGCCGGAATAGCCTGCTGCTGGATAGGGGTTGGCTCAACGTAGCCCTGCTCTGCGATGGCGCGCAGAATTTCCGGGTTCAGACCAAGGGAATCAAAAGACATAAAAACTCCGAACCGCCCCGACCATCACAGGTGTAGTTTTCAGGGAGATATAACGAATAGAAGGACAAAAACCACAATGTCGCGAAGGTGCGGAGTGTAGCAGCTTTTGTGACGTGGCGCATAAAATATCCCCGGGAATGACTCGACGGATGGGCGAATCAGGCATAATCTTAATCAATCGATTGATTAATTTTTAATGCTGCCATGAATACAACCCCAACGACAACCAAAGGTGAACAGGCGAAAAGTCAGCTTATCGCCGCCGCGCTGGCGCAGTTTGGCGAGTATGGCCTGCATGCCACCACGCGGGATATTGCCGCTCAGGCGGGACAGAATATTGCGGCCATCACCTACTATTTTGGCTCAAAAGAGGATTTATACCTCGCCTGCGCCCAGTGGATCGCGGATTTTATCGGCACCAGCTTTCGTCCTCACGTTGAAGAGGCCAGCGGGCTGCTGAGCCAGCCGACGCCGGATCGTACCGCTATCAGGCAGCTTATTCTCAATGCCTGTCACAACATGATCCGCCTGCTGACGCACGACGATACGCTGAACCTGAGCAAGTTTATCTCCCGCGAGCAGCTCTCCCCCACAGCCGCTTATCAACTGGTACACGATCAGGTGATTGCCCCGATGCACACCCATCTGACCCGACTGATCGCCGCCTATACCGGACGGGACGCCGGTGATACCGAGACCATTTTGCATACCCACGCCCTGCTGGGCGAAGTGCTCGCCTTCCGTCTGGGGCGTGAGACCATCCTGTTACGTACGGGCTGGACACAATTCGATGAGGATAAAGCCGCGCAAATTAGCCAGGTCATTACCTGTCACGTTGATCTGATCCTGCAAGGCTTAACGCAAAGGAGCCAGAAGTCATGAAAAAACCTGTCGCCATCATCCTGGTGGTTGTTGTCTTGCTTGCTGCGGGAATTGGCGGCTGGCTGTGGTATCAGAGCCAGCAGGATCGTGGCCTGACGCTGTACGGCAACGTGGATATCCGCACCGTGAATATGAGCTTCCGCGTCGGCGGGCGGCTGGCCTCGCTGAGCGTTGACGAAGGCGATACCATCAAAGCCGGACAGACGCTGGGGATGCTGGACAAAGCCCCGTTTGAGAACGCGCTGATGCAGGCAAAAGCAGGCGTCTCCGTCGCCCAGGCGCAGTATGACCTGATGCTGGCGGGCTATCGTGATGAAGAGATCTCCCAGGCCGCCGCTGCCGTTAAGCAGGCAAAAGCCGCCTATGACTATGCACAGAACTTCTATAACCGTCAGCAAGGCTTATGGAAAAGCCGCACCATTTCCGCCAACGATCTGGAAAACGCGCGCTCGTCCCGCGACCAGGCGCAGGCGACGCTGAAATCCGCGCAGGATAAGTTAAGCCAGTACCGCACCGGTAACCGCGCGCAGGATATCGCCCAGGCGAAGGCCAGCCTTGAGCAGGCGCAGGCGCAGTTAGCCCAGGCGGAGCTGGACCTTCGCGACACCACGTTAATTGCGCCGTCTGACGGCACGCTGATGACCCGCGCCGTGGAGCCGGGCAGCATGCTCAGCGCGGGCAGCACCGTGTTAACGCTCTCCTTAACCCGTCCGGTGTGGGTGCGCGCTTACATTGATGAGCCGAATCTTGGCCAGATGCAGCCGGGCCGCGAACTGCTGCTTTATACCGACGGTCGCCCGGACACGCCGTATCACGGCAAAGTGGGCTTCGTCTCCCCAACGGCCGAGTTCACGCCAAAAACCGTTGAAACGCCGGACCTGCGTACCGACCTGGTGTATCGCCTGCGCATCATCGTCACCGACGCGGACGACGCGCTGCGTCAGGGCATGCCTGTTACCGTGACCTTAAATGACGGGGAACGACATGAATGATGCGGTTATCCAGCTCACCAATCTGGTCAAACGCTTTCCGGGAATGGCTAAACCGGCGGTCGCGCCGCTGAACTGTACGATTCAGAAAGGCTATGTGACCGGGCTGGTGGGGCCGGATGGCGCGGGTAAAACCACGCTGATGCGCATGCTGGCGGGATTGCTGAAGCCGGATGAAGGCAGCGCCAGCGTGCTTGGCCTCGATCCGATCAAAGACGACGCGGCGCTCCACGGTATGCTCGGCTATATGCCGCAGAAGTTTGGTCTGTATGAAGATCTGACCGTGATGGAAAACCTCAATCTGTATGCGGATCTGCGCAGTGTCACCGGCGAAACCCGGCAGAAAACCTTTGAGCGTCTGCTGGCGTTTACCTCCCTCGGCCCGTTCACCGACCGGCTGGCGGGCAAACTCTCCGGCGGGATGAAGCAGAAGCTGGGGCTGGCCTGCACGCTGGTGGGCGAACCGAAGGTGCTGTTGCTGGATGAACCCGGCGTGGGCGTGGACCCTATTTCCCGCCGCGAACTGTGGCAGATGGTGCACGAGCTGGCGGGCGACGGCATGCTGATCCTCTGGAGCACCTCTTACCTGGATGAAGCAGAGCAGTGCCGCGACGTGCTGCTGATGAACGAAGGGGAACTGCTCTATCAGGGTGAACCCACCGAGCTGACGCAAACCATGGCCGGGCGCAGTTTCCTGCTGCACAGCCCGCAGGAGTCCAACCGCACGCTGCTGCAACGGGTGCTGAAGCTGCCCCAGGTGAGCGACGGGATGATTCAGGGCCGTTCGGTGCGCGTGATCCTCAAAAAAGAGGCCACCGCCGATGATATCCGGCGGGCGCAGGGTATGCCTGAACTCGACATGACAGAGACCACACCGCGCTTTGAAGATGCGTTTATCGATCTGCTGGGCGGGGCGGGAACCTCGGAGTCGCCGCTTGGCGCCATCCTGCACACGGTGGAAGGTACGCCGGGCGAAACGGTGATTGAAGCGAAATCGCTCACCAAAAAATTCGGCGATTTCGCCGCCACCGATAACGTCAATTTTGCCGTCAGGCGCGGCGAGATTTTTGGCCTGCTCGGGCCGAACGGTGCGGGGAAATCCACCACCTTTAAGATGATGTGTGGCCTGCTGGTCCCTACTTCCGGCAAAGCGCTGGTGCTGGACATGGATCTGAAGGTCAGCTCCGGCAAGGCGCGCCAGCACCTGGGCTATATGGCGCAGAAGTTTTCACTCTACGGCAACCTGACGGTCGAGCAAAATCTGCGATTTTTCTCCGGCGTCTACGGCCTGCGGGGACGGGCGCAGAACGAGAAGATTCGTCGCATGTGCGACGCCTTTGGCCTGACCGATATTGCCTCACACGCGACCGACGCGCTGCCGCTTGGCTTCAAACAGCGGCTGGCGCTGGCCTGCTCATTGATGCACGAGCCGGATATCCTGTTTCTTGATGAACCCACCTCAGGCGTGGATCCCCTCACCCGCCGCGAATTCTGGCTGCATATCAACAGCATGGTGGAAAAAGGCGTGACCGTGATGGTGACCACCCACTTCATGGATGAGGCGGAGTACTGCGACCGCATCGGGCTGGTCTATCGCGGCAAGCTGATCGCCCACGGCACGCCGGATGACCTGAAAGCGCAGGCCGCCGACGACGCACAGCCAGACCCGACCATGGAGCAGGCGTTTATCACCCTCATCCACGACTGGGATAAGGAGAATGCCCATGCGCAGTAACGCCCTTTCCTGGCGCCGGGTGCGCGCCCTGTGCGTTAAAGAGACGCGGCAGATCGTGCGTGACCCCAGCAGCTGGCTGATTGCGGTGGTGATCCCCCTGCTGCTGCTGTTTATTTTTGGCTACGGCATTAACCTCGACTCCAGCAAGCTGCGGGTCGGGATCTTGCTGGAGCAGCAGAGCGAAGAGGCGCTGGATTTCACCCACGCCATGACCGGCTCGCCCTACATCGACGCCACCATCAGCGACAACCGCCAGGAACTGATCCAGAAAATGCAGGCCGGTAAAATTCGCGGCCTGATCGTCATTCCGGTCGATTTCGCCGCCAACATGGCGCGACCGGGTGCCGATGCGCCGATCCAGGTGATCACCGACGGCAGCGAGCCGAATACCGCGAATTTTGTGCAGGGCTATGCGGAGGGGATCTGGCAGCTGTGGCAAATGCAGCGGGCGGAAGATCGGGGCGAAGAATTTAAACCGCTGATCGACGTGCAGACGCGCTACTGGTTTAACCCCGCCGCCATCAGCCAGCACTTTATTATCCCGGGGGCGGTGACGATTATCATGACGGTGATTGGCGCGATCCTCACCTCGCTGGTCATCGCCCGCGAATGGGAGCGCGGCACCATGGAGGCGCTGCTCTCCACCGAGGTAACGCGCGTCGAGCTGTTGCTCTGCAAGCTGATCCCCTACTACTTCCTCGGCATGCTGGCGATGCTGCTGTGTATGCTGGTCTCGGTATTTATTCTCGGCGTGCCGTACCGCGGTTCGCTGGTGGTGCTGTTCTTTATCACCAGCCTGTTTTTACTCAGTACGCTGGGGATGGGACTGTTAATTTCCACCATCACCCGTAACCAGTTTAACGCCGCACAGGTGGCGCTTAACGCCGCCTTCCTGCCGTCGATTATGCTCTCCGGCTTTATCTTCCAGATAGACAGCATGCCAGCGGTGATCCGCGCCGTGACATACATCATTCCGGCGCGCTACTTTGTGAGCACCCTGCAAAGCCTGTTCCTGGCGGGGAATATCCCCGTAGTGTTGATTATCAATACCCTGTTTTTGCTGGCGTCGGCGGTGATGTTTATCGGGCTGACGTGGATGAAAACGAAAAGAAGATTAGATTAGCCATCGGATTTTGTAGGTCGGGTAAGCGTAGCGCCACCCGACAGGAGGACGACGCGATGTTTCACCGTTTATGGACCTTGATCCGCAAAGAGCTGCAATCGCTGCTGCGTGAGCCGCAGACCCGCGCCATTCTGGTGTTGCCGGTCTTGCTCCAGGTTTTACTGTTTCCGTTTGCCGCCACGCTGGAGGTCACCAACGCCACCATCGCCATTTACAACGAAGACAACGGCAAGCATTCCGTCGAGCTGACCCAGCGTTTCGCCCGCGCCAAAGCCTTTACCCATGTCCTGCTTCTGGAAAGCCCGCAGGCCATCCAGCCCACCATCGACACGCAGAAAGCATTATTGCTGGTGCGCTTCCCGGCGGATTTCTCCCGTAACCTGGATACCTTCCAGACCGCACCGATGCAGCTGATCCTCGACGGACGTAACTCCAACAGCGCCCAGATTGCGGCAAACTATCTGCAACAGGTGGTGAAGGATTACCAGCAGGAATTAATGACAGGCAAACCCAAACCCAACAACAGCGAGCTGGTGGTGCGCAACTGGTACAACCCGAATCTGGACTACAAGTGGTTTGTGGTGCCGTCGCTGATCGCCATGATCACCACCATTGGCGTGATGATCGTCACCTCGCTGTCCGTGGCGCGCGAACGTGAGCAAGGTACGCTGGATCAGCTGCTGGTCTCGCCGCTCGCCACCTGGCAGATATTTGTCGGCAAGGCGGTGCCAGCGCTGATCGTCGCCACCTTCCAGGCCACCATCGTACTGGGCGTCGGAATTTGGGCGTACCAGATCCCGTTTGCCGGATCGCTGGCGCTGTTTTACTTCACGATGGTGATTTACGGCCTGTCGCTGGTTGGGTTTGGGCTGCTGATTTCCGCGCTCTGCTCAACGCAGCAGCAGGCGTTTATCGGGGTGTTTGTCTTTATGATGCCGGCGATTTTGCTTTCAGGGTACGTTTCGCCAGTGGAGAACATGCCGGTGTGGTTACAGAATTTGACGTGGATAAACCCGATTCGTCACTTCACGGATATCACCAAGCAAATCTATCTGAAGGATGCGAGTCTGGATATTGTGTGGGGAAGTTTGTGGCCGCTACTGGTCATCGCGGCCACAACGGGCTCAGTGGCCTATGCGATGTTTAGACGAAACATCGCGTAGTTTTTTCTCTTTGGTGAGCAACGACACCACCGCGGGTCCTGCAAGGATAGCCAGACCCGCGAGGGCCAGCAGCAGGTTGTTTTGCAGCACGCGTGACAACAGCCACAGGACGATCATTGCCGCACCAAAATACCAGGTGGTGGTGAGCTCTTCGAGCACATCACCCACTTCACGCCAGCGCGCGTCGTGGTGACGCTGTAAAAACAGCATCGACAGCACGGTCACGCCGTAAAGCACACATAACCCTAAGCCGACGCGCACCAGCGTGCCGCTCATCCAGCCCATCACCAGTACGGCCACGACCAGTAAATGCAACATAATCTGCCAGCAACTCAAACCGGTTGCGACACGAACGCGTTGTTGCCACTTCATGGCTTCTCTCCTGAAGGATTTTTCTCTGCTAGTTCAGACTACCGCACTTTACGGAAAATTCCGTAACGCCGCATCTTTTTGTGACGCCTACTACACTTTATTTTCATCGGGATAGTCACCCAGGAAGGTGTTTATGAGCAAAAAAACGCAGCATTTCTCGCTTAAGGTGCTGACGATAAACATTCATAAGGGCTTCACAGCATTTAACCGCCGCTTCATTTTACCGGAGCTGCGCGACGCGGTACGCACTGTCAGCGCCGATATTGTCTGCCTCCAGGAGGTCATGGGCGCACACGAGGTGCACCCGATGCATTTCGAAAACTGGCCCGACACGCCCCATTACGAGTTTCTGGCGGATACCATGTGGAGCGATTACGCCTACGGGCGCAATGCGGTCTACCCGGAGGGGCATCATGGTAATGCGGTACTGTCGCGTTTTCCTATCGAGCATTATGAGAACCGGGACGTCTCGGTTGGCGAAAGCGAAAAACGCGGGCTGTTATACTGCCGCATCACGCCCCCGGCGCTCGATTTTCCCATTCATGTCGGCTGTGTTCATCTTGGCCTGCGTGAAGCCCACCGTCAGGCCCAGCTACAGATGCTGGCAGACTGGACCAATGCGCTGCCGGAGGGCGAACCTGTTGTCGTGGCCGGTGATTTCAACGACTGGCGACAGCGTGCCAACCATCCGCTAAAGGTACATGCGGGGCTGGAGGAGATTTTTACCCGCGCACGCGGTCGCCCCGCGCGGACGTTTCCGGTGCGCTTCCCCCTGCTGCGCCTTGACCGCATCTACGTAAAAAATGCCCACGCCAGCAGCCCGACGGCGCTGGCTTTACTCAACTGGCGACATCTCTCCGACCATGCCCCACTCAGCGCGGAGATCCACTTATGAAATGCACATGGCAGGAAGGTAACCGTATTACGCTGCTGGAAAATGGCGATAACTATTATCCGGCGGTTTTTGAGGCGATTAGCCACGCACAGCAGAAAGTTTTTCTGGAAACGTTCATCTGGTTTGAAGACGACGTGGGCAGGCAGTTGCACAGCGCACTGCTGCATGCCGCCCGTCGCGGGATAAAAATCGAGGTTCTGCTTGACGGATATGGCTCGCCGGATCTTAGCGATGATTTTGTGAATGAACTCACCGCCGCAGGGGTGGTGTTCCGCTATTACGATCCCGGCCCACGTCTGTTCGGCATGCGCACCAATCTGTTCCGTCGGATGCACCGCAAAATTGTGGTGGTGGATGAAAAGGTGGCCTTCGTTGGCGGCATCAACTACTCCGCCGAGCATATGTCGGATTACGGCCCTGAGGCTAAACAGGACTATGCGATCCGCATCGAAGGACCGGTAGTTCAGGACATCCAGCTGTTCGTGCTGGAAAATTTACCCGGCAAAGAGGCCGTTCGCCGCTGGTGGCGACGCCGTCATCGCCCGGAGGAGAACCGCAAGCCCGGCGAAGCGCAGGCGCTGTTTGTCTGGCGGGATAACGAGGAGCACCGGGATGATATTGAACGTCATTACCTGAAGATGCTGGCGAACGCGAAGCGCGAGGTGATTATCGCCAATGCCTATTTCTTCCCCGGCTACCGGATTTTGCACGCCATGCGCAACGCGGCCCGACGCGGCGTGACCGTGAAGCTCATCGTGCAGGGCGAGCCGGATATGCCGATTGTGAAGGTCGGCGCGCGTTTGCTCTATCGCTATCTGGTCAAAAGCGGCGTGCAGATCTATGAATATCGCCGCCGCCCGCTGCACGGCAAAGTGGCCGTGATGGATGACCACTGGGCGACCGTCGGCTCCAGTAACCTCGATCCGCTGAGCTTATCGCTCAACCTGGAAGCGAACCTGATCATCCACGATCGCCAGTTTAACCAGACCCTGCGCGATAACCTTCAGGGTCTTATCACCCGAGACTGCGTTCGGGTGGATGAATCTATGGTGCCAAAACGCAGCTGGTGGAACGTGGGCATCGGCGTGGTGGTGTTCCACTTCCTGCGCCACTTCCCGGCCATGGTGGGCTGGCTGCCCGCCCATACGCCGAAACTGGCGCTGGTGGATCCGCCTGTGCAACCCGAAATGGAAACCCAGGACCGCGTAGAGGCGGAAGATGGAGGGAAAACCTGATGTCGAAATCTCATCCTCGCTGGCGGCTGGCGAAAAAAATCCTGACCTGGCTGTTCTTCATCGCCGTCGCGGTCCTGCTGGTGGTGTATGCCCAAAAGGTGGACTGGGAAGAGGTGTGGAAAGTTATCCGCAACTACAACCGGACAGTCCTGCTGGGGGCCGTTGGGCTGGTGATTGTGAGCTACCTGATGTACGGCTGCTATGACCTGCTGGGGCGCGCCTACTGCGGGCATAAGCTTGCCAAACGGCAGGTTATGCTGGTCTCGTTCATCTGCTACGCCTTTAACCTGACGCTGAGCACCTGGGTGGGCGGGATTGGCATGCGCTATCGCCTGTATTCCCGCCTGGGCTTACCGGGTGGCACCATTACGCGCATTTTCTCGCTGAGTATCACCACCAACTGGCTGGGGTATATCCTGCTCGGCGGGGTGATTTTCACCATTGGCGTGGTACAGCTGCCTGCACACTGGTATATCGATGAAGCTACCCTGCGCATTCTGGGCATCGTACTGCTGCTGATCATCGCCGCCTACCTGTGGGCCTGCGCCTTTGCCAAACGTCGCCATATGACCATTAAAGGCCAAAAGCTGGTGCTGCCGTCGTGGAAGTTTGCCGTCCTGCAAATGGTGGTTTCCAGCGCCAACTGGATGGCGATGGGGGCCATTATCTGGCTGTTGATTGGCGAAGATGTGAACTACTTCTTCGTGCTGGGCGTGCTGCTGGTGAGCAGTATTGCCGGGGTCATTGTGCATATTCCGGCGGGGATCGGCGTACTGGAAGCGGTGTTTATCGCGCTGCTTGCGGGGGAGCATGTTTCTCACGGGACGATAATCGCCGCCCTGCTCGCCTACCGCATGATCTATTACTTCCTGCCGCTGGCGCTGGCAACGGTCTGTTATCTGGTGCTGGAGAGTCGGGCGAAAAAGCTGCGCGCGAAGAACGAGAAGGCGATGGCAAAATAAAAGCAAAACGGCAACGAAGTTGCCGTTTTGAGAACCGTAGGCCGGGTAAGGCGAAGTCGCCACCCGGCAAAACAACCCTAGCGACGGAAGCCAAAAATCCGCAGCAGCATCAGGAACAGGTTGATAAAGTCCAGATAAAGCGTCAGCGCGCCCAGAATCGAGTATTTGCGCAGGTTCGAACTGTCGCGAACGTCAATTTGTTCACCGATATTTTTCAGCTTCTGGGTGTCGTAGGCGGTCAAGCCAACGAAGATCACCACCCCGATATAGGTCACTGCCCACATCAGCGCTTCACTCTTCAGCCACAGGTTTACCAGCGACGCCAGCACAATCCCGATCAGCCCCATAAACAGCATGCTGCCGAAACCGCTCAGGTCGCGTTTGGTGGTGTAACCGTACAGGCTCATCACACCGAACATCCCGCCGGTGACGACAAAGGTGCTGGCAATGGAGGAGTAGGTATAGACGATGAAAATACTGGAGAGCGTCAGCCCGGTCAGCGCTGAATAGAGCATAAACAGCGTGGTCGCCATGCCCGCGCTGAGCTTGTGCACCAGTCCGGAGAGCACGAACACCAGCGCCAGTTGCGCAATAATCAGCCCAAAGAAGGTGATTTTGCTGGAGAAGATGAACATCATCAGTTCAGGCGTGTTTGCCGCATACCACGCGATAAACGCGGTAAGCAGCAGGCCGACCGTCATCCAGCCATACACCTGAGCCATGTAGGTTTGCAGCCCGCTACGGGTCTGCTGAACTATCGAATCGGAACGCGGAAATCGGTCCATGATTCACTCCTGATTAAGTAAACACACACGTTAAGACTAACACATCCACGTAAACCTGTTACCAGCGGCTGGCTGCCTGTTTATCGCTGTCCCGCGATTCCACCCAGCGCTCACCTTCCGGCGTCGCTTCACGCTTCCAGAACGGCGCTTTGGTTTTGAGGTAATCCATGATGAACTCCCCCGCCGCAAAAGCACTCCCGCGATGGGCGCTGGTGACGCCGACAAACACAATCTCTTCACCGGGCCACATTTCGCCGATGCGATGGATAACCGTAACGCGCCCAAGCGGCCAGCGGCCTCGCGCCTCTTCGACAATGCCCGCCAGCGATTTCTCGGTCATCCCCGGATAGTGCTCCAGCGTCAGCGCTTTTACGCTGTCGCCGAGATTATGATTACGCACTTTCCCGGTAAACGTCACGACCGCGCCGTCTTCATCGCGCTCTGCCAGCCAGCTGTATTCGGTACCGACGCTAAAGCGTTCAGGGCCGACCAGAATTCGGGTTTCCGTCATCTTAACCCCCTGTGACCGGCGGGAAGAAGGCCACTTCGTCCCCTTCGGCCAGCGGGTGGTTCAGTTCCACCAGCGTCTGATTCACGGCGGCCAGTAGTTTGCTTTCGTCCAGCGCCAGCGCCCAGCGGTCGCCTTGCGCCGCCAGATGCGCACGCAGGGCGGCGACATTTTCAAAAGAGCCGTCCAGCGTCAGGCTGTCGGTATTGACCAGCTCGCGGACCTGGGCAAAAAAGAGCACCTTAATCATGGCTTTCCACCTTAAAATCGCCGGATTTGCCGCCGCTTTTTGCCAGCAAACGCACCGGACCAATCACCATATCTTTCTGCACCGCTTTACACATATCGTAGATGGTCAGCGCCGCCACGGAGGCTGCCGTCAACGCCTCCATCTCCACGCCGGTTTTCCCGGTTAAGCGACACAGGGATTCAATACGCACGCGGTTATGCTCCGGCTGTGCCTGCAAATTCACCTCTACCTTGCTGAGCATCAGCGGATGGCAGAGCGGGATTAAATCCCAGGTACGTTTGGCGGCCTGAATTCCGGCGATGCGCGCGGTGGCAAAAACATCACCCTTGTGATGGCTGCCGTCGATGATCATCGCCAGCGTTTCGGGCAGCATGGTGACGAACGCTTCCGCGCGCGCCTCGCGCACCGTTTCGGCCTTGGCGGAGACATCCACCATATGCGCTTCGCCAGCGGCGTTAATGTGGGTCAGTTGTGACATAGCTTATTTCTTTAAATGGGGATGGAAATTACACGGACGGGTACGGGCATCCAGCTGCGGGGCAATAATGTTTTCCCACGCGGTGCGACAGGCTTTGGTCGACCCCGGCATGGCGAAAATCAGCGTCCTGTTCGCCACCCCCGCGACGGCACGGGACTGAAGCGTAGAGGTGCCAATCTCTTCAAACGAGAGCATGCGGAACACTTCGCCGAAGCCTTCCACTTCGCGATCGAACAGCGGGATCAGCGCTTCTGGCGCCTGGTCGCCTGCGGTAAAGCCGGTGCCGCCGGTGATCAGCACCACCTGGACGTCATCGCTCGCAATCCACTGTGAGACCTGAGCGCGAATGGCGTAACGGTTCTCTTTGACGATCGCTTTATCAACGATCTGGTGTCCGGCTTCGTGTGCCGCCTCGCGCAGCCAGTGGCCGGAGGTATCATCCTCTTCACCACGACGATCGGAAACGGTAAGAATAGCAATGCGTGTCGGGATAAATTCCGCGCTTACCTGACTCATCTTCTGGTTCCTTCTAAAGCCTGATTACCCGCCGATATAGGACAGGTTCTGAGTAATGCCGGTGTTGCCCTGATGCAGGAAATGGGTCTGTTTTTTGTGCGTCAGGGCCTCGGAAATGCGGGCTTCAAGCGCGTCCTGTTGGGCGTCATCTTCCAGCAAATCGCGCAGATCGACGCCGCCATCCCCGAACAGGCAGAGGTGCAGCATGCCGACGGAGGAGACGCGCAGGCGGTTGCAGCTGGCACAGAAGTCTTTCTCATAGGGCATGATAAGCCCAATCTCACCTTCATAATCCGGGTGACAAAAGACCTGTGCCGGGCCATCGCTGCGCTGGCGGATCTGGTGGATCCAGCCGCGTTTCAGCAGCTCGTCGCGCAGCACCATGCCGGAGATGTGATGCCGACGGAACAGCTCGCTGCCCTCCCCGGTCTCCATCAGCTCAATGAAACGCAGTTGAATGCGCCGCGGTTTGATCCACGCCAGGAAGGTGTCCAGCTGATGGTGGTTCACATCACGCATCAACACGGTATTGACTTTGACCTTGTCGAAACCGGCGGTGAATGCGGCATCGATGCCGTCCATCACCTGGCGGAACTTGTCCTGGCCGGTAATGGCGTGGAACTGACGGGCGTCCAGGCTATCGACGCTGACGTTAATCGCCGTCAGCCCCGCATCACGCCAGTTCGCCACGTCACGCGCCATGCGGTAACCGTTGGTGGTCACCGCAATCTGGCGGATACGTTCGTTTTCACGCACGGCGGCAATGATGTCAGGGAAATCACGACGCAGGGAGGGTTCGCCCCCGGTCAGACGCACTTTTTCCGTACCGAGTTCCGAAAACGCGCGCGTAACGCGGCGTACTTCATCCACGGAGAGAAAGCCGTTATTGGTGACGCTGCCCGGCTTGTAGCCATCGGGCAGGCAGTAGGTGCAACGGAAGTTGCACACGTCGGTAATCGACAGACGTAAGTAGAAAAACTTACGCGCGAAAGCATCAGTAAGTTGTGAAGCCATGTACACCTTTCCAGATCGGGAGGCACAGTCATTTCTTTCTGTACCCTGGTGGCAAAACCGCCACGGCCAGGGCGCCATATCTCTCGACACAGGCGCCAGGGCTAGAGTGTATGTTTTCAGTGTTGAAAACAGGGTTATGGCGATAGTAGCGTGGAAATCGCCACTTCGCCATTATCGCTTTTCGCTATATAAATTTATATATAGCGGCGTTATCGTGCATTTTCACTAAAGAATACGCATAAACAGCGCTTTCGCATTGATATACGTCATTATGGAAGGTAAGAGGCATCGTCTTTTAGGAGTAGTTGCGTTACTGTGACGCAAGCTAAACAGGATAAGGAATAGGTATGCGCAATCGCACTTTTGCGGATCTGGACCGCGTGGTCGCTCTTGGCGGAGGACACGGTCTGGGACGGGTTATGTCGTCGTTATCGTCACTCGGCTCACGCCTGACGGGCATCGTGACAACAACGGACAACGGCGGCTCAACCGGGCGGATCCGACGTGCTGAAGGCGGGATCGCCTGGGGTGACATGCGCAACTGTCTCAACCAGCTCATCACGGAGCCAAGCGTGGCTTCTGCGATGTTTGAGTATCGTTTTGGCGGGAATGGCGAACTTTCAGGCCATAACCTCGGAAATCTGATGTTAAAGGCGCTGGATCACCTGAGCGTGCGCCCTCTGGAAGCGATAAATTTAATTCGTAACCTGCTGAAGGTGGATGCGTTGCTGATCCCGATGTCCGAACAGCCGGTGGATTTAATGGCGATCGATGCTGAAGATCACGAAGTCTACGGCGAAGTTAACATCGACCAGCTTCTGCTGCCGCCAAAAGAGCTGATGACCTATCCCAGCGTACCCGCTACGCGTGAGGCGGTAGAGGCGATTGGCGAGGCCGATCTGATCCTGATTGGGCCGGGGAGTTTTTATACCAGCCTGATGCCGATCCTGCTGGTGAAAGAGCTGGCGCAGGCGCTACGCAGAACGCCCGCGCCCATGGTCTATATCGGTAATTTAGGCCGCGAACTCAGTCCGGCGGCGGCAAGCCTGTCGCTGGCGGATAAGCTGGACCTGATGGAACAGTACGTTGGTAAGAAAATTATCGATGGTGTCGTGGTCGGGCCGAAAGTGGATGTGTCGGGGATTGGCGATCGCGTGGTGGTACAGGAGCCGCTGGAAGCCAGCGATATAAAATATCGCCACGATCGCCACCTGCTGCGCGAGGCGCTGGAAAAGGCGATTCAGGCGTTGGGTTAGGTTCGCTCTGTGCGGCCTGATGCCCTCACCCCAGCCCTCTCCCACGGGGCTGAGGAATCCCCACAAATTAATGCGAGCAGTGAACCATCCCCTCGCCCCTTTGGGGAGAGGGTTAGGGTGAGGGGCACATACGGCGGTAGTGGTCATTCCGTTCACGTTATGTTCCTTGCTACTCTGTAAGCATATGACCGGTGAACGTGCCAGGGCGGCTCAATCGCCACCGCCCTGGCGACCCGGGCTACCGGCGGTAAATCGCCGCTTCGCGGTGCCCTCAGCTTATTCCTTCAGGCTATCGGGTCGGGCATGAGCCTGCATCCATGCAGGCCACGCCCTCTCGGCGCATCCCTGCGCCTCGCCCCGGCCTTACGGAAACGCTTCGGCGATTTACAGCCGGACCAGGACGTCGCTGCAAGCCATCGTTCATTCTGAAAGTCGCTTTATTGCTTCAGCTTAAAAATTACTGGGGATCCCTCAGCCCACGGGGAGAGGGGGAATACACGCCGCTTTACCTACGATGCCGCAATAAACAGATCCCGCAGCTGATGCAGCTGATCGCGGATTTGCGCGGCCTCTTCGAACTCCAGATTCTGCGCATGCTGCATCATCTGCCCTTCCAGCTCGTGGATCTTCTGCTGCAACGCTTTCGGCGTCAGCGCGACGGTATCCTCTTCCACCACTGAACGGGCCTTGCCGCGGCCTTTCGCTTTGGTCTTCGCAATGTTCTGACCCAGCGCCAGGATATCCACCACCTTTTTGTTCAGCCCTTGCGGCGTGATGCCGTGCTCTTCGTTGTAGCGCTGCTGCTTCTCGCGACGACGTTCCGTTTCGCCAATCGCTTTGGCCATTGACGGGGTGATTTTATCCCCGTACAGAATCGCCTTGCCGTTGACGTTACGTGCGGCGCGGCCAATGGTCTGGATCAGCGAGCGCTCGGAACGCAGGAAGCCCTCTTTGTCCGCGTCCAGAATCGCCACCAGCGACACCTCCGGCATATCCAGACCTTCTCGCAGAAGGTTGATACCCACCAGCACGTCGAACTCGCCCAGACGCAGATCGCGGATAATCTCCATGCGCTCCACGGTATCGATATCCGAGTGCAGATACCGCACCTTCTCGCCGTGTTCTTCCAGATACTCGGTTAAATCTTCCGCCATACGTTTGGTGAGCGTGGTGACCAGCACGCGTTCGTTGATGGCGGAACGGGCACGTATTTCCGAGAGCAGATCGTCCACCTGCGTCGCCACCGGACGCACCTCGATAATCGGATCCAGCAGCCCGGTTGGACGCACCACCTGGTCCACCACGTCATCACCGGATTTTTCCAGCTCGTAGTTGCCCGGCGTCGCCGAGACGTAGATAGTCTGCGGCGCGAGCGCCTCAAATTCTTCAAACTTCATCGGACGGTTGTCCAGCGCTGAAGGCAGTCGGAACCCGTATTCCACCAGCGTCTCTTTACGCGCGCGGTCACCGCGGTACATCCCGCCGATCTGGGGGATCGTAACGTGGGATTCGTCGATCACCAGCAGGCCGTCCGCCGGAAGGTAGTCAAACAGCGTCGGCGGCGCTTCGCCCGGCCCGCGCCCGGAGAGGTAGCGCGAGTAGTTTTCGATGCCGGAGCAGTAGCCCAGCTCGTTCATCATCTCCAGATCGAACTGGGTGCGCTGGCTCAGGCGTTGCTCTTCCAGCAGCTTATTGTTCGCCAGCAGCACCTTGCGGCGGTCCGCCAGCTCGATTTTGATCTCTTCCATCGCCTGCACGATACGCTCGCGCGGCGTTACGTAGTGCGTTTTCGGGTAGATGGTGAAGCGCTGGATGACAGACTCAACGTGACCGGTCAACGGATCGAACAGCGACAGGCGTTCAACCTCTTCGTCGAACAGCTCCACGCGCAGCGCCATGTCGTCCGATTCCGCCGGGAAGATATCAATCACCTCGCCGCGCACGCGGAAGGTGCCGCGCTGGAACGCCTGATCGTTACGGGTGTACTGCAACTCCGCCAGGCGACGCAAAATCGCACGCTGATCGATGATCATCCCCTGCGTCAGGTGCAGCATCATCTTGAGATAGAGATCCGGATCGCCCAGGCCGTAGATCGCCGACACCGAGGCCACCACCACCACATCGCGACGCTCAAGCAGCGCCTTGGTCGCCGACAAACGCATCTGCTCGATGTGTTCGTTCACCGAGGCATCTTTCTCGATAAACGTGTCAGAGCTGGGGACGTAGGCTTCCGGCTGGTAGTAGTCGTAGTAGGAGACGAAATATTCCACCGCGTTTTCCGGGAAGAACTCTTTCATTTCGCCATACAGCTGCGCCGCCAGCGTTTTGTTTGGCGCGAGAACCATGGTCGGACGCTGGAGATCGGCAATGACGTTGGCGATGGTGAAGGTTTTGCCCGAACCGGTTACCCCCAGCAGGGTCTGGTGCGCCAGCCCGTCTTCCAGCCCCTCTTCCAGGCGACGAATAGCCTCGGGCTGATCCCCGGAAGGACGGAAAGCAGAATTCAATTTGAACGGTTTACTCATGGGCGACGACCTGATGACAGAATAAGCGGCAGGTGAGTAATTTTACTCGTTGTGGCCAGGATTGCCAGTAAAAAACACTGGATGAAAAACCAGTAGCGTGTCAGGATATTTAGCGTAGCACAGAGCGGATTAGTGCGTTCGCGAGCCAAATTTCGACTGTGACAAAATAAAACACCAGCCTCAGGGGGTTATCCCCAGAACTATTACTTTTTTAACATTTGTCAAGGGCGGTTATGAAAGTTTTATGGCAACGGGTCTCGCCGGGGTTGAGGGAATTGCTTTTATCTAATTCTTTAAAAAATAAAGACTATTTCATAAAGCCGCGTTTCGCATCAATTTGGGCGTAAGCCGCGTATTCTCTCGCTTATCGCGTGTTTTCTAACTCTAATGCACAAGGTTATCCACAGGAATAGTGGATAACTGCTTCCAGCCCGTACAGCATGCACCCCAGCAAATTCCCGGTTTTTCCCACGAAGCGGCAGTAAAAAATTTTTATCACGCTTTTTTGCCTGGAAAACGTTCATTTTTTCATAAGCGACTGGCGAGATCTTAATCACAATTTTGTCATTTCCCCTGCACCACGATCCAACATGCCCGGCACCGGGAGTGTGCAATTCGAACAAACGTTCACCTTTTGATAGTGAGTTATTCCTAAAAAAAGCCTTTTTTTAATCATTATGAAGTTCCTGGCAGGCGTTTTGCAGATATCAGTCTGTGCATTACCCCCATACATTTTTAAGGAGAGAAAGATGTTGAGTCTGCGTGCTGTAAATCAGTTTTACGGAAGCCAACATACGCTATGGAACGTGAATATCGATTTCCCGCAGGGCGTGTGCACGGGCATTATTGGCCTGCCTGGTATGGGTAAATCCACGCTCATGAACTGCATTACCGGAAAAGTGCCTGTCGAGAGCGGCACCATCATCTGGCATGAGGCTGGCGCGCCGCCGCGTAATTTGCTCAGCCCTGCGTCAGAACGCCTTGCGCCGCCAACAATAGGCTATGTCCCGCAGGATCGTCGGATATTCTCCCAGCTGACCGTCGATGAAAATCTGCATATCGCCATGCGGGCGACGGGGGAACCCGACCCGACATCAAAAAATGAGGTGTACGCCCTGTTTCCGGAGCTTTATCCGCTGCGGCAGATCCGTGCCTCTACGCTGTCCCCTGACGACCAGTATCAGCTGGCCCTCGCCAGCGCGCTGGTTAATCGCCCGCGCGTGTTAATTCTGGATGAACCCATGCATGGCGCAGGGCAAGGTTTCGCCCGCAGGCTGGGGCAACTGCTGGTGCGGTTAAATCGGGAGCTGGGTATGACGGTGCTGTTAGCGGAGCAACAGCTGTCGTTTATCCGCCGGGTAGCGGATCGTTTCTGCATGCTTTATCGCGGGCGTAACGTGGCACAGGGCCACGTTAACGAGCTGGATGACGATCTTATTGCGCATTGGATGGCGCGGGACATACGGCGCTGAGGTCAAGATAGCGCCCGGTTTGTGCGTGCTCTGCGCCGTCGGCAAGCCACGGGATCTCGCCGAGAAACGGCGCAGGCAGTACCCGCTTCAGCGTCGCCAGATATTCAGCATGACGTTTTCCCGGCGCCACCACGTCATTGGCAATCCACCCTGCCAGACGCAACCCGGCCTGCTGCACGGCCTGAGCGGTCAGCATGGCGTGGTTGATACAGCCAAGCTTCACGCCGACCACCAGAATGACCGGAAGCTGCTCGGCCTGCACCCAGTCAGCAAATGTCTGCTCGTCCGAAAGCGGGGTAAACCAGCCACCGGCCCCCTCCACCAGCACCCAGTCGGCCTGGCTTTCCAGGGCGCGTAACCCGGAAGAGAGAACCGAAAAATCAATCGGTCGATCTTCATCGGCGCTGACGATGTGCGGCGAGGTGGGTTCCGCAAAGGTATAGGGATTTACCGCAGAGTAGGCCAGCGCAAGGCTGCTGTTACGCTGTAGCGTCAGCGCATCAGTATTGCGTAAGCCTTCCGGCGTCATCTCGCTGCCAGAGGCCACGGGCTTATACCCGGCCGTCGTTTTCCCCAGCAGACGCGCCGCCTGCAACAGCGCGGCGCTGGCAACCGTTTTACCGACTTCGGTGTCCGTGCCGGTAACAAAATAACGTTCAGTCACGTTCAATAATCCCATGAAAAAGGTGATAAGAGAGCGGGAACTGGCCCCGCTCCTGCGGCCACGCCAGCTCCAGACGCTGGAGTTGTCCGCGGGTAAGGGGCTTCTTCTCCCGCCCGGCGTGCAGGTGCGTAGCGCCTATGCCCTTAAGCGATCGCATGGCGCTTAACGCATCGCTAAATTCGAGGGTGACGGTCTGGACCACGCTGCGATAGCGCCAGCCGGTCAGCGCCTGAATGACCTGCTCGTGCGAGAGAAACCGGTTGGCATGCGGCTTTGCATCCACCGCTTTCCATGCCTGATTCAGCTCCGGCAAAGAACTTTCCAGCAGCGTGGTAAACGCTAACGTCCCGCCGGGCCGCGCCACGCGGTATAGCTCGCGTAGCGCCTGCGGCAGGCTGGCACACCACTGCACCGCCAGATGGCTCCAGACAAGGTCAAACTGAGCATCCTCCAGCGGAATGGCCTCAATATCGGCCACCAGATAATGGTCTGCTGACTGCTGCTGGCGGGCTTCATCCAGCATCTGTGCGGATAAATCCAGCGCCGTAACGTGGCTTCCGGTTGCGCGCCAGTAGCGGCTATTGCCTCCTGGCCCGCAGCCGGCGTCCAGCACCTGTGGAAACCGTTGGTCGCCGAGCGCGGACAGCAACCCGCGTGCGCTCAGGCGTTGCAGCTCATCGTGCCGGGAATAGCTTTGCGCTGCCCGGCCAAACGCGGCGGCGACGGCCTGTTTATTGACAGGAGACATGCAGCGCCTCCAGAAGCGTATCGATATCCTGCGGCTCGTGCGCTGCCGTGAGCGTCAGACGCAAACGCGCAGTACCTGGCGGCACGGTAGGCGGACGGATCGCCGTGACCCACTGCCCCCGTTCTCGTAGCGCCTGTGCCAGCGCCAGCGCCCGGGAGTTTTCACCCACAATCACGGGCTGAATGGCGCTGTGCGAATCGGTGAGCCGGAAAGAGAGTTCGTTTATCCCCCGGCGAAAACGCTGAATATGTTCAGCCAGACGCGCCCGGCGTTCAGCGCCGTCTTCGCTGCGGATCACCGTAAGCGACGCAGAGAGCGCCACGGCCTGCGCCGGGGGCATGCTGGTGCTGTAAATCAGGTGTCGGGCGAACTGCACCAGGTAATCGGCCACCGGCTCGCTGCACAACACCGCGGCACCGCTGACGCCAAAGCCTTTGCCAAAGGTGACCACCAGCAGTTCCGGCCTGACGCGTTGCTGGTACGCGCTTCCACGTCCCTCCTCGCCGGTGACGCCAATGCCGTGGGCATCGTCGACCAGTAGCCAGGCGTTCTGCTGTTTCGCGGTCTCGTGCAGCGCGGCAAGGGGTGCGCTGTCGCCGTCCATGCTGAAGACCCCTTCCGTTACCGCCAGCTGAAGTCCTGAACAGGGTTTACCCAGCATGACATTCAACTGTGCGGCATCGTTATGGGCAAAACGCCGCAGTTGTGCCGGGCTGAGACTGGCCGCTTCAAGCAGGGAGGAATGGCTCAGGCGGTCCGCGACGATGCGGTCATCTTTGCCCATCAGGGCGGCAATCACCGCCTGATTCGCGGCAAAACCGGAAATAAACAGCAGCGCACGCGGGTAACCCAGCCAGTCGGCCAGTGCCTCTTCCAGCGCCTGATGCGCCGTGGTGTAACCGCTGACGTGCCCGGAGCCACCGCTGCCCACGCCGTAGCGATCCGCGCCCTGCTGCCAGGCACGAACGATCTGCGGGTGCTGGCTCAGGCCCAGATAATCGTTGCTGGAGAAATTACAGAAGCGCTGGCCTTCCCGGGTAAGAAAACGGCCCGCGCCGTTTTCCACTACCCTCCGAACCCGGAAGGCCTCCGCCGCCCGCCGCTCGTCGAGCGCGGTATTGATACGTGCCTGCCAGGTCATACGGCTGCCGCGTTGTAGAACTGGTCAGTGTCGGCGTTGAAAATCTGCTGCTCCAGCTGCTGCTGTTGCTCGTTATCCCCCGCCAGCACCTCGGTCTGGTGCGGGTTCAGCCCCAGCTTGCGGAACAGCTGGACGTCTTTGTCCTCTTCCGGGTTTGGCGTGGTCAGCAGTTTGCAGCCGTAGAAGATGGAGTTGGCCCCGGCCATGAAGCACATTGCCTGGGTCTGCTCGTTCATCTGCTCACGACCGGCAGAGAGACGAACGTACGAGGTTGGCATCATGATGCGCGCCACCGCGATGGTGCGGATAAAATCAAACGCATCCACGTCCTCGTTATCCGCCAGCGGCGTGCCTTTAACCTTCACCAGCATGTTGATGGGGACGCTTTCCGGCGGGGTCGGCAGGTTCGCCAGCTGTAACAGGAGACCCGCACGATCTTTTACCGTCTCGCCCAGTCCTACGATCCCACCGGAGCAGACCTTGATCCCCGCATCACGCACTTTATCCAGCGTGTCCAGACGCTCCTGATAGGTGCGCGTGGTGATGATGTTGCCGTAAAACTCAGGCGAGGTATCGAGGTTGTGGTTGTAGTAATCCAGCCCCGCCGCCGAGAGGCGCCGGGCCTGCTCCTCGTTCAGCGTGCCCAGGGTCATACAGGCTTCAAGCCCCATCTCCTTCACCCCCTTCACCATCTGCTCCAGATACGGCATGTCGCGGTCATGCGGATTTTTCCACGCCGCACCCATGCAGAAGCGGGTCGAGCCAGCGTTTTTGGCCTTGCGCGCGGAGTCGAGCACCTGCTCCACTTCCATCAGGCGCTCGGATTCGAGACCGGTTTTGTAGCGCGCACTCTGCGGGCAATATTTGCAGTCTTCCGGGCAGGCCCCGGTTTTAATCGACAGCAGCGTGCTGACCTGAACATGGCGCGGATCGAAGTGCTGACGGTGCACCTGTTGCGCTTCAAACATCAGCTCCAGGAAAGGTTTGTTGAATAATTCAGTGACTTGCGACATCGTCCAGCGTGCGTGGTGAGCCATCGGGCTTCTCCAAAGGGTTTTGTTAATTGTCGGTTCGGTTTATACTTGTAAACCTAAAACTTTTCAAAATGGTTTACAAGTCGATTATGACCCAGGACGATCTCGCCTTCGACAAGCAGCATATCTGGCACCCTTACACCTCCACGACCCGCCCCCTTCCCGTCTATCCGGTAGCCTCTGCCCACGGCTGCGAGCTGCATCTCGCCAGCGGCGAGCGGCTTGTTGACGGGATGTCCTCCTGGTGGGCGGCGATCCATGGCTACAACCATCCGCGACTGAACGCGGCGATGAAAGCGCAGATTGACCAGATGTCACACGTGATGTTTGGCGGGATCACGCATCAGCCCGCGGTGGATTTATGCCGTCGACTGGTGGCGATGACGCCTGAATCGCTGGAGTGCGTTTTCCTGGCCGATTCCGGCTCGGTGGCGGTGGAAGTGGCGATGAAAATGGCGTTGCAGTACTGGCATGCGAAGGGCGAAACGCGCCAGCGGTTCCTGACCTTCCGCAACGGCTACCACGGCGACACCTTCGGCGCGATGTCGGTGTGTGACCCGGACAACTCCATGCACAGCCTGTGGAAAGGTTATCTGCCGGAAAACCTGTTTGCGCCAGCCCCACAGAGTCGCTTCGATGGCGAATGGGACGAGATGGACATGGTGGGCTTCGCGCGGCTGATGGCGGCCCATCGCCACGAGATTGCCGCCGTTATTCTCGAACCGATTGTGCAGGGCGCGGGCGGAATGCGGATGTACCATCCCGAGTGGCTGAAGCGCATTCGGAAGATGTGCGACCGCGAAGGGATCCTGCTGATTGCCGATGAGATCGCCACCGGCTTTGGCCGCACCGGGAAATTGTTCGCCTGCGAGCATGCGGGGATCACGCCGGATATTCTGTGCCTGGGCAAAGCGCTCACCGGCGGCACCATGACGCTCTCCGCGACGCTTACCACCCGCCAGGTTGCCGACACCATCAGCGACGGCGACGCGGGCTGCTTTATGCACGGTCCGACGTTTATGGGCAACCCGCTGGCCTGCGCCGTCGCAAGCGAGAGCCTTGCCATTCTGGAGAGCGGCGAGTGGCAGACGCAGGTGGCGGCGATTGAGGCGCAGCTGAAGCAGCAGCTAAGTGCGGCGGCGGAGGCGGAATACGTCGCGGACGTCCGCGTGCTGGGCGCCATCGGCGTGATCGAGACAACGCACCCGGTGAACATGGCCGCGTTGCAGCGCTTCTTCGTTGACCAGGGCGTGTGGGTGCGACCTTTCGGTAAGCTGATTTACCTCATGCCGCCGTACAGCATTTCTGCGGATCAGCTCCACAAGCTGACCGGAGCAGTGGTTAAAGCCGTTAACATTTCAGCGCATTTCACGATTTAACCCCATGCGTTACACTTTCTGAATGAGTGAGTAACGAGGGGAAATCGGATGAAAATCATCAGTAAAGATTTGCGCGATGGCGAAAAGCTGCCGGAACGTCACGTGTTTAACGGGATGGGTTATCAGGGGGATAATATCTCTCCCCATCTGGCGTGGGATGATGTCCCCGCGGGAACCAAAAGTTTTGTCGTGACCTGCTACGACCCGGATGCACCCACCGGCTCGGGCTGGTGGCACTGGGTGGTGGCAAACCTGCCCGCCGACACGCGCGTGCTCCCGCAGGGGTCCGGTTCCGATCTGGTTGCCCTGCCTGAAGGGGCGATTCAGACCCGCACTGACTTTGGCAAAGCGGGCTACGGCGGCGCAGCGCCGCCAAAAGGGGAAACGCACCGCTATATCTTCACGGTGCACGCGCTGGATGTGGACAAGATTGAGGTCGACGAAGGGGCGAGCGGCGCGATGGTAGGGTTTAACGTGCATTTCCATTCGCTGGGCAGCGCGTCGATTACGGCGATGTATTCGTAAAAAAAGCCGGGTGGCGGCTACGCCTTACCCGGCCTACATTTCGCACGCGTAGGCCCGGTAAGCGCAGCGCCACCGGGCAAAAAAAATCACAGCACCGGCGGCAACAGCCCCACCAGCCGCCCTTCTTCCAGAAGCTGTATCGCCATATCAATATCCGGCGCAAAGAAGCGGTCATCATCGTAGTGCGTAACGTGCTCGCGCAGCGTATGACGCGCCTGCTCCAGCAGCGGGCTGGATTTTAGCCCTTCGCGCAAATCAATACCCTGACACGCCGCCAGCCACTCCACCGCCAGTACGCCGCGGGTGTTGGAGGCCACCTCCCACAGTCGACGCCCGGCAGCCGGGGCCATCGAGACGTGATCTTCCTGGTTCGCGGAGGTGGGCAGGCTGTCCACGCTGTGCGGGTGCGACAGCGCTTTGTTTTCGCTTGCCAGTGCCGCAGCTGTGACCTGAGCAATCATAAAGCCCGAATTCACCCCGCCATTACGCACCAGGAACGGTGGCAGCTGGGACATATGTTTATCCATCATCAGCGCGATGCGACGCTCGGACAACGCGCCGATTTCGGCAATGGCCAGAGCGATATTATCCGCCGCCATTGCCACCGGCTCGGCGTGGAAGTTGCCGCCGGAGACCACCTCGTTTTCCTGGGCAAACACCAGCGGGTTATCGGACACCGCGTTGGCTTCCACCAGCAGCACCTCCGCCGCCTGACGCAGTTGCGTCAGGCATGCGCCCATCACCTGCGGCTGGCAGCGCAGAGAATACGGATCCTGCACCTTCTCGCAGTTGTGATGAGAATCAGCAATGTCGCTGGTGTCGGTAAGAACATAGCGGTACAGGGCGGCGGCATCAATCTGACCGCGCTGGCCGCGCACCTCATGGATGCGTGCGTCGAACGGACGACGCGAGCCGAGCACCGCCTCGGTAGTCAGCGCACCGCACACCACCGCGGAGGCGAACAAATCTTCCGCTTCAAACAGGCCACGCAGCGCAAAGGCCGTCGACGCCTGGGTGCCGTTGAGCAGCGCCAGCCCCTCTTTTGCCGCGAGGGTGATCGGGGCTAATCCGGCTTTTTTCAGTGCTTCCTTCGCAGGAAGCCACTCGCCCTGCCAGCGCGCCTGGCCTTCACCCAGCAGCAGCAGCGACATATGTGCCAGCGGCGCCAGATCGCCGGAGGCGCCGACAGACCCTTTCGCCGGGATCCACGGATAAACTTCCGCATTGACCAGCGCCATCAGCGCCTGGATCACGCTCAGACGAATGCCCGAGAAACCGCGCGCCAGGCTGTTGATTTTTAACACCATCATCAGGCGGACAATCTCGTCGTCCAGCGGCTGGCCCACCCCCGCCGCGTGCGACAGCACCAGCGAACGCTGTAAGTTTTCCAGATCGTGCGTGGCAATGCGGGTCTGCGCCAGCAGGCCAAACCCGGTATTGATACCGTAGGCGGTGCGTCCCTCCGCCACAATCGCCTCCACGCAGGCTACGCTGTCGTTAATGGCACGGTGGGCGCTTTCATCAAGGGCGAGTGTCACCGGCTGACGCCAGACCTGACGCAGCTGTTTGAGGGTCAGCGAGCCGGGAGTAAGTGTTAACGCGTTCATGCAGGCTTTCCTTGTGTGGCAGGGATCATCGGCAGGTTCAGGCCCTGCTCTTTGGCACAGTCAATGGCTATCTCGTAACCCGCATCCGCGTGACGCATCACGCCGGTAGCCGGGTCGTTATGCAGCACGCGAGCAATACGTGCCGCCGCTTCGTCAGTACCGTCGCAGACGATGACCATCCCAGAATGCTGGGAGAAGCCCATCCCGACGCCGCCGCCGTGGTGCAGCGACACCCAGGTCGCGCCGCTGGCGGTGTTCAGCAGGGCATTCAGCAGCGGCCAGTCGGAGACTGCATCCGAGCCGTCGCGCATGGCTTCGGTTTCACGGTTCGGGCTGGCGACGGATCCAGAGTCCAGGTGGTCGCGGCCAATGACGATCGGCGCGGAGACTTCACCGCTGCGCACCATTTCGTTGAAGGCGAGGCCAAGTTTTTGCCGCCACTCCAGCCCGACCCAGCAGATACGTGCCGGAAGGCCCTGGAAATTAATGCGCTCGCGCGCCATGTCCAGCCAGCGGTGCAGATGCTCGTCGTCGGCGACAATTTCCTTCACTCTGGCGTCGGTTTTATAGATATCCTCCGGGTCGCCGGACAGGGCAACCCAGCGGAACGGCCCGATGCCGCGGCAGAACAGCGGGCGGATATAGGCAGGCACGAAGCCGGGGAAGTCAAAGGCGTTATTCACGCCCATCTCTTTCGCCATCTGGCGGATGTTATTCCCGTAATCAAAGGTCGGAATGCCCATCTTGCTGAAGGCCAGCATCGCGGAGACGTGTTCCGCCATTGAACGCTTCGCCGCCAGCACCGTGCCTTCCGGGTCGGTTTCCGCCTTTTGCTGGTAGTCTTCCCACGTCCAGCCTTTTGGCAGATAGCCGTGGAGCGGATCGTGGGCGCTGGTCTGGTCGGTGACCAGATCCGGACGCACGCCGCGCGCCACCAGTTCCGGCAGAATATCCGCCGCGTTGCCGCACAGGGCAACCGACACGGATTTGCCTTCAGCGGTGTATTTTTTGATGCGCGCCAGCGCGTCATCGAGGTTGTCGGCCTGTTCATCGACATAACGGGTACGCAGACGGAAATCGATGCGGCTCTGCTGGCACTCAATGTTCAGCGAACATGCGCCCGCCAGCGTCGCGGCCAGCGGCTGCGCGCCACCCATGCCGCCCAGTCCGGCGGTGAGCACCCAGCGGCCTTTCAGTGAGCCGTTGTAGTGCTGGCGGCCTGCTTCCACGAAGGTTTCATAGGTGCCCTGCACAATCCCCTGACTGCCGATGTAGATCCAGCTTCCGGCGGTCATCTGGCCGTACATCGCCAGCCCTTTCGCGTCCAGCTCGTTGAAGTGTTCCCACGTCGCCCAGTGCGGCACCAGGTTGGAGTTGGCAATCAGCACGCGGGGCGCATTTTTATGGGTTTTGAATACGCCGACCGGTTTGCCGGATTGCACCAGCAGCGTTTCGTCGTTTTCGAGATTCGTCAAAGACTCAACAATGGCGTCATAGCACGCCCAGTTGCGCGCGGCGCGGCCTATGCCGCCGTAGACCACCAGCTCGTGGGGATTTTCCGCTACCTCAGGATCAAGGTTGTTCATCAACATGCGCAGCGGTGCTTCGGTGAGCCAGCTTTTTGCAGTGAGCGTGGTGCCGCGCGCGGCGCGGACATCCTGCTTGCGGTATTTCTCTGACGACATTGTGTGTTCCTCATAAGGGACAGATGATGCATTTAGATATACTTGTATAGACAAGCACACACAAGGTCGGATTTAACAAAAAAGATACAATTTTGCTATATTGCGTTAGCGATCACGCTTATAAAACTTATGACATAAAGTGGCCCTGCAACCGGTAGCGGTTCCCCGGGAACAGCAGCTTCGCATGCGATACAATTTGCGAGGATGACCAGGTACGACGGCGGATCAGCAGGCAGGGATCGTGCTCTTTAATACGCAACAACTCGCACTCCTGCGGCGTGGCGCGCACCGCCTCCACGATATGCTCCCCTTCCGTCAGCGGGGCGACGAGCGAGAGATACGCATGTGGCGTGGTTTGGGTGTAATCCTGGCCCAGATAGTCCGGTATCCGCTCCGCGTTGACGCAGCGATCTTCAATCTGGACCGGAATGTCGTTCTCATAATGCACCATCACCGAATGGAAAATCCGGGTGCCCTCTTTCACGTTCAGCTCGATGGCCTGCTCGGCGCTGGCCTGCGTCTCTTCAAGCACCAGCACCTCGCAATGATGCTGATGCTTGCGGGCGGCAATCTCATCGGCAATGCTGCGGATTTCAAACAGCGCCGACTGTCCTTTTGGCTCCGCCACAAAGGTTCCGACCCCTTGCAGGCGCACCAGCAGCCCTTCATCGGTCAGCTCACGCAGTGCGCGATTGATGGTCATGCGGCTAAAGCCAAACTGCGCCACCAGCTCCGCTTCGGAGGGAATACGGTCGTGCGGACGCCAGACGCCAGCGGCAATTTTTTCGCTGATCGCCTTTTTCACCTTCCCATAAAAAGGTGCGGGTGGGCTGGAGGGATGCTGCGGTGAGCGTGAAAACATGCTGACTCCTGTAATGTGTTTATGCCCACCAGTGAGCAATTTGCCAGGCCAGTCGGGCGGCAAGCTTCGCCCCCTGTCCGTCCCGATCGTAGTGCGGATTAAATTCCACCAGATCCGCCGCCTGTAGTTTACCGCTTCGGCAGATACGCTCAATCACCGGGAACAGATCCAGCGCCGGGATCCCCAACGCCGCAGGGGCAGACACGGCGGGCATTTCCGCGGCAGGCAGCACATCAAGGTCAACGGTGAGATAAACCCGGTCGGCCTGCGCAAGAACGTTATCCAGTGAGGGTAGCGCATTCCGGCGAAAATCAAGATCTTCAACCAGCGTCACGTTCAGTCGCTCAGCTTCCTTCCACAGCGCCTGGGTATTCGCCGCGCGGCTTACCCCCAGGCAGGCGTAGTGAAACGCCCGCGAATGAGACGCGCAGTAGTGCGCCAGCTGGCGGAACGGCGTGCCGGACGTCGCCCGTTCAGCCTTGCGTAAATCGAGGTGCGCATCCAGGTTGATCACCGCAATGCGCTCGTTCGGAAAGGCGTCCAGCACGCCGCGCCCGTGCGCCCAGGCGGTTTCATGTCCACCGCCGAAAACCAGAGTACGCATCCCGGATTGCTGGCACGCGGTTATGGCCTCGCTCAGCGCCTGCTGTGCCGCCTCCAGCGCGTGGCCTTCAACATAAACAGAACCCATATCCACGAGACGCTCATGCCCCTGATGGCTCGCCATATTCGCCAGCGCGCCGCGCAACACATCGGGCGCCTGTGCTGCACCGGGTCTGCCCTGATTACGCTTGACCCCTTCATCACATTCAAATCCCATCAGAGCGATGCCTGACGACGCAGGTGCAAAGTGTTCGCGCTGCTGTGTGGTCTGGAAGAGACGTTTCGCGGTGCTGGACTCGGCGCTGTCGTCACGCCCCTGCCAGACCTGCGGGGAAACGGGATGCCACAATTTCATGCTACCTGCCCCCGAAAAACACGTTGATATAAGGGATTTCGCCCCGGCTCGTAAACCATCTCAACCGGATGATTCGCCTCCCAGACGACAAAATCAGCCACATAACCTGGCTTTAACTGCCCGTGCGTCGCGCCGCGTCCTAGCGCCTGCGCCGCATGCCGCGTCACGCCAGCCCAGGCCTCTTCCGGTGTGAGGCCAAACTGGACGCAGGCCATGTTCATCGCCAGATGCAGGCTGGCAAACGGACTCGTTCCCGGGTTGTAGTCGGTGGCCACCGCCATCGGCACACCCTGCTCTCTGAGCTGCGCCACCGGTGGACGCTGGCGCTCCTGAAGAAAATAGAACGCGCCGGGGAGCAGTACCGCCACCGTACCGCTTTGCGCCATGGCCTGAATACCTGCATCATCGAGATACTCGATATGATCGGCCGACAGCCCTTTATACTGGCTGACCAGCGCCGCGCCGCCCAGATTCGACAGCTGCTCTACATGCCCTTTTACCGGGATGCCGAGCGCGGTGGCGGCCCGGAACAGGCGCTCAGTTTGCGCCGGGGTAAAGCCAACGTTTTCACAAAACACGTCCACCGCTTCAAATAACTCTTTTTGCCACAGCGTGGGCATGATCTGCTCACAGATCAGCGCCAGATAGGCATCCGGATCCTGTCGGTACTCGGCAGGAACGGCATGCGCGGCCAGTAGCGTCGGGCTGATATCAATCAGATTGTTCAGGCTGAGCTGGCGGGCCACCAGCAGCATTTTCTCTTCGGCTTCGGCATTCAGACCGTATCCCGATTTGATTTCAACGGTCGTTACGCCTTCATTCATTAGTCGCTGGAGTCGCTGCTGCGCCACCGCGAGGAGCGTTTCCGGCGAACTGTTGCGGGTGGCCGTGACCGTGGCGTTAATTCCGCCGCCCTGCGCGCTAATGGTCTGATACGACACGCCGTTAAGCCGTTGCTCCCATTCCGCTGCGCGATCGCCGCCGAACACCAGATGGGTGTGACAATCGATAAGGCCAGGGGTAACCAGACGCCCGTCGAGATCGACACACTGGCGATGCCCGGCGGGGATCTCTGATTCAGGAATAACGGCCAGAATCGTCTGGCCGCGCACGACGAGAGCATGGTGTTCTTTCAGGCCATAGGGTTCCGGCTCACCTGTCGCCAGGGTTGCCAGTCGCGCATTTCGCCATATCACATCATCGGGATGAAGCTGCTGCATGTGCCTTCCACTTGTCATGGGTTGTATAGACATTTATTTTCATCTGTCGCCTGCTGTCAACCGCCTTGCGGGAAAATGTTATTTTTTTGTGATGACTTTCCCGTCGCCTCCGGGCAAAAATGCAACTTTTCCCCTTTTTATCTTCCCGTTTCGCTCAACTTAGTATAAAAAAGCAGGCTATTTCGTCTATCCAGATAAGACTTGCATACCCAGGAGCATTACCTTGACTATTTCCAGGATTTCCCGTCTGGCGTTGGCACTCGCCTTTGGCGTGACTTTATCCGCTTGCAGTTCAACACCACCGGATCAGCAACCTTCTGAGCAGGTTGCTCCGGGCACCGCTTCCCGTCCGATCCTGTCAGCGGATGAAGCGAAGAACTTCACCCGTGCGCACTACTTCTCGGCGATGGATCCTAATGCAGCTCCGTGGACGCCTTCTTCTATTAACCTGCCGAAACAGCCAGACTTCGTTGTCGGCCCGGCTGGGGCGCAGGGCGTCACGCACACCTCTATTCAGGCAGCCGTTGATGCCGCAATCACCAAACACAGCGCATCCCGCCAGTACATTGCCATCCTGCCTGGTGAATACGAAGGCACCGTTTATGTTCCGGCGGCACCGGGAAGCATTACGCTTTACGGCCTGGGCGAAAAAGCGGTCGACGTGAAAATTGGTCTGGCGATTGATTCAGAGATCGACACCACCACCTGGCGTCATCTGGTGAACCCGGCCGGTAAATACATGCCAGGGAAACCGGCGTGGTATATGTTTGATAACTGCCAGCGCAAACGTGCCGCCACCATTGGCGTGATGTGCTCGGCGGTATTCTGGTCGCAGAACAACGGTCTGCAATTGCAGAACCTGACCATTCAGAACACCCTGGGCGACAGCGTTGACGCCGGTAATCACCAGGCCGTGGCGCTGCGTAGCGATGGCGACAAGGTACAGATTAACAACGTCAATATTCTGGGCCGCCAGAACACCTTCTTCGTGACCAACAGCGGCGTGCAGAACACCCTTCAGAACAACCGTCTGACGCGCACTCTGGTGACCAACAGCTACGTTGAAGGCGACGTGGATATGGTCTCCGGTCGCGGTGCGGTGGTGTTTGAGAACACCGACTTCCGCGTGGTGAATTCACGTACGCAGCAGGAAGGTTACGTCTTCGCGCCAGCGACCCAGTCCAACCTGTTCTATGGTTTCCTGGCCGTGAATAGCCGCTTTACCGCAGCGGGCGATGGCGTGGCGCAACTCGGTCGCTCTCTGGACGTGGACTCCGCCACTAACGGCCAGGTCGTGATCCGCGACAGCGTGATTAACGAAGGCTTCAACATGGCGAAACCGTGGGCGGATGCGGCGATCTCAAAACGTCCATTCTCCGGCAACACCGGCACGGTGGATGATAAAGAGAACGTGCAGCGCAACCTGAACGACGCTAATTTCAACCGCATGTGGGAATACAACAACCGCGGGCTGGGTAGCAAAGTGGTCGCTGAGCCGAAGCAGTAACGCGCATGTTGCCGGGTGGCGGCTGCGCCTTACCCGGCCTAGCCCATGCAGTAACCGCGCATAAAAAAACCTCGCATTTGCGAGGTTTTTTTTCGTCTACGGATCAGTGCGCGTTAATGACAACCCACATTGGCCCTTGTCCGACCGCATAGCGTCCTTTCTCTTCCAGTAGACCCTGCACGCCCTTGATTTCATAGAGCGCAATGTGGTGGGATTTCTGCCCCGCCGCAATCAGGTATTTGCCGCTGTGATCGACATTAAAGCCGCGCGGCTGGGTTTCTGTCGGCTGGAAGCCTTCAACTGCCAGAACGCTGCCATCCTCAGAGACGCTGAAAACGGTGATCAGACTGGAGGTACGGTCACAGGCATACAGGTGGCGGCCATCCGGCGTGATGTGAATATCTGCCGCCCAGCGTGTGTCGGAGAAGTCAGCTGGCATCATGTCCAGCGTCTGTACGCACTCGATCTGCCCGTTAGGATCGTTCAGTTCCCACACGTCTACCGAGCTGTTCAGCTCGTTCACGACATAGGCATACTGCTGATTCGGGTGGAAGACCATGTGGCGCGGGCCTGCGCCTTCCACGGTGGTGACTTCCGCTGGGCTTTGTGCGACCAGATGGCCGTCATCGCTCAGGGTAAACAGGCAGATGCGATCCTGCTTCAGCGCTGGCACCCACAGCGTACGGTTATCCGGTGAAATGTTGGCGGAGTGGCAACCTTCGAGCCCCTCTACCACGTCGACGGTTTCAACGGGAATACCGTCTTCCAGGCGGGTGACGCTCACGCAGCCTGCATTGTAGGAGCCGCTGAAGATAAAGTTGCCTTTATGGTCGGTAGAAATATGGGTCGGGCTGCCCGGCAGCGCGGCTTCTGCGGTGTAAGTCAGCGCGCCGTCATCCGGGGAGATGCGGTATGCCAGTACGCGGAATTCCGGGCGTACGCCGACATAAAGAAAACGTTTATCCGGGCTGACGACCATCGGCTGTACCTGGCCTGGCACATCAACAACCTGAACCAGCGTAAGCGAACCTTCTGTATTCAAACGCCAGACATGGATCTGCTGACTTTCAGGACTGGCGGTATAAACGGTTTGTTTCATGAATACTCCTGATTATTTTTAACGGTGAATGCTGAATTGTAGTTCGGGATTTTGCAGGGATCCGCTCTGGGTGTACCATCCCGACAGACCTTAAATTCAACATTAACCCGGAAGAAAAAATGACCTCGCGAGTGATTGCCCTGGATTTAGACGGAACACTGCTTACCCCTCAGAAAACCCTGCTCCCCTCTTCTCTTGAGGCCCTCAAACGAGCCCAGGAAGTGGGGTATCAACTCCTCATCGTAACGGGTCGACACCACGTAGCCATTCATCCTTTTTATCAGGCACTGGGCTTAGATACACCTGCAATTTGTTGTAATGGCACCTATTTGTATGATTATCAGGCAAAAAAGGTTTTAGCCTCCGATCCGCTTCCCGTTACGCAGGCGCTGCAATTGATTGATTTGCTGGATGAGCACGCGATTCACGGCCTGATGTATGTGGATAACGCCATGGTCTATGAGCGTCCTACCGGCCATGTGATCCGCACCAGCAACTGGGCACTGTCACTGCCGGAAGCGCAGCGTCCGGTGTTCACTCAGGTTTCCTCCCTGCGCCAGGCGGCGGAAGACGTCGAGGCAATCTGGAAGTTTGCCCTGACCGATGAAGACACCACTAAACTGAATACCTTCGCAAAACATGTTGAGCATACGCTGGGTCTGGAATGTGAATGGTCCTGGCACGATCAGGTGGATATTGCCCGCAAAGGCAACAGCAAAGGCAAACGTCTGACCCAGTTCGTGGAATCGCAGGGCGGATCAATGCAGGACGTAATTGCCTTCGGCGATAACTATAACGACATCAGCATGCTGGAAGCGGCCGGAACGGGCGTGGCGATGGGCAATGCCGATGATGCGGTGAAAGCGCGCGCTGACGTGGTGATTGGCGATAACACCACCGACAGCATCGCGCAGTATATTTATACCCACCTGCTGTAATCAGGCGGTGATGGAAACGCTCTTGATTTGCGCGTAAAGCCACAGGCCAGGCTTGATGCCTAACTCATCCCTGGCCCACGGGCTGATGCGCGCCCACAGCGTTCTGCTGCCCACCTCCAGCTGCACTTCCACCTGGCCGTTATCATCAAAACACTGCGCCACTTTTGCGCGCAAAATATTGCGGATACTGGTTTGCAGCGGCGGTTGCAGCACCAGGGAGACGTCCGACGCCTGAATGCGGATCCGTAACGTCGACTGAATCGGCGTATCGATTTTATTCACCCACAAATGCTGATCGCCCAGCGCCAGCGCGGTCATCGCATAATGTGGATGGTGCTCCAGCACGCTCACCTTCAGAATGCTGCTCTGCTGCTCCTTTGGCAGCCACGGATGCATAACGCTGCTGCCCCACACCTCTTCCAGATTGCCGAATGCCTTCACCCTGCCCGCTTCCAGGACCAGCACTTTGTCGGCCAGATGTAAGATCTCATCCAGCGAATGGCTGACGTAGAGCATTGGCACGTTGATTTCCCGCGCCAGACGTTGCAGGTACGGCAGCAGCTCGCGCTTGCGCGGAATATCCAGAGAGGCCAGCGGCTCATCCAGCAGCAACAGCTCCGGCGCGGTTAACAGGGCGCGGCCAATTGCCACGCGCTGTTTTTCCCCCCCCGACAGCGACGACGGCAGACGATCCAGCAGCGGTTCGATGCCCAGCAGCGCCACCAGCTTATCAAACTGTCCGGCCATGCTTTTTGCCATGCCGTAGCGCAGATTTCCGCGCACGCTGTAATGCGGAAACAGGCGCGCATCCTGAAACACATAGCCGATGCGGCGTTTTTCCGGTGACAGGCAGACCTTCTTCTCCGCGTCATTTAAGACGCGGTTATTTAACACAATACGGCCAGACTGGGGACGCGTCAGGCCGCTAATCGCATTAATTAGCGACGTTTTACCTGCCCCGGACACGCCAAAAATGGCGGTAATACCGCTGGCAGGCAGCGTTTCGTTCAGCGTCAGGGTGTGGTTGCCCAGGGTTTGCGTAAAATTGAGTTCCAGCATCACGGTTTCCCCATCCGTTCACGGCTGAGGCGCGCCAGCCACTCGGACACCAGCAGCGAGACCAGGGCGAGCACAATCGAAATAATACACAGCCGGGCCGCCGCACCTTCGCCGCCCGGCGTCTGAATCAGGGTATACATGGCCGACGGGATGGTCCGCGTCTCGCCGGGAATGTTCGACACAAAGGTGATAGTCGCACCAAACTCGCCCAGCGAGCGGGCGAAGGCTAACACCGTACCGACGATAATACCCGGTAGCGTGAGCGGCAGCGTGATGGTCAGAAAGACCCGCCAGCGGCCAGCGCCGAGCGTGCGGGCGGCCTGCTCTAGCCGGATATCCACCCCTTCCAGCGCCAGGCGGATAGCGCGCACCATTAGCGGGAATGACATCACCGCCGCGGCCAGCACCGCACCACGCCAGCTGAAAGCAAAGGTCAGGCCGAACCAGTCATACAACCATTCGCCGATGAAACCGCGCCGCCCCATGGAGATCAGCAGCAGATATCCAACCACCACAGGCGGTAAGACGAGCGGAAGATGGAGAACACTGTCGAGCAGGGCTTTGCCTGGAAACTTCACGCGAACCAGTAACCAGGCAAAGAACACCCCGAAGGGCAAACTCAGCGCAACCGCCAGGGAAGAGACTTTCAGGCTCAGCAGCACGGCCTGCCATTCAGGTTCGGTCAATATCATTCGTGAGTCGTAAATCCGTAACGTTTAAAGATAGCGGACGCTTCCGGCCCCTTCAGGTAGTCAACGAAGGCCGTCACGGTCGCATTTTTATGTCCATCAACTATCGCAACAGGATATTCCACTTTCTTATGCGAGTCTTCCGGGAAGGTGCCTACCACCTTCACACCTTTACTGGCGACGGCATCGGAGCCGTAAACAATCCCGAGTGGGGCTTCGTTACGCTCCACCAGCGCCAGCGCGCCGCGCACGTCTTCTGCGGGGGCCAGTTTCGGCGATAAGGTCTCCCATGCGCCCAGTTTTTGCAGCGCTTCTTTGGCATAAATCCCGGCAGGAACATGCTCCGGATCGCCCACCGCCAGACGGCCGCCGTTGAGCAGACGGGTCCAGTCCGTCTGTTTGTTAATGGCGATGTCGCCCTGCTTACCGTTTACGGGCGCGACCACCACCAGGCTATTTCCCAGCAGCGTTTCGCGGGTAGCCGTTTCAACAGACTTTTTCTCAACCGCATAATCCATCCATTTCTGATCGGCAGAGATGAACAGATCCGCAGGTGCCCCCGCTTCGATCTGGCGAGCCAACGTGGACGAGGAGGCAAACGACGAGACGACCTCGACGTTTTTCTCTTTTTTGTATACCGCAGCAATATCCTGCATCGCGTTAGTCAGCGACGCCGCCGCAAAGACCGTGATTTTTCCTTCATCCGCCAGCGCGTGGCCGGTGAGAGAGAGCGTCAGCGTTGCCCCTGCAAAAAGGCGTACCCATGAACGTGCCATTTGAATCTCCTGTACGTATCGTTATATACAAACAAATATAACGATATGTCGCAGGCGTTCCTAGCGCTAAATCGTACCCATTAATGCGTAAACGCAAGGAACGTTGTAAAAGATATCGGCGGGAGAGGGATAAACTTGAGAGCAAAACGCCCGGGCTGGCCGGGCGTTTTGGAGGAAATCATTGCTGCTTTTTAGGCTGGTCTCGACGATGACCAATGTTCGAAAAGACGTTGAACACTTCACCCAGGCCGTAGATGGCACCGAGGATGATAGCCATCACTACTGGCACCATGATTACCGCGAATACCAGACTTTTCAACAACTCTAACATGGTTTTCTCCAGATCTTGTGAACGGCTTATTCTACCCTGAAAAGTAAGAAAAACATCCCCTTTTGTGCGGTGCGCTTTCCGCCCCCGGGCATTTGGGTCACAATAGCCTTTTTGCCAGGACACTGTTATGCAGGCCGAAATTCTCCTCACCCTACGACTTCAGCAGAAGCTTTTCGCCGATCCGCGGCGCATCGCCCTGTTAAAACAAATAGAACAAACTGGCTCGATTAGCCAGGGGGCCAAAAACGCCGGCATCAGCTATAAAAGCGCCTGGGATGCGATTAACGACATGAATACCCTGAGCGAACACACGCTGGTGGAGCGCGCCACCGGCGGGAAAGGCGGCGGCGGCGCCGTGTTGACGCGTTACGGGCAACGTCTGATCCAGCTCTACGATTTACTGGCGCAGATCCAGCAAAAAGCATTTGATGTGTTGAGCGATGACGACAACCTGCCGCTGGACAGCCTGCTGGGCGCCATCTCCCGTTTCTCCTTGCAGACCAGCGCCCGTAACCAGTGGTTTGGTACGGTGACCGGGCGTGACCATTCGCAGGTGCAGGAGCATATTGAGATCCTGCTCGCGGACGGCACGACGCGCCTGAAGGCCGCCATCACCGCGCAAAGTGGTCAACGCCTTGGGCTGAACGAAGGTAAGGACGTGCTGGTATTACTCAAAGCCCCCTGGATCAGCATCACGCTTAATCCTGAGCAGGCCGCAGAAGCCGATAACCAGCTACGCGGACGTATCAGCCACGTCGAGCGCGGTGCAGAACAGTGTGAAGTGCTGATGACCCTGCCGGATGGACAGCCGCTCTGCGCTACCGTGCCGGTGAACAACGCCACCGAATTAGAAGAAGGTGCTGTGGTGACCGCATATTTCAATGCAGACCGGGTAATTATCGCCACATTGTGCTAAGCGCATTGACAACCCTGCTAACAGTGAGTATCCCTGACATCTGTTGCTGCAAAAAATGGGATAACACATGTCATCATTGCATATTTCGCAAGGCACGTTTCGTCTTAGCGATACCCGTACCTTATCGCTGCCAGAGTTGACCCTGCGCGCCGGAGAAAGTTGGGCGTTTGTGGGCACGAACGGCAGCGGAAAATCGGCGCTGGCCCGCGCTCTGGCGGGTGAATTAACCCAGCTGAAGGGTGAACGCCGGTGCACCTTTACCCGGATGACGCGCCTTTCCTTTGAACAGTTGCAAAAGCTGGTCAGCGCTGAGTGGCAGCGTAACAATACCGATTTGCTCAGCCCCGGCGAAGAAGATACCGGCCGCACGACGGCGGAAATTATCCAGGATGAGATAAAAGATCCTGCCCGCTGCCAGCAGCTGGCGGAGCAATTTGGCATTACCGCCCTGCTTAACCGTCGCTTCAAATACCTCTCTACCGGCGAGACGCGCAAAACGCTGTTGTGCCAGGCGCTGATGAGCGAGCCGGAACTCCTGATCCTGGATGAACCCTTTGACGGGCTGGATGTGCAGTCCCGCGCGCAGCTTGCAGCATTGCTGGCGACGCTCAACCAGCAGGGATACACCCTTGTGCTGGTCCTTAACCGCTTTGATGAGATCCCGGATTTCGTACACTATGCGGGCGTGCTTGCAGACTGTAGCCTGACCGAAACCGGCGAGAAAGCCGTGCTGCTGCGGCAGGCGCTGATTGCGCAGCTGGCGCACAGTGAAAAACTGGACGGTATCGCCCTGCCGGAGCCGGATGCGCCTTCGGCACGCCACGGGCTGGATCCCGCTCAGCCGCGCATTGTGCTGCGCGACGGGGTGGTTGCTTACGACGATCGCCCTATTCTTCATCACCTCAGCTGGACGGTTAATCCTGGCGAGCACTGGCAGATTGTCGGCCCCAACGGGGCAGGTAAATCCACGCTGCTGAGCCTGATCACCGGCGATCACCCGCAGGGATACAGCAACGATCTGACCCTCTTTGGCCGTCGGCGCGGCAGCGGGGAAACCATCTGGGACATCAAAAAGCACATCGGCTATGTCAGCAGCAGCCTGCATCTGGACTACCGGGTGAGCACCTCGGTGCGAAACGTGATCCTCTCTGGCTTCTTTGACTCTATCGGTATTTATCAGGCGGTATCCGACAAGCAGCACAAGCTGGCGCAGCAGTGGCTGGATATTCTGGGCATGGACAATCGGATAGCCGATGCGCCATTCCACAGCCTGTCGTGGGGGCAGCAGCGGCTGGCACTGATCGTCCGCGCGCTGGTCAAACACCCTACGCTACTGATTCTGGACGAGCCGTTGCAGGGGTTGGATCCGCTTAACCGTCAGCTGATCCGCCGCTTTGTGGATATCCTGATTAGCGAAGGTGAAACCCAGCTGCTGTTTGTGTCCCACCATGCGGAGGATGCGCCATCCTGCATCACCCATCGGCTGGAATTTGTCCCGGACGGCGAGCATTACCGCTACCTGCTAAGCAAAATCGATTAACCTCTGGAGGGCGCTGCCCTCCGCTTTTCAGACAACCTGCAACAACACATCTCTATCTCTTTGATCTACAATGCACTCACTCTTTTAAAAAGCGGGTGTGAAAACCAGTGTAAACGATACCACTATTTTATCCCATGTCACACTTTTCGCGTCTCTGATATGCTATGGTTAATTCATACCATAAGCCTAATGGAGCGAAATATGCGAGTTCTGGTAACAGGTGGTAGCGGTTACATAGGAAGTCATACCTGTGTGCAACTGCTGCAAAGCGGCCACGATGTCGTCATTCTTGATAACCTGTGCAACAGTAAGCGCAGCGTGCTGCCGGTCATTGAACGCCTTTCGGGTAAACAGCCGACTTTCGTGGAAGGCGACATCCGCAATGAAGCGTTGATGACGGAAATCCTTCACGATCACGCGATTGAAACCGTTATCCACTTCGCCGGCCTGAAAGCGGTTGGCGAATCGGTGGCAAAACCGCTTGAGTACTATGACAACAACGTCAACGGTACCCTGCGCCTGATCTCCGCCATGCGTGCGGCGAACGTTAAAAACTTTATCTTCAGCTCCTCCGCCACCGTCTACGGCGATCAGCCAAAAATCCCTTACGTTGAAAGCTTCCCGACCGGTACGCCGCAAAGTCCGTACGGCAAAAGTAAGCTGATGGTGGAGCAGATCCTCACCGACCTGCAAAAAGCCCAGCCGGAGTGGAGCATCGCGCTGCTGCGCTACTTCAATCCGGTTGGCGCGCATCCGTCAGGGGATATGGGCGAAGATCCGCAGGGCATTCCTAATAACCTGATGCCCTATATCGCGCAGGTTGCCGTAGGGCGTCGCGAATCCCTGGCGATTTTTGGTAACGATTATCCCACCGAAGATGGCACCGGCGTACGCGATTACATTCACGTGATGGATCTGGCCGACGGCCACGTAGCGGCGATGCAGCAGCTGGCGGATAAACCGGGCGTGCATATTTACAACCTCGGCGCCGGGATCGGCAGTAGCGTACTGGATGTGGTGAACGCCTTCAGTAAAGCCTGCGGCAAGCCGGTGAATTATCACTTCGCGCCCCGCCGTGACGGCGACCTCCCGGCTTACTGGGCCGATGCCACCAAAGCGGATAAAGAGCTTAACTGGCGTGTCACCCGCACGCTTGATGAAATGGCACAGGATACCTGGCACTGGCAGTCACGCCATCCGCAGGGGTATCCGGACTAAGGATTTGTCATGACGAAATTCAATCCCGTCGATCACCCCCATCGTCGTTTTAACCCGCTCAGCGGGCAATGGATTTTGGTTTCACCGCATCGCGCCAAGCGCCCCTGGCAGGGGGCGCAAGAGACGCCTGCCAAACAGACGCTGCCTCAGCACGATCCGGACTGTTTCCTCTGTCCAGGCAATACGCGCGTGACGGGCGATAAAAACCCCGATTACACAGGCACTTTCGTTTTTACTAACGACTTTGCCGCGCTGATGACCGATACGCCGGACGCGCCGGAAAGCCACGATCCGCTGATGCGCTGCGAAAGCGCCCGCGGCACCAGCCGCGTGATCTGCTTCTCTCCCGATCACAGCAAAACCCTGCCGGAGCTGAGCGTTGAGGCGTTGAAAGAGGTGGTTACTACCTGGCAAACGCAAACGGCGGAGCTGGGCCAGACCTACCCGTGGGTGCAGGTGTTTGAAAATAAAGGCGCGGCGATGGGATGCTCAAACCCCCATCCGCACGGTCAGATTTGGGCGAACAGCTTCCTGCCAAATGAAGCCGAGCGTGAAGACCGACTGCAAAAAGCGTATTTCACCGAGAACGGTTCGCCGATGCTGGTGGATTACACCCAGCGTGAGCTGGCGGATGGCAGCCGTACCGTGGTGGAAACCGCGCACTGGCTTGCGGTAGTCCCTTACTGGGCGGCGTGGCCGTTTGAGACGCTGCTACTGCCTAAAGCCCATGTTCAGCGCATCACGGACCTCAACGACGCCCAGCGTGACGACCTTGCGCTGGCGCTAAAAAAACTGACCAGCCGTTACGACAACCTCTTCCAGTGCTCTTTCCCCTACTCCATGGGCTGGCACGGCGCGCCGTTTAACGGCGAAGAGAATCAACACTGGCAGTTACATGCACACTTCTACCCGCCGCTGCTGCGTTCTGCGACGGTACGTAAATTCATGGTGGGCTATGAAATGCTGGCGGAAACCCAGCGTGACCTGACGGCGGAACAGGCGGCAGAACGTCTGCGTGCCGTTAGCGACGTCCATTATCGCGAATCAGGAGTCTAAAAAATGAGTCTGAAAGATAAAACACAATCCCTGTTTGCTGAGAAATTTGGCTACCCTGCCACCCATGTTATTCAGGCGCCAGGCCGCGTTAATCTGATCGGCGAGCACACCGACTATAACGACGGTTTTGTCCTGCCCTGTGCCATCGACTACCAGACGGTGATCAGCTGCGCGAAACGCGACGATCGTCACGTGCGGGTGATCGCTGCGGATTACGACAACGAAATTGACGAATTTTCTCTCGATGCGCCGATCGTAACCCACGACAGCCAGCAATGGTCGAACTATGTTCGCGGCGTGGTAAAGCACCTGCAAAAGCGTAACAAGAATTTCGGCGGAGCCGATCTGGTGATCAGCGGCAACGTGCCGCAGGGGGCGGGATTAAGCTCTTCTGCATCACTGGAAGTGGCGGTCGGCACCGTGTTCCAGCAGCTTTATCATCTGCCGCTGGACGGGGCGCAGATCGCCCTCAACGGTCAGGAAGCGGAAAACCAGTTCGTGGGCTGCAACTGCGGCATTATGGATCAGCTGATTTCCGCGCTGGGTAAGAAAGAACATGCTTTGCTGATTGACTGCCGCTCCCTCGGGACCAAAGCGGTTCCGCTGCCGAAAGGTGCGGCGGTGGTGATCATCAACAGTAACTTCAAACGCACCCTGGTGGGCAGCGAGTACAACACCCGCCGCGAACAGTGCGAAACCGGCGCGCGCTTCTTCCAGCAGCCAGCCCTGCGTGATGTCTCACTTGATGAATTTAACAAGGTTGCTCACGAGCTGGATCCGGTTGTCACGAAGCGCGTGCGTCATATACTGACGGAAAATGCCCGTACTGTAGAAGCCGCCTCCGCGCTGGCAAAAGGTGATCTGAAACGGATGGGCGAGCTGATGGCAGAATCGCATGCCTCAATGCGTGACGATTTCGAAATCACCGTGCCGCAAATTGACACCCTGGTGGAAATTGTGAAAGCCACGATTGGCGACAAAGGCGGCGTGCGTATGACCGGCGGCGGATTTGGCGGGTGCGTCGTCGCCCTGGTGCCGGAAGAGCTGGTCCCTGCCATTCAGGACGCGGTGGCTAAACAGTACGAAGCCAAAACGGGCATCAAAGAAACTTTCTATGTCTGCAAAGCATCACAAGGAGCCGGACAGTGCTAAACGAAACACCAACACTCGCACCGGATGGTCTGCCGTATCGCCTGTTAACCCTGCGCAACAGCGCCGGGATGGTGGTTACGCTGATGGACTGGGGCGCAACGTTACTTTCTGCCCGCGTACCGATGCCTGACGGCAGCGTGCGCGAAACCTTGCTCGGCTGTGCATCGCCCGAGCAGTATATCGAGCAGACCGCGTTTCTGGGCGCATCCATCGGCCGCTACGCCAACCGCATCGCCAGAAGCCGGTTTACGCTGGACGGCGTAGAGTATTCCCTGCTTTCAAGCCAGGGTGAAAATCAGCTGCACGGCGGCCCGGAGGGGTTTGATAAACGTCGCTGGAAGATTGTGCAGCAGAATGACGGTGAGGTCTGGTTCTCTCTGGACTCCCTCGACGGAGACCAGGGCTTCCCGGGCAATCTCACCGCAACCGCGCGCTTCACCCTGACCGAAGATAATCGCATCGCCATTGAGTACCGCGCAACGGTCGACAAGCCGTGCCCGGTCAACCTGACCAACCACGCCTATTTCAACCTTGACGGCAACCAGACCGATGTTCGCAGCCACAAACTTCAGATCCTGGCGGACGCGTATCTGCCGGTCGATGAGATGGGTATCCCTTATCAGGGGCTGAAGCCAGTTAGCGGTAATAGCTTTGATTTCCGCCAGCCGAAAACCATCGCCCAGGATTTCCTCAGTGATGACGATCAGCGTAAGGTGAAAGGCTACGACCACGCTTTCCTGTTGCAGGCGAAAGGCGATCTTTCTCAACCTGCCGCACAGGTCTGGTCGGCTGATGAGAAGTTACAGATGACGGTCTACACCACTGCCCCTGCGCTACAGTTCTACTCCGGTAACTTTCTGGAGGGGACAACGGCGCGTGAACATGACGCCTACAGCGCCTGGCAAGGACTGGCGCTGGAGAGCGAGTTCCTGCCGGACTCGCCTAACCATCCTGAATGGCCGCAGCCGGACTGCGTGCTACGTCCGGGTGAAGGGTACGTGAGCGTCACCGAGTATCATTTCATTCCGCGCGCTTAATGTCCGGCGGCGCTACGCATGTACGGGCCTGCGAATGAAGGCCGGATAAGCGAAGCGCCATCCGGCAAAAAAGCCAGCCCTCCCGACGAGGGCTTTTTTCTGCTCCGCTTGCTGAAAATAGCGGCGATCGCAGACAAAATCATAACCCTTGATTCACATGCATCTTACACTCTCGAACTATTTTCGCTATGGTTAGGGTTAAGCGTTGCTGCTGGCACAGTCACGGCAATATAATGAGAATTGTTATCATTCAAAATGCTTGAGGAGTAAGAAATGGCTAATACTAAGCTTGTCCTGGTGCGCCACGGCGAAAGCCAGTGGAACAACGAAAACCGCTTCACCGGTTGGTATGACGTTGATCTGTCCGAGAAAGGCGTGAGCGAAGCAAAAGCGGCAGGTAAACTGCTGAAAGAAGAAGGCTTCACCTTTGACTTTGCTTACACCTCTGTGCTGAAACGTGCCATCCATACCCTGTGGAACGTGCTGGACGAGCTAGATCAGGCCTGGCTGCCGGTTGAGAAATCCTGGAAACTGAACGAGCGTCACTACGGTGCGCTGCAAGGTCTGAACAAAGCGGAAACCGCAGAAAAATACGGTGACGAGCAGGTTAAGCAGTGGCGTCGTGGTTTTGCAGTCACGCCTCCAGAGCTGAGCAAAGATGACGAGCGCTACCCGGGTCACGATCCGCGTTACGCGAAGCTGACTGAGGCTGAACTGCCGCAGACCGAAAGCCTGGCGCTGACCATCGACCGCGTTGTGCCTTACTGGAACGAAACCATTCTGCCACGCCTGAAAAGCGGCGAGCGCGTCATTATCGCTGCTCACGGTAACTCCCTGCGTGCGCTGGTGAAATACCTGGACAACATGGGCGAAGATGAGATCCTCGAGCTGAATATCCCTACCGGCGTGCCGCTGGTGTACGAGTTCGACGAAAACTTCAAGCCAGTTAAACATTACTACCTGGGTAACGCCGACGAAATCGCTGCAAAAGCGGCGGCCGTGGCGAACCAGGGTAAAGCGAAGTAATATTCGCCGGACATAAAAAAAGCGTGGAGCAATCCACGCTTTTTTATTGCCTGCGACAAACTTAACCGCGACGCGCTTTAACCGCATCCGCCAGCTGACGCAGGATCGCATCGGTATCGTCCCAGCCAATGCAGGCATCCGTCACGCTCTTACCGTAGACCAGCGGCTCGCTGCCCTCCAGGTTCTGGTTGCCTTCCACCAGATGGCTCTCAATCATCACCCCAATCACTGCGCGTTCACCGCTGGCGATTTGCTGACAAACATCTGCGCCGACTTCCATCTGCTTTTTGAACTGTTTGCTGGAATTCGCATGGCTGAAGTCGATCATCACCTGCGGCGGCAGCCCTGCTTTTTCCAGCCCGGCCTTCACCTCTGCCACGTGTTTAGCGCTATAGTTAGGCTCTTTACCGCCGCGCAGAATGATATGGCAATCGCCGTTACCGCTGGTGTTCACGATAGCCGAGTGGCCCCACTTGGTCACCGACAGGAAGCAGTGCGGTGCGCCAGCTGCATTGATGGCATCAATGGCGACCTTAATAGTGCCATCAGTGCCATTTTTGAAACCCACCGGGCATGACAGGCCAGACGCCAGCTCGCGGTGCACCTGAGATTCAGTCGTACGCGCGCCAATAGCGCCCCAGCTCATCAGGTCTGCCAGATACTGCGGGGTGATCATATCGAGGAATTCACCGGCAGCAGGCAGCCCGCTGTCGTTAATTTCCAGCAGCAGCTTACGCGCAATGCGCAGGCCGTCGTTGATCTGGAAACTGTTGTCCATGTGCGGATCGTTGATCAGCCCTTTCCAGCCCACAGTGGTACGCGGTTTTTCGAAATAAACGCGCATCACGATTTCCAGTTCGTCTTTCAACTCCTCACGCAGGGCCAGCAGACGCGACGCATACTCTTTGGCCGCAGCAGGATCGTGAATGGAGCATGGCCCAATCACCACCAGAAGACGATCGTCGCTCCCTTTGAGGATCTTGTGGATCGCCTTGCGGGCATGAGACACCGTGTTGGCGGCATTTTCGGTGGCGGGGAATTTTTCAAGGAGCGCTACGGGAGGTAATAACTCATTGATCTCTTTAATGCGTAAATCGTCGTTCTGATAATTCATCTTCTTTCCGGCTCTGCCATATCTTTAGTAATGAAAGCAATGCTTTCAATCTAACTTGTCGGCCCTGAAGTGTAAACGGGCTTTTACACTTCACGCAGATAATTCCTGGAATTCAGCTAAAATACGCAACAAAATAGCGAAAAATGAGATCTGGCCTAAAATTTTTACTTGTAACGACTGAATTTAAATATTTATACGCGATTCCATCCTGACATAACTCGGGAAACTGGGATCTTTCGCCACTGAACAAGATGCACTGTTGGAGAATGTTATCCAGCGTAACGATAAGAACAGGAGCACCATGATGAAAATGACGAAACTGACTACGCTTTTCCTGACGGCAACCCTTACCCTGGCAAGCGGTAGCGTACTGGCAGCCGATACCGGCTCTTCCGGCAGCAACGGCGACGCGAATGCCGCTGCCGAAGCGGGCCAGGTTGCGCCGGATGCAAAGCAGAATATTGCGCCGAATAATGTTGATAACAACAATATCAACACGGGCAATACCAATACTGGCGGTACGAACACCGGCACGATGAATCATGACGGTATGAGCACTGACGAGGTTCATAAAAACTCAATGTGTAAAGACGGCAAATGCCCGGACCCGAATGACAAAGTGGGCAGCGATGCCGATACCAAAACAGACGGTACGACTCAGTAACCTTCTGTAAGGTAAAAGAGGGAGAGCGAATGCTCTCCTTTTTTATTTAAGCTCTTAAAAACGCTACACTAAAAATAATAATAAATCAGGAACGATACCATGGCGCACTCCCACTCCCATCCTCCCGCTGCTGGCGATGAAAATGCCAAACGGCTTCTGCTGGCCTTCGGCGTCACCGCCACCTTTATGATCATAGAAGTGATCGGCGGGCTGATATCCGGCTCTCTGGCGCTGCTGGCCGATGCCGGGCATATGCTGACCGACGCTGCCGCGCTCCTGTTTGCTCTGCTGGCCGTGCAGTTTGCCCGTCGCCCTCCCAATGCCCGCCATACCTTTGGCTGGCTCAGACTGACCACGCTTGCCGCCTTCGTGAATGCGATTGCACTGGTGGTGATTACTATTCTTATCGTCTGGGAGGCTTTTCAGCGCTTTCGGCATCCTCAACCGATAGCCGGAACAACGATGATGGTCATCGCCGTTGCCGGGTTGGTCGCCAATATTCTGGCGTTCTGGATTTTGCACCGCGGCAGCAGCGAAAAAAATCTGAACGTGCGGGCCGCGGCGCTTCATGTGCTGGGCGATCTGCTGGGTTCTGTGGGTGCCATCGTAGCGGCGCTGATTATTATGGGCACGGGCTGGACCCCTATCGACCCGATTCTTTCCGTGCTGGTATCGTGCCTGGTATTGCGCAGTGCCTGGCGGCTATTGAAAGAGAGTGTTAACGAGTTGCTGGAAGGCGCTCCTACGTCGCTGGATATTGGCGAGCTAAAACGCAATCTGTGTCGCTCCATTCCTGAAGTTCGTAACGTTCACCACGTTCACGTCTGGCTGGTGGGTGAGAAACCGCTTATGACGCTGCACGTTCAGGTTATCCCGCCCCACGATCACGATGCGTTGCTTGAACGTATTCAGCACTTCCTTGAGCATCACTACGAAATTGCCCACGCCACCATTCAGATGGAGTATCAGCCGTGTAACGGGCCAGACTGTCACCTGAACGAGGCGCAGTCCGGCCATTCACATGCCCATCACCATTAACGGGAAAGCGCGCGAGAGCCACGCTCACGCGCGCTGTTAATCCACATACGGCTGCCGTTCAGGGCAATGAAGGTCAGCAGCATGTACTCCAGCGACATGGCATACACGCCCTGACGGGCAAAAATCACCACGCTTATCACGTTAATGACCACCCACAGCAGCCAGTTCTCCACGTATTTACGGGTCATCAGGATCATTGCGGCAATCGACAGCACCATCATGCAGGAATCCCAGAATGGGAAGGCATCCGGCTGAAGTTCAGGCATCGTCACGTTTAATCCCAGACCCGACATCACCGCGACCGCCACGCGCGTCAGGAAGGCAAATACCGGATCAATAAAGACCGTCATAAAGCCGATAGCCACCACGCAGGCAGCGAACCAGGCGATGGCTTTTGGCAACGGTAGCCAGCGGATTTGTAGCTCCGCCTCCTGCTGACTGTTTTGCCGCGACCAGGCATACCAGCCATAGATATTGGCCGCGAAAAAGAACACCTGTAGAAGCAGGCTGGCGTAGAGCTGGATCTGGAAGAAGATAATCGCAAACAGCGTGACGTTAATCAGCCCGAACGCATAGTTGCTGATCTTCTCAAGGCTGGCCAGCCAGATACAGAGTAATCCGGCCAGCGTCCCTACCGCTTCAATCCAGGACAGGTCATAGCCGCCCGCACCAATCGGGATATGAACCAGGATGTTCTGTGTGCTAAAAAAATCCATTTTTTCTCCGGGGCGTAATGAGTTAAGTACGTAGTGTAGCCGCAAAATCCAGCATACGGTTAAGCGGAATTAACGCGCCTTCACGCAGGGCGGCATCTACGTGGATTTCATGCGCTGCGCCACCGTTCTCCAGCCCCTCCGCAATCGCCTTGAGTCCATTCATCGCCATCCACGGGCAATGCGCGCAGCTGCGACAGGTCGCCCCTTCTCCGGCGGTCGGCGCTTCGAGCAATACTTTTTCCGGCACGGCCTGCTGCATCTTGTAGAAGATACCGCGGTCGGTCGCCACAATGAGCTGCTTGTGCGGCAGGGTTTTCGCGGCATGTATAAGCTGGCTGGTGGAGCCGACGGCATCCGCCATGTCAACGATGGACTGCGGGGATTCCGGGTGCACCAGAATGGCGGCGTCCGGGTATAACCCTTTCATGCGTGTCAGTGCCTGGGTCTTAAACTCGTCGTGAACGATACAGGCACCCTGCCAGCACAGCACATCCGCACCGGTCTGTTTTTGCACGTAATTTCCCAGATGGCGATCGGGCGCCCAGATGATTTTCTCCCCCAGGCTGTCCAGATGTTCAATCAACTCAACGGCGATACTGGACGTCACTACCCAGTCTGCCCGGGCCTTTACAGCAGCGGAGGTGTTGGCGTAGACCACAACGGTACGGTCGGGGTGGGCATCACAGAAGGCGGTGAATTCATCTATCGGGCAACCGAGGTCGAGGGAGCATTCAGCATTCAGCGTCGGCATCAGAACCGTTTTTTCCGGGCTGAGGATTTTTGCCGTTTCCCCCATAAAACGAACGCCCGCGACCAGCAGCGTGGAGGCAGGATGTTTAGCACCGAAACGCGCCATCTCCAGGGAGTCTGAGATACAGCCGCCCGTCTCTTCCGCCAGCTGCTGAATTTCCGGGTCGGTGTAGTAATGCGCCACCATCACCGCATCACGCTCTTTAAGAAGGCGCTTGATTTTCTCACGATAAAACTGCTTCTCATCCCGGCTTAGCGGAGCAGGCTTCGGCGGGAAGGGATAGATTGCGGTTTCGGGATTAAACATCACACTCATTATGGCTTCTCGTTTTGCTGGCTTAACAATATTGCCTTTCTTTTGCATGAGATAACAAAAATGAGGCAATGGTGTTTTATATACTAAACAAGATAGCGAATCTGAGGGGAAATGTCATCGGGAATTGATGCTGGCGGCAATTGTCGGGTGGCGGCTTCGCCTTACCCGACCTACAAAGCACGGGCGAACGACAGATAGCAAAAAGGCGCCTTTAGGGCGCCTTTCTACATTGGTGGGTCGTGCAGGATTCGAACCTGCGACCAATTGATTAAAAGTCAACTGCTCTACCAACTGAGCTAACGACCCCTTGCGGGATGTACTTCAAATCTATTCAGGCTGGTGGGTCGTGCAGGATTCGAACCTGCGACCAATTGATTAAAAGTCAACTGCTCTACCAACTGAGCTAACGACCCATTCGGGTGTTGCCTGAATTATCACTCGGAACCAATAAAATTGGTGGGTCGTGCAGGATGACTCGGCTTCGCCTCGCCCTTCGGGCCGTTGCTAAAGCAACGTTATCCTTCACGTTTAATATCTGAGTAAGACATTAAAATTGGTGGGTCGTGCAGGATTCGAACCTGCGACCAATTGATTAAAAGTCAACTGCTCTACCAACTGAGCTAACGACCCGAGTGGTGGGTGATGACGGGCTCGAACCGCCGACCCCCTCCGTGTAAAGGAGATGCTCTACCAACTGAGCTAATCACCCACTCTGTACTGCCGGAACTGCTTTAAGTGGTGGGTCGTGCAGGATTCGAACCTGCGACCAATTGATTAAAAGTCAACTGCTCTACCAACTGAGCTAACGACCCACTTTTGCGCTGCTTTCACGTTGTTTGATATCCCGTGGCAACGGCGGCATATATTACTGATTTAAGAATTCAGCGCAACAAAAATTTCGATGAAGATCACTTAACTGCTTAGGAATCATGCTGCACGACCAGAAATAACGCGATTTCTGGTCATGCGGTAATCAACCCATCGAACTCAAACGTTTTTGCGCTTGTTTAGCGCCGTCGGTACCCGGGAATTTCGCAACCACCTGCTGATAAACCGCTTTGGCTTTTGCAGTGTCGCCTTTGTCCTGCATGATCACGCCGACTTTATACATCGCATCAGGCGCTTTCGGTGATTTCGGGTAATTTTTCACCACAGAGGCAAAATAAAACGCCGCATCATCCTTTTTACCCTTGTTGTAATTCAACTGACCCAGCCAGTAGTTCGCATTTGGCTGGTAAGTGGAATCAGGGTACTTCTTAACGAAGTTCTGAAACGCAACGATAGCATCGTCCTGACGCGATTTATCCTGCACCAGGGCAATGGCCGCGTTATAGTCCGTATTCGCGTCACCGCTCTGTACAGGCGCACCAGACGACGCGGAAGCATCTGCCGCAGGCGCAGGCGCTGCCGCACCGCTTTGATCGCCTGCCGCTGGCTGGGCTGCTGCTCCGCCGCTGTTCAGGCTATCCATCTGCAACAAGATTTGCTTCTGGCGCTCCACAACCTGATTAAGCTGATACTGACTCTCCTGGATCTGACCACGGAGGGAATCAATATCATTCTGGTTATCGGAAAGCTGCTGCTGGAGTTGAGTTAAAAGCTGGCTGTGAGCGTTAGAAATACGCTCGAGTTGAGTGACCCGGTCTTCTACCGAGCCTGAGCCGACACTACTGATTGGTGCCTGAGCAAAAGCGGCCCAGGGGGCCGCTATTCCAACCAGTAACGACAGACTCATCAGATGATGTCTGAAGTTACTGCTCATGCAATTCTCTTAGTAAACGAGTACGGCACGACGGTTTTTGGAGTAAGCCGCTTCGTCGTGACCCAGTACTGCTGGTTTTTCTTTACCGTAAGAAACGATGGAGATCTGGTCAGCAGAAACGCCTTTACCCTGGAGGTACATTTTAACAGCGTTTGCACGACGTTCACCCAGGGAGATGTTGTACTCCGGAGTACCACGTTCGTCCGCGTGACCTTCTACGGTGACTTTGTAAGACGGGTTGCTACGCAGGAAGTTTGCGTGCGCATCCAGCATCGCAGCGAAGTCAGAACGGATGTCGTATTTATCCAGATCGAAGTAAACGATGTTGTTCTGCTGTAACTGCTGCATCTGAAGACGCGCTTGCTCTTCAGAAGACATATTGCCATTGCCGTTAGCGTCCATACCGGTGCCGGCACCCATCATGCCTTCGCCGCTCTGGTCATTGCTTGCGTTCTTGTTAGAAGAACACGCTGCGATTGCCATAACAGGCAGAGCGATCATCAGCCCCTTCAGCACTTTGTTCAGTTGCATTTCTAAGATTCCTTTAGTAATCAATTAATTATTATTACAGATACGGCGACCAGGCAGGTGATTTTACCTGTCCATCAGTTGCCGGAAGACGCGCTTTGAAACGCCCATCTGTAGAAACCAGATTCAGCACGGATCCCATCCCCTGAGAAGAGCTGTAGATTACCATGGTGCCGTTAGGTGCCAGACTTGGCGTTTCATCCAGGAACGTTGACGACAGTATTTGTACGCCCCCCGTTACCAGATCTTGTTTGGCAATGTGTTGCTGACCACCCGCAGTGCTGACCATTACCATTGTTTTACCATCGGCACTGACGTCAGCATCCTGGTTCTGAGAACCTTCCCAGGTAATACGCTGCGCTGCTCCGCCGTTGATATTCACTTTATAAACTTGTGGACGACCTGCCTGGTCAGACGTAAAGGCCAGATTCTGGCTGTCCGGGAACCAGGTTGGCTCAGTATTGTTGCTACGACCATCCGTGACCTGACGGATCTGACCAGAACCAATATCCATCACGTACAGGTTCAGGCTACCGGTTTTAGACAGGGCAAACGCCAGTTTAGTCCCATCCGGAGAGAACGCAGGTGCACCGTTGTGACGCGGGAATGACGCAACCTGACGCACAGCACCGTTAGAGAGCGTCTGGATAACCAGCGCGGAACGGCCGCTTTCGAAGGTTACGTACGCCAGCTTAGAGCCGTCCGGAGACCATGCCGGAGACATCAGCGGCTGCGGAGAACGGTGTACGGTAAACTGGTTGTAGCCATCGTAGTCAGAGACGCGCAGCTCATAAGGGAACTGGCCGCCGTTGGTCTGTACTACGTACGCGATACGGGTACGGAACGCACCTTTAATACCGGTCAGCTTCTCGAACACTTCGTCACTCGCAGTATGACCTGCGTAACGCAGCCACTGCTTGTTCACTTTATAGGTGTTTTGAGCCAGAACGGTACCCGGCGCACCGCCGGTATCCACCAGCTGATAAGCGACGTTATAGCCACCGTCTGGTGCAGGGGTAACCTGTCCGATAACCACCGCGTCAATACCCAAAGCAGACCATGCGGCAGGCTGAACTTCCTGCGCAGTACCCGGCTGCTGTGGCAGACGAGAACGATCTAAGGGATTAAATTTACCGCTGTTACGCAGGTCAGCTGCAACAATGCCGCCAATATCTTCAGGCGCGGCACCTGGCCCTGCCCACTGGAACGGAACGACACCGATTGGACGCGCCGAGTCCACCCCTTGGGTGATCTCGATACGTACTTCTGCGTGCAGTACAGCTGCCCACAGCATTAAAAAACCAAATGCTACACGTAATGCCTGCTTCATCATATCTCCCTTATCTGGGTAACCTTACCCACGATAATTTAGCAGAATGTTAACAAACCCAAATAGACAAAACTACTTATCCTGTTTACGACAATAGACTGTTTTTCATACTTCCGTTAGAGGAGATGATTACAGCTTAAAGTCCAGTTTGGCATCTTTTATCTTTTCATAAACAGCCTCATTAGGCGGTTTAGGAATGTTCGCCGATCTTGCGGCGGCCAACGCTGCCTGACAAAGCGCAGGATCGCCCCCTTCAGACGTCACACTTTTCAACCTGCCATCTGGCGCAAGATTGATATGCAACACGCACTGCTTACCCTGATACAGGCCTGCATCAAAGAGGCGGCTTTGAATCGCAACCTGGATCTGCTTAGCGTAAGCACTAATATCTGCACCAGTCGCCCCACCGTTGGCGCCAGAGGTACCGCTGTCTTTCGACGGCTGGCCACTGCCTTTCGCTCCACCGCCTGTTTTCGGTGCATTTTTACCGGAACTCAGGTCGCCAAGCAGGTCGTCAACACCGGCGGCAGCGGCGGCTTTTTCAGCAGCAGCCTTTTTCGCTGCGGCTTTTTCGGCAGCCGCTTTTTTATCGGCAGCGGCTTTCGCGGCGGCGGCTTTTTTATCTGCGGCGGCCTTCTCAGCGGCAGCGGCTTTTTCTGCCGCAGCTTTCTCAGCGGCGGCCGCTTTTTTGGCAGCATCGGCAGCCGCTTTCTTCTCTGCTTCCTGCGCAGCTTTTTTGGCGGCTTCCGCTTCGGCTTTCTTCTGCGCATCCGCTGCGGCTTTCTTCGCGGCTTCAGCTTCTGCTTTCTTCTGTGCATCAGCAGCGGCTTTCTTCGCGGCTTCGGCCTCTGCTTTCTTCTGTGCGTCAGCAGCCGCTTTCTTCGCGGCTTCTGCGGCTAATTTCGCCTGTGCATCTGCCTGCGCCTTCGCGTCTGCTGCGGCTTTGGCTGCCGCCTCTTCCGCCTGCTTCTGCTGTTCCTGCGCTTTTTTCGCTGCGGCTTCAGCCTGTTTCTGCTGCTCCGCCTGCTCTTTGGCGGCTTCCTGCGCCTGCAAACGCTCTTTCTCAAGCTGCTTCAGACGTTCCTGCTCGGCGGCCTGCTTCTCACGCAGCTCTTCCGCCTGCTGTTGCGCCTGTTTTTCACGCTGCTCTTCCGCACGTTTTGCGCTCGCCTGCTGCTGTTGCTGGCGATTATAGTTCTGCACTACCGCACCGGGATCCACCATGACGGCGTCGATGGACGAGCCTCCACCGCCTCCCGATGCATCAATGTGCTCATCGAACGAACTCCAGATCAGCGCTGCAAAAAGAATCACGTGCAGCACTGCGGAGACGATTATCGCTCGCTTAAGCTTGTCGTTCTGTTCGGTTGCCTTTGACACTATCGGTTCCCAAAAACTACGCAGATGATCAAATAGGCTGAGTCATTAAGCCAACTGACTTAACGCCCGCGCTATGTAGCAAGTTCAGCGCTTTGATAATTTCATCATATGGTACGCCTTTCGCACCACCGATTAAGAAGACCGTCTTCGGATTTGACTCCAGGCGTCGTTGCGCTTCAGCAATAACCTGCTCTGGCGGAAGCTGATCCATACGATCTTTCTCGACCACAACGCTGTACTGCCCTACGCCGGAAACCTCAATGATGACCGGAGGATCGTCATTGGTGCTTACCGCCTGTGATTCTGTTGCATCCGGCAGATCAACTTCCACGCTCTGGGTGATGATGGGCGCTGTCGCCATAAAGATCAGCAGCAGCACCAGCAGCACGTCCAGTAACGGAACGATATTGATTTCGGACTTGAGCTCGCGACGACCTCGTCCACGCGATCTGGCCATGGTTTACCCCTTGTTGCTCTCGGTGCTGGTAAACGCCTGACGATGCAGAATCGCGGTGAACTCTTCCATAAAGTTGTCGTAGTTCAGTTCCAGTTTGTTCACGCGCTGGTTCAGACGGTTGTACGCCATTACCGCCGGAATTGCGGCGAACAGACCGATTGCGGTCGCGATCAGTGCTTCTGCGATACCCGGTGCAACCATCTGCAACGTTGCCTGCTTCACCGCGCCCAGCGCGATAAAGGCGTGCATAATCCCCCAAACCGTACCAAACAGGCCGATATACGGGCTGATGGAGCCAACGGTTCCGAGGAAAGGAATGTGCGTTTCAAGATTTTCCAGCTCGCGGTTCATGGAGATACGCATCGCACGCGACGCCCCTTCCACGACGGCTTCCGGCGCATGATTGTTTGCCCGGTGCAGACGAGCAAACTCTTTGAATCCGCTATAGAAAATTTGTTCGGAGCCGGTCAGGTTTTCACGGCGCCCCTGGCTCTCCTGATACAGACGAGAAAGCTCAATACCCGACCAGAACTTATCTTCAAAGGCTTCGGCTTCGCGGCCAGCGGCATTGAGGATACGCGTTCTCTGGATAATGATGGCCCAGGATGCGATTGAAAAACCAATCAAAATCAACATGATAAGTTTAACCAGAAGGCTTGCCTTAAGGAACAAATCAAGGATATTCATGTCAGTCACTGCTTAAACTCCGCGACAATAGACTTAGGAAGCGCACGAGGCTTCATTATGGTTGGATCAACACAAACAATCAGGACTTCAGCTGAGTTCAGTACCGTGTTCTCTGCATTGACTATCCGCTGCGTGAAAACCAGTGAAGTTCCGCGCATTGATGTAATTTCTGTTTGGACTTCGAGCATATCGTCGAGTCTGGCAGGCGCAAAATACTCAAGCGTCATCTTGCGTACCACGAAGGCAACTCGCTCAGCCAACAGCACCTGTTGACTAAAGTGATGATGGCGCAGCATCTCTGTGCGTGCCCGTTCATAAAAAGCAACGTAGCTGGCGTGGTAGACCACACCACCGGCATCGGTATCTTCGTAATAGACACGTACCGGCCATCGAAACAGCGTTGTATTCACTTTACATCCCGGTAATACAAGAAAATTGGAGCTTTCAAACTTCGCTACTATACGCGCGGGAATGATGGTTTGGAATGGGGGAAAGTAAACGGAGAGTAAATTTTTATGGGCTCGGGTAAGCCCATAACGTTAACGGACATTTCTTATTCAGAAGAAGAAGAAAATCAAACCGGCGAGGAGAACCAGATCGGCAATCAGTGGGCAGAAGATGCCTTGCCAGTGAAGGGCTTTCGGACGAAAGCCGACACCGTGAATCACACCTGCGCACACCGCCCACATCATCAGGAAGCCGTGCCAGATCTCAAGCTCGCTGGTTTTTGCCGCGAAGCGCGACGGGTCCCAGAAGATACAGCCTGCCAGCAGTAATGCCATCACTAAAGAAAGCGCCCGCAAGGGGCGCTTATCCATTACCGCATACAGCGTTGCGATAATGTTCATCAGTGTTTTTCTTCACCCGCTTTAGACGCTTCTACATGCTCAAGCGCCAGGGCAGTGATGACACCAAATGCACAGGCAAGAAGCGTCCCTAAAATCCATGCGAAATACCACATATTCAGCTCCTTACTTAGTACATAGAGTGGGTGTTGCTTTCGATATGTTCTTTAGTAATACGACCGAACATTTTCCAGTAACACCAGATGGTGTAAGCCAGAACAATCGGAACGAACACGCAAGCAACATAGGTCATTAAGTTCAGCGTCATATGGCTGGACGTTGCATCCCACATGGTCAGGCTAGCGTTCATCATGGTGCTGGACGGCATCACGAATGGGAACATGGCAATACCTGCCGTCAGGATGATGCACGCCAGCGTCAGTGAGGAGAACACGAACGCCAGAGCGCCTTTCTCCAGACGAGACGTCAGCACGGTCAGCAGCGGCAGCAGCACACCCAGAGCCGGGATAGCCCACAGCGCAGGGGTATTATTGAAGTTCACCAGCCATGCACCGGCCTGACGCGCCACTTCTTTAGTCAGCGGGTTAGACGGCGCAGTATGGTTGATCGCGGAGGTCACCACGTATCCATCAATACCGTACACCACCCACACGCCTGCCAGTGCGAAGCAGACCAGAGTCACCAGCGCCGCCACCTGAGCGGTAGCACGGGAACGCAGGTGCAGTTCACCCACGGTACGCATCTGAAGATAAGTTGCGCCCTGCGTGATGATCATCGCCACGCTCACCACGCCCGCCAGCAGACCAAACGGATTCAGCAGCTGGAAGAAGTTACCGGTGTAGAACAGACGCATGTATTCGTCGACGTGGAACGGCACACCCTGCAACAGGTTACCGAACGCCACACCAATGACCAGCGGAGGCACGAAGCTACCGATGAAGATGCCCCAGTCCCACATGTTGCGCCAGCGGGTGTCTTCAATCTTGGAACGGTAGTCAAAACCTACCGGACGGAAGAATAAAGAAGCCAGCACCAGAATCATCGCCACATAGAAGCCGGAGAACGCAGCCGCGTAAACCATCGGCCAGGCAGCGAACAGCGCGCCGCCTGCGGTGATCAGCCACACCTGGTTACCGTCCCAGTGCGGGGCGATGGAGTTGATCATGATTCGACGCTCGGTGTCATTACGACCGAGAAAACGGGTGAGCATGCCCACGCCCATGTCGAAACCATCGGTGACCGCAAAACCAATCAGCAGAACACCGATCAGCAGCCACCAGACAAAACGCAATACTTCATAATCGATCATTTGATGACTCCTGTCTTAGCGTGCCGGCTGAGTAGTCGCAGCAGACTGCTCGTAGTGGTAGCGACCGGTTTTCAGGCTGCTTGGGCCAAGGCGCGCGAACTTGAACATCAGGAACAGTTCAGCCACCAGGAACAGGGTGTACAGACCGCAAATCAGCAGCATGGAGAAGATCAGGTCGCCTGCGGTCAGGGAGGAGTTCGCTACCGCAGTTGGCAGCACCTCACCGATCGCCCACGGCTGACGACCATATTCCGCAACAAACCAGCCGGACTCGATAGCAATCCATGGCAGTGGGATACCGTACAGCGCCGTGCGCAGCAGCCATTTTTTCTCACCGATACGGTTACGAATGACTGACCAGAACGAGGCGGCGATGATCAGCAGCATGATAATGCCGCAACCCACCATGATGCGGAACGCGAAGTACAGCGGCGCAACGCGTGGAATAGAGTCTTTGGTTGCCATCTGAATTTGCGCTTCCGTCGCGTCAGAGACGTTCGGGGTATAGCGTTTCAGCAGCAGACCGTAACCGAGGTCTTTCTTCACGTCGTTAAATTGATCGCGAACGGCCTGATCGGTAGAGCCAGCGCGCAGCTGTTCCAGCAGCGAGTAGGCTTTCATCCCGTTACGGATACGCTCTTCATGCTGCACCATCAGATCTTTCAGGCCAGTCACCTGTTTGTCGACGGAGCGCGTGGCGATAATACCCAGAGCGTAAGGAATTTGAATGGCGAAGCGGTTTTCCTGTGCTTCCTGATCGGGCACACCGAACAGGGTAAACGCGGCTGGCGCTGGCTGGGTTTCCCATTCAGCTTCAATTGCGGCCAGTTTGGTTTTCTGCACGTCGCCCATTTCGTAACCGGATTCATCACCCAGAACAATAACAGACAGAATCGCGGCCATACCGAAGCTTGCTGCAATAGCGAAAGAACGCTTGGCGAACGCGAAGTCACGGCCGCGCAGCATATAGTAGGAGCTGATGCCCAGCACGAACATCGCGCCGCACACATAGCCAGACGCCACGGTGTGAACGAACTTAACCTGGGCAACCGGGTTCAGGACCAGCTCAGCAAAGCTGACCATCTCCATACGCATGGTTTCGAAGTTGAAATCAGACGCAATGGGGTTTTGCATCCAGCCGTTCGCCACCAGGATCCACAGTGCGGACAAGTTGGAGCCTAATGCCACCAGCCAGGTTACCGCCATATGCTGGACTTTACCCAGACGGTCCCAACCGAAGAAGAACAGACCTACAAAGGTGGATTCGAGGAAGAAGGCCATCAGACCTTCAATGGCCAGCGGCGCACCGAAAATATCCCCGACATAGTGGGAATAGTAAGACCAGTTGGTTCCGAACTGGAACTCCATGGTCAGACCGGTTGCCACGCCCAGCGCAAAGTTGATACCAAACAACTTGCCCCAGAACTTGGTCATATCTTTATAAATCTGTTTGCCGGAGAGGACGTAAACCGTTTCCATGATGGCCAGCAGGAACGCCATACCGAGCGTCAGCGGCACAAACAGGAAGTGGTACATCGCGGTCAAGGCAAACTGTAAGCGCGACAGTTCGACTACGTCTAACATTATGACTCCTTGCTCATCGCATGAAGACTCCGAGAGTGAACCCCGTTAGATAAGGATCCACACGCATGCCCCAATACAAAGTTATCTGCGTCCCTTCTTCGTTGCTTATTCTCAACAGGAGGAAAAAGCAATGATGAAAGGTTACAAATACGTTAAGAAAAAACCAAATTGATCCCGTAAATATAATACGCTGCAAAACCCTTACAATAAACAGGTTTTTATTCGAACAGATTTACGTTTTTCGACGGCGATCAATTTATAGCAAAATTACCACTTTTCGGCCATTTTGATCGGGAACAATTTAACGCCTTTTGGAGCCTTTTTCCAAGGATTAAACATTGATTTAAATCAAAATCAGTCAGAACTGTTAATGATGTTTCTTTGTGATACGGATAGTAAAGACCTTGTTAAGGATATGTATATTTAAAGGCATTGATGGTTATAAAAGCCCGAAGAAGATATAAACAGTTGTGATTTTTATTAACGCCCGTGAAAAAACACGTTTTGCAGGAAGACAAACCTATAATGTTAGCCGCTTCACAGTATTTTTCTTTTACTTTGCTACCAGCCCAAATGATTACATTTTATTCACTTTTATAATCTTAAAATTAACACCCTTTCGTGACTATTTGATGAAATAAAGGCCGCAGGTGATGCGGCCTTTATATTGTTATGAGGATGACCTTTCAATTTTTATGCTGAAGGTGCGTGACTGGCCTGGCCGGAATGGCCCCGTAATACCCGAGCCGTCCTCCCCCTGCGCGTTAACGGCCTCATTCATGTCCGTTTCGCAACACGCCAGGACAGCACGGTTCACCGACAGCGCCACATCGCAGGTGCGGGTCTCCGACGGGTTGTACAGACGCAGAATCATCTCATCACGATCTTCCGCCTTTTTCAGCGCACTGAGCATACATCCATTTGGCGCCAGCGTTAGCAGGCTGTAGCTACAGGGCGTGGTGAAAGAGGCACGGTTAAGCTTCATCGCATCCCACGGAATTTTGTTATAGCAGTGCACCGGCGTTAACCACGACTTCGCCTGCTGCGCAACACCGGCACTGACGGCCGTGCCAGTAAAACTGAACAGGCTAAAGCGACAGGTTAACTGGCCCCGCATCTGTGAATCAGGCACCGGCATTTTGATCCCGGACGGTCTGCCCGGACGCAGAAGTAAATCTTCCTTCCCAAGCAACCCCACGCCGCGAAGCAACGTCAGGGCAAAGGTTTTTTGACGCTCGCCAGTCACTTCAAATTCGCGTAACCCTTCGGTGAACAGCGCCAGCCCGTTACGCCGTTCCTGGAGCACAGCGTAGTTGAGCAGATTCCACACCGGCAGCGGCGCTTCCTTCCAGCCCTCCTCCTGCCAGTTCGCCATCGCGTCATCCTGAACAGGGCGCGTCAGCGAACCGAACTGGGTATCGGCTAACACCGCGTCCGTGGTGAACGGCGTCGGGATCAGCACCCGCACGCGGTGATCATCCGCGTGATTTCCCAGACGCGCCTCGACGTCGATACGTCGGCTGTTGTGGCTGAGCGTAACCGTGAGTTCTGCCTCAAGCGTTCCCGTCTGCTGGCGCGCCGAGCGTTCGGCGAGATCTGCCGGTACCGCCATATGATGGCGGATTATCGCCCTGCTCTGCCAGGCGTCGTGGATCACCTCAACCTCGTGCTCGCCCTGTGCAGAAGTGAGTCTCCACTCTTCCCGTGAAGGCGAGTAGTCGTACTCATCGCCATCATCCGAACTCTCTTCAATTTCAAGTACCCGGTCATAGATAAGCCCGGATTCTTTATCACGCAGACGCAGGGTACCATCGTCGTTTAAGGCGATCTCCCAGAACGCATTTTCCAGCAAAGCCTCCGGGGACTTCGCCGCGTCGAGAACCTTACCAGCCACATGCGGCTCAATATAGAGAGTGCGGTAACCCATTGATGGCAGAATTTGTTTGACCTGAATGTCAAACTCCATAAATGGATCGTAGTTGCCGTAATGCACAATCTGCCGGTCAATCAACCCGGGGTCGATCTCGCGTGCGCTGCGGAGGTAGTAAGGAATTTCATTCCCCTTATCGTCCAGCAGGCGGAACTGGCTGGCGCGCAGACGCAGCGTGGTGTTGATCACCTCCTCACGCGGCCAGGGCATCAGGTTAAACATCACCAGTTTGTCTTCATCGCTCTGCGGCATGTTGTCGACGATCTTGCGCATATAGAAGCTCGTCAGGTTATCGGCCATGTCTTCCGCCAGTTCGAAGCGGGACATCACCTCGCGATGCACTTTGTCACTACAGCAGCAGCCGATACTGTCGTGGGCGTGATTCTTGAGGATCTCTTTCCACATTTTTTCCAGCAAGCCGTGGTGATACTCAAAGCCCAGCGTCCACGCAAGCGTGGCCAGCGGCTCAAGGACGTTGACGATTTTATTCTCTATTCGGGCGTGAGCGATTTTGATGTCCATCCGCGTGGAGCCGATCGTACGGTGCACCCGCATATATTTACCGTCAATAAACTCCCCTTTCAGCGTCGCCAGTTCATCGCGGTGCGCGTCGATGTGGTCAAACACCTCCTCAAAGCGGCTCATCACAAACTGACGCTGCGGGTAGATTTCGCGGAGCTTATCCATCACCGTAAAAATGTTCTGCTGGAGCGGCATCTGGTCATGGCCGTTAGGCAGCAAAATTTCTTTCGTCACGGAGGCTTTTTCGAGCACCTCGAGCCAGGCGTCGAGCCGTTTCCGCAGCCCGGCTTCATCCTCCGGTAAGTACTTACCAATCGCGTAGCCCAGCGGCAGCACCTGCGCCGTGACTTCACTGCCGTCCTGGCTTTGCCAGAGAAACTCTGTTTTATCGGTACCGTGCCGCTCGGAACAGCCGCGCCAGAACATGGTGCGCGTGATGCCGAAACCGTTATAAATGTGCGGCAGCTGGGAGGACATGCCGAAAGAGTCTGGCAGATAGCCAATTTTCATCGGCTCGCCAAAGGCCAGACAGTCGCGAATGCCGTACATCAGATTTCGGATAATCGACTCGCCGGAGACGAGGGTGGTATCGGTCTGGGTATACCAGGGTCCGATTATCAGCTTCCCGGCCTCCACCAGCGCTTTCACGCGTGGTCTGTTTTCCGGCTTCACGGCAAAATAATCTTCCAGCACCGCCGTCTGGCCGTCGAGAACGTAGTATTTATACTCTGCGTCCTGCTCAAGACGGGTGAGGATCTCTTCCATATTGTTGACCAGAAGAATACGTGACGCTTCGGTGGTGAAGTACCACTCACGGTCCCAGTGCATATGTGGCGTGATATGAACGCGAGATACTGCTTTCATCTTCGTTTCCTGTCAGTGCGTGTTTAGGATGTTATGTCTTCAGTCACGTAGGTGCCGCGCTTCACGGCATGGCGTCGCCAGAGCAGTAAAATGAGCGTAGAAATGGCGGTGCCAACCAGCGCGGCGCCAAACCAGCCCGCAGCGGCCATCGCGCCGCCCAGCCCGGCATCATGCAGTAAGAAGAGAGAGAAAATGCCCGCGCCCGGGGTGGAAAGCCCAATCCCCATCGCCCCGACAATCGCTCCGGTCGCCATTGACCCCAGAACAAATGAGCCGATGACCCGCAACGGATCCTCGATAGCCATCGGGATTGCCCCTTCGGTAATACCCGCCAGCCCCAGCAGCCAGGTGGACTTGCCGGTCTCAATTTCGAACTGTTTAAACAGATTCGGGGCCAGCATCGTTGCCGCCGTCACGGTAAAGGCCGACACCATTTTGACGGAGGCAAAAATCGCATAAGGCCCGTAGACACCGTTGGCCATCGCGCCCAGACAGAACGCGTAAGAGGCTTTGTTGACCGGACCGCCCAGATCGAACGAGCACATAAAGCCGAGGATCGCCCCCAGCAGCAGCGCATTCGCGCCGGACAGACCATTAAGCCAGGCGGTGAGCGTGTTATTAAGCCAGGCTACCGGCTCGCCGATCACAAACAGCATCAGGCTGCCCGCGCCCAGCACGCCGATCACCGGATAGAGATAAAAGGTCAGGAAGCCGTTGAACCGGCTGCTCAGACGGACGTGATTTTTCACCCAGCGCATCAGGTAGCCCGCAATCAGCCCGCCGACGATAGCGCCCAGAAAACCGGAGCCGATCATATTGGCGGCAAGACCGGCCGCAAAGCCCGGCGTCAGCGCGGGTTTATCTGCCAGCGAGTAAGCGGTATAGGCCGCCAGAACAGGCACCATCAGAATACCGAGCATTCCGCCGCCCAGTTTGCGGTACATCCACAGCCACGAGTTTTCCTGATCGAAGAGATGCTGCAAGCCGAGGATTTGCGCCAGCAATACCGACACGGCCAGCACCGTGCCGCCAGCGACAATCAGCGGAACCGCAAAAGAGATACCGCTGAGAAGCGCCTGCTTGAGTTCGGTTTTAACGCACTTTTTCGCGTCAGGGTCGACATGCGCAGGACGCGCATCGGATACAGGCGGTAGCGCCAGCGCACGCTCAATGAGCGCTTCAGCATGGCGCAAGGGTTCCGCCACGGGCACCGTAATGGCGGGGATCCCCTGAAAACGCTCACGCTCTTTGATTGCCACTTCTGCGGCAAAAATGCACGCTTTTGCCTCCTGCAACTGCCGGGCGGTGATGCGCCCTTCAATGCCGTTCGCCCCCTGCTTTTCGACCACCACCCTGACGCCCAGCTTGCGCCCCGCTTTTTCCAGATACTCCGCGGCCATGTAGGTATGGGCGATCCCGGCCGGACAGGCGGTCACACAGACAACGGTTGGTGCATCCTGAGAAAGCGTACTCGCCTGCGTCAGCGCATTCGTATCCAATGCCGCCAGAAGCGCCTGAGGGGTGGACGCAGCCTGCACGCGCGCGCGCAGTTCATCATCCGCCAGCCGGGTGGTCAGCGTTGTCAAGAGTTGCATGTGCGTACTGCCTGCTTCCGCAGGAGGGATTGCCAGCAAAAAAATCAGCTCGACCGGCTCCGGGCCATCCACACCTTCCCACAACAGTGGCTCCCGCAAGGTTGCCACCGCAAAGGCCGCTTCTTTCACCGCTGAGCTTTTCCCGTGCGGCACGGCAAGCCCCTCGCCCAGCGCCGTCGGGCCCAGGCTTTCGCGGGCAAACACTTCATCAAGGAAAGACTGCGAGTCGGTAATTTTGCCAAGCGAGACCAGCCGCTCAGCCAGCGCGTGAATAGCGTCTTCACGGCTACTGAAATGTGCATTGAGGCACAGCGCATCAGGATGCGTTAACGCCGTCAGGTTAATCATCATTCTCACCCTATCAAAGAAAAGCATGCAGCGAGTCTGGCAGAATCAACAATACATTTATGTGATCACTTTCACCGATGTCGGATATTTGTATTTAATTTGTATTATTTACAACGCCCCCTAACGGTGCATAATTAGCGAGAATAGTATTAAGAAAACAATACAAAAACGGAATAACATGACCCGTAAACCGATGTACCGACAGATTGCAGATGCGTTGCGCCAGCACATTCAGGAGGGCGAACTCAAGCCCGGGGATGCGTTACCCACCGAATCCACCCTTCAGGAGGCGTACGGCGTCAGCCGCGTCACGGTGCGTCAGGCGCTTAAGCTGCTCACCGAGCAAAACATCATTGAGAGCATTCAGGGCAGCGGATCGTATGTGAAGGAGGAGCGGGTCAATTACGACATTTATCAGCTCACCAGCTTTTACGAAAAACTCGCGGACCGGAACGTTGAAACCCACAGCGATGTGCAGATTTTTGAAGTTGTGAAAGCGGATGCCCCCCTGGCGCAGACGCTGCTGCTGGCAACGGGCGAAAAAGTGTGGCACGTCAAACGCGTGCGCTTTATCAAGCAAAAACCGGTGACGCTGGAAGAGACATGGATGCCGCTCGCGCTTTTTCCTGACCTGACCTGGGAAGTGATGGAAAATTCCAAATATCACTACATTGAGCAGATCAAAAAAATGGTTATCGATCGCAGCGAACAGGAGATCGTCCCGGTCATGCCGGATGAAGACGTGATCGCCGCGCTGGGGATTGATCCCGCCAAACCGATCCTGGAAAAAATTTCGCGCGGCTTTCTCAAAGATGGCCGAGTTTTTGAATATAGCCGCAACAGTTTTAAAAGCGAAGATTACCGCTTCACGTTAATTGCGCGTCGTCATCACTAAAATTTATGCCCTGTATAACAACAGGGCATAATAATTAATAGGATGAAATATTTCTTTGTGTACCTTTTTGTAAGGGCTGACAAAAATAGTATTTACGAAACAAATAACATACAGTGAGCGTGCTCACGCTTATTATTCTGATTTTGACAAAGCCCACGCCTTTACCCCTTATCCACGCTGGCTTTCCGTTATTCATTCGCTAAAGCAATAAATTGCCGCGCTTTTGTTTATAAGGCGAACGGTTCATACTACTCGCGGATATAATATCTCTTTTCCGATTTCATTATGCCTCATTCTCAGCGTGGTTTTTTACACAAAGGGATTCAGGATATGAAACTCAAGAAAATAGCTTTCCTCATGCTTACCCTGGCGGTATCCGGGCAGGTCTGCGCGACCCGCGTCGCCCCCGCAGCCTCTGCGTACACCCGTGAAAACAACGCGGCGATGTATCAGAAGCTTAATTTCAACGACAAGCGCGATATCGACGATGCAAAACGTGGATTTATCGCCACCATCGATCCTTTAATAATAAAAAAAGACAACGGCAAACCGGTTGTTAACCTTGAAAACTGGTCATTTTTAAAAGGTGAAGCACCCGATACCGTTAACCCTTCACTCTGGCGCCATGCGCAGTTAAATAATATTAACGGTCTCTTTAAAGTGACCGACCGCGTATATCAAATACGCGGCATCGATATTTCAAATATGACCATCATAGAAGGCGATAGCGGATTAATTATCATCGACCCACTGGTTATTCCCGAGTCCGCGCGCGCCGGGCTGGAACTGTATTATCAGCATCGGCCTAAAAAACCGGTTGTCGCGGTGATTTATTCCCATAGCCACCTCGACCACTTTGGCGGCGTCAAAGGCATGGTGTCCGAAACGGATGTGAAAAGCGGCAAAGTCAAAATATATGCGCCCGAAGGGTTTGTGGAAGAAGCCGCCAGCGAAAACTTCCTGGCCGGTAACGCGATGAGTCGTCGCGCGCTTTATATGTACGCGATGATGGTCAAACCCAGCGCTGTAGGCCAGGTGGACGATGGGATCGGTAAAACTATCGCCACCAGCAAAAACACGCTCATCACCCCCACCAATATCATTAGCCAGCCCGAGCAGCGCGAAAACATTGACGGCGTTGAGGTGAATTTTATGCTCGCGCCGGGCGCAGAAGCGCCATCAGAAATGATGATGTGGTTCCCACAGTTCAAAGTGTTTGATGGCTCCGAACTCTTCAACGCCACGATGCATAACCTCTATACCCTGCGTGGTGCGAAAGCCCGCAGCGCCGTTAACTGGTGGAAAGCGCTGGATAAAGCGCTGATAAAATATGGCGATCAGGCGGAGATCGCGCTCAGCCAGCATCTGTGGCCCGTCTGGGATAATGCGCGGGTCAAAGATTACATCGCCTCTCAGCGCGACATGTACAAATACATCAACGATCAGTCGCTGAATCTCATCAACAAAGGCTACAACATGGATGAAGTGGCTGAAAAACTTACCCTGCCAGACAGCATCGGCAAACGGTGGTCTAACCGGGGCTACTACGGCTCGCTCAGCCATAACGCTAAAGCAATGTATATGTTTTACATGGGCTGGTATGACAGCAACCCCGCTAATTTGAACCCCCTTCCGGAGAAAGAGGTCGCCCCGAGATATGTTCGCCTGATGGGAGGCGAGGAAAAGGTGTATCAGCAGGCGAAACAGGCGGCGGACAGCGGGAATTATCGTTGGGCGGCGCAGCTGCTGAATCATCTCATTTTCGCCAATCCTGATAACAAGCAGGCGAAAGATCTTCAGGCCGACATATTTACCCAACTGGGTTATCAAAGCGAAAACGCCATCTGGCGCAATGAATATCTCAGCGGTGCGAAAGAACTTCGTGATGGCGTTCCTGTCCTGCCGGTCGCCAGTACGCTGGACAGCGATTTAACCGCCAGCATCCCGCCTGAAACCCTGCTTGATTATATGGGCGTGACGTTAAACGGTCCGAAAGCGGACGGCAAAACCCTTCGTTTTAACTGGACCGTGCCTGAAGGCGACACCTACGGCGTGGAGCTGAATAACAGCGTGATTATTTATCGCAAAGGGCAGCCATTTACCGATGCGGCATTTAGCCTCAAAGCCAATGTCGTCGATGTGGCGCGGCTGATAAGCCATAGCGCGCCCGTGGATAAAATCCTCAATGATGGCACGGTATCGATGAAGGGTAACCCGCAGAAACTGGACGAATTACTCGCCCTGCTGGATGTCTTCCCGCAAATGTTCAATATCGTCACCCCGTAAACGCTGACGGCTCCCGCCTTTAGCGGGCGGGAGCCGTGCGCAATAAAAATAACAGGAGGGCTTTATGCGAAGCTCTGAGCGTAACCTTTTGGTCGCCATTATTGTTTTGATAGTGGGGATGCTGCTCGTCCTATTGCCGGTCTATGTGCGCGCCGATAATGCCCGCGACTGGCAAAACCTGCCTAAAGATAAGAACCTGGTTTTTGGTTACTACAATAATATTCACACCAACACCTCCATTGACAGCGCCCTGCCCGTGGACGGCGCGAGCGTTGATGCCGATCTCTACCTGCTGCGCTATGCCCGCTCTTTTGATATTGACGGGCGAATATCGGCGATACAGATCATTCAACCTTACGCCAGCGTGACGGCCTCGCTCGATAACGCCCGTTATTTCACCGGATCGTTGAGCCATGAAAATCTCGGGGATACGCAGGTTATTTTTGCCCATAACCTGTTTGGTGCCCCCGCGCTAAGCGAAGAGGAGTTTCGCCGCTGGCAGCCTGGAATGTTTCTCAGCGCCGCCATGTGGCTCACGTTACCGACCGGCGACTACGATAGCAGTAATACGATCAACATCGGTGCGAACCGCTGGTCCTTTAAGCCGGAACTGGCCTTTGGTGTGCCCATCGGCGCAAGCTGGCTGGAGCTGAACAGTTGGGTAAGTTTTTACACCGACAATAAAGACTATCAGCAAAATAGCCGCCTTGAGCAGCGTCCGCTCTACACGCTGGAAGGCCACTGGAGCTATACGCTCTCCCCCGCGCTGTGGCTGTCATTAGACGGAAGCTGGGCAAAAGGCGGTGAAACCCGCGTCGATGGGCAGTTACAGGACGATGAGCAAGAAAACGTGCTGCTGGGCGGTTCTGTCGGTTTTATGCTTACCCCGCACTTTGGCGGAATGGTCGCTTACACCGATACAGCCAAACATCGCGATGCCTCGCCTGACGTCACCACGTGGACCTTCAGGCTCCAGTATCTCTGGTAAGGAGACAACGCCGATGCGCTGTATAACAGTTATTCTCGCGCTGCTGGGCGCGTTGCCAGGGCTGTGCCTGGCGGAGGAGACGGATGCCGTAGAAAAAGCGACCAATCCGTTACATCTGTCCACGTCCATTGCGCTTCAGGACTATTACACCCCGCAGCTTTACGGTAGCGATCAGCACACCAACGATACCCTGCTACGCGCAACCGTGCCGATTGCCGCTAACGACTGGGTGCCTGTGCCGCAGATCCTGCGCATGACTGTCCCGCTCGCTACCCGCCCCCAGCCCGGCAGCGGTTACAGCACCGGGTTAGGTGATATCAATCTGTTCGATATTTTTCTGCTTAAACAGGAAGGCGTCAAAATCGGTGTTGGCCCGCTAATCACGGCCTCTTCCGCCTCGGAAGACGAACTGGGAAGCGGCAAATGGCAGGCGGGGTTATCCGCTATCGCCATCAAATCCAGCCCCCGGTGGATGGCGGGTACGCTGGTGCAGTGGCAAAAAAGTTTTGCAGGCGATGGCGAACGTGATGACGTTGAAACAGGGACGTTTCAGCCCATCGTGGTCTATAAATTGCCAAAAGGCTGGTATTTACGCACTTCCGGCATCTGGACCTGGAATATGAAAAGTGACGATTATTCTATTCCACTCGGGTTTGGCGGCGGACGCGCCTGGCCGATAGGAGATAAGGTGATGAGCGCGTTTGTGGAGCCGCAATGGACCGTGGCGCATAAAGGGGACTATTTACCGGAGTTCACCCTTTTCGCCGGGGTCAGCGTGACGTTATAAAAAAAAGGCCGCTTTCAGCGGCCAACCATGTCGAAACGGACATTTTTATACTTCAACGCTCCCCGTCCGGGGAGCAGAGAGGACTTACTTAATGATGGATTTCAGTGCTTCGCCGATATCCGCCAGGCTGCGAACGGTTTTCACGCCTGCGGCTTCCAGCGCTGCGAATTTCTCATCAGCCGTACCTTTACCGCCAGCGATAATCGCGCCTGCGTGACCCATACGCTTGCCTTTCGGCGCGGTCACACCCGCGATGTAACCGACGACCGGCTTGGTTACGTGATCTTTGATATAAGCCGCCGCTTCTTCTTCCGCGCTACCACCGATTTCACCGATCATCACGATCGCTTCAGTCTGTGGATCTTCCTGGAACAGCTTCAGGATGTCGATGAAGTTAGAGCCAGGGATCGGGTCACCGCCGATGCCCACGCAGGTGGACTGGCCGAAACCGTAATCGGTGGTCTGCTTAACCGCTTCATAGGTCAGGGTGCCGGAACGGGAAACGATACCCACTTTACCCGGCTTGTGAATGTGCCCCGGCATGATGCCGATTTTGCATTCGCCCGGGGTGATAACGCCTGGGCAGTTCGGGCCGATCATGCGCACGCCAGCTTCGTCCAGCTTCACCTTCACGGTCAGCATATCCAGCGTCGGGATACCTTCGGTGATGGTGATGATCAGTTTGATGCCTGCGTCGATCGCTTCCAGAATGGAGTCTTTGCAGAACGGCGCCGGAACGTAGATGACGGTCGCGGTTGCGCCCGTTGCTTCTACCGCTTCACGCACGGTGTTGAACACCGGCAGGCCCAGGTGCGTGGTGCCGCCTTTACCTGGCGTTACGCCGCCAACCATCTGCGTGCCGTAGGCAATCGCCTGTTCAGAGTGGAAAGTCCCCTGGCTACCGGTGAAGCCCTGGCAGATAACCTTGGTATCTTTATTAATTAAAACTGACATTATTTCCCCTCCACTGCGGCAACAACCTGCTGAGCTGCATCCGTCAGACTTTTCGCTGCAATAATATTCAGGCCGCTGTCAGCCAGTTTTTTCGCGCCGAGTTCAGCGTTGTTCCCTTCCAGACGAACCACAACCGGAACGTTAACACCCACTTCTTCTACCGCACCGATAATGCCGTCAGCAATCAGGTCGCAACGGACGATGCCGCCGAAGATGTTAACCAGTACCGCTTTAACGTTGTCGTCAGAGAGGATGATTTTGAACGCTTCGGTTACGCGCTCTTTGGTTGCGCCACCGCCCACGTCGAGGAAGTTTGCCGGCTCACCGCCGTGCAGCTTAACGATGTCCATGGTGCCCATTGCCAGGCCCGCACCGTTAACCATGCAGCCGATGTTGCCATCCAGCGCCACGTAGTTCAGCTCCCACTGTGCAGCCTGCGCTTCACGCGGATCTTCCTGAGACTGGTCGCGCATTTCGCGCAGATCCGGCTGGCGGAACAAGGCGTTGCCGTCAGCGCCCAGTTTGCCGTCGAGGCAGATCAGGTCGCCCTGGGTGGTGATCACCAGCGGGTTGATCTCGATCAGCGCCAGATCGCGCTCCAGGAAGATCGTTGCCAGACCCATGAAGATCTTGGTGAACTGCTGAACCAGTTTACCTTCCAGACCCAGTTTGAATGCCAGCTCGCGACCCTGGTAAGGCATTGGGCCTGCCAGCGGATCGATAGCCACTTTGTGGATCAGGTGTGGGGTCTCTTCCGCCACTTTTTCGATTTCCACGCCGCCTTCGGTAGACGCCATGAACACCACGCGACGGGAGCTACGGTCAACAACCGCGCCCAGGTACAGTTCTTTCGCGATGTCGGTCGCCGCTTCCACCAGGATCTGGTTAACCGGCTGGCCGTTCGCATCTGTCTGGTAGGTCACCAGACGCTTGCCGAGCCAATGTTCAGCAAACGCACGAATCTCTTCTTTGCTCTTAACAACCTTCACACCGCCCGCTTTACCACGGCCACCAGCGTGAACCTGACACTTAACTACCCACGGGCCGGAACCGATTTTAGATGCGGCTTCTTCTGCTTCACGCGGGGTAGTACAGGCATAACCCACCGGAGCCGGTAAGCCATACCGGGCAAACAGCTGTTTGGCCTGATATTCATGTAAGTTCATGTGTTCTATCCATCCTTCAGGTAATCGTTAGGTAGTGCTTTTGTAGGCCCGGCAAGCAACGCGCCGCCGGGCAAGACTGCAAAAACTAGACGTCCAGCAGCAGACGCGTTGGATCTTCCAGCAGCTCTTTAATGGCAACCAGGAAGCCCACGGACTCGCGGCCATCGATCAGGCGGTGATCGTAAGAGAGCGCCAGATACATCATTGGCAGGATCTCCACTTTACCGTCTACCGCCATCGGGCGATCTTTAATGGCATGCATACCCAGGATCGCGCTCTGCGGCGGGTTGATGATCGGGGTAGACATCAGCGAGCCAAATACGCCGCCGTTGGTAATGGTGAAGTTACCGCCGGTCAGGTCTTCTACGGTCAGCTTGCCGTCGCGGCCTTTCACGGCCAGCTCTTTGATTTTCTTCTCGATGTCAGCCATACCCAGGGTGTCCACGTCACGCAGAACCGGGGTCACCAGGCCGCGTGGGGTAGAAACCGCCATGCTGACGTCGAAGTAGTTGTGGTAAACCACGTCATCGCCATCGATAGACGCGTTCACTTCCGGGTAGCGTTTCAGCGCTTCAACGACCGCTTTCACGTAGAAGGACATGAAGCCCAGACGGATACCGTGACGTTTTTCAAACGCGTCACCGTACTGCTTGCGCAGGTCCATGATTGGCTTCATGTTCACTTCGTTGAAGGTGGTCAGCATCGCGGTGGAGTTTTTCGCTTCCAGCAGACGCTCGGCCACGCGCTTACGCAGGCGGGTCATCGGCACGCGTTTTTCGCTACGTGCGCCCAGCGCTGGCTGTGCCGCTGGTGCTGCCGCAGGCGCTTTCGCTTCTGCTTTCGCCTCAGAAGGCGCTTTTGCCAGATGCTTGTCGATGTCTTCGCGCGTCAGACGGCCACCTACGCCGGTGCCTTTGATGGCTGCCGGGTCGAGGCTGTGCTCAGCCAGCAGGCGACGGATCGCCGGGCTGAGCGCGTCGTTGCTTTGCTCTTCCAGAGACGCCTGCTGGCGCTGGGCCGGGGTAGACGCTTTCTCTTCAGATTTGGCGCTGGACTCTTTGCCCGCGCTGTTGCCTTCACGCAGGCGACCCAGGATCTGGCGAGAGGTGACGGTCGTACCTTCATCTTCCAGGACTGCATCCAGAATGCCATCCGCTGAAGCCGGTACTTCCAGTACCACTTTGTCAGTTTCGATTTCTACCAGCACTTCGTCACGGGTTACCGCGTCGCCTGGTTTTTTGTGCCAGGTGGCGACGGTTGCATCTGCTACGGACTCAGGCAGGTCGGGAACAAGAATATCTACGCTACTCATTATGTATCCTTTAATTAATCGACGTTCAGCGCGTCATTGACCAGATCTTGTTGCTGCTTCTGGTGAACGGACATATACCCTACCGCCGGAGAGGCGGAGGCCGGGCGACCTGCATAACGCAGAGCAGACCCAAATGGAATCACTTCACGGAAATGATGCTGGCTGCAATACCAGGCGCCCTGGTTGAGCGGCTCTTCCTGGCACCAGACAAAATCATGAACGTGAGCGTACTGTTTCAGCACTTCCTGCATCGCCTGATGCGGGAACGGATAAAGCTGTTCGATACGCACGATGGCGACATCTTTCTGATCGTTCTTACGGCGCTGTTCCAGCAGGTCGTAATAAACCTTACCAGAACACATCACCACACGCTTAACGGCCTGCGGATCCAGCTCATCAATTTCTCCGATGGCTGGCAGGAAGGTGCCGTTTGCCAGCTCTTCCAGGCTGGACACCGCCAGTGGATGGCGCAGCAGGGATTTCGGCGACATCACCACCAGCGGACGGCGCATACCGCGCAGCGCCTGACGACGCAGCATGTGGTAGACCTGAGCCGGGGTGGACGGCACGCAAACCTGCATGTTCTGCTCGGCGCAGAGTTGCAGATAACGTTCCAGACGCGCGGAGGAGTGCTCCGGCCCTTGTCCTTCGTAACCGTGCGGCAGCAGCATCACCAGGCCGCACATACGGCCCCACTTCTGCTCGCCGGAGGAGATGAACTGGTCGATAACAACCTGCGCACCGTTAGCAAAGTCACCGAACTGCGCTTCCCAGATGGTCAGGGTGCGCGGTTCTGCGGTGGCGTAGCCGTATTCGAAGGCCAGCACCGCTTCTTCTGACAGCACGGAGTCCCAGACCTTGAACTGGCCCTGACCGTTATGCACGTGCTGAAGCGGAGTGTACGTTGAACCGTTAGACTGGTTGTGCACCACCGCATGACGGTGGAAGAAGGTGCCACGACCCGCATCTTCACCGGACAGACGAACCGGAATGCCTTCGTCAACCAGCGTCGCGTAAGCCAGCGTTTCCGCACCGCCCCAGTCGAACAGCTTCTCACCCGCCGCCATTGCCTGACGGTCGCCATAGATTTTGGCCACGCGGGACTGCATCTCGATCGCTTCCGGCACGGTGCTGATGCGTTTAGCCAGCTCCTGCAAACGCTTCATCTCTACCTTGTTTGGGTAGCTCTCGTCCCACTCGTGGTTGAGGTACGGCGACCAGGTAAAGGAGTGCATGTTCATTGGACGCAGCTCTTTCACCACGCATTCACCCGCGTCCAGCGCGTCGCGATAGAGGTTGACCATTTCGGTCGCATCTTCGAGCGTCGCCACTTTTTCGCTTTCCAGCTTGTCAGCGTAGATTTTACGCGGCGTCGGGTGTTTTTTGATTTTCTGGTACATCAGCGGCTGGGTTGCACTTGGCTCGTCGGCTTCGTTGTGGCCGTGACGGCGGTAGCAGAAGAGGTCAATGAACACGTCGCGCTTGAAGGTGTTACGGAAGTCCAGCGCCAGACGGGTAACGAAAGCAACGGCTTCCGGGTCATCCGCGTTAACGTGGAAGATGGGCGCCTGAACCATTTTACCGATGTCGGTGCAGTATGGGGTGGAACGCGCATCCAGCGGGTTAGAGGTGGTGAAGCCCACCTGGTTGTTGATCACGATGCGAACGGTACCGCCCACTTCATAACCACGCGCTTTCGACATGTTCAGGGTTTCCTGAACCACGCCCTGCCCTGTGACCGCCGCATCACCGTGAATGGTGATTGGCAGCACTTTATTGCTGCTCGGCTCGTCCAGACGATCCAGACGCGCACGCACGGAACCGATAACTACCGGGCTGACGATTTCCAGGTGCGACGGGTTAAACGCCAGCGCCAGGTGAACCTGACCGCCCTCGGTTTCGATATCCGACGAGAAGCCCATGTGGTACTTCACGTCACCGGTGCCGAGATGCTCTTTATGTTTACCCGCAAATTCGTCGAACAGATCCTGCGGCTTTTTACCCAGCACGTTAACCAGCACGTTCAGACGACCACGGTGCGCCATGCCCAGCACCACTTCGCGCGTGCCGCTCTTACCGGCATGACGAATCAGCTCTTTCAGCATCGGGACTAACGCATCGCCGCCCTCCAGTGAGAAGCGTTTTGCGCCCGGGAATTTCGCGCCCAGATAGCGCTCAAGGCCTTCCGCTGCGGTCAGTTCGCTGAGGAAACGTTTTTTCTCATCTGCTGAGAAATTCGCGTGGCCTGCCACGGATTCGATACGCTGCTGGATCCAGCGTTTCTCTTCGGTGGAGGTAATGTGCATATATTCCGCGCCGATGGAGCCGCAGTAGGTTTGCTTGAGCGCGTCAATCAGATCGCCCAGCTTCATCGTGTCTTTGCCGATGGCAAAAGAACCTACGTTAAAGCTTTCCTGGAAATCGGCCTCGGTCAGATCGTGATAAGCCGGATCGAGATCCGCCACACGTTCCTGCTGCCACAGTCCCAGCGGATCGAGATTCGCATGCTGGTGACCACGGAAGCGATAAGCGTTGATAAGTTGCAGGACTTTAACCTGCTTCGCATTGGTGTCAGGGTCGGAAATCGCAGAAGAGTAACGTGAGGCATCCTTCGCCAGACGACGGAAATAATCACGTGTTTTTGAATGGAATTGATCCGGTTTGACCCCTGTACCAGGCAACTGCTGGAACATGGAACGCCAGTTTGCGTCCACTGAGTCAGGATCGGTTAAGAAGTCTTCATAGAGCTGTTCTATCCAGCTCTGGTTTGAACCAGAGAGGTAAGAAGAGTCCAGCCAGGCTTTCATTGCGCCGTTCTGCATCGTGATCCCTTAAGCATTTTTATGCTTACTTTCGCCGTAGAAACTACCACGCACACCACGTGTACGTGCCGGGGTTCACCTGCGAGCTCTTTTCATTTGGCCCGCGAAGGAACCTTTAGAAACTGTCTAAACTTCAGGGCAGTTTTTAAAGGTTTCTGCAATTTGCCCGGTGGCGCTACGCTTACCGGGCCTACTGTTACGTAGGCCGGATAAGCGCAGCGCCATCCGGCGTTGTTACTTACGCACTGCGCTGCAACAACATCGACTTAATATGGCCGATGGCGCGCGTCGGGTTCAGCCCCTTAGGACACACACTGACGCAGTTCATGATGCTATGGCAGCGGAATACGCTGAAAGCATCACTTAACCCTTCCAGACGAGTCTCGGTTTCGGTATCGCGGCTGTCGATCAGGAAGCGATAGGCAGCCAGCAGACCCGCAGGGCCGATAAATTTATCCGGGTTCCACCAGAATGACGGGCATGACGTTGAACAGCATGCACAGAGAATACACTCGTACAACCCATCGAGTTTTTCACGCTGCTCAGGAGACTGTAAGTGCTCGCGAGCGGGTGGATTTTGCCCATTATTCAATAAGTAAGGCTTAATCTTCTCATATTGTGCATAGAATTGTCCCATGTCCACCACCAAATCACGCACGACCGGCAGGCCAGGCAGAGGACGGATCACAATTTTCTGGCCAGGACGCTGTAGCGCTGAAATCGGCGTGATACAGGCCAGGCCATTTTTGCCGTTCATGTTCACACCGTCTGAGCCACATACCCCTTCACGGCAGGAGCGTCGGAATGACAGCGTAGGATCTTTTTCTTTCAGCTGGATTAAGGCATCCAGCAGCATCATGTCACGACCTTCTTCCGCTTCGAGGGTGTAATCCTGCATACGCGGAGCATCGTCTACATCCGGGTTATAACGATAAACTGAGAATTCGAGTTTCATTATCCTGTCTCCGCATTAGTAAGTACGAATCTTCGGCGGGAACGCCGGACGCAGTTTCGGTTCCATGTTAACGCTACGACGCGTCATGGTTTCCGACTCTGGCAGATACAGGGAATGGCACAGCCAGTTTTCGTCATCACGATCCGGGAAGTCGAAGCGGCTATGGGCGCCACGGCTTTCGGTACGGAAGTTTGCCGACATGGCGGTTGCAAACGCGGTTTCCATCAGGTTATCCAGCTCCAGACACTCAACGCGCTGGGTGTTGAACTCGCTGGAGGTGTCGTCCAGACGGGCATTCTTCAGACGCTCGCGGATCGCTTTCAGCTGCTCAAGCCCTTTGGCCATCGCGTCACCTTCACGGAATACCGAGAAGTTGTGCTGCATACACTCTTGCAGCGCTTTGCGAATTTCCACCGGATCTTCGCCGTTACGGTTGCCGTTCCAGCGGTTGAGGCGTTCCAGAGAGGCATCGATTTCGTCGTCGGTCGCATCACGCAGCGCGCCCTGCTCGGCGATGGATTCCTGGAGATGAAGCCCCACCGCACGACCGAATACCACCAGGTCCAGCAGGGAGTTGCCGCCCAGACGGTTTGCGCCGTGAACGGATACGCAGGCAATTTCGCCTACCGCGAACAGGCCAGGAATCACCACGTCTTCGCCCTGCTCGTTCACGGTCAGCGCCTGACCGGTCACTTTGGTCGGAATACCGCCCATCATGTAGTGACAGGTTGGGATAACCGGAATCGGCTCTTTTACCGGGTCGACGTGGGCGAAGGTGCGGGACAGTTCCAGAATGCCCGGCAGTCGGGATTCCAGCACTTCTTTACCCAGATGGTCGAGTTTCAGCTTCGCGTGTGGACCCCAAGGGCCGTCACAGCCGCGGCCTTCACGGATTTCGATCATGATGGAACGCGCCACCACGTCACGACCCGCCAGGTCTTTCGCATTCGGGGCATAACGCTCCATGAAGCGTTCGCCGTGTTTGTTCAGCAGGTAACCACCTTCACCGCGGCAGCCTTCGGTGACCAGTACGCCCGCACCGGCGATACCGGTTGGGTGGAACTGCCACATCTCCATATCCTGCACCGGCACGCCCGCGCGGATCGCCATCCCAACGCCGTCACCGGTGTTGATGTGGGCGTTGGTGGTGGACTGATAGATACGGCCTGCGCCGCCGGTCGCCAGCACGGTTGCGCGGGCTTTGAAGTAAACCACTTCACCGGTTTCAATGCACAGTGCGGTACACCCCACCACGGCGCCATCGGCGTTTTTCACCAGATCCAGCGCGTACCACTCGGAGAAGATGGTGGTGTGATTTTTCAGGTTCTGCTGATACAGCGTGTGCAGCAACGCGTGGCCGGTACGGTCAGCCGCCGCCGCGGTACGTGCCGCCTGTTCGCCGCCGAAGTTCTTCGACTGGCCGCCAAACGGACGCTGATAGATAGTGCCATTTTCCAGACGGGAGAACGGCAGACCCATATGATCCAGCTCCAGAATCGCTTCCGGGCCGGTTTTACACATATATTCGATGGCATCCTGGTCACCGATGTAATCGGAACCTTTTACCGTATCGTACATGTGCCATTCCCAGTTATCTTCATGGGAATTACCCAGCGCAACGGTGATACCGCCCTGCGCAGACACAGTGTGGGAACGGGTCGGGAAAACTTTAGAGAGCAGCGCACAGGTCTGGCCGCTCTGGGAAATTTGCAGTGCGGCACGCATACCTGCGCCACCCGCACCAATCACAACAGCATCAAATTCTCTGACTGGCAGTTTCATTACACACCCCACACCACAACAAATCCATAAATGACGTAAACCAGCAGAGCAACAACAATAATCAGTTGCAGCGGAAGGCGAATCGCCAGCGGTTTAACGTAATCGGTCAACACCTGCCACATGCCGATCCAGGCATGAATAAGGATGGAGAACAGCGCCAGCAGGGTGAACACTTTGGTGAAGGCCGATCCGAAGAAACCACTCCAGATTTCCCACGTCAGCGTCCCGCTGGTCGCGAAGAAACCGATCATATAGATGATGTACAGCGTGAGGACGATGGCGGTAGCGCGGACCAGAATGAAGTCATGTACGCCGTTGCGTCCTAATGCGGAGGCGTTGCTTACCATACGAGAACTCCTGCGAGAAGTGAAAGCACGACAGTGATCACAAATGAAATGTTAGCGGTACGTTTACCGGCCTCGAACGTCTCTTCCAGGTAGCCAAAGTCCATCAGCATGTGGCGAACGCCGCCAACAACGTGATAGGCCAGCGCGGTCAGAATGCCCCACATGATAAATTTCACGAAGAAGCTGTTCATAATGGCTGAGGCCTGGAGGAATCCTTCAGGGGATGAGAGGCTGGTTCCCAGTAACCACAGCAAGATACCAACCGCCACAAACGTAATCACACCAGAAACACGGTGCAGAATGGACGCTATTGCTGTTACAGGGAATCGGATCGTTTTGAGATCCAGATTGACAGGTCTTTGTTTTTTCACATTTCTTATCATGAATAACGCCCACATGCTGTTCTTATTGTTTCCTTCCTCCGGACTGCGATGCGGGTCAGACAGCGTTCCTTTTCTATAACTGCGCGTCATGCAAAACATTGCTTCCAAATGCTAAAACGACACGTTACAACGCTGGGTGGCTCGGGATTGCAGGGTGTTCCGGAGACCTGGCGGCAGTATAGGCCGTTCACAAAATCATTACAATTAACCTACATACAGTTTGTTGGGTTTTCTCTGGAACAGTGATCGGGGTCACGATAACAACATCTTTTTAATTTTTAATCATCTGATTTGACAAATGTTAAACAATATTGTTACAAACGTCATCAGAAAAGGCATATAATGCGCAAAAGTTATGAGGTCTCTCTTTCACCTGACAAATAGTTATGTAACAGTGTGATGGTATTGACCGAAGTTATCAGGACAGTTATTAGTGATATACAGGTTTGAATAATTCGGACTGCAAAAACGCTGATTTGCTGTTGTTTCACTGATATTTCATTCGTTTACCTGCAAGGCGCCATAGCTCTGTACCCTGGTTTCTCCTCGTGAGCTGAGCGGTAAGCCAAATAACAATCTGGTAACGGTGATTAACAGCTGAAGGCAAATCCGGTAAAAGCAGTCTTAAGCATAAGGCGCTAAGGAGACCGTAAATGGCTGATACAAAGGCAAAACTCACCCTAAATGGTGATGATGCTATTGAACTGGATGTGCTAAAAGGCACGCTCGGTCAGGATGTTATTGATATCCGTACGCTGGGTTCCAAAGGGGTATTCACCTTTGATCCTGGATTCACCTCCACCGCATCTTGCGAATCCAAAATCACCTACATTGACGGTGACGAAGGTATCCTGCTCCATCGCGGCTTCCCCATCGATCAGTTAGCCACCGAATCCAACTATCTGGAAGTGTGCTACATCCTGCTGAACGGCGAAAAACCGACGCAGGCGCAGTACGATGAATTCAAAACCACCGTGACCCGTCACACCATGATCCATGAGCAGATCACCCGTCTGTTCCATGCGTTCCGTCGTGACTCTCACCCGATGGCGGTCATGTGCGGGATTACCGGTGCGCTGGCGGCGTTCTACCACGATTCTCTGGACGTGAATAACCCACGTCACCGTGATATCGCGGCGTTCCGTCTGCTGTCCAAAATGCCTACCATGGCGGCGATGTGTTACAAATACTCTATCGGTCAGCCGTTTGTGTACCCACGCAACGACCTCTCCTATGCGGGTAACTTCCTGCGCATGATGTTCTCCACGCCGTGCGAAGAGTACGAAGTAAACCCTGTGCTGGAACGCGCCATGGACCGTATTCTGATCCTGCACGCTGACCACGAACAGAACGCTTCTACCTCTACCGTCCGTACCGCAGGCTCTTCTGGCGCGAACCCGTTCGCCTGTATCGCCGCGGGTATTGCCTCCCTGTGGGGACCGGCGCACGGTGGCGCGAACGAAGCGGCGCTGAAGATGCTGGAAGAGATCAGCTCCGTGGAGCACATTCCTGAGTTCGTGCGCCGCGCGAAAGACAAGAATGACTCCTTCCGTCTGATGGGCTTCGGTCACCGTGTTTACAAAAACTACGACCCGCGCGCGACCGTTATGCGTGAGACCTGCCACGAAGTGCTGAAAGAGCTGGGCACCAAAGATGATCTGCTGGAAGTGGCGATGGAGCTGGAACACATCGCGCTGAACGACCCGTACTTCATCGAGAAGAAACTCTACCCGAACGTCGATTTCTACTCTGGCATTATTCTGAAAGCGATGGGTATTCCGTCCTCCATGTTCACCGTGATCTTCGCCATGGCGCGTACCGTGGGCTGGATTGCGCACTGGAACGAAATGCACAGCGAAGGCATGAAAATCGCCCGTCCTCGTCAGCTGTACACCGGCTACGAGCAGCGTGATTTTAAGTCTGATATTAAGCGCTAATAAACGTTGGGTGCGGCCTGATGCCCTCACCCCGGCCCTCTCCCACAGGGAGAGGGTGAAAATATTAAAAACGGCAACTTTCGTTGCCGTTTTGATTTTACATCTGGCACCCAGGACACCAGTAAAACGGTCTGGAAGAGATCGTCGCCTTCTCAATCACCCCACCGCACCGCTCGCACTTTTTACCCGCCCGATGAAACACCTTGAAGCGGAACAGCGCCCCGTGATGCTTGTTCTCATCCACCACGCCACGCGTGTTGTACGACAGCCGCGGAATAGCCAGTAACGCGTGCGACAGCGCCTCCAGCTGTTCATCGCTCAGCTGCGACGCTTTGTGCTGCGGCGCCAGCCCCACTTCCCAGAGGATTTCCACCCGCAGGTAATTTCCCAGCCCCGCCAGAAATGCCTGATCGAGCAACAGCCCGGAAAACTGCCGGTTGCGGAATGTGGGGGATAACAGCCGGGCTTTCACCTCGCTCGCCGTCAGGCGCATGTCCAGCACGTCTGGCCCGACACGCTGTAAGAACGGATGCGTCAGCAGCTGCTCCGGCGTTAACATTTCGATATCAGAGGCGCTGTAAAGCAGGATAGCTTTTTCCGCCGTTTGTAGCCTTACACGCAGCACGCGGGTCGTTTGCGGTTGCTCGTCCGCCTCCACCACCCGCCAGACGCCGTAAAGCTGATTGTGGCTATATAACGTCAGGGTATGGGAAAAGTGGGTGAGTAACGCTTTGCCGCGCGTTTCAATGTGGGTCACCGTCTGCCCCACCAGTTGTGATTCAAACGGTTTCAGTTGAGGAAAAGCAAACCAGACGTGAGTCAGAGGTTTGCCCTTTATCGCCACCTCCAGGCTATCCGCCGCGCGGCGGATCTCCGGACCTTCTGGCATGTTATTGTCCTTTCATGATTATTCAGCGCTGACAAGAATGCCCTCGTCCGAGAACGCCGCCCGCAGGCGTCGCGCAAACTGGAGCGCATGCTCGCCGTCGCCGTGTAAACACACCGTATCGGCCTGAACGTTTGCCGTTGTCCCCTCCGTTGAGGTTACTCGCCCGAAGCGCACCATCTCCAACGTTTGCGCCAGTGCTTTAGCTTCGTCGGTAATCAGCGCACCGGCCTGCGTACGCGGAACCAGGCTGCCGTCCGGCAGGTATCCCCGATCGGCAAACACTTCCTGCCGCGTCGTCAGCCCCAGCCGTTCTCCGGCACGGATAAGCTCGCTGCCCGCCAGGCCCACCAGAATCAGTTGCGGATTACAGTCCCGCACCGCGCGGGCAATGGCATCCGCCAGCGCCGGATCTTTCGCCGCCTGGTTATAGAGCATGCCGTGCGGCTTCACGTGGCGCAGCGCGCCATTCTCAGCGCGCACTATCGCCTCCAGCGCGCCGATCTGATAGAGCGTTTGCGCGTACACCGTCTCCGGCGGCAGATCCATCGCCGTGCGGCCAAAGTTCTCCCGGTCGGGAAAGCTGGGGTGAGCGCCAATCGCAACGCCGTTATTCATGGCATTGCGCACGCTCTCCAGCATGGTCTGCGCATCGCCCGCGTGAAAGCCGCAGGCGATGTTGACCGAGGTGACCAGCGTCATCAGCGCCTCATCGGCGCTACTGCCCTCCCCCAGATCGGCATTTAAATCAATCTTTACCATCAAGCCTCCACGCCAGCTGCTCGAGATAGCGCTGCTGATCCTGCCGGGCTTTCAACGCCTCCTCCAGCGAACACTGCACAAAATGTATCGGCTGACCGAGAGGAATTTGCGCCAGATGGTAGCGATCCGCTTCGATAATGCAGGCAATACGCGGATATCCACCCGTCGTTTGCGCGTCGTTCATCAGTACGATGGGCTGCCCGTTGCCCGGCACCTGAATCACGCCCGGCAGCAGGCCATGGGAAAGCAGCTCCCGGTCAGTCGTGCGGGTCAGCGGCTGGCCCTGAAGCCGGTAACCCATGCGGTTGCTCTGCGGGCTGATCTTCCACGGCGAGCGCCAGAAAGACTCTTTCGCGGCTTCATCAAACTCCTGGTATTCCGGCCCCGGTAAGGCGCGGATCACGTTCCCCCACAGCAGCTGTTTCACACCCTGCGTGGTGGTGAAATGCCGCGTTGAGGGTTTTATTCGCAGACGATCGCCGTCGCGCAGCAGCCGTCCTTCATGGCCGCCCATACCTGCTTTCTGGTCGGTACTGGACGATCCCAACACCTCCGGCACGTCGATGCCCCCCGCCACCGCAAGATAGCTACGCACGCCGTGAAGCGGACGCTTGAGCGTCAAACGCTGCCCGGCCTTCGCCCGCAGGCGCCAGCCGGTCCACACCGCTTTGCCGTCCAGCGTCGCATCACAGCCTGCACCGGTTAAGGCAAACCAGGTTTCCTCACCAAATTCAATCTCACACTGGCCCAGCGTAATTTCCAGCGCTGCCGTGCTGCCTGCATTACCAACCAGCAGGTTAGCAATCTCCAGCGACGGACGGTCAAGCGCACCGCAGTAGCTCACGCCGGACTGGCGCAGCCCAAAACGCCCGGCATCCTGTACCGAGGTGTAAAGCCCTGCGCGAATAAGCGTTAACATACCCCCTCCTTCTGCGGGATAAAGCGCAGGGTATCTCCCGGACGCAGGAGTATCGGCGCGTCCTGGCCTGGTTCAAATAGCGGCGTGGAGGTGTGCCCAATCAGCTGCCAGCCTCCCGGTGAAGCGAGCGGATAAATTCCCGTTTGCTCGCCACCAATCGCCACGCTGCCCGCCGGTACGCTCAGGCGCGGCTCAGCACGCCGCGGCGTATGCAGCTGGGGCGATAACCCGCCCAGATAGGGAAAGCCCGGCTGAAATCCCAAAAACCAGACAACATAGTCGACTGAGCTATGCAGCTCTACAACCTGCTTTTCCGTTAATCCACAGTGCCCGGCCACCACGCCAAGGTCGGGGCCTCCCCTGCCGCCATAGACAACGGGGATCTCAATTGCCCGCGATTCCGGCTCCAGCGCCTCGCTCTCCTCCCACCAGCGTTGCAGACGCTCAATAGCATCCAGCGCCCCCGTGTGCGGATCGCGTAGCACCACGGTGATATTGTTCATGCCCGGAATAGCTTCAACCACGCCCGGCATTTCAGGCAGACGCTGTGCCAGCCGCCAGATACGCTTTTGCGTGGCAAGCGTCACCGGCGGCTCAAGCTCCAGAACCACTGCGGTTTCACCCAGAAGATAACAACGCGCTCGCTGCACTTAACTACCTCTCATCAGGCCGGATTAGGGATATCAATAAAGGTCACATCCAGATCGGTATTTTCCGTCAGCCACTCGCTGAGGGCGCGGATGCCGCCACGCTCGGTGGCGTGATGGCCTGCCGCGTAAAAATGCAGGCCTTGTTCACGGGCAGAGTGAACCGTCTGCTCGGAGACTTCGCCGGTAATAAACGCATCAACACCGAAGCGTGCGGCGCTGTCGATAAAGCCCTGGCCGCCGCCGGTACACCATGCTACACGCTTCACGGTATCCGGCCCGGTGTCGCCGCACCACAGCGGACGACGCCCCAGGCGCGCTTCGATCCACGAGGCCAGCTCCAGACCCGGCACCGGCATCGACAGTTCACCCCACGGCACCAGAGGTTCAATTTCGCCCATCACGGTAATCCCCAGCAGCTGCGCCAGCTGAACGTTATTCCCCAGTTCAGGATGTGCATCAAGCGGCAGGTGATACCCGTACAGGTTGATGTCATTCGCCAGCAGCGTTTTGAGGCGATTGCGCTTCATACCGCGGATAATCGGCGATTCGTTTTTCCAGAAGTAACCGTGATGGACGATCACCGCATCGGCTTCCTGGCGCACCGCCTCATCCAGCAGCGCCTGGCTTGCCGTCACGCCGGTGATGATTTTTTGCACCGTGTCGCGCCCCTCAACCTGCAAGCCATTCGGACCATAGTCGCTAAACGAGGCGGTGTTGAGTTTTTCGTTAATCAGGCGTTCCAGTTCACTGTTTTTCATCATCATTCTCTCAAACTTTTCGGGCGGCTTCGTACGCCGCCAGCGTGGCGACGCGCGCCTGTTTATGGTCAACAATGGGACGGGGATAGTTCAGGGTAACACGCTGTTTATCCGCCCATACCCAGGGTTCATGGATGGCTTTGGCGGGAACATCCTTAAGTTCAGGCACCCAGCGACGAATAAACTCGCCGTCGGCGTCAAATCGTTGTCCCTGCGTGGTCGGATTGAAGATCCGAAAATAGGGCGCCGCATCCGTTCCGGTGGAGGCCGCCCACTGCCAGCCGCCGTTATTCGCCGCCAGATCGCCATCGATCAGCTGAGAGATAAAATAACGCTCTCCGGTTCGCCAGTCGATAAGCAGATCCTTCACCAGGAAGCTGGCGGTAATCATACGAAGACGGTTATGCATCCACCCGGTTTCATTGAGTTGCCGCATAGCCGCATCAACAATCGGAAAACCGGTGAGCCCACGCTGCCATGCCTTAAGCAGCGTCTCATTCGACTGCCACTGTACCTGTTCGGTCCAGCGAATGAAGGGCCGATGTTTACACAAATCAGGATGATACGTCATCAGGTGGCGATAAAACTCACGCCAGATCAGTTCGTTCAGCCACACTGCGCCCGCTCCCCCGTCTAACGCATGAGGCTTTTCCGCCAGCAGCCGATGTAAACACTGGCGTGGCGAGAGCGCGCCCAGCGCTAAACAGGCCGACAAGCGGCTGGTGCCTTCAATCGCGGGGAAATCCCGACGCGCCTCGTACTCCGCCGCCCCCTGCGTGCAGAACTGACGCAACCGGGCGATGGCCGCTTTCTCGCTGGCGGGGAATACCGTTTCATCGAACGACTGCTGGGGATAATTCAGCCTGATCGCTGGCAGCTCCGTTATCGTTTCCCCTCTCACGGCCGGGGCGGTAACGCACTCTGGCAGCCCCTCTTTCAGCCGCTTGATAAAGGCATTTTTAAACGGGGTGAACACTTTATACATCTCGTGACTGCCGGTCATTACGCTACCCGGCGCGAGCATCACGCTGTCATCAAAGCCTTCACAGATCACCCCCGAAAGCGTTTTCTCCAGCAGGCGATCCCGCTGCTGCTCGTTAAATTCATACTGATAGTTGTAATAAAGATGCGTTACTGCGTGCTGCTGGCAGATTGCCTGCACCGTCTGGCGCTGCGCGGCAAAATCAGTCGCCTCTTTATAGATCAGTGGAATGCCTTTTTCGGCCAGGGAATGTTGCAGGTCATTCAGATATGCGCTGAGCAATGCCGCTTGCCGGGGCGCCATGTCATGCTGCTGCCACTGTTCAGGCGTGGCGATAAACAGGGCCAGCACATTCGCGTCTTTAGCGCGGCAGGCCGCCGCGAGAGCGAAGTTGTCGTGAATGCGTAAATCCGCGCGAAACCAAACCAGATGGGTGGGCATAAAACTCCAGGCGATTGTCCATTATGTCCGTAAGGGCATGCCGTAAAAGGAAAAAGGCACGCATTGAACTACTTTGCCATGAAGTGTAGACGGGATGAAATAAAAAAGGCCGCACAAGGCGGCCTTAACGCTACTTGTCCTGCGCTATCGGGGTAAAGGCAATAAACACATCCGGTTTATCACTCTTTACAACGAGTACGCTGGCGACAATGAACGCGATGCAAAAATAGCGTTTCACTATGCGGTCCCTGCTGCTAACCGCTCCACCTATCACCACCGGTGATAAATCGGTGGACACAAGCTCTGTGTGGAGCCTGACTCACGGTTGTGGTAACACCTTTCCCGGGACCGGTGCCCATTTGCGAGATGGCGGAAAGGGACGCTGCATAGTAGGCATCACGTGAGCAAAACGTAATCCATTGAACCTGTTTTTAAGAATTTATTTAGGAGTGAAGCGTTTGCTTATTAAACCAGCAGAAGTATGCTTGTAAGCCTCTGTGTGAGAGCTTGAAAACCACCCAACGGACCGCGAATCCCGAGGGACAAAAAAACCGCCACATTGCTGTAGGCGGTTTTTTTATGGCTACGACGTCGCGCCGTATCAGTAGAAATCGCAGGTGGCTTTCTCTGCCTGATCCATCCACACCGGCTTTTCGCTGGTTTTCGCCCAGACGCGGTGCAGGTAGCTGTAGAAACGTGCGCGATCTTTCCAGAACAGCATCACCGACAGGGCCAGCACGCCAGCCACTACGGCGAAAGTGCGACGCATGAAAATGATATGAGCCGGAAACTCTTTATAAAGATCCATAATTTTCTCCCCTGTAGTTGGCCGGAAACCTTCTCCGGAAAATGTGAAATCTGTGACCTGGTTAAAATAATACCGCTTTGTTTGTAATTTTACTACTCATCCGACCACTCATTTTCATCCATTTCGTGAATATTTACATTCGCGCCCGTAATTAAGTTACAAAAAAGTTAACAATTTACTTACCAATAGTTAAATTGTGGTCTTTCCCTTTTTTATACTTTTTTTACACCCACCCTTCTGATTTTTGCGAAATCTTTGCGCCATAAATCCTACCGTTTGTACAACAATAAAAGTCACCCGGAGGTGGAGTGTGAGTGCAGGTCTGATTGCCGGCATCGTGCTGGTGTTCCTGTTATTGGGTTATCTGATTTATGCCCTGATTAATGCGGAGGCGTTCTGATGGCTGCTCAGGCGTTTTTGCTTATTGCCAGCTTTTTACTGGTGCTGTTTGTGCTCGCCAGGCCGCTGGGAACAGCGCTGGCGCGGCTGATCAACAACGTGCCATTGCCGGGCACGAGAAACATTGAAAACGTGCTCTGGCGCATTTCAGGTATCAGCGACCGGGAAATGAACTGGCGCCAGTACCTGATGGCAATCCTGCTTCTGAATATCGTGGGACTTATTGCCCTCTTTACGCTGCTGATGCTTCAGGGCAGTCTGCCGTTGAACCCGCAGCAGTTACCCGGTTTATCCTGGCATCTGGCGCTGAACACGGCGGTCAGCTTTGTCACCAACACCAACTGGCAGTCTTACGCAGGGGAAACCACGCTCAGCTACTTCAGCCAGATGGCCGGGTTAACCGTGCAAAACTTTCTTTCTGCGGCCAGCGGTATCGCGGTGATCTTCGCCCTGACGCGCGCGTTTGCCCGTCAGAATGTCAGCACCCTCGGCAACGCCTGGGTTGACGTCACGCGCATCGTCCTTTGGATCCTGATGCCTGTTGCGCTGATTATTGCCCTGTTCTTTATTCAACAAGGCACCCTGCAAAACCTGCTGCCTTATACCCCTTACACCTCGCTTGAAGGCGCCAGAGAACTTCTGCCAATGGGGCCAGTGGCGTCGCAGGAAGCGATCAAGATGCTGGGTACCAACGGCGGCGGCTTCTTTAACGCCAACTCATCGCATCCGTTTGAAATCCCAACGGCATTAACCAATTTTGTGCAGATGCTGGCGATCTTCCTGATCCCCGCCGCGCTCTGCTTCGCCTTTGGCGATGTGGTTAACGATCGCAGTCAGGGACGCACGCTGCTGTGGGCAATGTCGTTGATCTTCGTGGTCTGCGTCGCACTGGTGATGTGGGCCGAATGGAACGGCAATAGCCACTTCATGCAGCTGGGCGCTAACAGCAATATAAACCTTGAAGGCAAAGAGAGCCGCTTCGGCATTCTTGCCAGCAGCCTCTATGCGGTGGTCACCACGGCGGCCTCCTGCGGGGCGGTGAACGCCATGCACGACTCTTTCACCGCGCTCGGCGGCATGATCCCCATGTGGCTGATGCAGACTGGCGAGGTGGTCTTCGGTGGGGTTGGCTCGGGGCTGTACGGGATGCTGTTGTTCGTTCTGCTCGCCGTATTTATCGCCGGGCTGATGATCGGCCGCACGCCGGAGTATCTCGGCAAAAAAATCGACGTCCGCGAAATGAAGCTAACCGCACTGGCGATCCTGGTTACCCCCGCCCTTGTGCTGCTCGGCACCGCGCTGGCGCTGATGACCGAAGCCGGTCGCAGCGGCATCTTTAACCCGGGCATTCACGGCTTTAGCGAAGTGCTTTACGCCGTTTCATCTGCCGCCAACAACAACGGCAGCGCCTTTGCAGGGTTAAGCGCCAACTCGCCGTTCTGGAACTGCCTGCTGGCATTTTGCATGTTCGTCGGGCGTTTCGGGGTGATTATTCCCGTCATGGCGATCGCGGGAGCACTGGTGAATAAGAAGATCCAGCCGACCACCACCGGTACGTTACCGACTCACGGCGCGCTGTTCGTCGGCCTGCTGATTGGCACCGTTCTGCTGATGGGTGCCCTGACCTTTATCCCCGCCCTCGCGCTAGGCCCGGTTGCGGAATACCTCTCTTTACGCTGATTTTGCGGAGAATTTGTCATGAGTCGTAAACAACTGGCCCTGCTCGAACCGACGTTAGTTCGTCAGGCCCTCATGGATGCGGTAAAAAAACTCAGCCCGCGCGTGCAGTGGCATAACCCGGTGATGTTTATTGTCTGGACTGGAAGTTTACTCACCACCGCACTGGCGATTGCCATGGGAACGGGACACCTTTCAGGGAATGCAACGTTTACTGCCGCCATCAGCCTGTGGCTGTGGTTTACCGTGCTGTTCGCCAACTTCGCCGAAGCGCTGGCGGAAGGCCGGAGTAAGGCGCAGGCCAACAGCCTGAAAGGGGTGAAAAAGACCGCCTTTGCGCGCAAATTACGTGAACCTAAATATGGCGCGCAGATGGACCACGTGCCAGCGGATGAACTGCGTAAAGGCGACGTGGTGCTGGTGGAAGCTGGCGACATCATCCCCTGCGACGGGGAAGTGATCGAGGGCGGCGCGTCGGTAGACGAAAGCGCCATTACCGGGGAATCCGCACCGGTGATCCGTGAGTCCGGCGGGGATTTCGCCTCTGTTACCGGCGGGACACGCATTCTTTCCGACTGGCTGGTGATCCAGTGCAGCGTCAACCCGGGTGAAACCTTCCTCGACCGGATGATCGCCATGGTGGAAGGCGCCCAGCGTCGTAAAACGCCGAACGAGATCGCCCTGACCATTCTGCTGGTGGCGCTGACCCTTGTCTTCCTGCTGGCCACGGCGACCCTGTGGCCCTTCTCCGCCTACGGTGGTACAGCGGTCAGCATCACCGTACTGATCGCCCTGCTGGTCTGTCTGATCCCCACCACTATCGGTGGCCTGCTGTCCGCGATTGGCGTGGCGGGGATGAGCCGTATGCTGGGCGCGAACGTCATCGCCACCAGCGGACGCGCCGTTGAAGCCGCGGGTGACGTAGACGTGCTGCTGCTGGATAAAACCGGGACCATCACCCTGGGGAATCGTCAGGCCTCTGACTTTTTACCCGCTCCCGGCGTGGATCAAAAAACGCTGGCCGACGCAGCGCAACTTTCCTCTCTGGCCGATGAGACGCCGGAAGGCCGCAGCATCGTGATCCTGGCTAAGCAGCGTTTTAACCTGCGCCAGCGCGACGTACAAAGCCTGCACGCCACGTTCGTGCCCTTCACCGCGCAAACCCGCATGAGCGGGATCAACATTCAGGACCGGATGATCCGTAAAGGGTCCGTTGATGCCATTCGCCGTCATATTGAAGCCAATAACGGACACTTCCCTCCGGAAGTCGACCATCTGGTGGAAAGCGTGGCGCGTCAGGGAGCGACACCCCTGGTGGTGGCGGAAGGTGCAAACGTTCTGGGGGTGATCGCCCTGAAAGATATCGTGAAAGGCGGTATTAAAGAGCGTTTCGCCCAGATGCGTAAGATGGGCATTAAAACGGTGATGATCACCGGGGATAACCGCCTCACCGCAGCCGCCATTGCCGCTGAAGCGGGCGTGGATGATTTCCTTTCCGAAGCGACGCCGGAAGCGAAGCTGGCTTTGATCCGTCAGTATCAGGCGGAAGGCCGTCTGGTGGCAATGACCGGCGACGGCACTAACGACGCCCCGGCACTGGCGCAGGCCGACGTGGCGGTGGCGATGAACTCCGGCACCCAGGCGGCAAAAGAGGCGGGCAACATGGTGGATCTCGACTCGAACCCGACCAAGCTGATTGAAGTGGTACACATCGGGAAGCAGATGCTGATGACGCGCGGCTCGCTGACCACGTTCAGTATCGCCAACGACGTGGCGAAGTATTTCGCCATTATCCCGGCGGCCTTCGCGGCCACATACCCGCAGTTGAATGCCCTGAACGTGATGCACCTGCACTCTCCGGCCTCGGCCATTCTGAGCGCGGTGATCTTCAACGCCCTGATTATCGTCTTTCTTATTCCGCTGGCGCTGAAAGGGGTGAGCTATAAGCCGCTGACGGCCGCCGCCATGCTGCGCCGCAACCTGTGGATTTACGGCCTGGGCGGGCTGGTGGTGCCCTTTATCGGGATCAAGGTTATCGACGTGTTGTTAACGCTGTTCAGGCTGGTTTAAAAGGTGAATCGAATGACGATGTTACGTCCCGCTATACTGTTGTTTATTCTGCTGTCTCTGATTACCGGCGGGCTGTACCCGCTGATGACGACGGTGCTGGGCCAGTGGTGGTTTGAGGACCAGGCCAACGGCTCGCTGATCATCCAGAACGGTGAAAGCCGCGGCTCGCGTCTGATTGGGCAGAACTTTACGGACCCGCGCTACTTCCAGGGACGCCCTTCCGCCACTGCGGAAAGCCCGTATAATCCAATGGCCTCCGGCGGCAGCAATCTGGCTGGCAGCAATCCTGACCTGGACAAAGCCGTTGCTGAACGCGTTGCCGCCCTGCGCGCCGCGAATCCACAGGCCAGCCGGGAGGTGCCGGTTGAACTGGTCACCGCTTCCGCAAGCGGGCTGGATTACAGCCTGACGCCGGATGCGGTGGTGTGGCAGATCCCGCGCGTGGCCGCCGCCCGCCAGCTGACCGCCGAACAGGTAAGCCAGCTGGTTGCAGAACATACGCATAAGCCGCTGGTCAGCTTCATCGGCATGCCGGTAGTGAACATTGTTGAGCTGAATCTGGCGCTGGATGCGCTAAGGAAGAACTAAATGACCGACGAGCCCATGCGCCCGGATCCCGACAGGCTGCTTGAACAGACGGCTGAAGCCCATCGCGGCAAGCTGAAAATTTTCTTCGGCGCCTGCGCGGGCGTTGGGAAAACCTTCGCCATGCTGACGGAAGCCCAGCGGCTGCGGGCGCAGGGGCTTGATATTCTCATCGGCGTGGTGGAAACCCACGGTCGCAAAGAGACGGCGGCGCTGCTGAAGGGGCTGGCGACGCAGCCGCCCCAGAGGATCAGCCATCGCGGGCGGCTGGTCACGGAGTTCGACCTTGATGCCGCCCTCGCCCGCCGCCCCGCGCTGATCCTGATGGACGAACTGGCGCACAGCAACGCCCCTGGCTCACGCCATCCAAAGCGCTGGCAGGATGTTGAGGAGCTGCTTGAGGCAGGCATCGACGTCTTCACCACGGTGAATGTTCAGCATCTGGAAAGCCTGAACGACGTGGTGAGCGGCGTAACCGGTATTCAGGTGCGGGAAACCGTCCCCGATCCGTTTTTTGATTCCGCCGATGAAGTGGTACTGGTTGACCTGCCGCCGGACGATCTGCGCCAGCGCCTGCACGAAGGCAAGGTGTATATTGCCGGCCAGGCCGAACGCGCCATCGAACATTTTTTCCGCAAAGGTAACCTGATTGCCCTGCGCGAACTGGCCCTGCGCCGCACCGCCGATCGCGTTGATGACCAGATGCGCGCCTGGCGAGACCTACAGGGGCAGGAGCGCGTCTGGCACACGCGGGACGCCATTCTGTTATGCATTGGTCACGGCAGCGGCAATGAAAAACTGGTGCGTACCGCCGCCCGGCTTGCAGCGAAGTTTGGCAGCGTCTGGCACGCGGTCTACGTCGAAACGCCGCAGCTTCACAGCCTGCCGGAAAATCAACGTCGCGCCATTTTGAGCGCATTGCGGCTGGCGCAGGAGCTGGGCGCCGAAACCGCAACCCTGTCCGATCCGCAGGAAGATAAAGCTATTTTGCGCTACGCGCGTGAGCACAACCTGGGCAAGATTGTCATTGGGCGTCGCCAGCATCGCCGCTGGTTTAGCCGTGAATCATTTGCCGACAGGCTGGCCCACCGCGCACCGGACCTTGATTTAGTCATCGTCGCGCTGGATGACAAGCCCGCCCCCCTGCCCACCCGTACGCCGGACGCACGTACTTTTGGTGATAAATGGCGTATTCAGATCCGGGGCTGCCTGGTGGCCGTGATGCTTTGCGCCCTGATTACGGTGATTGCCAGCCAGTGGCTGATCGCCTTCGATGCCGCCAATCTGGTCATGATTTATCTGCTGGGTGTCGTTGTGGTCGCGCTCTTTTATGGCCGCTGGCCGTCGGTGCTGGCAACGGTGATCAACGTCATCAGCTTCGATCTGTTCTTTATTGCGCCGCGCGGGACGCTTGCTGTCTCGGACGTGCAATACATCCTGACCTTTGCCGTGATGCTTACCGTCGGGCTGGTGATCGGGAATCTGACGGCCGGTGTACGCTACCAGGCACGCATTGCCCGCTACCGCGAGCAGCGCACGCGCCATCTGTATGAAATGTCAAAATCGCTGGCGGTCGGCCGCACGCAGCGGGATATCGTGCAGACCAGCGAGCAGTTTATCCGCTCGACCTTTCATGCCAGTAACCTGATTTTGCTCCCCGACGAGCAGGGGCGCCTTCGCCCGCTGACCTCCGCTTCGGGCATGACGCCCTGGGATGAAGCGATTGCCCGCTGGAGTTTCGATAAGGGGTTACCTGCCGGTGCCGGAACCGACACCCTGCCCGGCGTGCCTTATCAGATCCTGCCGCTGCGCAGCGCGGATAAAAATCACGGGCTGGTCATCGTCGAGCCGTCTAACCTGCGTCAGCTGATGATCCCCGAGCAGCAGCGCCTGCTGGAAACCTTCACCCTGCTGGTCGCCAGCGCCCTTGAACGGCTGGCGCTCACCACGAGCGAAGAGCAGGCGCGGCTGGCAAGCGAGCGCGAAAGCGTCCGAAACTCGCTGCTGGCCGCGCTGTCACACGATTTGCGCACCCCGCTCACCGTGCTGTTTGGTCAGTCCGAAATTCTGACGCTGGATCTGGCGGCGGAAGGTTCAAAACATGCGATGCAGGCCAGCGAAATTCGCCAGCACGTGCTGAATACCACGCGCCTGGTGAATAACCTGCTGGATATGGCGCGCATTCAGTCCGGCGGATTTAACCTCAAAAAAGAGTGGCTCACCCTTGAGGAGGTTGTCGGCAGTGCGCTGAAGATGCTGGAGCCGGGTCTCGGCGGGCGCCATATTGAGCTGGACATGCCGGACCCCCTGACGTTAATCCACGTTGATGGCCCGCTGTTTGAACGCGTGCTGATTAACCTGCTGGAAAATGCCGCTAAATACGCCGGGGCAAAGGCCCGTCTGGGGATTGCTGCCAGGGTGGATAACAGTGCGCTGCGGCTCGAGGTCTGGGATACCGGGCCGGGGATTCCGTCGGGTCAGGAGCGCGCCATATTCGAAAAATTCGCGCGCGGTAATAAGGAGTCCGCCATTCCGGGCGTTGGGCTGGGGCTGGCGATCTGCCAGGCGATTGTCGACGTGCATGGCGGCACCATTTCCGCAGAGAACCGCCCGGAAGGTGGCGCACGCTTTTGTGTTACACTTCCTCTAGAAACCCCGCCAGAACTTGATGAATTACCAGAGGATGTGTGATTAACGTTCTGATTGTTGAAGATGAGCTTGCTATCAGCCGATTTCTGCGTACCGCGCTGGAAGGCGACGGTTTGCGCGTTCATGAAGCCGGTACGCTTCAACGGGGGTTAATTGAAGCGGCCACCCGCAAGCCAGACCTGGTTATCCTGGATCTGGGACTCCCGGATGGCGACGGCATCGATTTTATCCGTGAGGTGCGTCAGTGGAGTCAGATGCCTGTTCTGGTGCTCTCTGCCCGCACTGAAGAGACGGATAAAATCGCCGCCCTGGATGCCGGAGCGGATGATTATCTGATCAAACCGTTTGGCATTGGCGAGTTGCAGGCCCGGCTTCGTGTGGCGCTGCGTCGACACAGTGCCACGTCCCCTTCTGATCCGGTGTACGCCTTTGGCGATATCCGCGTCGATCTTGCCGCCCGCCGTATCGTGCGAGGGGAAGAGGAGATCCACCTCACGCCTATCGAATTTCGTCTGCTGGCCGTGCTGCTCAATAACCATGGCAAAGTGTTAACGCAGCGACAGCTGTTAAGCCAGGTCTGGGGGCCGAATGCGGTCGAGCATAGTCACTATTTACGCATTTATATGGGACACCTTCGTCAGAAACTGGAAGCCGATCCCGCGCGCCCTCGTCATTTATTAACAGAAACCGGTATCGGATATCGGTTTATGATCTGAATAAGTATTCATATTCATTTTAAATAAATAACCCCACCAGCCTGAATATGCCATGAAAATAACGAAGAGATTATTTTCATGGTGATATCCGACCTTCCAAAACACAATGCAAACATCGATTTAACACGAAACCAACAAAACAGCATTTTGATCTGCGTTATTCACTCAAAACGACTAATTATTTCTGAAATGATCGGTTATTGGTGATCAGTTTCACAGTTAATCCCTTTTCTCTGGATAAAATGACCATGCTTTCAATTACTGAAAGGAAACTGAACATGGAAAACAATAATCGTTTAATGCCCCATATAAGGCGGACAACACATATCATGATGTTTGCCCACCGAAACTGTTTTGACTTTCATCTCTTTAACGCCCGGTAGTCCTTCGACTTCTGGCGCATCTGCATACAGGTCATCCTGAAACACGCTATTTTACAGGCTGTTGCCTGTGAACACCTGCGCTCATTCCTTGTGATTCAGATTCTCCGCAACCGGGCGGACTGAATTCTACTCAGCAAAAAAGCAATTAACTGATTTCGTATCAGCGGACACGCTTTGCTTTTTTTCCCGGAAATAATCGATTTCTTTATCGCAAGAAGTCGAGGGCCTCATATTGCCTGAAATAAAGAGAAAAAGATGAAAATGTTAAAAATTGCCGTCAGCCGTGCCTGCCCTGAATGCTTTACCACTTCACGCGACATTGTGGATATCAGCGCATCGGATTATATTGATGTGGCAGCCGTAGTCCTGGCCGTCAGCGATATTTTCAATGGCGTCATAGAAGAAATAGAAGCCACGGGATTCGGTATTCCGGTGTTTATTGCCACGCATAAAGAAGAAAGGGTTCCGGCTGAATTTCTGTCGCGTATTCACGGTGTTTTTGAGTGCTCTGACACCAGCAATGCGTACTACGGACGCCAGCTTGAAGCGGCTGCGCAGAAGTACGAAACTCAGCTCCGTCCGCCGTTTTTCCGCGCGCTGGTCGATTACGTCCAGCAGGGGAACAGCGCGTTTGACTGCCCCGGGCATCAGGGCGGTCAGTTCTTCCGCCGCCATCCGGCCGGGAATCAGTTTGTCGATTTCTTTGGCGAAACGCTTTTCCGCGCCGATCTGTGCAATGCTGACGTGGCAATGGGCGATCTGCTGATCCACGAAGGCGCGCCATGCATCGCCCAACAGCATGCGGCAAAAGTCTTTAATGCCGATAAAACCTACTTCGTGCTGAACGGCACCTCTTCCTCTAACAAGGTGGTGCTCAATGCCCTGCTCACGCCAGGCGATCTGGTGCTGTTCGATCGCAATAACCATAAATCTAATCACCACGGCGCGCTGTTACAGGCAGGAGCGACGCCGGTATATCTGGAAACGGCGCGCAACCCGTACGGGTTTATCGGCGGGATTGACGCACACTGTTTTGAAGAGCGCTACCTGCGGGAGCTGGTGTCAGAGGTCGCGCCAGGCCGCGCGCGGGATGAACGTCCGTTCCGCCTGGCGGTGATCCAGCTGGGCACCTACGACGGCACCATCTATAACGCCCGTCAGGTGGTGGATAAGATTGGTCACCTGTGCGATTACATTCTGTTTGACTCCGCCTGGGTGGGTTACGAGCAGTTTATCCCGATGATGGCCGACTGCTCGCCGCTGCTGCTGGAGCTGAACGAAAACGATCCGGGCATTTTGGTTACCCAGTCGGTGCATAAGCAGCAGGCGGGGTTCTCGCAAACCTCGCAAATCCATAAGAAGGACAGCCACATCAAAGGCCAGCCGCGCTATGTTCCGCATAAGCGTCTCAACAATGCCTTTATGATGCACGCCTCCACCAGCCCGTTTTATCCGCTGTTTGCCGCCCTGGATATTAACGCCCGCATGCACGAGGGGCAAAGTGGGCGCAACATGTGGATGGACTGCGTGGTGACGGGTATCGAAGCGCGGAAACTGATCCTTCAGAACTGTCAGTTTATTCGCCCGTTTGTGCCGGAGACGGTGGATGGTCGTCCGTGGGAAAGCTGGGATACGGCGGACATTGCCACCGATCTGCGCTTCTTCCATTTCGTGCCGGGCGAACGCTGGCACGCCTTTGAGGGATATGCCGAACACCAGTATTTTATCGACCCGTGCAAACTGCTGCTGACCACGCCGGGCATCAACGCCCGCACCGGTGAGTACGATGATTTCGGCGTGCCCGCCACCATCCTCGCCAACTTCCTGCGTGAAAACGGCATCGTGCCGGAAAAATGCGACCTCAACTCCATTCTCTTCCTGCTCACCCCGGCAGAGGACATGGGCAAATTGCAGCAGCTCGTCGCCCAACTGGTGCGCTTCGAGAAACTGCTCCAGAGCGATGTGCCGCTGAAAGAGGTTCTGCCCTCTCTCTGTAAGCAACATCCGGAACGTTATGCGGATTATACCCTGCGCCAGATCTGCCAGGAGATGCACGATCTCTACGCCCGCCACAACGTGAAACAGTTGCAAAAAGAGATGTTCCGCAAGTCTCACTTCCCGCGCGTCATGATGGATCCGCAGGAGGCGAACTATGCCTATCTGCGCGGTGAGGTTGAACTGGTGTCCCTGCGCGATGCAGAAGGCCGTATCGCCGCGGAAGGTGCGCTGCCTTACCCACCGGGGGTGCTGTGCGTGGTGCCGGGGGAAGTCTGGGGCGGTTCCGTGCTGCGCTATTTTGCCGCGCTGGAAGAGGGAATCAATCTGCTGCCGGGTTTTGCCCCTGAGTTACAGGGGGTTTACGTCGAGGAGTGTGACGGTCGCAAAGAGGTGCGCTGCTATGTCATCAAACAACCTGCCGCTCAGCCATCGCTGCTGAAAGGAGAAAAATTATGAGTAAGGCCAACAAGATGGGCGTGGTGCAACTCACTATTCTCACTATGGTAAATATGATGGGTTCCGGGATCATCATGCTGCCCACCAAGCTCGCTGAAGTGGGGACGATTTCGATTATCTCCTGGCTTGTTACCGCCGTAGGTTCGATGGCGCTGGCGTGGGCGTTTGCCAAGTGCGGCATGTTCAGCCGCAAGTCAGGCGGGATGGGGGGCTATGCCGAATATGCGTTCGGTAAGTCCGGTAACTTTATGGCCAACTATACCTACGGTGTGTCGCTGCTGATCGCTAACGTGGCGATTGCCATTTCCGCCGTCGGTTACGGCACGGAGCTGTTTGGCGCGACGCTGACGCCGGTGCAGATTGGGCTGGCGACCATCGGCGTGCTGTGGATCTGCACCGTCGCTAACTTTGGCGGCGCGCGCATTACCGGACAACTCAGCAGCATCACCGTCTGGGGCGTGATCATCCCGGTGGTCGGTCTGTGCATCATCGGCTGGTTCTGGTTCAGCCCGACGCTGTACGCCAACTCCTGGAATCCTCATCACGTGCCGTTCTTCACCGCCGTGGGATCGTCCATCGCCATGACGCTGTGGGCTTTCCTCGGTCTGGAGTCGGCCTGCGCGAATGCGGAAGTGGTGGAAAACCCGGAGAAAAACGTGCCGATCGCGGTACTCGGCGGAACGCTGGGGGCGGCGGTGATCTACATCATCTCGACCAACGTGATTGCGGGGATTGTACCTAATATGGATCTGGCTAACTCCACGGCCCCGTTCGGGCTGGCGTTTGCGCAGATGTTTACGCCGGAAGTCGGGAAAGTGATCATGGGACTGATGGTGATGTCCTGCTGCGGCTCGCTGCTGGGCTGGCAGTTCACCATTGCTCAGGTATTCAAATCTTCCGCTGACGAAGGTTATTTCCCGAAAATCTTCTCCCGCGTCACCAAAGCGGATGCACCGGTACAGGGTATGCTGGCAATTGTAATTTTCCAGAGCGGATTGTCGCTGATGACCATCAGCCCGTCGCTGAACAGCCAGTTTAACGTGCTGGTCAACCTGGCGGTGGTGACGAACATCATTCCGTACATTCTGTCGATGGCGGCGCTGGTGATCATTCAGAAGGTGGCGAAGGTGGATCCGCGCAAAGCGCGGGCGGCCAATATCGTGGCGCTGATTGGGGCGATTTACAGCTTCTACGCGCTCTACTCCTCCGGTCAGGAGGCGATGCTCTACGGCGCGATGGTGACGTTTATGGGCTGGACGCTGTACGGTCTGGTGTCGCCGAGATTTGAATTGAAGAACAAACATAGCTAAAAAAAAGCCCGGTGCGCTAACGCTTACCGGGCCTACGAAGTCAATGCAAAACGGCAACCCTGAGGTTGCCGTTTTTAATGTTTTCTCCCTCTCCTCGTGGGAGAGGGCCGGGGTGAGGGCATCAGCCCGCACCCGAACACGACTTATGCGTTTTTCAGCACTTCGCTGACAATCTCTACCGCTTCTTTCTCAATCTGCTGACGGTGCTCAGCGCCGAGGAAACTTTCACAATAGATTTTGTACGCATCTTCCGTACCGGATGGACGCGCGGCGAACCAGCCGTTTTCGGTCATCACCTTCAGGCCGCCGATGGATGCGCCGTTACCCGGTGCTGCCGTCAGACGCGCGGTGATAGGGTCACCTGCCAGGGTGCTGGCGCTGACCATTTCCGGAGAGAGTTTTGACAGAGCAGCTTTTTGCGCAGACGTGGCGCCAGCCTGGATACGGTTATAGCTTGGCGCGCCGAAACGTTCCGCCAGTTCGTTGTAATGTTCCTGCGGGTTCTTACCCGTAACCGCGGTAATTTCCGCCGCCAGCAGGCACATGATGATGCCGTCTTTGTCGGTTGACCATGGGGTACCGTCGAAGCGCAGGAACGATGCCCCCGCGCTCTCTTCACCGCCGAAGCCGAAGCTGCCGTCGTGCAGACCGTCAACAAACCATTTGAAGCCCACCGGCACTTCCACCAGCTTGCGGCCCAGCGCATCGACCACGCGGTCGATCATGGCGGAAGAGACCAGCGTTTTACCAACAGCCACCTCTTTCCCCCACTGCGGACGGTGCTGGAACAGGTAGTTGATCGCCACTGCCAGGTAGTGGTTCGGGTTCATCAGCCCTGCCGGGGTGACGATGCCGTGGCGGTCGTAGTCCGGGTCGTTGGCAAACGCCAGGTCGAACTTGTCACGCAGCGCCAGCAGGCCAGCCATTGCACATTCGGACGAGCAGTCCATACGGATTGCGCCGTCTTTATCCAGGTGCATAAAGCGGAACGTCTGATCAACGTGATCGTTCACGATGGTCAGATCGAGCTTGTAGTGCTCAGCAATGCGTTTCCAGTATTCGATACCGGAGCCACCCAGCGGATCCACGCCCAGTTTCAGGCCAGCTTTCTGGATCGCGGCCATATCAACGATATCCGCCAGCCCTTCCACAAACGGCTGCACCAGGTCCTGCTCTTTCACATGACCGGAGGCCATGGCTTCATCCAGCGAGATGCGCTTCACGCCGTTCAGACCGTTAGCCAGCAACGCGTTGGCGCGATCTTCCACCACTTTCGTGACGTTGGTATCTGCCGGACCACCGTTAGGTGGGTTGTACTTGATGCCGCCATCTTCCGGTGGGTTGTGGGACGGGGTGATGACAATACCGTCAGCCTGCGCGCCACCTTTTTTGTTGTGTACCAGAATAGCGTTAGACACCGCAGGCGTTGGCGTGAAACCGTTGTTCTCCTGAACAATCACGTCTACGCCGTTCGCCGCCAGCACTTCCAGTACGGAGATAAAAGCAGGTTCAGACAGGGCGTGGGTATCTTTCCCTACATAGCACGGACCGGTGACGCCATTTTTGGCGCGCTCTTCCGCGATGGCCTGAGCAATGGCCAGAATGTGCGGTTCGTTAAAGCTATGGCGCGCCGCGCTGCCGCGGTGGCCAGATGTACCAAACTTCACTGCGTGTTCTGCGTTGCCCACGACCGGTTTCAGCACGTAGTACTGCGCGGTCAGTTGAGCGACGTTAATCAAATCGCGTTGTTGTGCAGGTTGTCCTGCACGGCTGTGATTTGCCATTGCCTGGTCCTTCTGATGCAAGGGTTAAATTGTACCGCAAACCTTTTCGATCAATTCCGCCGGGAACTGCATGGATTGCATGATATGTTCGATCATGCTGCACTTGCGGCCCGTATTGGTGTTGGTGATCACCCAGTATGGCGTACCGGGAACATGTTTGGGTTTGGTTTGGTTGCCATTTTGCAGCAGGGTCTGCTCGTCGCCTGCAAAGTAAACGCGCGTGCGACCGTGCAGCGACTCTGTCGCTTCAGCAAATGCTTTGTGATCCAGAGAGTAAAGTGTAGACAGCACCAGCATAAAGCGGTTAACCGCCTTTTTCTGCTCTGCATATTCATCGGACAGCAGCAGCTCGCGCATCGCGCGCACTTTGTCTTTTGCCGGCATGACGGCAGGTTTTACTTGTGCAACAACGCTCGGCTGAGACACGACATCTTTAGTGGCAGGAGTGGGCTGTGAGGCGGCGGAAATTTTAAGCATGCGCCGTAAAATGTCGGACGCGCTCTCCCCAATATGCCGCGTCTGGCTGGCAATATACTGATAGAGTTCGTCATCAACTTCGATTGTTTTCATCTTAATCCAGTGCGATATCTTATCTGAATACAAGTCGTTGAGATTATAAGGTCAAATCCCAACAGCGGATAGCGTCAAACCAGGTTGGCGGCAAAAGTCGGATTAAACTGGATCCTTGCCCCCGGGCGGCAGAATGGTCAACATGATACCCTAACCTGACAAACCTAAAAAAAGAACTTTGCCATGAAATTGAATACCCGAGCGCAAACTGCACAATCGCCGAACAATAATTCTCCCATCGTACTGGTTCACGGCCTGTTTGGTAGCCTGGATAACCTGGGCGTGCTGGCGCGCGATTTAGTGACCGATCACGCGATCCTCCAGGTTGATATGCGCAATCACGGACTTTCCGGGCGCTCGGAGGAGATGACCTACGCCGCCATGGCGCAGGATCTGCGTGACACCCTCGATGCGAACGATATCCAGAAAGCGACGTTCATCGGGCATTCAATGGGCGGCAAAGCGGTGATGGCGCTCACTGCGCTGGCCCCTGAGCGGATCTCCGGGCTGGTGGTCATTGACGTGGCACCCGTCAATTATGACGTTCGTCGTCACGATGAGATTTTCGCTGCAATCAACGCCGTGACGGCGTCAGGCGTCTCCACACGCCAGCAGGCGGCTACCGTTATGCGCGAGCATCTCGATGAAGAAGGCGTGGTGCAGTTCCTGCTGAAATCGTTTGTTGACGGACAATGGCGCTTTAACGTCCCGGTGCTCTGGGATCAGTATTCGCATATTGTGGGTTGGGAAACCGTGCCCGCCTGGCCACACCCTACCCTCTTTATTCGCGGCGGCAACTCCCCTTACGTTACTGACGCGTACCGAGACACGCTGCTGGCACAGTTCCCGCAGGCCCGTGCTCACGTCATTGCCGGTGCCGGGCACTGGGTACACGCGGAAAAACCGGATGCCGTCCTGCGCGCCATTCGCCGCTATCTTACTGATACTGCGAATTGATTAAAAAGCCAGCGACCGGAAGCCGACGGGCTTCCAGTCGTTGGCGTGTGGATTTGGGTAATGTATGATGGCGCGCTTATCGCCCGGGCATTAGCAGGGCGGCGTGTTTCCCCCGAAGTCTCAGAATCATGGCCAAAGAACAAACGGACCGTACGACACTAGATCTGTTCGCGAATGAGCGTCGACCGGGACGACCGAAAACGAATCCGCTTTCGCGCGATGAACAGCTGCGTATCAATAAACGCAACCAGCTTAAACGCGATAAAAATCGTGGACTTAAGCGTGTCGAACTGAAGCTGAATGCCGATGCCGTCGATGCGCTTAACGAGTTAGCTGACGCGCGCAACATCAGCCGCAGCGAACTGATCGAAGAGATGCTGATCGCCCAGCTTGAGACGTTACGCGGCAAGGCGTGAGTCAGAAAATCCCCAATATTATCTTTTTCATGTAGCACAGAGTGCAGTCCTGCGTGATAGCTGTTTCCGCAGGGTTGCCTGTTCTGCTATTATTGCCCTTATCCGTGGACAATTTGCGCCACCATACCATTAAGTTTCAAGAGGTTATTTTACTCATGGCAATCATCGGCATTTTCTTTGGCAGTGATACCGGCAATACTGAAAATATCGCAAAAAACATTCAAAAACAGCTCGGTAAAGACGTTGCTGATGTGCATGACATCGCCAAGAGCAGCAAAGAAGATCTCGAGGGCTATGACATCCTGCTGCTGGGCATCCCGACCTGGTACTACGGTGAAGCACAGTGTGACTGGGATGATTTCTTCCCAACGCTGGAAGAAGTAGACTTCAACGGCAAGCTGGTTGCCCTGTTCGGTTGTGGCGATCAGGAAGACTATGCAGAGTATTTCTGTGATGCGCTGGGCACCATTCGCGACATCATTGAGCCACGCGGTGCGGCGATCGTCGGTCACTGGCCAACTGCCGGTTACCACTTCGAAGCGTCCAAAGGTCTGGCCGATGACGATCACTTCGTTGGCCTGGCCATTGATGAAGACCGTCAGCCAGAGCTGACCGCTGAACGTGTAGAAAAATGGGTTAAGCAGGTTCGTGAAGAGCTGAACCTGGACGATATCCTTAACGCCTGATATCCCTGCGGCGCAACTCCGGTTGCGCCCGTTTCCAGGTAAAACCGATTAAATTAATTGCTACAAACTTTTAACTTTTTCGTCCAGACCTGTACAATATCCCCCTGGTAAAAAGTGGGTGCCATCGAACAAGTTTGTTGGTGATACCACGTTTTTATAAGCATACTTTGCTTGAGACTTGCAGTTTTCATTTAGCCATGGCAGTTCTATAATGAGACGCATTATCCCAAGTGCATTTTCTGTCACTTCTTCTTTTGAAGTGAATCGTTTAGCAACAGGACAGATTCCGCATGACTGACAACAATACCGCATTAAAGAAAGCTGGCCTGAAAGTAACGCTTCCTCGGTTAAAAATCCTTGAAGTGCTTCAGGGGCCAGACAATCACCATGTCAGTGCGGAAGACCTTTATAAGCGTCTTATCGATATGGGTGAAGAGATTGGGCTGGCAACCGTCTATCGTGTGCTGAACCAGTTTGATGACGCGGGCATTGTTACTCGTCATAATTTCGAAGGCGGTAAATCCGTGTTCGAACTGACTCAGCAGCACCACCACGATCACCTGATCTGCCTCGACTGTGGCAAGGTCATTGAATTCAGCGATGATTCCATTGAATCACGCCAGCGTGAAATCGCCGCCCGTCATGGCATCCGCCTGACCAACCACAGCCTGTACCTGTACGGTCACTGCGCTGAAGGCGATTGCCGTGAAAATGAACATGCGCACGACGCAAAATAAGCGAGTGTTCATACTCTGAGCCAGCCGAAAGGTTGGCTTTTTTTTGCCTTTTTTGGGCAATAAAAAGCCCGGTAGCGCAACGCCACCGGGCGTGAAAACAACTTATTTGTTGTTATTGCGTATCTCGTCCCAGATCTTATCGCAACGCTTCGCCACTTCCTGATCGTTACCGGTTTTACGCGCCTGAATACAGGCCTGGTAATCCATCACGCGAACGCTTTCCTGCGTCGCAAACTGCTCATGCGCTTTCTCTTTTTTCAGCACATTCAGCACGCTCTGACAGGCTTCAATCTTCTCTGGCGATCCTTGTGCTGTATTGATGCAGGCGCTATACGCCTCCTTCAGACGGGAGTCTTCTTTCTGCGCCTGATCCTGCGCACACGCCACCAGCCCCGATGCCAGCAGCGCAACGATTACCCATTTTTTCATCATGTGCAGTCTCCATGCTGGCGGGACTTCACCCGCCAGCGTGTTCATCAGAAGATTGTGAATGGCGCAATGACCATGAATTTCACGTCACGTTCATCCTGGAAGATGTTGTTATATCCCCCGCCGTAGCTTGGCAGATCGGAGTGGTTGTCATACTGAGTGAAATGCAGCTTGAACATGGTTCCCTTGGCACGGCCATCCTGGAGGACGTAGGCAGCATCCAGGCTATAGGCAGACTCTTTCAGGCGCTGGCTCTGATCGTAGATCGGCGCGCTGCTTGGTTTAGCATCCCAACCGTAAGCGTAGGACGCACCCACTGACCATCCTGCAAGGTTCCAGTTTTTGAGGTCGTACATCGCGCCGAAGAACACCGCCTTTTCACCATTGGCGTTGAAATCAGAACGGTTATCCCACCAGATATCCAGGCGACCGTTTGATGAAGCGTAAGTTGGCGTCATGCGTTGCAGGAAGAAGCCCTGATTACCGTCAGCCTTAACCCATGTACCCTCAAGGCGCAGATCCACCTGGCCGATCTTATAGCCAAACGTTAAGGCTTGCAGCCAGGCCGTGCCGTCATATAAGTCGTTGGCCAGCGCGACCTCATCATTAGTCCTTAAGTTATTTTGCGCATCGGCTTTGTCACGTGCGCCATAGAACTGATAGCTGGTAGAGAGTGGGCTGCCAGCGATATCGAATTTATACGATGCTTTAGCAAAGTACTGATCCATGTAGCCTTCAGCCTGACCAAACGCTGCTTCCAGGACAAGGTCATTTTTAAAGTCGTATTTCAAACCCAAAGAGTGGAGATAATCCACTTTGGTTTTACGATCGCCCTGGTAGAACTTGTCCATCTCAATGTGCCACGGTGCTTTGTACTCGTTGGTCCACATATACGAGAAGCTCAACGCGCCCGCATCGCCGTAGTCAAAGTTAGCCCCGGCTTCCGCGCCCTGGTAGGTACCCGGCATAAAGCTCCAGTGCGGCGCTAACAGCGTTTGACCGGTTGGCTGAATATAGCCCCCACGTGCCCACACCGGGCCGTATTTGAATTTCGCTGCTGCCTTGTACAGGCTGATACCGCTTTTATCACCGGACCAGTCTTCGTCATAGGCTTTATTGCTGGAGGAGAACGCAATTTCGTTCGGGTGGCCGCTGTCGCCATTTTCAGCCATTTCGATTGCCGTGAATGCCGCAATATCCAGACCAAACATATCGGCGGCATAGCCTGACTGGAAATCCAGGTTGGCGTTCCAGGTGGAGTGAGAAAGGTTAGTTTTGTATTTATCTTCCGCAACGTCTTTACGGTCACGCTCACGCTGCCAGTAATAAACACCGCCCGTGAGGGTAGAATCTTCAATGAAACCTGCTGCTTTTGCCTCTGGCGCAACCACCAGGCCCGACATTGCTGTGACACCGGCGATAGCCAGCGCCAGCGCACTACGTTTGCCACTGAACGTACGCATAGATTATTCCTCTTTGACGAATTAAAACGCCTTAAACGGCGAAAAACAGAAAAGACCAAAAGGTCAGGGGTAGTCAGAAATACCCTCGAATTAACTACCGTCTTTAGGTTATTTTTCGCGACGCGAATTATCAATGCTTTTCCGTGGGCAAAAGTCAGGATTATGACGAAGTGCACATAATTCGTAGTGCTTTGTAACATTTAGAGGAGAGCGAGGATTGGCGGGGAAATATCAGAAATTTCATCGGGTCGCGCAGGTATTTGCTGTTTATTTTTCATCCTCTTTATATTTCGTAAAAATACAAACTTTTTTTAGAAAAATAAGTAGCACCACATTGACCTGATATTTTAGCGGCTTATCTTTAAGCCCTGGCTTAATACCATGATCATTAAATAAAAAAAACGCCGCAATAAGCGGCGTTTGTTTCTCCTTGACCAGAGCAGCAATATTATTCGCCGATCTTAGTCCAGGTATCACGCAGGCCGACGGTACGGTTAAATACCGGTTTTTCTGCCGTGCTGTAACGGCTGTCCAGGCAGAAGTAGCCTTCACGTTCGAACTGGAACGCTTTGCCCGCTTCAGCGGCTTTCAGAGACGGCTCGGCATAACCCTGCTTGATAATCAGCGACTCAGGGTTGATAACCGCCAGGAAGTCTTCCGCAGCACCTGGGTTAGGCACGCTGAACAGACGATCGTAAAGACGGATCTCAACCGGCAGCGCATGCTGTGCGCTCACCCAGTGGATTACACCTTTCACTTTACGACCATCAGCCGGATCTTTGCTCAGCGTCTCTGCGTCGTACGTACAGAAGATGGTCGTGATGTTACCTTCCGCATCTTTCTCTACGCGCTCGGCTTTGATCACATAGGCGTTACGCAGACGCACTTCTTTACCCAGCACCAGACGCTTGTACTGCTTGTTGGCTTCTTCGCGGAAGTCAGCACGGTCGATCCAGATTTCACCGCTGAACGGCACGTCACGGCTTCCCATTTCCGGTTTGTTCGGATGGTTAGGCATGGAGACCAGTTCGCTTTCGCCCTGCGGGTAGTTTTCGATAACCAGCTTAACCGGATCGATCACGGCCATCGCGCGCGGCGCGTTTTCGTTGAGGTCTTCACGAATGCAGGATTCCAGAGACGCCATTTCGATGGTGTTGTCCTGCTTGGTGACGCCAATACGTTTGCAGAATTCACGAATGGACGCAGAAGTATAACCACGACGACGCAGGCCAGAGATGGTCGGCATACGCGGGTCGTCCCAGCCTTCGACGTGCTTGTCGGTCACCAGCAGGTTCAGCTTACGCTTGGACATGACGGTGTATTCCAGGTTCAGACGAGAGAACTCGTACTGACGCGGATGCACAGGAATGGTGATGTTATCCAGCACCCAGTCGTACAGACGACGGTTGTCCTGGAATTCCAGCGTACACAGCGAGTGCGTAATGCCTTCCAGCGCATCGCTGATGCAGTGGGTGAAGTCGTACATCGGGTAGATGCACCACTTGTTACCGGTCTGGTGGTGTTCCGCGAACTTAATGCGGTACAGCACCGGATCGCGCATCACGATGAACGGAGACGCCATATCGATTTTGGCGCGCAGACACGCTTTGCCTTCTTCGAAGCCACCGGCACGCATTTTTTCAAACAGCGCCAGGTTCTCTTCCACGCTGCGGTCGCGGAACGGGCTGTTTTTGCCAGGCTGAGTCAGCGTACCGCGGTATTCACGGATTTCGTCAGCAGACAGTTCGTCGACGTACGCCAGACCTTTGTTGATCAGTTCAACCGCATAGGCATACAGCTGATCGAAATAGTCAGAGGAGTAGCAGATATCGCCAGACCAGTTAAAGCCCAGCCATTGCACGTCGTTTTTAATCGACTCAACGTATTCGATGTCTTCTTTTACTGGGTTGGTGTCATCGAAACGCAGGTTGCACTGCCCCTGGTAGTCTTGCGCAATACCAAAGTTCAGGCAGATCGATTTGGCGTGACCAATGTGCAGGTAGCCATTTGGCTCCGGCGGGAAACGCGTGTGGACTGTGGTGTGCTTACCACTGGCCAGATCTTCATCGATGATCTGACGAATAAAGTTACTCGGGCGGGCTTCTGCCTCACTCATCGTGGATTCCTCAAAGCGTAAACAACGTATAACGGCATATGATCTTATAAGCCGGACGTAGTGACAACCCTTAAAACGTCCCGGAAGAAAATAATGGGGGCAAATGCTGCAAAAAAAAGCGGCGGAGGATATCCCCCGCCGCTAAAGGCATAACTCTACTCAGGAGCGATTACTTGCCTTTAATCTCATACAGTGGCGTCTGGCCTGCAACCACCTGACCCTGCGCCTGGATCACCAGACCGCTGAAGTCGTCGATGTTGCTGCACACGACCGGGCTAATCATGGAGCGCGCATTGGCATTGAGGTAATCCAGATCCATCTCCAGAATCGGCTGACCTGCCACCACTTCGGCACCCTCTTCCACCAGGCGAGTAAAGCCCTGACCGTTCAGCGCAACGGTATCGATACCCATATGGACAACGATCTCCGCGCCTTTTTCGGTTTCGAGGCAGAACGCGTGGTTGGTGTTGAAGATTTTCACGATAGTACCGGCCGCAGGAGATACAACGGTTTTGTCCGTTGGTTTCACCGCCACGCCGTCACCGACCGCTTTGCTGGCGAACGCTTCGTCAGGCACCTGCTCAAGCGCAACCAGATCACCTGTCACCGGAGAGACCAGCGCAGCGATGGTCACCGCATTTGGCACCGCCTGCGGTTTTGCAACCGGCGCGTCAGCTACTGGCGCGCTGTCCGTTGAGGCGGCAGCGACCGGCCCACGGGCAACCACTTTTTTCATTTCATCGCCGATCGATTCGGCTTTCGCACCCACGATAACCTGGATGGTTTGCTTGTTTAGTTTCACCACACCTGACGCGCCCAGGCGTTTGCACATTGCATCACTCACGCGTGCAGAGTCACCTACGGTCAGACGCAGACGGGTAATACAGGCATCGATCGCTTTCAGGTTGTCAGTACCGCCTACAGCGGCAATGTAGCTGGTTGCCAGCTGGGTTAAACCTTCTTCGGTATTGCTGTTTGCTTCACTGGTCACCACATCGTCTTTCGTATCTTCGCGGCCCGGCGTTTTCAGGTTAAACATACGAATAACCGCGCTGAACAGAACGAAGTAGATAACGAAGAACACCAGACCCATCACCACCAGCATCCAGACGTTGCTGCTTGCCGCTGGCAGGTTGTACATCAACACATAGTCGATAGCGCCTGCGGAGAAGGAGAAGCCAGCATGGATACCCAGAAGGGTGGCGACGAACAGGCTGATACCGGTCAGGATCGCGTGCATCAGATACAGCAGCGGAGCCAGGAACATGAACAGGAATTCCAGTGGCTCGGTCACGCCGGTCAGGAAAGCGGTGATCGCAACGGACAGCAGCATCCCGCCAACCATTGGGCGACGCGCTTTCGGCGCAGCCAGGTACATTGCCAGCGCAGCGCCAGGCAGACCAAACATCATGATTGGGAAGAAGCCAGACATGAACATGCCCGCGGTGCCGTCGCCTGCGTAGAAGCGGTTGATATCACCGTGGAACACCGCGCCAGCCGCGTTGGTGAACTCACCAATCTGGAACCACGCGATGGTGTTCAGTACCTGATGCAGACCGGTTGGGATCAGCAGACGGTTAATGAAACCGAAGATGCCCGCACCCATTGCACCCGCAGACACGATCCACTCGCCGCCCGCATGGATAGCATGCTGCACCGGTGGCCACACGTAGCCAAAGATGGCTGCGAGGATCAGACAGAAAAAGCCCGTCGCAATCGGTACAAAACGTTTACCGCCGAAGAAGCTCAGGAAGTCAGGCAGTTTGATACCCGCCCAACGGTTGTACACGGCACCACCGACCAGACCGGTAATGATACCTGCCAGCACACCCATGTTGATTTCAGGGTTGATGGTTACCATCGCTTTCGTGAGGATGAAGTAACCGACAGCCCCTGCCAGTGCCGCGGCACCAGCGCTGTCTTTAGACCAGCTTGACGCCACACCGATGGCGAAAATCAGCGCCAGGTTGTCAAAAATTGCGCCGCCTGCCTGGGCAATAAACGGCACGTTAAGAAGATCGGGTTGCCCGAATCGCAGCAGCAATGCTGCAACCGGTAGCACGGCGATAGGGAGCTGCAAAGCCCTACCGAGGCGCTGGAAAAAACCTAAAATATTCATCCTATTCCCCCTACGAGACCCATTGTTAAGACTCGCGCATAAACTATGTTTTTATTGTGTCACGAACGATAGATACAGTTGATGATTCACTGGCAGTGTGAGTGTGTGAAAAATTAATTCGTATCGCAAATTAAACACCTATTTTTTGTGATTATTGTCACCAAATATCGTATTAAACCCTCCCTTTCGCTGGCTAACGACGAAAACTTATTTTATCATTCAAAAAATCAAGACGGATTGATCCGGCCTGAAAGGTTCCAGGTTACGCTTAGTTCAGGTTGCACTAATCATCCGCCCACTTTTACTTAAACTTTAGAGGTGAATAATGAGACTGATTCCCTTGGCAACAGCTGAACAAGTCGGAAAATGGGCTGCGCGTCATATCGTTAACCGCATCAACGCGTTCAAACCAACAGCCGATCGTCCTTTCGTTCTCGGTCTTCCAACCGGCGGTACACCCCTGACCGCGTATAAAGCTCTGGTTGAAATGCACAAAGCGGGCCAGGTTAGCTTCAAACACGTTGTAACCTTCAACATGGACGAATATGTCGGCCTGCCAAAGGAACATCCGGAAAGTTACCACAGTTTTATGCACCGCAACTTCTTCGATCACGTTGATATTCCGGCGGAAAACATTAATCTGCTGAATGGAAACGCGCCTGATATTGACGCAGAATGCCGTCAGTATGAAGAAAAAATCCGTTCCTACGGTAAAATCCACCTGTTTATGGGCGGCGTAGGCAACGACGGTCACATCGCGTTCAACGAACCGGCATCGTCACTGGCTTCCCGCACCCGTATTAAAACGCTGACCCATGACACGCGTGTGGCTAACTCCCGCTTCTTTGACGGCGACGTCAATCAGGTACCTAAATACGCCCTGACCGTGGGCGTGGGCACGCTGCTGGATGCCGAAGAGGTGATGATTCTGGTGCTGGGCGCGGTGAAAGCGCAAGCGCTTCAGGCTGCCGTTGAAGGTAACGTGAACCATATGTGGACGATCAGCTGCTTACAGTTGCATCCAAAAGCGGTTGTCGTGTGTGACGAACCGTCCACCATGGAGCTGAAAGTGAAAACGCTGAAATACTTCAACGAGCTGGAAGCTGAGAACATTAAAGGTCTGTAATTGAATAACCGCCTCTTTTATCCGGGGCGGTCGCTTTTTTTAACCGGGGGTCGATATGTACGCTTTAACCCACGGTCGGATTTATACCGGCCATGAAATTCTGGATGACCATGCGATCGTTATCGCCAATGGCCTGATTGAACGTGTTTGCCCGCTGGCGGAACTGCCGCCGGAGATCGAACAGCGTTCCCTCAATGGAGCAGTAATCTCCCCCGGTTTCATCGACGTACAGCTCAACGGCTGCGGCGGTGTCCAGTTTAACGATACCGCAGAGGCGGTAACGGTTGAAACGCTGGAAATCATGCAAAGAGCCAACGAGAAATCGGGCTGCACCAGCTATCTGCCAACACTGATTACCAGCAGCGATGACCTGATGAAACAGGGTATCCGCGTGATGCGCGACTACCTGGCAAAACACCCGAATCAGGCGCTGGGTTTGCACCTGGAAGGACCATGGCTGAACATGGTCAAGAAAGGCACCCATAACCCGAATTACGTGCGTAAACCCGATGCCGAGCTGGTGGATTACCTGTGCGCCAATGCCGATGTGATCACCAAAGTGACGCTGGCACCGGAAATGACCGGCACGGACGTGATCAGCAAGCTGGCTGCCGCCGGGATTGTGGTGTCTGCGGGTCATTCGAACGCGACGCTGAAAGAGGCGAAAGCTGGCTTCCGCGCGGGCATCACGTTTGCCACGCACCTCTATAACGCAATGCCGTATATTACCGGCCGCGAACCGGGGCTGGTCGGCGCAATTCTGGATGAACCGGACGTCTACTGCGGCATTATCGCTGACGGCCTGCATGTCGATTACACCAATATCCGCAACGCCAAGCGCCTTAAGGGCGACAAGCTCTGCCTGGTCACGGATGCCACCGCTCCGGCAGGGGCGAATATTGACCAGTTCATTTTTGCTGGTAAAACAATATACTACCGGAATGGACTGTGTGTGGATGAGAACGGCACGCTGAGCGGTTCTTCGCTGACAATGATCGAAGGGGTTCGTAACCTCGTTGAGCATTGCGGCATTGCGCTTGAGGAAGTGTTGCGCATGGCCACGCTTTATCCGGCGCGCGCCATTGGCGTCGATAAACAGCTTGGCGGTATTGCGCCAGGTATGGTTGCAAACCTGACGGCGTTCACACACGATTATAAAATTATTAAGACCATCGTTAATGGTAACGAGGTCGTCACTGAGTAAGTAAAAGTATGACACCAGGCGGACAAGCTCAAATCGGTAATGTCGATCTCGTTAAACAACTTAACAGCGCGGCAGTTTATCGCCTGATTGACCAGCACGGGCCAATCTCACGCATTCAGATAGCCGAACAAAGCCAGCTTGCTCCCGCCAGCGTGACAAAAATTACACGTCAGCTTATTGAGCGCGGCCTGATCAAAGAAGTCGATCAGCAGGCCTCCACCGGGGGCCGCCGCGCGATTTCCATTGTCACGGAAACCCGCAATTTTCAGGCGATTGGCGTCCGCTTAGGCCGTCATGACACCACGCTTACGCTCTACGATCTGAGCAGTAAGGCCATTGCCGAAGAGCACTACCCCCTTCCTGAGCGCACGCAGGAGACGCTTGAACACGCGTTACTGAATACCATTGCGCATTTTATCGAAAGCTGTCAGCGCAAGATCCGTGAACTCATCGCCATCTCGGTGATTTTGCCCGGCCTGGTTGACCCGGAAAGCGGCGTTATTCGCTACATGCCGCATATTAAGGTAGAGAACTGGGGGCTGGTTGAGGCGCTGGAAAAGCGCTTTAAGCTGACCTGCTTTGTTGGTCACGATATCCGCTCGCTGGCGCTGGCGGAGCACTACTTTGGTGCGAGCCAGGATTGCGAAGACTCTATTCTGGTGCGCGTTCACCGTGGTACAGGTGCGGGCATCATCTCAAATGGCCGCATTTTTATTGGCCGTAACGGCAACGTCGGCGAGATTGGTCATATTCAGGTTGAACCGCTTGGCGAGCGCTGCCACTGCGGTAACTTTGGCTGTCTTGAAACCGTTGCCGCCAATGCCGCCATTGAACATCGCGTTCGCCACCTGCTGGAACAGGGTTACCAGAGCCGCGTCACGCTGGACGATTGTAAGATCGGCGCCATCTGCAAAGCCGCTAATAAAGGTGATGCGCTGGCCTGCGAAGTGATCGAACAGGTAGGACGCCACCTGGGTAAAACCATCGCCATTGCCATCAACCTGTTCAATCCGCAAAAAGTGGTGATTGCCGGTGAGATTGTGGAAGCCGAAAAAGTGTTACTGCCCGCGATTGAAGGCTGCATCAATACCCAGGCGCTGAAAGCCTTTCGCCAGAACTTGCCGGTGGTGCGCTCTACGCTCGATCACCGCTCGGCGATTGGCGCATTCGCCCTGGTAAAACGTGCCATGCTCAACGGGATCCTGCTGCAACATTTGCTGGAATCCTGATCGGACCTTATAGTAACGCCTTCTTTTTTTGATGTCGGATTGTCCATGACCATTAAGAATGTAATTTGTGATATCGACGGCGTGCTGATGCACGACAACGTTGCCGTGCCGGGTGCTGCGGAGTTTCTTCACCGCATCATCGACAAAGGAATGCCACTGGTTCTTCTCACGAACTACCCTTCACAGACTGGTCAGGATCTGGCAAACCGCTTTGCAACCGCAGGCGTCAACGTCCCGGACAGCGTGTTTTATACCTCTGCAATGGCGACCGCGGATTTCCTGAAGCGTCAGGAAGGCAAAAAAGCCTATGTGGTTGGTGAAGGTGCGCTGATCCACGAGCTATATAAAGCGGGCTTCACTATTACCGACGTGAACCCGGACTTTGTCATCGTGGGCGAAACGCGCTCCTTTAACTGGGAGATGATGCATAAAGCAGCTTACTTTGTCGCCAACGGTGCACGTTTTATCGCCACCAACCCGGATACGCACGGTCGTGGTTTTTATCCTGCCTGCGGTGCGCTGTGTGCCGGTATCGAAAAAATCTCTGGCCGTAAGCCGTTTGTTGTCGGCAAACCGAGCCCGTGGATCATCCGCGCCGCGCTGAATACGATGCAGGCACACTCAGAAGAAACCGTCATTGTGGGCGATAACCTGCGCACCGATATTCTGGCTGGCTTCCAGGCGGGGCTTGAAACCATTCTGGTGCTGTCTGGCGTCTCGCAGCTTGATGACATTGATACGATGCCGTTCCGCCCAAGCTGGATATATCCCTCCGTCGACGAAATCGACGTAATTTAATTCAGAACCACGCCTCAGGGCGTGGTTTTTCATTTCCGCCGCCTGAAATCCTTACGTCATCTAACGAAACCCACCTTTCATTGAATAAACATCAATAAAATCGCTTTAGTCATACTCATTTTTTAAGATTCAGCAATTGCCATTGCACTTTTTACGTTTTCACCCGTAAAACGCTTGCGCCCCCTCCCCCTTTTGCGGCATTTTCATAAGCAAGCAACATCACAACGCAACAGGGTTAACGGAGAAGGTTATGTGTTCTATTTTTGGCGTACTGGATATTAAAACTGACGCGGGCGAACTGCGTAAAAAAGCACTCGAATTGTCCCGCCTGATGCGCCATCGCGGTCCGGACTGGTCAGGCGTTTACGCCAGCGATAAAGCGATTCTGGCTCATGAACGTCTCTCCATTGTTGATGTCAACGCTGGCGCACAGCCGCTGTATAACGAGAAAAAAACGCACGCGCTGGCTGTTAACGGTGAAATTTACAACCATCAGGCGCTGCGCGCCGAGTACGGCGATCGCTACGCGTTTCAGACTGGCTCAGACTGCGAAGTGATCCTGGCGCTGTATCAGGAGAAAGGTCCGGAGTTCCTCGACGATCTGCAAGGTATGTTTGCCTTCGCGCTGTACGACAGCGAAAAAGATGCTTATCTGATTGGCCGCGACCATATTGGTATTATCCCGCTGTACATGGGGCACGATGAACACGGCAACTTCTACGTTGCCTCAGAGATGAAAGCGCTGGTCCCGGTGTGCCGCACCATCAAAGAGTTCCCGGCAGGCAGCTATCTTTGGAGTAAAGACGGTGAAATCCGCCCGTACTACCAGCGCGACTGGTTTGATTATGACGCGGTGAAAGACAACGTGACGGACAAAGCCGAACTGCGTCAGGCACTGGAAGAGTCTGTGAAAAGCCACCTGATGTCAGACGTCCCCTACGGCGTACTGCTCTCCGGCGGGCTGGACTCCTCCGTGATCTCCGCGATCACCAAGAAATTCGCAGCCCGTCGCGTGGAAGATCAGGAGCGCTCTGAAGCCTGGTGGCCACAGCTGCACTCCTTTGCCGTGGGTCTGGAAGGGGCACCTGACCTGAAAGCCGCCCAGGAAGTGGCGAACCATCTCGGTACGGTGCACCATGAAATTCACTTCACCGTGCAGGAAGGTCTGGATGCGATCCGCGATGTGATCTATCACATTGAAACTTATGATGTGACCACCATTCGCGCCTCCACGCCGATGTATTTGATGTCGCGGAAGATCAAAGCGATGGGCATCAAGATGGTCCTCTCCGGCGAGGGTTCTGACGAAGTGTTTGGCGGTTATCTCTATTTCCACAAAGCGCCGAACGCCAAAGAACTGCATGAAGAAACGGTGCGTAAGCTACAGGCGCTGCACATGTTTGACTGCGCGCGCGCCAACAAAGCGATGTCTGCCTGGGGTGTGGAAGCCCGCGTACCGTTCCTCGATAAAAAATTCCTGGATGTGGCGATGCGTATCAACCCGCAGGACAAAATGTGCGGCAACGGCAAAATGGAGAAACATATCCTGCGCGAATGTTTTGAATCCTACCTGCCAGCGAGCGTGGCGTGGCGTCAGAAAGAGCAGTTCTCCGATGGCGTGGGTTACAGCTGGATCGACACCCTGAAAGAGGTGGCGGCGAAACAGGTTTCTGATCAACAACTGGAAACGGCGAGCTTCCGTTTCCCGTACAACACGCCAGCGTCGAAAGAAGCGTATTTGTACCGTGAGATCTTTGAGGAGTTGTTCCCGGTTCCAAGTGCAGCCGAGTGCGTACCGGGTGGCCCATCGGTCGCCTGCTCTTCTGCGAAAGCCATTGAATGGGATGAATCTTTCAAAGCCATGAACGATCCGTCAGGACGCGCAGTGGGCGTTCACCAGTCTGCCTATAAATAATGTTCAGATAATCATCAGGCCCTCCGGGGCCTGATTTTTTTGCCTCTCATTTCCCCGCATAAAATCGATTAATAACCAATAATTGTCGAATATTCGGCCTCGCTGTTCGCAACCTAACCAAACAGTCACATTCCGGCCATTTTCATTGAAAAAGGTGTTGACGCTGCAAGGGTCTATACGCATAATGCGCCCCGCAACGCCGATAAGGTAACGCGAAAAAAAGATGGCTACGTAGCTCAGTTGGTTAGAGCACATCACTCATAATGATGGGGTCACAGGTTCGAATCCCGTCGTAGCCACCATCTTTTTTGCGGGAGTGGCGAAATTGGTAGACGCACCAGATTTAGGTTCTGGCGCCGCAAGGTGTGCGAGTTCAAGTCTCGCCTCCCGCACCATTCCCAGGTAAGCGTTGCACGGATGGGGTATCGCCAAGCGGTAAGGCACCGGTTTTTGATACCGGCATTCCCTGGTTCGAATCCAGGTACCCCAGCCATATTTCTTCGATCATGCGGTTCTCCGCGGTATTGGGGTATCGCCAAGCGGTAAGGCACCGGTTTTTGATACCGGCATTCCCTGGTTCGAATCCAGGTACCCCAGCCATCGAAGATTGCAGTACTGGCTACGTAGCTCAGTTGGTTAGAGCACATCACTCATAATGATGGGGTCACAGGTTCGAATCCCGTCGTAGCCACCATATTTACGTTATCGAATACGATTCGGTAAACTGAACATTGTTGGGGTATCGCCAAGCGGTAAGGCACCGGATTCTGATTCCGGCATTCCGAGGTTCGAATCCTCGTACCCCAGCCACTTTAAAGTCGTTAAGCTGTTTGTTTAACGCAATTGGGGTGTCGCCAAGCGGTAAGGCTCTGGTTTCTGATACCAGCATTCCGGGGTTCGAATCCCTGCACCCCAGCCACTTAAAACAAAAAAGCCCGCTCTGCGGGCTTTTTTGTTTTTGTTGTTTGTGTTGTGTGGCCTGATGCCCTCTCCCCACGGGGAGAGGGAAAAAGAATTAGAGTCCCAGGGCGTATTTCAGGGCCTGACGTTTCAGACCACCGGCACGTTCTGCCGCCATCAATCCAATGTTACGCAGTATGCGTACCGGGGCCAGGTCATTACTGAATCCGGCATAGAACAGATCCATCCCCGATTGCATGATGAAGTTATCCGCCATACGGCGCGTCTGGTAGCGCTTCAGCACCTGATGGCTGGCCCAGGCCTCCGCATGACCGCGCGCATTGCTTAAAACGTCCAGTAACGCATCGACGTCACGGTATCCCAGATTCACCCCCTGCCCCGCCAGCGGATGAATGGTGTGCGCCGCGTCACCCACCAGCGCCAGCCCTTCACGGGCATACTGCAACGCATGACGGCGCATCAGCGGGAATGCGCCAGCGGCAACCGGCGTTACGTTCCCCAGACGGCTCGGGAAGTGCTGCCGGATTTCGCGCTGCAACTGATCCATCGACAGCCCCTGCAACTGCCGAATGCGCGCCGGTTTGTCATACCAGACCAGCGAAGCCCAGCGATCAAACAGCGGTAAGAATGCATGCGGGCCGTTCGGCGTAAAATGCTGCCAGGTGCTTTCGCCCGGCGCATTGTCGCACTGGACGGTGATCAGCATGCAGGACTGCTGGTACTGCCAGGCATGGATCCCAATGCCTGCCATCTGCCTGACCTGCGAGTTTGCGCCATCCGCCCCCACCACCAGCTTCACGGCCAGTTCATCGTCGTTGTCCAGCGTCAGGAGATACCCGCCCTCATGACGATGCAGGGCTTTCAGCGAGTCCGGAACGCGCAGCGTCACCTTCGGGTGCGCCTCCAGCGTCTGCCAGAGCGCCAGCTGGAGCACGTTGTTTTCCACCATATAGCCCAGGCGCGGCAGTTTCAGCTCGGCGGCGTCAAACGAGACGTGAGCATTTTCCCACTCCCAGGTTTCAAGACGGCTGTAAGGGTGCGCGCGCATCGCCAGCACCGCCTCCCAGACGCCCAGCCCGCGAAGCAGATCAACAGACGCCGCGCTGATGGCGGAAATACGCACGTCCGGTTGGCTGGCAGGATCGAATGCCGGTGGAGCCGCCTGTTCAATAACGGTTACGTCAAATCCCTGCTGCGCCAGCCCCAGCGCCAGTGCGCCGCCGACCATACCGCCGCCAACAACGGCAACTTCGGTGTTCAGGAGTGTCATGGTCACTATTCCTTATTGGAGAATACCTTAAGTTTACCGGATTTTTGCGGCCCTGAGGTTGACAACCTTCATACTGGTCACAACCGCACCAAAGCATTACAATACGCGGCTTGCAATCCTGAGCTGAGCAAGTCGATGACTAAAAAACTCCATATAAAAACCTGGGGCTGTCAGATGAACGAATACGATTCATCCAAGATGGCCGATCTGCTGGATACCACCCACGGATACCAGCTGACTGAAAATGCGAAAGAAGCCGATGTGCTGCTGCTGAACACCTGTTCAATTCGTGAAAAAGCACAGGAAAAAGTCTTTCATGTGTTAGGCCGCTGGAAGCTTCTCAAACGGAAAAATCCGGACCTGATCATTGGCGTGGGTGGCTGCGTGGCATCGCAGGAAGGTAAGCTGATCCGCCAGAGAGCCCCCTATGTGGATATCGTTTTTGGCCCTCAGACCCTGCACCGCCTGCCAGAGATGATTAACAAGGTTCGCGGCAGCCGTAGCCCGGTGGTTGACGTGAGCTTCCCGGAGATTGAGAAATTTGACCGTCTGCCAGAGCCGCGCGCGGATGGCCCGACGGCCTTCGTCTCCATCATGGAAGGCTGCAACAAATACTGTACTTACTGCGTGGTGCCTTACACCCGCGGTGAAGAAGTGAGCCGCCCGGCAGACGATATTCTGTTTGAAATCGCACAGCTTGCCGCGCAGGGCGTTCGTGAAGTCAACCTGCTGGGCCAGAACGTGAACGCCTGGCGCGGGGAAAACTACGACGGCACCACCGGCAGCTTCGCCGAGCTACTGCGTCTGGTGGCAGCGATTGACGGCATCGACCGCATTCGCTTTACCACCAGCCATCCGATGGAATTTACCGACGACATTATTGACGTCTATCGCGATACGCCGGAGCTGGTGAGCTTCCTGCACCTGCCGATCCAGTGCGGATCTGACCGCGTGCTGAACCTGATGGGCCGTCCACATACGGTGCTGGAGTATAAGTCCACCATCCGCAAGCTGCGTGAAGCGCGCCCGGATATCCAGATTAGCTCCGACTTTATCGTCGGCTTCCCTGGCGAAACCGCTGATGACTTCGAGCGCACCATGAAGCTCATTGGCGAGGTGAATTTCGACGTCAGCTACAGCTTCATCTTCTCTGCTCGCCCGGGCACCCCTGCGGCCGATATGGTTGACGATGTGCCGGAAGAAGAGAAAAAACAGCGTCTGTATATTTTGCAGGAGCGCATCAACCAACAGGCCAACGCGTGGAGTCGTCGTATGCTCGGCACCGTCCAGCGTATTCTGGTGGAAGGCACCTCCCGTAAGAGCATCATGGAACTGTCTGGCCGAACCGAAAATAACCGCGTGGTGAACTTTGAAGGCACCCCGGACATGATCGGTAAATTTGTGGATGTCGAGATTGTAGAAGTGCTCACCAACTCGCTGCGCGGGAAAGTGGTACGCACTGAAGACGAAATGGGTCTGCGTATTGCCGAGACGCCTGAATCCGTCATCTCTCGCACCCGCAAAGTCAACGATTCGGGCGTAGGTATTTACCAGCCTTAATCCTTCTGGCCTGCCTGTCCGGCAGGCCTTGTATTTCCTCTCATCACCCCCAATATCTACCGCAACGCTTGCGCCTTTATTCTATGGCGTGAATAATTTCGGTAATGACCGTTTTATTACGCCGTGTGGCCACAGGTCAGTTAACCAATCAAAGAGGAACAGTTTGAACATAGATACGCGTGAAATTAGCCTTGAGCCCGCAGACAACGCTCGCCTGCTGAGCCTGTGCGGGCCGTTTGATGACAACATCAAACAACTGGAGCGACGTCTGGGTATCGAAATCAATCGTCGCGATAACCATTTCAAACTCACCGGACGCCCAATCTGCGTCAACGCCGCGGCAGATATTCTCCGCAGCCTGTATGTTGATACCGCCCCGATGCGCGGCGAGATCCAGGATATTGAGCCGGAACAGATCCACCTCGCCATTAAAGAGGCGCGCGTGCTTGAGCAAAGCGCGGAAAGCGTGCCGGACTACGGTAAGGCAATCAATATCAAGACCAAGCGTGGCGTCATCAAGCCGCGTACGCCAAACCAGGCGCAGTACATCGCCAACATTCTTGACCATGACATCACCTTCGGCGTGGGTCCGGCCGGTACGGGTAAAACCTATCTGGCCGTTGCGGCCGCGGTCGATGCGCTGGAGCGTCAGGAGATCCGCCGTATTCTGCTGACCCGCCCTGCCGTTGAAGCCGGTGAGAAACTCGGCTTTCTGCCGGGCGATTTAAGTCAGAAAGTGGACCCTTACCTGCGCCCGCTGTACGACGCGCTGTTCGAAATGCTCGGCTTCGAGAAAGTTGAAAAGCTCATCGAGCGTAACGTGATTGAAGTGGCCCCGCTGGCCTATATGCGCGGCCGTACGCTTAACGACGCATTCATCATTCTGGATGAGAGCCAGAACACCACTATCGAACAGATGAAGATGTTCCTGACGCGTATTGGCTTTAACTCGAAAGCGGTTATCACCGGTGACGTCACCCAGATTGACCTGCCGCGTAACACCAAATCGGGTCTGCGTCATGCCATCGAAGTCCTGGCCGAGGTAGAGGAAATCAGCTTTAACTTCTTCCACAGTGAAGACGTGGTACGCCATCCGGTTGTCGCGCGTATCGTTAATGCTTATGAGGCCTGGGAAGAGGCAGATCAGAAACGCAGGGCCGAACTGGCCGCAGAACGTAAGCGCGAAGCGCAGGAGCATGAACAGAAATGAGTCAGGTGATCCTCGATTTACAGCTGGCCTGTGAAGATAATTCCGGCATGCCAGAAGAGGCACAGTTTCAGAAATGGCTGGACGCCGTCATCCCGCAGTTTCAGGAAGAATCAGAGGTCACGATTCGCCTGGTGGATGAAGCAGAAAGCCATGAACTCAACCTGACCTACCGCGGGAAAGATAAGCCGACCAACGTGCTCTCTTTCCCGTTCGAAGCCCCTCCGGGCATGGAGATGCCGCTGCTGGGCGATCTGATCATCTGCCGTCAGGTGGTTGAACAGGAAGCCAAAGAGCAGCAAAAGCCGCTGGAAGCGCACTGGGCACACATGGTGGTCCACGGTAGCCTGCATCTTCTGGGTTACGACCATATTGAAGATGACGAAGCGGAAGAGATGGAATCCCTCGAGACAGAGATAATGCTTGCTCTGGGCTATGAGGATCCGTACATTGCCGAGAAAGAATAGTCAGTTACTGACTACCATGCCGCCGCGCAGGGACATAGCGCGGCGGTTAACGTTGAACTAACAAGAGAACCCTTAACAAACGCCATGAGCGACGACAATTCACACAGTAGCGACACGACAACCACTAAAAAGGGATTTTTCTCCCTCATTCTGAACCAGCTTTTCCACGGCGAACCGAAAAACCGTGATGAACTGCTGGAGCTGATTCGTGATTCCGGGCAGAACGACCTTATCGACGAAGATACGCGCGAAATGCTCGAAGGGGTGATGGACATCGCCGACCAGCGCGTCCGCGACATCATGATCCCCCGCTCGCAGATGATTACCCTGAAACGCAACCAGACGCTGGACGAGTGCCTTGATGTCATTATCGAATCGGCCCACTCACGTTTCCCGGTCATCAGCGAAGACAAAGATCACATTGAAGGGATTTTGATGGCGAAAGATCTGCTGCCGTTTATGCGCAGCGATGCCGAAGCCTTCAGTATGGAAAAAGTGTTACGCCCGGCGGTGGTTGTGCCGGAAAGTAAACGTGTGGATCGGATGCTGAAAGAGTTTCGCTCCCAGCGTTACCACATGGCGATTGTTATTGATGAATTTGGTGGCGTTTCCGGTCTGGTCACGATCGAAGACATCCTTGAGCTGATCGTGGGCGAAATTGAAGATGAGTATGACGAAGAAGAGGATATCGACTTCCGTCAGCTGAGCCGCCACACCTGGACCGTGCGCGCGCTGGCCTCAATTGAGGACTTCAACGACACCTTTGGCACCAGCTTCAGCGATGAAGAGGTGGACACCATTGGTGGTCTGGTGATGCAGGCCTTCGGCCATCTTCCGGCCCGCGGTGAAACCGTTGACATCGATGGTTACCAGTTTAAGGTCGCCATGGCCGACAGCCGACGTATTATTCAGGTTCACGTCAGAATGCCGGACGACTCACCGGTGCCAAAACGGGAAGATTAATGTAAATGGCATTTGCCCCACTCTTTGAACGCCAGCGCGTCCGTTTGCTGCTGGCGCTGTTACTCGGAGCCAGCGGTACGCTGGCTTTTTCTCCTTACGATATCTGGCCAGCCGCGATTCTTTCCCTGATGGGGCTACAGGGGCTGACCCTCAACCGTCGTCCGGTACAGGCCGCGGCTGTCGGCTACTTCTGGGGGCTGGGGCTGTTCGGCTCCGGCATTAACTGGGTCTATGTCAGTATCGCGCAATTTGGTGGGATGCCGGGGCCGGTTAACGTCTTCCTCGTTGTGCTGCTTGCCGCATATCTCTCGCTCTACACCGGCCTGTTCGCGGGTATCCTGTCTCGCCTGTGGCCAAAAACGACCTGGCTGCGCGTGGCGATAGCGGCGCCCGTTGTCTGGCAAATCACCGAATTCCTGCGCGGCTGGGTACTTACCGGCTTCCCGTGGCTACAGTTCGGCTATAGCCAGGTTGACGGCCCGCTGAAAGGGCTGGCGCCAGTTATGGGCGTGGAAGCCATCAACTTCCTGTTAATGATGGTCAGCGGCCTGCTGGTGCTGGCACTGGTCACGCGTAGTTGGAAGCCGCTGGTTGCCGCGCTGATCCTTTTCGCCCTGCCCTTCCCACTGCGTTATATCCAGTGGTTCACGCTGGAGCCCGCGCGCGCCACGCAGGTTTCGCTGGTGCAGGGCGATATCCCGCAGTCATTGAAATGGGATGAGAATCAGTTACTGAACACGCTGAAAATCTACGCCAACGCCACCGAAGAGGTGATGGGCAAATCACAGCTCATCATCTGGCCTGAGTCTGCGATCCCGGACCTGGAGATCAATCAACAGCCCTTCCTGAAGATGATGGACGATTTGCTGCGCGCGCGCGGCAGTACCCTGATCACCGGGATTGTGGATGCGCGTCTCAATCAGCAGAACCGCTATGACACCTATAACGCGATCATCACGCTCGGTAAGGACAGCGACTACAGCTACACCTCCACCAATCGCTACAACAAAAACCACCTTGTACCGTTTGGCGAGTTTGTTCCGCTGGAGTCGATTCTGCGTCCGCTGGCACCGTTCTTCGATCTGCCGATGTCCTCGTTCAGCCGTGGCCCTTACGTTCAGCCGCAGCTGCATGCGCACGGTTTTGCCCTGACGGCCGCCATTTGCTACGAGATTATCCTCGGCGAGCAGGTGCGCGATAACTTCCGCCCGGACACCGACTATCTGCTGACCATCTCAAACGATGCGTGGTTCGGTAAATCGATTGGCCCGTGGCAGCACTTCCAGATGGCGCGCATGCGTTCTCTGGAGCTGGCGCGTCCACTGCTGCGTAGCACCAATAACGGCATCACCGCCGTGATTGGTCCGCAGGGCGAAATCCAGGCCATGATCCCGCAGTTCACCCGTGAGGTGCTGACCACTAACGTCACGCCAACTTCCGGACTTACGCCGTACGCGCGCACCGGCAACTGGCCGCTGTGGATCCTGACCACACTGTTCGGTTTCGCCGCCGTGCTGATGAGCCTGCGTCAGCGTCGTAAATAACCTTACCTTCTGTTGCCGGGTGGCGCTGACGCTTACCCGGCCTACTTTCCCATGCTGTAGGTCGGGTAAGGCGTAGCCGCCACCCGACAATTTCCTCCCAAACTTCAATTCTGGCACGCCTGTTGCTTTGTTTATTCATATCAACGCTGTCTGGCTTAACGTGCAACTTTGTCGCACCAGCGTAGATCATCGGTAGCACCTAAACGGTGCAACGAGAGATTATTGCCTCTGAATGGTGCGGCGCGCTTCGCAAAAATAAACAATAACGCAGCAAAATCTTTACATTAAGCCAGACTAAATGTTAACAAGCTTGCATAACACGGCACTCGCATTTCGCGAGATATAACAACATCACAATGGGTATCGAAGCGTCACTGGCGCTGATAAGAAAGGAGTTGGGTATGCAATTACGTAAACTGGCCACAGCAATGCTGGTTATGGGAATGTCTGCGGGCGTCGTCCACGCTGAAGACGCTCCGGCCGCAGGAAGCACTCTCGACAAGATTGCCAAAAACGGCGTGATCGTGGTCGGCCACCGTGAATCTTCTGTCCCGTTCTCTTACTACGACAACACGCAAAAAGTCGTGGGCTATTCACAGGATTACTCCAACGCCATCGTTGAAGCTGTGAAGAAAAAGCTGAACAAACCTGACCTGCAAGTGAAGCTGATCCCCATCACTTCACAGAACCGTATTCCTCTGCTGCAAAACGGCACATTTGATTTCGAATGTGGCTCGACCACCAACAACCTTGAGCGTCAGAAACAGGCTGCCTTCTCCGATACTATCTTCGTTGTCGGCACTCGACTGCTGACGAAGAAAGGCGGCGACATCAAAGATTTTGCTGACCTGAAAGGCAAAGCGGTTGTCGTGACCTCCGGTACCACTTCCGAAGTGCTGCTGCACAAGCTGAACGACGAGAAGAAAATGGACATGCGCATCATCAGCGCGAAAGACCATGGCGACTCCTTCCGTACCCTGGAAAGTGGCCGTGCCGTGGCGTTTATGATGGATGACGCCCTGCTGGCGGGCGAGCGCGCGAAAGCGAAGAAGCCAGATAACTGGGAAATCGTCGGTACCGCGCAGTCGAAAGAAGCCTACGGCTGTATGCTGCGTAAAGGTGACGAGGACTTCAAGAAACTGATCGATGACACCATCGCCCAGGCGCAAACCTCTGGCGAAGCGGCAAAATGGTTCGACAAGTGGTTCAAGAACCCCATTCCACCAAAAAACCTGAACATGAACTTTGAACTGTCTGACGACATGAAAGCGCTGTTCAAATCACCAAACGACAAAGCTCTTAACTAATTAGAACGACAGGGGCGGGATCTCCTGCCCTCTCGATTGTCGGGAAGCATGGACAGACTATACGTTGAGTGGTCGTTCCCCACTCAGCGCAAAAATTGAGCTTCTCACCAATCTTCGAGGGTAGCACTGCTACCCTTTTTTTTCTGGAGTTTACTATGTCAATTGACTGGAACTGGGGCATCTTTCTGCAACAAGCCCCGTTCGGCAACACCACCTATCTCGGCTGGCTGTGGAGCGGCTTTCAGGTTACCGTTGCGTTATCGATAACGGCGTGGATTATCGCGTTTCTTGTCGGTTCGCTGTTCGGTATTCTGCGTACCGTCCCTAACCGTTTTCTCTCTTCGATTGGCACGCTCTATGTGGAACTGTTCCGTAACGTTCCGCTGATCGTGCAGTTCTTTACCTGGTATCTGGTGATCCCGGAGCTGCTGCCGGAAGATCTCGGCATGTGGTTCAAGGCCGAGCTGGATCCTAACGTACATTTTTTGTCTCGTCCATGCTGTGTCTGGGGCTGTTCACCGCTGCGCGCGTCTGCGAGCAGGTGCGTGCCGCCATACAGTCACTGCCGCGCGGGCAAAAGAATGCGGCACTGGCGATGGGCCTGACTCTTCCCCAGGCCTACCGTTACGTCCTGTTGCCTAACGCTTACCGCGTGATTGTGCCACCGATGACCTCCGAGATGATGAACCTGGTGAAAAACTCGGCCATCGCCTCAACCATCGGTCTGGTGGATATGGCAGCCCAGGCGGGCAAACTGCTGGATTATTCCGCTCACGCGTGGGAATCCTTCACGGCGATCACGCTCGCCTATGTTCTGATTAACGCTTTCATCATGCTGGTGATGAACCTGGTTGAACGCAAAGTACGCCTGCCGGGCAATCTGGGAGGCAAATAATGTACGAGTTTGACTGGAGTTCCATTGTTCCGTCCTTGCCCTATCTGCTGGATGGACTGGCGATCACCTTAAAGATCACCGTTATCGCCATTATCGTCGGTATTGTCTGGGGTACCCTGCTGGCAGTGATGCGCCTGTCGAGCTTTAAGCCGCTCGCCTGGTTTGCCACGGCTTACGTTAACGTGTTCCGCTCCATCCCCCTGGTCATGGTGCTGCTGTGGTTTTACCTGATTGTTCCCGGCTTTTTACAGAACGTACTGGGACTGTCGCCGAAAACCGATATCCGCCTGATCTCTGCCATGGTGGCGTTTTCCATGTTTGAAGCCGCCTACTACTCAGAGATTATCCGCGCAGGTATTCAGAGTATCTCTCGCGGGCAGTCCAGCGCTGCGCTGGCGCTCGGTATGACGCACTGGCAGTCCATGAAGCTCATTATTCTGCCGCAGGCGTTTCGCGCCATGGTTCCGCTGTTGCTGACGCAGGGCATCGTCCTGTTCCAGGATACCTCCCTGGTCTACGTGCTGAGCCTGGCAGACTTCTTCCGTACCGCCTCCACCATTGGCGAACGTGACGGAACGCAGGTTGAGATGATCCTCTTCGCGGGCGGGGTCTATTTTGTGATTAGTTTAAGCGCATCGCTGTTGGTCAGCTGGCTGAAGAAAAGGACGGTATAATGATTTCCCTGAAAAATGTTTCTAAATGGTATGGGCACTTTCAGGTGCTGACCGACTGCTCAACAGAAGTGAAAAAAGGCGATGTGGTGGTGGTATGCGGCCCGTCCGGTTCCGGTAAATCAACGCTTATCAAAACCGTTAATGGGCTGGAGCCTGTCCAGCAGGGCGAGATTGTCGTTAACGGCACCAAAGTGAATGACCGCAAAACTAACCTTGCTCAGCTTCGTTCCCACGTGGGAATGGTGTTCCAGCATTTTGAGCTGTTCCCTCACCTGTCCATCATTGAGAACCTGACGCTGGCGCAGGTCAAAGTGCTGAAACGCGATAAAAAAGCGGCGCGCGAAAAGGGACTGAAGTTACTGGAACGCGTCGGGCTGTCTGCGCATGCGGATAAGTTCCCGGCTCAGCTTTCCGGTGGCCAGCAGCAGCGCGTGGCGATCGCGCGTGCGCTGTGCATGGATCCGGTGGCGATGCTGTTCGATGAACCGACGTCCGCGCTCGATCCTGAGATGATCAACGAAGTGCTGGACGTTATGGTGGAGCTGGCGCACGAAGGAATGACCATGATGGTGGTGACGCACGAAATGGGCTTCGCCCGTAAAGTGGCTAACCGCGTGATCTTCATGGATGAAGGGAAAATTGTTGAAGACTCACCGAAAGAAGAGTTCTTCGCCAACCCGAAATCCGAACGCGCTAAAGACTTCCTCGCCAAAATCCTGCATTAATCTTTTCAGTGCGCAATCTACGGATTGCGCACTGCTTCACGCTTTAGATCTCTTTTTCTATTCGGCGTCACATCACAGCGTTAACCTTGTCACAAATAATGCTAAGAATGGAGAACGCTATGGCACAGCCAATTATTCTCGACTGCGATCCGGGTCATGATGACGCGATCGCGCTCGTCCTCGCACTTGCCTCCCCTGAACTGGACGTAAAAGCTGTCACCTCCTCCGCCGGGAACCAGACGCCGGATAAAACCTTACGAAACGTGTTGCGCATGTTGACGCTGCTGAAACGCACCGATATTCCGGTCGCAGGCGGCGCCGTTAAGCCGCTGATGCGCGAACTGATCATTGCGGATAATGTTCACGGTGAAAGTGGGCTGGATGGCCCGGCGCTACCGGAGCCGGATTTCGCACCGCAAAACTGTACCGCCGTGGAGCTTATGGCGAAGGTGCTGCGTGAAAGCGCAGAGCCCGTGACGCTGGTGGCGACCGGCCCGCAGACCAACGTTGCGCTGCTGCTGAACAGTTATCCTGAACTGCACAGCAACATCGCCGGTATCGTCATCATGGGCGGCGCAATGGGCCTGGGGAACTGGACGCCAGCCGCGGAGTTCAACATCTTTGTTGACCCGGAAGCCGCGGAAATCGTCTTCCAGTCGGGCCTGCCGATTGTGATGGCGGGGCTGGACGTTACCCACCGCGCACAAATTATGGCGCAGGACATCGAACGATTCCGTTCTGTCGGCAACCCGGTTGCAACGACCGTGGCAGAGCTGCTCGACTTCTTTATGGAGTATCACAAAGCCGAGAAATGGGGTTTCCACGGCGCGCCGCTGCATGACCCATGCACCATTGCCTGGCTGCTGAAGCCGGACATGTTTACCACGGTCGAACGTTGGGTTGGCGTGGAAACACAGGGGAAATATACCCAGGGGATGACGGTGGTGGACTATTACTCGCTGACGGGAAATAAGCCGAATACCACGGTGATGGTGGATATCGATCGGGAAGCATTTGTGGATTTGCTGGCGGAGAGGCTGGCTTATTATATTTAGGTCGGAAGGCAAAAAACAATTGGGCATTCCAGGCAGTCTGTCGCCTGATCCCCACAACCTGGCTCTCTCCTGCAAAGAATCTCGTGAAATCATTGTTCAAAAAATAAAAACACTGTTATAGATATTACCCTCCATTTATTCATAATAACAATTATTACTTGCGACCAATTCAATTCAAGAATAAACAGGAGGCATTTTTTTGCAATTTTTTTCAAAAATGAGATAAGCATCGCTTTGTTTTAATAATGACATGCTCGATGATCGAAAGAACATAGCAAAGGAGCCGTTATGTATTACAGCGAAGAGATCATTGAGCGCATTGGAACTGATAAAGAGCTAGCTGTTCGTTTAGATAAAGCGTTAATGGGGGTTAAAGAGGGCGTTGTAGATTATGTCAATGGTCTTGGTGATGCCACAACACGGTTACTTTATTATACATCCTGTCTTACAGAAAACTATCAGGATGTATGTAAAAAACTTGGGTCTGAGGATATAAGGTTTATTTGCGCTCTGTATGAACTTGTCAAGCACAGAGATATTATATTCAGGATGTTGAAAATATATATTGAAACCATCCTAAAAAATAAAAATGAGACCGAAAAGAAAACAATTCTTCAGAAACTGACACCATTTACAAAGAATTATTCCATTAAATACATTTCAAAAAATGGTTTAATTTACGCTGTAGCATCGTATATATGCTACGGGAATAAGATGAATTTATCTGTACAAAATGCATTAATGACAAAAATAGGAAGCAGAGTCGGGTGGATTGTAGGGGGGTTGAATATTTATGGATTTGTACAACGTGCTGCTGAGAGTGCAGATAATCTGAAAAATTTCTGCCCTTTATTTTATAATGCCTTATACATGGAAGGTTTAGAAATGATGTATTTTTTAATAGAACCCATGATCATGAAGTCAGGCTATTTAAATATTAACACGGCAACTGATGAAGAAATTGTCAGAGCACTAAAGAGAATGATGTGACCATGTTTAATTTAGTAAATAGCTTTTTAAGGAACTGTTTACGCCATTTTTTCAAAAGCATAAAAGATGATTGCATTAATAATATTATAGGTTTTGGAATGGTTTTCATTATTGCCATAATTTCAATTTCTGTTTCAGCTCTCATCGACAATAATAAAATAGCATTCGGAATTATCGCTTTGATAGTAATACTTATACTGTTGCTAATGTTCTTTTATAAAGAAAAAAAATAAAATGTCTATACCGGCACATATTTGGCTCACCGATGACAACGGCTCACCTTTGATTGGTGAATATTCAATGCCAACACGATTGGGTTCGACTGAACTTAAATCGTTCAATCATTCCGTATGGATCCCGACAGATCATAACACCGGCAAACTCACAGGAACTCGCCTTCATGTGCCGATCAGATTTGAAAAAGAAATAGACCGTCTCACCCCATACTTATTCAGGGCTGTGTGTCAAGGAAGAGTATTGAAAGAAGCTGTGATAAAAATGTATAAGATTAATGAAGCCGGAATCGAGGTGGAATATTTTAATATAATACTGGAAAATGTAAAGATAACACAAATTTCTCCAGTTCTATTTCCAGTAGGTATTGCAAGTAAACATATGGAAGAAGTTGAGATTCGATATGAATCTATAGAATGGAAATATACTGATGGAAATATAATGTTCAAAGATTCGTGGAATGAAAGAGTCATAGCATAAAAGAAAAGGACTCGCTGGCGTTCCTTTCTGTTTTACTTTTACCTTGTGCGGCCTGATGCCCTCATCCCAGCCCTCTCCCACGGGGAGAGGGAGCAAACACTAAAAACGGCAACGGGGTTGCCGTTTTGCTTTTATTCATGGCTCAAACGGCCGACGCTGGAACTGGTCGTGCCCACATTTCGGACACAGCGACAGCACCTCCGGCGTATAAACGGCCATATGGTGGTGGCACTTCTCACACACCAGGTTCCCCAACCCCACAACTTCGCCGCTGTGATAGACACCGTGGTGGTTTAAGTCCTGAAACACCTCGCGCCATTCCAGCTGCGTTTTATCGGTAATATCCGCCAGCTCCTGCCACAGACTCTCTTTAATGACCCGCATAAAAACGCTGTCGGCCATTTCGTCCTGACTCTCTTCATAGCTTCGCGCAAACTCTTCCAGGTCACGACGCACAGCGCGCGTCACCTCTTCCACTTCGGTTCGCGTTAACTCACCCGTTTGCGTCACGCGTGCGCGTGCCTGTTCAACCAGCGCGTCGATATCACGCTCACCGTTACGCAGCCGTTCCGTCAGTGTCGCTACCAGTTCACGGTAAAATTGAGCAACCTTGTTCATCATTTTGCCTCCCGGGTAAGTAACTGTCTCTAATAATAGACCTTATTTTGACACCGCTTTGTCAGGTGAAGCACAGACCCGGTAAATTCCTGCAAAGTGCATTTGCGTGAAAGGCTGTTTTGACGCGGGCGTTTGGGCTATGCTATGCGGATCTGAATTACCACATCCATTGGCTACATTTGTAGCTGTATTGAACACAGGACCACTGGCTGCCATGCAAGAGCAATACCGCCCGGAAGAGATAGAATCAAAAGTCCAGCAACACTGGGACGAGAAGCGCACCTTTGAAGTAACCGAAGACGAGAGCAAAGAGAAGTATTACTGCCTGTCGATGCTTCCCTATCCTTCTGGTCGACTACACATGGGCCACGTGCGTAACTACACCATCGGTGACGTGATTGCGCGCTACCAGCGTATGCTGGGCAAAAACGTGCTTCAGCCTATCGGCTGGGATGCGTTCGGCCTGCCTGCTGAAGGCGCGGCGGTGAAAAACAACACGGCACCGGCTCCGTGGACGTACGACAACATCGCGTACATGAAAAACCAGCTGAAAATGCTGGGCTTTGGCTATGACTGGAGCCGCGAGCTGGCAACCTGCACCCCGGAGTACTACCGCTGGGAGCAGAAATTCTTCACCGAGCTGTATAAAAAAGGCCTGGTGTACAAGAAGACCTCTGCCGTTAACTGGTGCCCGAATGACCAGACCGTTCTCGCGAACGAGCAGGTTATCGATGGCTGCTGCTGGCGCTGTGACACCAAAGTCGAGCGCAAAGAGATCCCGCAGTGGTTTATCAAAATCACCGCCTACGCTGACGAACTGCTGAACGATCTGGATAACCTGGATCACTGGCCGGACACCGTTAAGACCATGCAGCGCAACTGGATTGGCCGTTCCGAAGGCGTGGAAATTACCTTCAACGTTAACGACTACGACCAGACGCTGACCGTCTACACCACCCGTCCGGATACCTTCATGGGTGCGACCTACCTGGCTGTGGCTGCCGGTCACCCGCTGGCGCAAAAAGCGGCGGAAAACAACCCGGAACTGGCAACCTTCATCGACGAATGCCGCAACACTAAAGTGGCCGAAGCCGACATGGCGACGATGGAGAAAAAAGGCGTTGATACCGGCTTCAAAGCGATCCACCCGCTGACGGGCGAAGCCATCCCTGTCTGGGCGGCAAACTTTGTGCTGATGGAATACGGTACGGGCGCCGTGATGGCCGTGCCGGGTCACGATCAGCGTGACTACGAATTTGCCACCAAATACGGTCTGACCATCAAGCCTGTTATTCTTGCTGCTGATGGCTCCGAGCCCGACCTCTCCGAGCAGGCGCTGACTGAAAAAGGCACCCTGTTTAACTCCGGTGAGTTCAGCGGCCTGAGCTTCGAAGAAGGCTTCAACGCCATCGCCGACAAACTGGCCTCCCTGGGCGTGGGCGAGCGTAAAGTGAACTACCGTCTGCGCGACTGGGGCGTTTCCCGTCAGCGTTACTGGGGTGCGCCAATTCCAATGGTGACCCTGGAAGATGGCACCGTGATGCCAACGCCGGAAGATCAGCTGCCGGTGATCCTGCCGGAAGACGTGGTTATGGACGGCATCACCAGCCCGATCAAAGCCGATCCTGAGTGGGCGAAAACCACCGTCAACGGTCAGCCAGCGCTGCGTGAAACCGACACCTTCGACACCTTTATGGAGTCCTCCTGGTACTACGCACGCTACACCTGCCCGCAGTACAAAGAAGGCATGCTGGATTCCGATGCAGCAAACTACTGGCTGCCGGTAGACATCTACATCGGTGGCATTGAACACGCCATCATGCACCTGCTCTACTTCCGCTTCTTCCACAAACTGATGCGTGACGCAGGCCTGGTCAACTCTGACGAGCCAGCAAAACAGCTGCTGTGTCAGGGCATGGTGCTGGCAGATGCGTTCTACTACGTTGGCGCGAACGGCGAGCGTAACTGGGTTTCTCCGGTTGATGCGATTGTGGAGCGCGACGAGAAAGGCCGTATCGTGAAGGCGAAAGACGCCGAAGGTCATGAACTGGTGTATACCGGCATGAGCAAGATGTCCAAGTCTAAAAATAACGGTATCGACCCACAGGTGATGGTTGAGCGTTACGGCGCTGACACCGTGCGTCTGTTCATGATGTTCGCCTCTCCGGCAGATATGACGCTGGAATGGCAGGAATCCGGTGTGGAAGGGGCAAACCGCTTCCTGAAACGCGTCTGGAAACTGGTTTACGAGCATACCTCTCAGGGTGATGCGCCAGCGCTGAACGTGGCTGCACTGAGCGAAGATCAGCAGGCGCTGCGTCGTGATGTTCATAAAACCATTGCGAAAGTCACCGATGATATTGGTCGTCGTCAGACCTTCAATACCGCAATTGCGGCTATTATGGAACTGATGAACAAGCTGGCGAAAGCGCCGCAGGACGGTGAGCAGGATCGTGCGTTAATGCGTGAAGCGCTGCTGGCGGTCGTTCGCATGCTGAACCCGTTCACGCCGCACGTTAGCTTTACCCTGTGGCAGGAGCTGAAAGGCGAAGGCGATATCGACAACGCGCCGTGGCCAGTGGCGGATGAATCCGCTATGGTGGAAAACACCACGCTGGTTGTGGTGCAGGTTAACGGTAAAGTGCGCGGTAAAATTACCGTCGCGGTCGACGCAACCGAAGAACAGGTTCGCGAGCGCGCAGGCCAGGAACACCTGGTCGCGAAATACCTTGAGGGCGTTACCGTACGTAAAGTGATCTACGTACCGGGTAAACTGCTGAATCTGGTCGTTGGCTAAGCGCGGGAGGAAACGTGCGACAACTGGCAACAATACTCTTATCTCTGGCGGTGCTTGTCACAGCTGGCTGCGGCTGGCACCTGCGCAACACCACGGCAGTGCCAGCTCAGATGAAAACGATGATCTTCGACTCATCCGATCCGAACGGACCGCTGAGCCGGGCCATTCGTAATCAGCTGCGTTTGAACGATGTTGAGCTGATCGAGAAGGGAACCCTGCGTCAGGATGTTCCTTCGCTTCGCGTCCTGAAATCAACGCTGTCACAAGACACGGCATCGATCTTCCAGGATGGTCGAACCGCGGAATACCAGATGGTGCTTACCGTTGATGCGGCCGTATTAATGCCGGGTAAAGATATTTACCCTATCAATACTAAAGTCTATCGTTCGTTCTTTGATAACCCGCAGACGGCGCTGGCAAAAGACGCCGAACAGCAGATTATCATCAAGGAAATGTATGATAAGGCCGCGGAACAGCTGATCCGTAGACTGCCTGCCATTGCCGCGTCGACGAAAAAAGGCGCTGACGTCATCGAAACACCGGATGCCAGCACGCCGGATATGCCAACGTCGCTGGGTAACTGATGATCAGGTTGTATCCTGAACAACTCCGCGCGCAGCTCAACGAAGGGCTGCGCGCGGCCTATCTGCTACTCGGCAACGACCCCCTGTTACTTCAGGAAAGCCTTGATGCGGTTCGCCATGCGGCGGCGGCGCAGGGTTTTGATGAGCATCATACGTTTCAGATCGATAACAGTACCGACTGGAACGCCATCTTCTCGCTTTGTCAGGCTATGAGCCTGTTTGCTTCACGTCAGACAATCCAGATCCTGCTGCCAGAGAATGGTCCTAATGCTGCCATCAATGAACAGCTGACCATGCTGGTCAGTTTGTTACACGGCGATCTGCTGCTTATCGTACGCGGCAACAAACTCACAAAAGCGCAGGAAAACGCGGCCTGGTTTACCCGGCTGGCCACCAGCGCGGTGCTGGTCACCTGCCAGACACCCGAGCAGGCCCATCTGCCAAAATGGGTTGCCGCACGAGCAAAGCAGCACAATTTGCAGCTGGATGATGCCGCCAGTCAGCTCCTCTGCTACTGCTACGAAGGCAACCTTCTGGCACTGGCGCAGGCGCTGGACAGGCTCGCTCTGCTGTGGCCTGATGGCAAGCTGACGCTGCCGCGCGTGGAACAGGCGGTGAATGATGCCGCGCACTTTACCCCCTTCCACTGGGTTGATGCGCTGCTGTCAGCGAAAAGTAAGCGTGCCCTGCACATTCTGCAACAGCTGCGCCTGGAAGGCAGTGAGCCGGTCATCCTGCTCCGTACCCTTCAGCGCGAATTACTGCTGCTGAACAACCTTAAACGCCAGTCGGCACATACGCCCCTGCGCGCCTTATTCGACAAACATCGCGTATGGCAAAACCGTCGGGCGATGACCACGGAGGCGATAAACCGCCTGAGCCAGGAGCAGTTGCGTCAGGCTGTGCAACTTCTGATGCGCGCCGAACTGACGTTAAAACAGGATTACGGCCAGTCCGTCTGGGCGGAGCTGGAGAGCCTCTCTTTGCTGCTCTGCCATAAGGCGCTGGCAGACGTATTTATCGATGGGTGATATGTATTCTTTACAGGCCATGTATGGCGGGACCTTCGACCCGGTGCACTATGGGCATCTTAAGCCGGTAGAAATCCTCGCGAATTTGATTGGGTTGCAGCGGGTAATCATCATGCCCAACAATGTTCCGCCGCACCGTCCTCAACCAGAAGCAACCAGCGAGCAGCGTAAAACAATGCTCGCGCTGGCTATCGCCGATAAGCCTCTCTTTACGCTGGATGAGCGCGAACTGCGCCGGGATACGCCTTCCTGGACATCGCAAACGCTGCGGGAGTGGCGCGCTGAGCAGGGACCCGAGAAACCGCTGGCGTTTATCATCGGCCAGGATTCCCTGCTCAACTTTCCCAGCTGGTACCAATACGACACCATTCTGGACAACAGTCATCTGCTAGTCTGCCGCCGTCCGGGCTACCCGCTGACCATGCGCGACGCGCAGCATCAGCAGTGGCTGGACATGCATCTCACGGACAATATAGAAGAGCTGCACAGTCTCCCCGCCGGGAAAATTTACCTCGCTGAGACACCGTGGTTTGATATTTCCGCGACCCTCATCCGCGAGCGTCTCCAGCAGGGTTTAGACTGTAACGATCTCCTGCCCTCACCCGTGCTGGCCTATATCCACGCACACGGTCTGTATCAGAAAAGTACAGATGCCTGAGCATCATCGGCGAAATTGTCTGTTATTGATTATCCTGCCTTGACAGGCTAAGCCATACTGATATCCTCCGCTGCCAGACTTTCCCGCCGATCGTTGCTTTACAGAAATTGTTTTACAAAAATGGCGATGCAATCTCAGGCGGAGGGTGGGATGATACCCGCCTTCAAAAGCCGGGCGGTGACATTTGTCCCGCGACTGGCGTCAGTTCAGGTATACTGGCTGACCACGAATTCATAGTTTTACAATCTCATTCACCCAGGGGGAAAACTTGCAGGGTAAAGCACTCCAGGATTTTGTTATCGACAAAATTGATGACCTGAAAGGTCAGGACATCATCGCTATCGACGTTAAGGGTAAATCCAGCATCACCGACTGCATGATCATCTGCACCGGGACCTCAACTCGTCACGTTGTTTCGATTGCTGACCATGTTGTTCAGGAATCGCGCGCGGCAGGGCTGCTTCCGCTGGGCGTTGAAGGTGAAGCGACCGCCGACTGGGTGGTTGTCGATCTCGGCGATGTGATTGTCCACGTCATGCAGGAAGAGAGCCGTCGCCTGTATGAGCTGGAAAAACTCTGGGGTTAATGCGTGAAGTTGCAGCTGGTCGCCGTCGGCACCAAAATGCCGGACTGGGTACAAACCGGTTTTACTGAGTATCTGCGTCGTTTCCCAAAAGATATGCCGTTCGAACTGGTGGAGATCCCAGCAGGTAAGCGCGGCAAGAACGCAGATATCAAACGTATTCTCGATAAAGAGGGAGAGCTGATGCTGGCGGCCGCAGGCAAAAACCGCATCGTGACCCTCGATATCCCGGGCAAACCCTGGGATACGCCGCAGCTGGCGCACGAACTGGAGCGCTGGAAGCAGGACGGTCGTGACGTCAGTCTGTTGATTGGCGGACCAGAAGGGTTATCTCCCGCCTGCAAAGCGGCAGCAGAACAAAGTTGGTCACTCTCTGCGCTGACGCTGCCCCACCCGCTTGTGCGGGTTCTCGTGGCAGAAAGTTTGTATCGCGCGTGGAGCATCACTACCAACCACCCTTATCACCGCGAGTAATGACTGACCAGGGTAATTTAAGCAGCGGATGAAACTACAGAATTCTTTTCGCGACTATACGGCTGAGTCCGCGCTGTTTGTGCGCCGGGCGCTGGTCGCCTTTACGGGGATTTTGCTGCTTACCGGCGTGCTGATCGCCAACCTCTATAATCTGCAAATTGTCCGCTATACCGATTACCAGACCCGCTCAAACGAAAACCGTATTAAGCTGGTGCCCATCGCGCCCAGCCGCGGCATTATCTACGATCGTAACGGCACCCCGCTGGCGCTAAACCGCACCATCTACCAGATAGAGATGATGCCGGAGAAAGTGGATAACGTGCAGGATACGCTGAACGCGCTGAGAAGCGTTGTCGACCTGAATGATGACGATATTGCCGCGTTCAAAAAAGAGCGCGCACGCTCTCACCGTTTCACCTCCATTCCGGTAAAAACCAACCTGACAGAAGTACAGGTCGCCCGTTTTGCCGTTAACCAGTACCGTTTCCCCGGTGTGGAAGTCAAAGGCTATAAGCGCCGCTACTATCCTTACGGGTCCGCGCTGACGCACGTGATTGGCTACGTCTCCAAGATCAACGATAAAGACGTCGAACGCCTTGATAAAGACGGCAAGCTGGCTAACTACGCCGCCACCCATGATATTGGCAAGCTGGGGATCGAGCGGTATTACGAAGATGTCCTGCACGGTCAAACCGGTTATGAAGAGGTTGAAGTTAACAACCGTGGCCGCGTGATCCGTCAGCTAAAAGAAGTTCCCCCGCAGGCGGGACATGACGTCTATCTGACGCTCGACCTGAAGCTACAGCAGTATATCGAAACGCTGCTGGCGGGTAGCCGTGCTGCGGTTATTGTGACCGATCCGCGCACCGGCGGCATTCTGTCCATGGTTTCCATGCCTAGCTACGATCCGAACCTCTTCGTGGATGGCATCTCCAGCAAGGACTACTCCGGCCTGCTCAACGATCCAAACACGCCGCTGGTGAACCGCGCTACGCAGGGTGTTTACCCTCCTGCTTCAACGGTTAAACCGTATGTCGCCGTGTCTGCCCTGAGTGCGGGTGTGATTACCCGCAACACCAGCCTGTTTGATCCGGGCTGGTGGCAGTTGCCTGGCTCTGAAAAACGCTACCGCGACTGGAAAAAATGGGGCCACGGCCACCTGAACGTGACCAAATCTCTGGAGGAGTCGGCGGATACCTTCTTCTATCAGGTCGCTTACGACATGGGTATTGACCGTCTGTCTGAATGGATGAGCAAATTCGGCTACGGGCATTACACCGGTATAGATTTGGCGGAAGAACGTTCCGGCAACATGCCAACCCGCGAATGGAAGCTGAAACGCTTTAAAAAACCCTGGTATCAGGGTGACACCATTCCGGTGGGGATCGGCCAGGGCTACTGGACGGCAACACCGCTGCAAATGAACAAGGCGATGATGATCCTCATCAACGATGGCGTCGTGAAAGTGCCGCACCTGCTGCAAAGCACCGTTGAAGACGGCAAAAAAGTGCCGTGGATACAGCCTCACGAGCCACCGGTGGGTGACATTCATTCCGGGTACTGGGAAATCGCGAAAGACGGCATGTACGGTGTAGCCAACCGCCCTAACGGGACAGCGCACAAATATTTCGCTGGCGCACCGTATAAGGTTGCCGCGAAATCAGGTACGGCTCAGGTCTTCGGTCTGAAAGCGAATGAAACCTATAACGCACACAAAATTGCCGAACGTCTGCGTGACCACAAGCTCATGACGGCGTTTGCCCCTTATGATAACCCGCAGGTTGCGGTGGCGATGATCCTTGAGAACGGCGGCGCAGGCCCGGCTGTGGGTACCATCATGCGTCAAATTCTCGACCACATCATGCTGGGTGATAACAACACCGAACTGCCGGCTGAAAACCCGGCAGCCGCTGCGGCGGAGGACCAATAATCATGACGGATAATCCGAATAAAAAATCGCTGTGGGACAAGATCCACATCGACCCAGCTATGCTGCTGATCCTGCTGGCTCTGCTGGTGTACAGCGCCCTCGTAATCTGGAGCGCCAGCGGCCAGGATATCGGCATGATGGAGCGTAAAATCGGCCAGATCGCCATGGGCCTGGTCATTATGGTGGTGATGGCGCAAATACCTCCGCGCGTGTATGAGGGCTGGGCACCCTATCTTTATATTTTCTGTATCATTTTGCTGGTGGCAGTAGATGCTTTCGGGGCTATCTCGAAGGGGGCGCAACGCTGGCTGGATCTGGGGATTGTCCGCTTCCAGCCGTCGGAAATTGCCAAAATCGCCGTCCCGCTGATGGTGGCGCGCTTTATTAACCGCGACGTCTGCCCGCCCTCGTTGAAAAATACCGCCATTGCGCTGGTGCTGATTTTCCTGCCGACGCTGCTCGTGGCCGCACAGCCGGACCTTGGCACCTCGATCCTTATCGCCCTCTCCGGCCTGTTCGTTTTGTTCCTGTCCGGTCTGAGCTGGCGTCTGATTGGTATCGCGGTGGTGCTGGTTGCCGCCTTTATCCCTATCCTCTGGTTCTTCCTGATGCATGATTACCAGCGCCAGCGCGTCATGATGCTGCTCGATCCGGAAACCGATCCGCTGGGGGCGGGCTATCATATTATTCAGTCGAAGATTGCGATTGGCTCCGGTGGCCTGCGTGGAAAAGGCTGGCTGCACGGGACGCAGTCGCAGCTCGAATTTTTACCGGAACGCCACACTGACTTTATTTTTGCCGTTCTGGCTGAGGAGTTAGGGCTGGTTGGCATCCTGGTTCTGCTGGCGCTCTATGTGCTGCTGATCATGCGTGGGCTCTACATTGCCGCGCGCGCGCAAACCACCTTTGGCCGGGTCATGGCGGGTGGATTAATGTTGATTTTGTTCGTTTATGTCTTCGTAAATATTGGTATGGTGAGTGGTATTCTGCCGGTTGTCGGCGTACCGCTGCCGCTGGTGAGTTACGGGGGCTCGGCACTGATCGTGTTGATGGCCGGGTTTGGTATCGTGATGTCGATCCATACCCACAGGAAAATGTTGTCCAAAAGCGTATAAAAATAAGGGGATCGCAATGCGCAAGCAGTGGCTGGGTATCTGCATCGCAGCAAGTTTACTTGCCGCCTGTACAAGTGATGATGGTCAGCAACAGGCAACCGTCGCGCCGCCGCAGCCTGCGGTCTGTAATGGCCCGATTGTTGAAATTAGCGGTGCCGATCCCGTTTACGAACCGCTGAACGCCAGCGTCAATCAGGATTATCAGCGTGACGGCAAAAGCTATAAAATCGTTCAGGATCCTTCCCGTTTCAGCCAGGCTGGCTTTGCTGCCATCTATGACGCTGAGCCAGGCAGCAACCTGACTGCGTCAGGTGAAACCTTCGATCCGATGCAGATCACGGCGGCACACCCGACGCTGCCAGTCCCAAGCTATGCACGCATCACTAACCTGGCGAATGGCCGAATGATCGTGGTGCGCATCAACGATCGTGGTCCTTATGGCAACGATCGCGTGATCTCCCTGTCTCGCGCGGCGGCCGATCGTCTCAACACCTCAAATAATACCAAAGTGCGTATCGACCCGATTATCGTGGCACAGGATGGCTCGCTCTCTGGCCCGGGCACAGCCTGTACCACGGTTGCGAAACAGACCTACGCCCTGCCCGCGCGCCCGGATTTGAGCGGGGGGATGGGGGGTGCTTCAACGCCAGCGGAGCCTGCACAGCCGCAGGGTGAAGTGCGCGCCATCAGTAACGATACGCTGCAAAGTGAAGTCGCGACCGGCGCCCCGGTGAAAAGCAGTGGTTTCCTTGGCGCACCGACTACATTAGCGTCTGGCGTGATTGAAACGAATGAACCTGCCCCAGCGCCTGCGCCTGTTGTTGCTGCACCCGCGGCACAACCCGCCCCGGTGACCGTCCCTGCTGCGACGCAGACTGCTGCGCCTGCGACGGTGAGCGGCAGCTATGTGGTTCAGGTTGGTGCCGTCAGCGACCAGACCCGTGCAGAGCAGTATCAACAGCGCTTAAGCCAGCAGTTTGGTGTGCCAGGCCGCGTTGAGCAAAACGGTGCGGTATGGCGTATCCAGATGGGTCCGTTTGCCAGCAAGTCGCAGGCAGCGTCCCTGCAACAGCGTTTGCAGAGCGAAGCGCAACTCCAGTCGTTTATTGCTGTTGCGAAGTAATTAATCGGTGGTATCCGAAATGTCAATTTGTGTAAACCACGTTAACACTCTCATGATGAAAGTCGGATGCCTGCCCGTATAGCATTTGCTATAGTAAGGCACTTTTTTTAATTCCATCACGGATGTCGTAGTTCTGACCATGAAGACCACTTTTTCTGCTCGTTTTGTGCAGCGCATGGCGCTGACCACGGCCCTTTGCGCTGCTGCCTTCTCCGCAGCTCACGCGGATGACCTGAACATCAAGACCATGATCCCTGGCGTTCCGCAGATCGACGCGGAATCCTACATCCTGATTGATTACAACTCCGGCAAAGTTCTGGCAGAACAGAACGCCGATGCCCGCCGCGATCCGGCCAGCCTGACCAAAATGATGACCAGCTATGTTATCGGCCAGGCCATGAAAGCAGGTAAATTCAAAGAAACTGACCTGGTCACTATCGGTAACGATGCGTGGGCAACCGGTAACCCGGTGTTTAAAGGTTCATCGCTGATGTTCCTGAAGCCAGGCATGCAGGTTCCGGTATCTCAGCTCATCCGTGGCATCAATTTGCAGTCGGGTAACGACGCCTGTGTGGCGATGGCCGATTTTGCAGCAGGTAGCCAGGACGCGTTTGTGGGCCTGATGAACAGCTACGTCTCCGCGCTGGGCCTGAAAAACAGCCACTTCCAGACCGTTCACGGCCTGGACGCCGAGGGTCAGTACAGCTCCGCGCGTGACATGGCACTGATTGGTCAGGCACTGATCCGCGATGTGCCAAACGAGTACTCTATCTACAAAGAGAAAGAGTTCACCTTCAACGGCATCCGTCAGACCAACCGTAACGGCCTGCTGTGGGATAACAGCCTGAATGTCGACGGCATCAAAACCGGCCACACCGACAAAGCTGGCTATAACCTGGTCGCCTCCGCCACTGAGGGCCAGATGCGTCTGATCTCTGCCGTGATGGGTGGCCGTACGTTTAAAGGACGCGAAACAGAAAGCAAAAAACTGCTGACCTGGGGCTTCCGCTTCTTCGAAACCGTCAACCCGCTGAAAGCCGGTAAAGAATTTGCCTCTGAGCCCGTCTGGTTTGGCGATAACGATCGTGCTTCCCTGGGCGTGGACAAAGATCTCTATCTGACCATTCCACGCGGTCGTATGAAAGATCTGAAAGCCAGCTACGTGCTGAATACCACCGAGCTGCACGCCCCGCTGCAAAAGAATCAGGTTGTGGGTACCATCAACTTCCAGCTGGATGGCAAAACCATCGATCAGCGCCCACTGGTGGTGCTGGAGGAAATTCCTGAAGGCAATTTCTTCGGCAAAATCATTGATTACATTAAACTGATGTTCCATCACTGGTTTGGTTAAAAATTGAACACTTGAAAGTGTGATTTTGATCCCCATATACTACGTATCAGTAAAACTCCCGCCCTGTGGCGGGAGTTATTATTTTTTATACACACGCCGGAGCTGACATGAAAACCAAACTTAACGAACTGCTTGAATTCCCTACCCCTTTTACTTACAAAGTAATGGGTCTGGCGAAACCTGAGCTGGTTGATCAGGTGGTTGAAGTGGTACAGCGCCATGCGCCGGGCGACTACTCTCCATCAGTCAAACCGAGCAGCAAAGGTAACTACCACTCGGTCTCAATCACCATCACTGCCACACACATTGAGCAGGTTGAGACGCTGTACGAAGAGCTCGGCAATATCGAAATTGTTCGTATGGTGCTGTAGTCCCTCAGCGGTTGCCCGGTTTGCCGGGTAACCCCCTTCCCCGCTGTGATATACTCCGCGTTACCTATTCTCCCTTGTCTTCGGAGACATCTTTTTGTACCAGGATAAAATTCTTGTCCGCCATCTTGGGCTACAGCCTTATGAGCCTGTCTCTCAGGCTATGCATGACTTTACCGATATGCGCGATGACACCACACCTGATGAAATCTGGCTGGTTGAACATCTGCCGGTGTTCACTCAAGGCCAGGCAGGAAAAGCCGAACATTTATTGATGACGGGCGATATCCCGGTGATCCAGAGCGATCGCGGTGGACAGGTGACATACCACGGCCCGGGCCAGCAGGTAATGTATGTCCTGCTTAACCTCAAACGCAGAAAGCTGGGCGTGCGTGAGCTAGTGACCTTACTGGAACAGACCGTGGTAAACACGCTGGCTGAGTACGGTATTGACGCTCACCCTCGCGCAGATGCGCCGGGCGTCTACGTGGGAGAGATGAAGATCTGTTCGCTGGGTCTGCGTATCCGTAAAGGCTGCTCGTTCCATGGGCTGGCGCTGAATATCAATATGGATCTGACCCCATTCCAGCGCATCAACCCCTGTGGGTATGCCGGTATGGAAATGACGCAAGTGCGCCAGTGGGTCGATACCGCCACACCTGACAATATCCGGCCCGTACTTCTGAAGAACTTTTTAGCGCTGCTTAACAACCCCACCTACGAATATATTCCTGCTTAACTTTCTTCCGGCAGTGGTTCGATTATTTGACGAGCCACTGCTTAATTGCCGCATTTACGCTTTACAATAAACCGCATATTCTATATTTTCGAGTCGCCCATATATTAGCGTCCCATATTAATTAGAACCTTAATAGTACCATCGCAGGGTATCATGTAACGTGCGTGACAATCACCCAACTGCTTGTTTTCGATAAATAATGGAAACTTACGAAACACTTTACGAATCTCTGCAAGCATAATAAATAAATTCAACTATCATTCATATTGTGAATGGATACGGAGTAAGAGCGTGGAGCCTACTAATTTACCAGCCAAACGCCTGAATGAAACCAGCGGCGAAGATAAGCCGCAAATTTTCCGGACTTTACGAAATATTGATCTCAATTTATTGACTATTTTTGAGGCGGTATATGTCCACAAAGGGATCGTTAATGCTGCGAAAATTCTTAATCTCACGCCTTCTGCTATTAGCCAGTCAATTCAAAAATTGCGCGCTATATTTCCCGATCCGTTATTTATTCGTAAAGGCCAGGGCGTAACCCCAACCGCGTATGCCACCCATCTGCATGAGTACATCAGCCAGGGTCTGGAATCGATTCTGGGCGCACTGGATCTCACCGGCAGTTACGATAAGCAACGAACCATCACCATAGGCACCTCTCCCTCTGTGGGCGTTCTGGTCATGCCGGCTATCTACCAGGCTGTGAAGCAGCATGCGCCACAACTGCTGATCCGCAACGTGCCCGTCAACGATCCGGAAACTCAGCTGGCGCAATTCCAGACAGACCTGATCATCGACAGCAACAGCTTTACGGCCAGGGCATTAGGGCATAACGTCCTCTATTCCGACTCTCTGGCGCTCGTGTGTCGTCATAATCACCCTGCGTTGGGCGCACCTTTAACACCAGAAAATTTACGTCAGTACGAACATGCAACCTTTATGTCCGAGGGGCAGGGTCCGGATCCGCTGCGCCAGCGCATTGACGAACTGTTCCCGGACCGTCTGATCAGCTTCAGCAGTTACAATATGTTTACCCTCGCAGCCCTGATTGGCAGCAGCGATTTGCTCTGTATCATGCCTGTACGTCTCTTCACTTTGCTTCAGAAGTGCTGGCCGCTGGAGAGCATTCCAGTGAGTCAACTTTCTACGGAATCTGTTGAAATCTCACTGCATTACAACAAGCTCAGCCTGCGCGATCCGGTGCTGGAAAACGTCATTAACGTGATCCGCCAGGCTTTCTGATCCCGCCTTTCAGCACAAGCCCCTGCCGCATGCGGGGCAAAAGGCACAAAACAACAACTATTTTACAAATTGGCGACCTGGCAGGCTGCTTTATCGCCCCTTTAGATGATATACTGCCTGTCGTTCGTTCAAAAATAGTTGATAATTACAACATTCCCTTGAATTGAAACGCTTTCCTTCGATATTCGCAACTGGAACACGCACGCTATGAGTAAACCCATTGTGATGGAACGCGGTGTTAAATACCGCGATGCCGATAAAATGGCCCTTATCCCGGTTAAAAACGTGGCTACAGAGCGCGAGGCGCTGTTAAGAAAACCGGAATGGATGAAAATTAAACTTCCGGCCGACTCTTCGCGTATCCAGGGGATCAAAGCGGCGATGCGCAAAAATGGCCTTCACTCTGTCTGTGAAGAGGCCTCCTGCCCTAACCTTGCTGAATGTTTCAATCACGGTACCGCGACATTTATGATTCTGGGTGCCATCTGCACCCGCCGCTGTCCGTTCTGTGACGTCGCCCATGGCCGTCCTGTTGCGCCTGACGCTAACGAACCGCAAAAACTGGCGCAGACGATTGCTGATATGGCGCTGCGTTATGTCGTTATCACCTCCGTTGACCGTGACGATCTGCGTGATGGTGGTGCTCAGCATTTCGCTGACTGCATTACCGCCATCCGCGAAAAAAGCCCGAATATTAAGATTGAGACGCTGGTGCCGGACTTCCGTGGTCGTATGGATCGCGCGCTCGATATCCTGACCGCGACGCCACCAGACGTGTTCAATCACAATCTGGAGAACGTGCCGCGTATCTACCGTCAGGTGCGTCCAGGTGCAGACTACAACTGGTCTCTGAAGCTGCTGGAGCGCTTTAAAGAAGCCCATCCGCATATCCCAACCAAATCTGGCCTGATGGTAGGTCTGGGTGAAACCAACGCTGAGATCATTGAAGTGATGCGCGATCTGCGCCGCCACGGCGTCACCATGCTGACGCTGGGCCAGTACCTACAGCCAAGCCGTCACCACCTGCCTGTACAGCGTTACGTCAGCCCGGATGAGTTCGATGAAATGAAAGCCGAAGCGATGGCGATGGGCTTTACCCATGCCGCGTGCGGTCCGTTTGTTCGCTCCTCTTATCACGCCGATATGCAGGCGAAGGGCGAAGAAGTGAAATAAACCTGTAAAATTTATTTACAGTAAAACAAAAAACCGGCTTCGTGAGCCGGTTTTTTATGCAAGCCTTGCAGCATTGCCATTACTCTTTGTGCGAAAGCTTTTGTGCAGTGATGTCATCGTCGGCACTTTTCTTCGCTGCCGCGTCGTCATCGTTCATTGCTTTCTTAAAGCCCTTAATGGCAGCACCCAGGTCTCCCCCCAGCGTGCGTAACTTCTTGGTACCGAACAGCAGGACGACCAGTGCGGCAACCACCAGCAGTTTGGTAATACTAATCTCACCCATAAATACCTTCTTTACATGAAACAGGCTGCATTCCGCCAAAAAACCTGAATGTATTAACGGTCATTTGACGCGTGCACACAATAGCAATCTGTAACAAGGTGAATCAAGCATTGTTGAAAAAAACATCAGATTAATTGCGGTGGCGCAAACCTGCGGTTGCGCAGAACGGGTAATTGCTCACGAGCAAGCGCGATTCGCGCTGAAATTATCTCCGTCAGCAGTAACGCAGGCGCCTCTGCTGCTGCCGCAACCGTAACCCCCAGCGGATCGACAACCCTGCTCTGCCCGATATTCCTGTTACCACACTCCCCCGCGGCCACCACATAACAGGTGGTATCCAGCGCGCGTGCTGCGAGCAGCGTCGCCCAGTGATGCTCCTTTAGCGGTCCTTTGACCCACGCGGCGGGCAGAACCAGCACCTCAGCCCCCTGCAATGCCAGGTTGAGCGCCAGCTCCGGAAAACGAATGTCGTAGCAGGTCATCAGGCCCACTTTAAAACCTTCCACCTCAATCAGCGGCGGAATTACGCTCCCCGGATCAACCCGTCGCGACTCCTGAATGCTGAACGCATCATACAGATGAAGTTTGGCGTAACTTGCGATAATCGCGCCTTCACGTATCGCCACCAGCGTGTTCACCGCGCGCCCCGGCGTGGAGGGAACATGAATAGTCAATATGGTGGTGTGCGTGCTACCGACGCTCTCGGCCAGGAGGCGTTTCAGAAACGCCCCTTCGAGCGTTTGCGCTGATTTTACCGACAGGTCCGGATCACCGTCATCGCGCGCCAGTAACGCTTCAGGAAGCACCAGCAGCGCCGCCCCCTTTTGCTTCGCCTGGTGCATCAGGGAGACGCATTTTTCCGCGTTTTCACTCCAGTCCGGCGTCACCGCGAACTGCCCTACTGCAACATACATAATTGTCTCCCGGTTAAAAACAGCGTTACACTCGACGCACTCACACAGCTAATGCAGGTATTGACAGTGTTACAACTACTTATAGCCGTTTTTATTGGTGGAGGCACGGGTAGCGTTGCGCGGTGGCTCTTAAGCATGCGGTTTAACCCTCTGCATCAGGCCATTCCGATGGGAACACTGGCGGCAAATCTGATGGGGGCGTTTATTATTGGGATGGGGCTGGCCTGGTTTAATCGCATGACCCAGATCGATCCTATGTGGAAGGTTCTGATTACGACCGGTTTCTGTGGCGGCTTAACGACGTTTTCGACCTTCTCTGCGGAGGTGGTGTTTCTGTTTCAGGAAGGCCGGATGGGCTGGGCGCTGACGAACATTGCCGTGAACATGCTTGGCTCGTTTGCGATGACCGCGATCGCATTCTGGTTATTTTCCTCCGCCAGCGGGCATTAAGCGCGACAACCTTAATGTTGGCTTAATTTTTCTCTGTCACTCTTAGCTCAATATTGAACGAGGGTGATAGCATGAAAGAAAATCTGTTGGGCGCGGGAATGGTATTGTTAAGCGTCGCGATCGTCGCCAGCTTTCTGAAGATCTATCTTGTTGGTTGATTCAGAACGAAAAAAACCCGCTCAAAGAGCGGGTTTTGAAATTCTTGCTGACGCGTCTGAATTACAGAGCGATTACGTTAGCAGCAGAAGGGCCTTTGGCACCGTTAGTGATTTCGAACTCTACACGCTGACCTTCAGCCAGAGTTTTGAAACCATTAGACTGGATTGCAGAGAAGTGTACGAACACGTCTTTGCTGCCATCTTCAGGAGTAATGAAACCGAATCCTTTGGACTCATTAAACCACTTAACGTTACCTTTAATCTTAGACATCAAAATTACCTTTACATTAAAAAACGACACAAATGCTGTGTCGGGTATCAGTACAACAATTGTGAGGCGTTTTGTCCAGCGGATCTTTGATAAAAAGTGACAAAAGTCGCGTTAATTTTCACTGTCCGATTTTTATCCTTTACAATTCAATGCCTGTGCATTTTTTGGCCGGATTACCACCAAAATTCAGTTAAAACTGAAACCGCATCCATGCAAAGTAAACGTTACCGTTGTTGTACGTACCCGGTATGTAGGTCATCTGAAACGTCGCCGGACCATAACCGACAGAGGCAAGCGGCAACAGCACCGGAACAGGAATGTATTTCCAGTTATCACGCGCCGTAAACCCTGCCGTATAGCCCAGCCCCAGCCGGAAGTTATCGTCTGATAACGGACGCCAGGTTTTTTCCCAACCGTAGCCGCCAATAGGCTCCCATTTGTTGTAGGAGTCCTTAAACGCCATCAGGTACAGGCCATGCCAGTTACCTTTTTCATCCCAGCGAGACTGACCGAAACCGGCCCCCCACGGACGCTCGTTATAACGGTCTGTTTTTTCTTTATCGTAGGCAAAACGTGCATGCCACGTAATAGCCGGAATATAGAGATCGTAATGCTCGGGTTCGCTCCAGGTTTGCGCGACGTTATCCGTAAAGGTGGTAAACCAGCCTTTCTCTGTTGCGTTGTCTTCTGCATGCGCAACCGAAGCAATCGTTAACTGCCCAAAGATAATCAAAAATAGCAGGATAAATTTATTTCGTAACATCACAATGCAATAACCATTCTTAGTATTCAAAGCAAAGTTTACCATAGGATAGTTGAATGAAGTCTTAACAACATCCGTGTTATTCCTAAACCTCTATTATTAATCTGGGAATATTCTTAAGCGGAATGCCTGCATACGTAAATAAACGTATGCAGGCCTAAAAATTAACGTTGATGTAACAATTTATACAACGCGGGAATAACCAGCATCGACAACAGCGGCGCGGTAACCATGCCTCCAATCATCGGCGCGGCGATACGCTGCATGACCTCCGATCCGCTTCCCCCACCCCACATGATGGGCAGCAACCCTGCCATAATAGTGGCTACCGTCATCACCTTCGGACGCACGCGCAGCACCGCACCTTCGTGGATCGCCCGCATAAGCAGCGCATTTCCCCCTTCGGGTTCGCGAGCCCGATATTTATCAAGGGCATGATTCAAATAAAGAACCATAATTACGCCGAACTCTGCCGCCACCCCGGAAAGGGCAATAAAGCCCACTGCCCCCGCCACTGACAAATTATATTCAAGCAACCACAAAAACCATACGCCACCAATAAGCGCGAAAGGCAATGTCCCCATTATTATCAGGACATCTGATATCCGCTTAAAGGTTAACCATAAAAGAATGAATATAATCATCAGCGTGACAGGTAAGACTATTTTGAGCGAGGCCGTCGCACGCTCCAGATATTCAAACTGCCCGGACCAGGCGAGAGAAACGCCCTGCGGCAATGTCACCTGCTCCGCCACGCGCTTTTGCATCTCATCCACGGCTGACTTCAAATCTCGCCCGCGTAAATCCACATAGACCCAGCTTGAGAGCCGCGCGTTTTCGCTTTTCAACATCGGCGGGCCTTCCGACACGACGATATCAGCCAGCTCCCCGAGCGCCACCTGGCTTCCATTTGCGGTCACTACCGGCAAAACCCGCAGCTTGTCGATATTGTCTCGCAGATCGCGCGGATAACGCAGATTGATGGGATACCGCTCGCGCCCCTGAATCACTTCGCCGATATTCTCCCCGCCCACCAGAGTGGAAACCAGGCTTTGCAGTTCATCCACGGAAACACCGTAGCGCGCAGCCTTTTGCCTGTCGATACGAATATCCACGTAGCGCCCGCCTTTGAGACGCTCCGCCAGCGCAGAGGTGACGCCAGGAACGTGCTTCACCACCTGTTCAATCTGCCGGGCGACACGTTCAATGTCGGCAATATTATTGCCGTTCACCTTAATGCCGACCGGGCTTTTGATCCCGGTTGCCAGCATATCCAGACGGTTGCGGACAGGGGGCACCCACACATTGGCAATGCCCGGCAGCGACACGGTCTTATCCAGCTCGTCCACCAGCTTTTGCGGCGTCATTCCTGGCCGCCACTGCTCGCGGGGCTTAAAGTGGATGGTCGTTTCCAGCATGGTTAAGGGCGCGGGATCGGTTGCCGATTCGGCCCGGCCCGCTTTACCAAACACGCTCGCCACTTCCGGTACACTCTTGATTAACCGGTCCGTCTGCTGAAGCAGCCGCGATGCCTCCCGGGCAGAGATCCCCGGCAGCGTGGACGGCATATAGAGCAGATCCCCCTCATCCAGCGGCGGCATAAACTCGCTGCCCAGATGGCTCAGCGGCCAGAGCGTGGCGAACAGCAGCAAACAGGCCAGCGCCAGCGTCGTTTTCGGGAAGGTCAGCACCTTGTCCAGCAGCGGCTCATAAAGGCGGATCAGCACGCGGTTGATCGGGTTTGCTTTCTCATCCGGGATCTTCCCGCGAATGAAATAGCCCATCAACACCGGGACCAGGGTGATCCCCAGCCCTGCCGCGACCGCCATCGACCAGGTTTTCGTGAACGCCAGCGGCGAGAACATCCGCCCTTCCTGTGCTTCCAGCGAAAACACCGGAATAAACGACAGCGTAATGATTAACAGGCTGCAAAACAGCGCGGGTCCCACTTCAACGGCAGCCCGTTCCGCCAGCCGCCAGTAATCTCCCGAAGTCGGCTCTGTACCCGGATTATCATGCCGCCACTGTTCCAGCACCTTGTGCATATTCTCAATCATCACAATTGCCGCATCCACCATCGCCCCGATGGCAATCGCAATCCCGCCGAGCGACATAATGTTCGCGTTAATGCCCTGATAGTGCATGACCACAAAAGCACCGAGGATCCCCAGCGGCAGTGAGACTATCGCCACCAGCGCGGAACGCAGGTGGAACAGGAACAGCGCACACACCACCACCACCACGGCAAACTCTTCAAGTAGCTTATGCGTCAGCGTTTTGACCGACTCCTCAATCAGCGTGGCGCGATCGTAGACCGGGACAATCTCAACGCCTTTTGGCAGCGTTTTTTGCAGTTCGCTCAGCTTCGCTTTTACCGCACGAATGGTTTCCAGCGCGTTCTGCCCGTAGCGCATGACCACCACGCCACCCGCTACCTCCCCTTCACCGTTAAGCTCCGCTACCCCCCTGCGGATCTCCGGGCCGATGCCCAGGGTGGCAACATCTTTCAACAGAACGGGCACGCCATTCCGGCTGGCGATCACCACCTGGCGAAAATCCTCCAGCGTGTGCAAATAGCCTGTCGTGCGAACCATATATTCCGCTTCGCCCATCTCCAGCAGCGCACCGCCGCTCTCTTTATTCGCGGCCTGCACCGCGCTGGAAAGCTGGCTGTGGGTGATGTTCAACGCGCGCATTTTCGCCGGGTCCGCCACGATCTGATACTGACGCACCATGCCGCCAATGCTTGCCACTTCAGACACATTCGCAACCGTCTTAAGCTCGTACTTTAGCGTCCAGTCTTGCAGGGCACGCAGATCCGCCAGGCTGTGTTTCCCACTGCGGTCGATAAGCGCATATTCATAGATCCAGCCCACGCCCGTCGCATCCGGCCCCAGCGACACCTTCACGCCGGGGGGAAATTGCGTCTGGACCTGGCTTAAATACTCCAGCACCCGGGACCGCGCCCAGTAGAGATCGGTCCCGTCCTCAAACAGCACATACACATATGCATCGCCAAACATTGAAAAGCCGCGCACGGTTTTGGCACCCGGTACGGACAACATGGACGTTGTCAGCGGCCAGGTCACCTGGTCCTCAATGACCTGCGGCGCTTTTCCGGGGTAACTTGCTTTGATAATGACCTGCACATCCGACAGATCGGGCAACGCATCCAGCGGTGCGCGCTGCACCGCCCACCCGCCCCATCCGGCTATCATCAACGCGGCCAGGATCACCAGCAGGCGGTTACGCAGCGAGGCGCGAATCACAGCGGCAATCATGGCGTCACCTCCGGCATTACGCTGCGCAGGCTGGCTTCAGAATCGATCAGGAATTGCCCGGAGGTCACCACGGCATCGCCCTCTTTCACGCCGGACAGGATCGCCGTCCAGCCCTGCGCCGTCAGCCCGGTTTTCACCGTCACGGGGCGGAAATAACCGTCTCCGGTCGCCAGCAGCAGACGCGAAGATTCGCCGCTGTTGATGACCGCCTCCTCCGGCACCGCCAGCACCGGCGGGCGTTGCGTTTCTTCCGCCCGCGTGACGGATAAATACATTCCCGGCTTCAGTTTATGCGCAGGATTCTCCAGCACGATGCGCGCTTTCAGGGTACGCGTGGACGCTTCCATCTGCGGCAGTAGCTCGCTGACCACGCCGTGGAACGACTCTCCCGGCCAGCTCTCTGACGTTGCCACCATTTTGCTACCCACAGCCAGAGACTGCGCCTGCGTTTGCGGGTAATCGACCACCAGCCAGACCGGATCGAGGCTGGCAATTTCAAACAGCGGTGCCGTTGCGCTGATTTGCGCCCCTTCCCGCACGTCCAGTTTCACCACGTAGCCCGCCCGGGCAGCGCGCAGGGTGAGCGTGGTCTGCGGCTTACCGCTGCGTTCCAGCAGGCGAATGACCTCTTCCGGCATAAACTGCAACGCCAGCCGATCGCGCGCCGCGCGGGTTAGCGCGGCATCGCCAAGCTGACGAACGGCGAGATACTCCTGCTGGGCGGTCGTCCACTGCGGGATCCAGAGCTGCGCCAGCGCCTCTCCGGCTTTCACCTGCTGCTGCGGCGCATTAACAAATAATTTCGACACCACGCCACTGGCCGGGGCGGATACCACCGAGACGTTACGTTCATCCGTTGACACCGTGGCAAAAGCCGAGAACGGCGAAACCAGATGGCGCATCTCTGCTTTGACGGTTTTCATTCCCAGATTTTGCTGCTGTTGCGTGCTAATAGCCACGCCTGACGCCGCCTGCTCTTCATCGGCATAGCGCGGGACCAGGTCCATATCCATGAAGGGGGATTTACCCGGCTTATCAAAGCGCTGTCCGGGCATCATGGGGTCGTACCAGTAAAGCACCTTACGCTCCGTGGCGTGTGGCGCGCTGACTGGCTGACGCGTCTGTTTCTGTCCGGCCATATAGCCGCCAGCGGCAGCCGCCGCGATGGCAATGGCCACCGCCGTTAAGGTTGTTATTTTCATTGCGCCAGTTCCTGTGGGATCAGCCAGTTCACGGCAGCCCAGGTCCGCGCCATATCGCGTTCCGCCTGGTTGACCGCCAGTTCCGTATCCAGCACGTCACGACGCGCCTCCAGCAGCGCACCAGGCGCAGACTGCCCGGAGCGATACTGCGCCGTCAGCACCGCCAGCCGCTGACGCTGTAACGGCAGAACCTCGTCCCGCTGACGCTGCCACAGCGTTTGCGCAGCCTGATACTGCGCCACCAGCGCCTGCACCTGAGCGATGTGTTCGCGTTTGAGCAGCGTCAGTTCGTCCGCCGCCTGTATGGAGCGGGAGACATCGGCGGCATAATCCTTGTCCTGACGTTTTGACTGGAACAGAGGCAGATCGACGCTGAACATCACGCCAGCCATGTCGTCATAGCCTTCGGCGCGATGCGCGTAATAGACCTCCACGTCAACATCGGGTATCGCCGCCACGGCAGATTGCGCTGAACGCGCTTTCGCGGTTTCCGCTTCACGTCTCGCCGCTTCCACTTCCGGGTGCTTTACAATGCCCTCCTGCAACGTCATTTCATCGGCAGGAAGACGCTGGTAGCGTGGCAGTGGCCCGCGTACATCCGTTATTGCGTGTCCGGTCAGCTGTAGCAGACGGCTTTGCGCCAGCTGCACGTCCCGCTGCGCCAACGTCTCTTTGTCGCGCATGGCAATCAGGATCGTCCGGAGTGCCAGCACGCTGTCCGGCGTTGCACTTCCCGATCCGACGCTCGCCTTCTGCACGCCGCGCTGGCGTTCCGTTTCCCTGACCAGCGCTCTGGCTATTTTCAGCGCCTGCTGCGCCAGCGCCAGATCCAGCCAGGCCTGGGCGGTATCGCGCTGAAGCGCGGCGCGGACGGCCTCTGATTTTGCCAGCACGCCTCGCGCCTGTGCCTGAAAGGTCCGCGCTTTGCGTTCCCGCTTCTCAGCGCTGACGTAGCTTTGCATGATGCCAATCTTCTGCATGGTCATCCCTTCGCGCGTCAGCCGCCTGTCATTTCTGCCCTGTACCGGCACGTTTTCAATGCCGAATTTCAGTTTCGGGTCGGGTAATTGCGTGGCGGAATCTGCCATCGCATCCAGCGCCTGCGCTTCGTTACGGCTGGCGGAAAGTTCCGCTGAATAGCGCTCGGCTTCGGTCAGGGTGTGTTCGAGCGTCCACGGCTCCGCCTGGGCGGCGGAGCTTAACAGGCCGAACAACACCCCACCGAGCCACTGGCTCAATGTGTGTCGTGTCATGGGGAACCTCGCTTAGCGCGCTGGCGTCAGCGAGACAATCTGAAAACCGTCACCCGCACGCTCCAGCGTGAAGGTCACCTCATCTCCCGGTTTCGCGCCATTCAGCGTGGCGCCCGCTGATAAGGTAAACGGCATGGTCATGGCGGGCCATTTCAGTTCCGGAATCGCGTCGTGCTGAAGCATAACGGTGTTGTCAGCGATCGACTGAACCACCCCATGGCCCTGCCATGTCTGGTTTGCCTGAACGGTGTAAGACGTGAAAGAGACGGCCGCGCCAGCCAGCGCGGAAAGGAATAAAGTACGCATGATAAAACTCCTGTTAAACGTTAAATGAATAAAATCAACGAATTAACAGGTTTTTACTCTCGAAACCGGCAATAGCGGATCGTTGCCGGTGGCCCCACTGCGGGAGGGGTAACGGACCACGCAGAATGGTCCGCAGAGGCGGATTCTGGCGTGATTAAGGTCAGCGTCATGACGGCAGGCAGCGCCACCAGATGCGGCTGCGCAGGGTCTTTTTGCACCTGATCCGGCACACAATGCTTTTCACACAACGGTGAGGCGCCGGTCGCATGCTGCGGCCCCGGCGCCATCATATCCATATGCTGAATAGTGGCCACCTCGCCGCGTACATCCATTGAACAGGCATGGGACGCGACGGCGACCTGACTCTGGATCAGCAGCCAGCCAAACGCCACCAAAAACATCAGCAGATGTTTTTTGAAAAAGCGCAGGCGATAGGTCCAGCTGGCATGCATAGTCGGATTGTCGGCGGTGAAAACGTGGCCCGAGTATAAGCAGGCAAAAGAATGAAAGAGAAATGGTTTTAAAGAGATTTACGTTTTAAATCCGTTTCCGGCAAGTAACACCCAAAACCTTAACACTTCAACATCAATTTAATGACATACAATATCTATTCATCAGGTCAATAACGACTTAATATAAATGACGCAGGTTTAGCAAAAATATTGTCATCATTGCCTTTAGTCGTCTCTTTCTTGATTTTAATCAGCAAGAACAGGCCATTTATTCGGCACATTTCAGGCCTCTTTTTTATTGATTATTTGTGCTCTCGGGTAGCAAGGATACAGGGGAAATCATGCTTACTTTTCTCGAACTCCTCATTGGAGTCGTGGTTATTGTCGGTGTAGCACGCTACATCATTAAAGGTTATTCAGCCACCGGCGTGCTGTTTGTCGGCGGCCTGACGCTGCTGATTATTAGCGCCCTAATGGGCCATCAGGTTTTACCCGCCAGCGAAGCCAGCACCGGATATACCGCTACCGATATTGTGGAATATATCAAAATTCTGCTGATGAGCCGCGGCGGCGACCTGGGCATGATGATCATGATGCTCTGCGGTTTTGCTGCCTATATGACCCATATCGGCGCGAATGATATGGTAGTGAAGCTGGCCTCTAAGCCGCTGCAATATATTAACTCTCCCTATCTGCTGATGGTCGCAGCCTATTTCCTGGCCTGCCTCATGTCATTAGCCGTTTCCTCCGCGACGGGCCTGGGCGTACTGTTAATGGCCACGCTGTTCCCGGTGATGGTTAACGTCGGGATCAGCCGTGGCGCAGCGGCGGCTATTTGTGCCTCTCCGGCGGCGATTATCCTTTCCCCAACTTCCGGTGACGTGGTCCTGGCCGCGAAAGCCGCGGAAATGTCCCTGATTGACTTCGCCTTCAAAACCACACTGCCGATCTCCATCACCGCTATTCTCGGCATGGGCGTGGCGCATTTCTTCTGGCAGCGCTATCTCGATAAGAAAGAGAACGTCAGCCACGAAATGATGGACGTCAGCGAAATTACCACAACCGCCCCGGCGTTTTATTCCATCCTGCCCTTCACGCCGATTATTGGCGTGCTTATTTTTGACGGCAAATGGGGTCCGCAGCTGCACATCATTACCATCCTGGTGATCTGTATGCTGCTGGCGGCCATCCTGGAATTTGTTCGTGGCTTTAATACCCAGAAAGTATTCACTGGTCTGGAAGTTGCCTTCCGCGGTATGGCGGATGCCTTCGCGGGCGTGGTAATGCTGTTGGTTGCCGCTGGCGTGTTTGCTCAGGGCTTAAGCACAATCGGCTTTATCCAGAGCCTGATCTCCATCGCCACCTCGTTCGGCTCGGCCAGCATTATCCTGATGCTGGTGCTGGTGGTGCTGACCATGCTGGCGGCGATGACCACCGGCTCCGGTAACGCGCCGTTCTACGCCTTTGTTGAGATGATCCCGAAGCTGGCACACTCCTCCGGCATCAACCCGGCTTACCTGTCCATTCCGATGCTTCAGGCCTCCAACCTGGGTCGTACCATCTCTCCGGTATCGGGCGTGGTGGTTGCGGTTGCGGGGATGGCAAAAATCTCTCCGTTTGAAGTGGTAAAACGCACGTCAGTGCCGGTGCTGGTTGGCCTGATTATCGTGATTATCGCCACCGAGGTGCTGGTTCCCGGCGCTGCCTAAGCGAAATTTCTGATTTCCAGAAAGCGCCTGCGGGCGCTTTTTGTGCTTTAATAACCCCCAGAAATTAATCGCGCCCAACCAATCAGGAAAGCAAATGTTCAGGAAGGATATCGTTATCCCGTCTGGCGCAGTAGCGCTTGCACTCTGTGTCTTCTCAATACAGGCAGATCCGCTTAAGGCAACCCAGTACGGTGATTTCGATCGCTACGTTCTGGCTCTTTCATGGCAAACCGGATTTTGCCAGAGCATGGTCGAACGTAACCGCAACGAACCGGAAGAGTGTCGACTGCAAAAAGAGAGCAACAACAAAACCGATTTTCTGACCGTCCACGGCTTATGGCCAGGTCTGCCGAAATCTATTGCCGCTCGCGGTGTGGATGAACGCCGCTGGATGCGCTTCGGCTGTGCCACTCGTCCGGTTCCGAACATGCCGGAAGCAAAAGCCAGCCGCAAATGCGACGCCGCCGAGACCGGGCTATCGCTCTCGGGCGCCGCGAAGCTGAACAGCGTGATGCCCGGCGCGGGCGGCAACTCCTGCCTTGAACGTTATGAGTACGCCAAACACGGCGTCTGCTTTGGTTTTGATCCCGACGCTTACTTCGGCACCATGGTGCGCATGAATCAGGAAGTGAAGAGGAGCGCGGTAGGGCAATTTCTGGCGGAGAACTACGGCAAAACCGTCCGCCGTAGCGACTTCGATGCAGCCGTGGCTAAAAGCTGGGGGAAACAGAGCGTGAAAGCGTTCAAACTCACCTGCCATGGCAATCCGGCTTATCTGACAGAGATGCAGATCTCGCTGAAATCCAGCGCCATCAACACTCCCCTCTCTGCCAACGCCTTTGCGCCACAGCCGCATCCGGGCAACTGCGGCAAACAGTTCGTTATTGATAAAGCCGGTTACTGACGGCCTTCCGGCCGGATGTGCGCTGCAACTTAGCCCCTGCGCGCATCCGGGCGTACCAGATCGAACCGATGGCTGTCGCTAATGGCGTAGTAGGCCGTCGGTCCACCCGCACGCAGAATGGGCTGCGCTTTTGCGGTCTGGTAAATCCCCTCTTCCAGCAGCATTTCGGCGATATGGACACCTACGACTTCACCGAGCACCAGCCAGGTGTCAATCGGCGTCCCATCCGCGCCGGTAAGCTGAATGCACTGTGACAAGCGACACTCGAAATTCACCGGACTTTCCGCCACGCGCGGCGCGCTCACAAGCTGGCTGGCTACGGGCGTCAGGCCGGCAAAGGTAAACTCATCCTCGTCATGCGGGAGCGTGGCGGAGGTTTCATTCATCGCCTCGGCCAAATCGCGCGTGGCGAGGTTCCAGACAAACTCACCTGTTTCGGAAATATTCCGCACGCTATCCTTCCAGCCATTGCTGGAAAAACCGATGATCGGCGGGCGATAGTTAAAGCAGTTAAAGAAGCTGTACGGGGCCAGGTTCAGTTGACCGGCCTTATCACAGGATGAGATCCAGCCAATCGGACGCGGACCAATAATGGCGTTCAGCGGGTCGTGCGGCAGGCCGTGCCCCTGAGAAGGTTGGTAAAAGTACATATCGCTCTCTCTACGGTGGGGCTGCAACGCGCATTGCCCGAATTCAGTTTTCCCAGCGTAACGAAATTTCCGTTCAGCGTGAATCGGGATGCCGGGTTTATTGCCAAAAATTCATATGGCCTATGATTGTGACCTTCATCACTTCAAACTTAGGGATTCAGACAGTATCATCAGACACGTTAAACCCTCGCTGCCAGACGGCGAGGGTTTTCTTTTGGATTGGTTTCTGCGTTACACGCAGCATTAACGACATGGAGTAAAAATGTCCAGACCTACGATTATCATCAATGAACTCGACGCAGAACGTATTGACCGCCTGTTGGAAAAACCAGAATTTGCCTCACTGCCGGTAGCCGATGCGCTGAACGAGGAGCTAGACCGGGCGCAGATGTGCACGCCTGAGACCATGCCGCATGATGTGGTCACCATGAACAGCCAGGTGAAGTTCCGCAATCTGACTACCGGGGAGGAGCTAACCCGTACGCTGGTCTATCCGGCACAGATGACCGACAGCAGCACGCAGCTGTCAGTGCTGGCACCCGTGGGGGCGGCGCTGCTTGGACTGCGCACGGGGGATACCATCCACTGGGAACTCCCTGGCGGTGCCTCAGCCCATCTGGAAGTGCTGGAGCTGCTCTACCAGCCCGAAGCCGCTGGCGATTACCTGCGTTAATCCCTTCTGAACAAGCGACCCCGCTTTGCACAGAGGATGCATCTGCATCCTCTTTCCGCACCTTCACCCGAGGGTGTGAATGGACGACCTCACACAACGCCGCCCGGGAAGGCATTGACCAATCCCTTCACTTTCTGCTGCGCTGCTTCCGGAGTGTCTGCGCCAGGCACCAGGATCACCTTGCGGCACTCCTCCTCCCGTTTTTCGAAAATCTTATAGGCGCGCTCCGCATCAGCCAGCGGAAGATAATGGGTCACAATATCTTCTGGGGTAAGCAGCCCCTTTTCGATGAGCGGCAGCAGCTCTCCCAGCCAGGCATGGACGTGCGTCTGGCCCATCTTAAAGCTCAGCCCTTTATCGAACGCATCGCCAAACAAGAAGCCGTGAATAAAACCGGCATACACGCCCGGTACGCTGACCACACCACCGCGTCGCACCGCAGCGATACACTGGCGCAGCGCCTTGCCGCTGCTGCCCTCAATTTTCAGGTTACTGAGGATGGTTTCCGTCGTGCTGCCTTTGGCCTCAAACCCGACCGCATCAATCACCGCATCCACCCCGCGCTGCCCGGCCGTTTGCTCAATGATTTTCTCCGCCGCGTCGTTATCGTCATCAAAGTTAATCGGGATCGCGCCGTAGCGCTCCTGGGCAAACCGCAGTCGATAGGGATGATGGTCAATCACGAAAATCTGCTCGGCGCCGAGAAGCCGCGCGCAGGCAATGGTCAGTAACCCTACCGGCCCGGCCCCGAACACGGCGACGCTGGAGCCTTTCTGGATCTGCGCATTTTTCGCCGCCTGCCAGGCGGTAGGCAGAATATCTGACAGGAAAAGCGCTTTGTCGTCAGACAGAAGCTGCGGCACTTTAAACGGCCCCACGTTGCCTTTTGGCACGCGCACATACTCCGCCTGTCCGCCCGGCACGCCACCGTAAAGATGGCTATAGCCAAACAGCGCGGCAGGGGCGGGAATTTGCTTTTTGTTCAGCGCCGCGCCCTGCCCGCGGTTCGTGTTTTCGCAGGCCGCGTACTGTTGCATTTGGCAAAAGAAGCAGTCACCGCAGGCAATCACAAACGGGATCACCACCCGGTCGCCCTTCTGCACATTTTTCACCTCGCTCCCGCACTCCACCACCTCGCCCATAAATTCATGACCAAAGATATCGCCGTGCTGGACCTTGGGGATTTTTCCGCGATAAAGATGCAAATCAGAGCCACAGATCGCCGTGGCGGTTACGCGCAGGATGATATCGTCAGGCTGTTCGATACCCGGATCAGGCACATTATCGACACGAACATGGTGTGGACCGTGATAGGTGAGAGCTTTCATGCAACCTCCGAAAGGGTGTGGGTAAGCTTATAAAAGGGTAGCTACCTCTCGGGATCTGCCCCGGAATCCGGCTGTTTTGAGATTTATCCTGGCGATATAAAAAGTGCTGTCGGGATTACAGAAACCACTTATATTTTGTGGTTGAATGATTTCAGCGTTTATAAACAAGGAGAAACGGTTATGTATCAAACAATCATTATGCCGGTTGATGTTTTCGAAATGGAACTGAGTGATAAGGCAGTACGTCACGCGGAATTTCTCGCGCAGCAGGACGGAGTTATTCATCTTCTGCATGTTTTACCAGGCTCGGCCAGCCTGAGCCTGCATCGCTTTGCCGCCGACGTGCGTCGTTTTGAAGAGCATTTACAGCATGAAGCCGAGACGCGGCTGCAAACCATGGTCGGCCATTTCAGCATCGATCCTTCCCGCATCAAAACCCATGTCCGCTTCGGTAGCGTACGCGATGCCGTTAACGAGCTTGCCGGGGAGCTGAACGCAGACGTCGTGGTCATCGGTTCGCGCAACCCGTCTATCACCACTCACCTGCTGGGGTCGAACGCCTCCAGCGTGATCCGCCACACCCACATTCCGGTGATGGTTGTCAGATAAAAAAAGAGGCCACCGTCTGGTGGCCTCTTACATTGCAGATGTCGTCTTACTTTCTTTTATTATGCGGTTTTGGTGCGAATCAGGTAATCAAACGAACTCAGTGACGCTTTCGCACCTTCGCCGGTGGCGATGATGATCTGTTTGTACGGCACGGTGGTGCAGTCGCCCGCCGCAAATACCCCTTTCACGCTGGTTTCGCATTTCGCATCAATAATGATCTCGCCCATGCGGTTGCGCTCAATCGCGCCTTCCAGCCAGGTGGTGTTAGGCAGCAGGCCAATCTGCACAAAGATCCCCGCCAGCGCTACGCTGTGGATATCACCACTCACGCGGTCACGGTATTCCAGACCGGTCACTTTGCTGCCGTCGCCTTTCACTTCTGTCGTCTGGGCATTGAGCACAATGTCGACGTTAGTCAGGCTACGCACTTTATCCTGCAACACCTGGTCCGCTTTCATCTCCGGGGCGAACTCCAGCAGGGTAACGTGTTCAACAATTCCCGCCAGATCGATAGCCGCTTCCACGCCAGAGTTACCGCCGCCGATCACCGCCACGCGTTTACCTTTGAACAGCGGGCCGTCACAGTGCGGGCAATAGGTCACGCCTTTGGTGCGATACTGATCTTCGCCCGGAACGTTCATGTTGCGCCATTTTGCACCGGTGGCAATGATCACGCTGCGCGCTTTCAGCACCGCGCCAGAAGCGGTTTCAATCTGGTGTAAGCCACCTTCCACCGCCGCCGGAACCAGTTTGCTGGCGCTCTGGCTGTCAATCACATCCACGTCGTAATCGCTGACGTGCGCTTTCAACGCCCCGGCCAGTTTCTGACCTTCAGTTTTCGGCACGGAAATGTAGTTCTCAATGTCCACGGTATCCAGTACCTGACCACCAAAACGTTCGCCCATCAGACCGGTACGGATCCCTTTACGTGCGGAGTAGACCGCCGCTGCCGCGCCCGCCGGGCCGGAGCCGACAATCAGCACATCGTACGCATCGCGTTGGTTAAGCTCTTCTGCCGCGCGTTTTTCTGCGCCGGTATCCACTTTGGCGACGATTTCAGTCAGCGTCATACGGCCCTGACCGAACTCCTGACCATTCAGGTAAACCGCCGGAACGCCCATCACGTTGCGCTCGGTGATTTCGTTCTGGAACGTACCGCCGTCAATCGCCGTATGCTTAATGCGCGGGTTGAGGACTGACATCAGGTTCAGCGCCTGCACCACGTCCGGGCAGTTGTGGCAGGAGAGTGAGTAATAGGTTTCAAACTCAAAATCACCGTCGATATCGCGGATCTGCTCCAGCAGCGCCTGCGCTTCTTTTGACGGATGACCACCGGTCCACAGCAGCGCCAGCACCAGGGAGGTAAATTCGTGGCCCAGCGGAGAACCCGCGAAACGCGGCCCCTGGTCAGACCCCGGGTTGGCAATCAGGAAAGAAGGCTTACGGACTGCCAGAGTATTGTCTTCTTTAAAGGTCACTTTCGGCGACAGCTCAGCAATCTCTGTCAGCAGTGCTTTGATTTCTGCCGATTTCGCGCTGTCGTCCAGCGTGGCAATCAGCTCAACAGGTTTGGTCAGTTTCTCAAGGTAGGCCTTGAGCTGGGTTTTCATATTCGTGTCGAGCATTATTCTTCCCTCTCTTAAAACGTCATCATGCAAGCCGCCTTATACGGGCTGCCTGAATGCAACTTGCATCATGGTGCTGGAATGAAATGGGCGCGGGTGCGCCCATTGATTGCCGGAGGCACTTCGTTTACCCGGCCTACGATACCGTAGGCCTGTGCAAGCGCAGCGCCGCCAGGCTTTACAGACTTAGATCTTGCCGACCAGGTCCAGAGATGGAGCCAGCGTCGCTTCGCCTTCTTTCCATTTCGCCGGGCACACTTCGCCTGGGTGAGAAGCAACGTACTGAGCCGCTTTCACTTTGCGCAGCAGGTCAGATGCATCACGGCCGATACCTTCAGCGGTAACTTCGATAGCCTGGATAATGCCCTGCGGGTCAACAACGAAGGTCGCACGGTCAGCCAGGCCTTCATCTTCACGCATGTTGTCAAAGTTACGGGTCAGGGCGCCAGTCGGGTCGCCGATCATCGCGTATTTGATTTTCGCGATAGTTTCAGAGCTGCTGTGCCACGCTTTGTGGGTGAAGTGGGTATCGGTAGAAACAGAGTAAACATCGACGCCCAGCTTTTGCAGTTCTTCGTAGTGGTCTGCCACGTCGCCCAGTTCGGTCGGGCAAACGAAGGTGAAGTCAGCCGGATAGAAGAAGAACACGCTCCAGCGGCCTTCGGTATCTTTCTCGGTCACTTCAATGAACTCACCGTTTTTGAACGCCTGGTTTTTGAAAGGTTTAATTTTGGTGTTAATCAAAGACATCTGTACTTCCTCCGTGTTTTCGTTGAGATGTAAGGTAACCAACTTTGTTCATCGGGGCTAATGCGTATGCTTTATCAAATCAATCAGCCAAACCTTACAACTTCAACAAGACAGCAAGGTGAACCTTTTACAGGAAAGCCTGAAAGTAAAAAGGCCGCCTCGACGGGCGGCCCTGATACCTGAATTCCCCGCAGGTACATTCAGTGCCAGCCGGAACTGGCGTTGCGTTGCGCTCTACTTACCTTGTATCAAGGCTGTAACAGCGCTTTGATTACAACACCAGTGAAGAGGAAGGGCAATGCACCGTGGCGGCATTCCTGCCTATAGTTGTGATAGGTTTTATCGAACGATGTACAAATATTAATGCGAAGAAATGTACCCGGTTTATATATCTTTAATGAAATATAAATGTCAATTGTGTATTCCCTTCTCTACCGCACTGCTAAAGATAAAATTATCTTAACTTCCTTTGAAGAACTATTTCATTAATCCGACGCCGTGATATATTAAGGTGACTTAAAAAACTAATTAAGTAAGTTAGTCACACGGATTGTAAATGGCTGGCTTCAATCTATAGTTATCAGTGATGTGATAACTTCAGCATACACGGCATCATCAGGATGAATCATGGCAAATCTCTACGACCTTAAAAAATTTGACCTTAATCTTTTAGTCATATTTGAATGCATTTATCAGCATCTCAGCATCAGTAAAGCGGCTGAAACGCTTTATATTACGCCATCCGCCGTAAGCCAGTCGCTGCAACGCCTGCGCGGGCAGCTTAACGATCCCTTGTTCATTCGCTCCGGTAAAGGCATTACGCCTACCACCGTGGGCGTCAATCTGCATCATCATCTGGAACAGAATCTCAACCATCTGGAACAGACCATTAACATGATGCATTCCAGCGGGCTTAAGAAAAGTTTTGTGATCTACTGTCCGCAATTTATGACGCCCAAAATCATGCTTGAACCCATGCAGCTGCTCATGGACAAGTACAATTATCACATTGAACTGCATGATGTTTTTCTCGCGCCGGATTCCGCTGAAGACCTGTTAGCCTACCGCAAGGCCGATCTTGTTTTCGCCTTCTCTCCGCTGAATAGCCGTTCTACCGCGTGCAGCCTGTATTATGAGATGCAGTTTACGCTGGTCTGCCGGAAGGACCATCCGCGTATCGGGCTGAACGCTACGCCTGATGAACTCCTGCGTGAAAATTTCACCGCCTTTTTAAGCGATGAGACAAGTGTCAAAACGTATCAGGAAAATGCGGAAATACTGCTTCCCGAAAGAAATATTGTCTTTCGCAGTGACTCCTATATTTCACTGCTGTCGATGATCAGCTTCACCGATATTATTGGCCTGGTGCCCGTTCCGGCATTCGAACAATACGGCGAGGCATTAAACCTGCGCAGAATTGAGACTAACCTTACATTCCCGTCCATCAATATATACATGATGTACAACCGCTCGGCGCTGAACAGCCCGGCATTTTCTAATTTTATTGATGAACTTGTTCCACCCCGTAGCTAAAGATGACTGGCTGCTTGATGGGTAGCCAGAAATTCTCCCAGTAACATTCATTAAAATGATATTTAAAAAAAATCATACAATTTACCTCCCTTAATTAATCTCCGCTGTTGTATCCTTTCTGGTATTGACGCCACCGTCAGGCAATTATTACTCAGGAAGAGAATGATCATGTCAATCTATAAAATACCCTTACCCCAAAATGTCCTCAGCGCGACCGAGGCGCGAATAGCGTGGACGCTTGAGAATATCCCCCGGGTTTGCGTCTCCTTTTCAGGCGGTAAAGATTCTACCGTCATGCTGCATCTTACGGCGCTGCGGGCCAGGCAGATGAAAAGAAAAATTGACGTGCTGTTTATAGACTGGGAAGCGCAGTTCACCTATACCATCGCCCACATTGAGCACATGCGTTCACTCTACAGCGATGTGATAGACCACTTCTGGTGGGTAGCCCTTCCCCTTACCACTCAAAATTCGCTGTCGCAGTTTCAACCAGAGTGGCAATGCTGGGAACCCGACACGCAATGGGTGCGACAGCCCCCCGACGATGCCATTACCGACCCTGCCTTTTTTCCGTTTTACCAGCCAGGAATGACCTTCGAAACCTTCGTACGCAGCTTCTCCGACTGGTTTTCCCTCAATCGTCCCGCGGCCATGATGATAGGCATTCGTGCCGATGAATCCTACAACCGCTTTCTGGCGATTGCGTCTGCACGTAAGCAGCGCTTCTCTGACGATAAACCCTGGACGACCGTCGCACCGGGCGGACACACCTGGTATATCTACCCTCTCTACGACTGGAAAACCGCCGATATCTGGACGTGGTTCGCGAAAACAAAATGCTGCTATAACCCGCTCTACGATCTGATGTACAAGGCCGGCGTACCGCCACGTTATATGCGCATCTGTGAACCCTTTGGGCCGGAGCAGCGCCAGGGGCTGTGGCTCTATCATGTCATTGAACCTGAACGCTGGGCGGCCATGTGTGAACGCGCCAGCGGCGTGCGCAGCGGGGGTATTTATGCCGGGCACGATAACCATTTTTATGGACACAGGAAGATCCTGAAACCCGATCACCTCAGCTGGCGCGAATACGCGATGCTATTGCTCGACAGCATGCCGCAAAATACAGCCGAACATTACCGCAATAAAATCGCGATTTATCTTCACTGGTATCAAAAGCGAGGCATGGACGATATTCCCGATACGCAGGAGGGTGACATTGGCGCAAAAGATATCCCTTCCTGGCGACGTATTTGTAAGGTTTTACTTAACAATGACTATTGGTGCCGGGCACTCTCGTTTAGCCCAAATAAGCCTAAACACTATCAGCGCTACAACGAAAGGGTGAAAGCGAAGCGTAAGGAATGGGGAATTTTATGCAACAACGAATAATCAACGAAATGGAAGCTTATCTTCAGACGCTTTCTGAAGACGAGCGAATTAACGCCATAAATGCTTTTCGTCTGGCATTACATCACATCAGCCCTTTCCGCGATCAGCCCATAGACTGCGTATTATGGGTAAAACAGGACGACATCACGGCCAATGATTACAACCCTAATAACGTTGCGCCACCGGAAAAACGGTTGCTCACCACGTCACTGGAGCTGGATGGATTCACGCAGCCTATCGTTGTGACGGAAAATGCGCCGCAGCACTACGAAATTGTGGATGGTTTTCACCGGCATGATATTGGCCGTCATCGGGCTATTCTGAAGCGCCAGCTTAAAGGTTATCTTCCCGTCACCTGCCTGCGCAAAGAGCGTCAGGCAAAGTTCGACCGCATGGCCGCGACCATTCGCCACAACCGCGCGCGTGGCCGCCACCAGATCAACGCCATGGCGGAGATTGTGCGTGAACTGGCGCTGATGGGCTGGAGCGAGGAGAAAATCGGTAAAGAGTTAGGCATGGACAGCGATGAAGTGCTGCGGCTGAAGCAGATCAACGGCCTGCTGGAACTCTTCGCAGACCGTCGTTTCTCAGAAGCCTAGACGGTGAAATAGTCAGAGTTTATTTAAGCGCTCTGCCGCGGCCAGCAGCGTCGATTCCTGTTTCGCAAAGCAAAGTCGGATAAGCTTATGCGGGAAGGGATCGGCGCAGAACACCGACAGCGGAATAGCCGCCACGCCCACCTCTTTCGTCAGCCACTGGCAGAAACTCACATCATCGAGATCGGAAATCGCGCTGTAGTCGGCCAGCAGGAAATAGGTTCCTTCACAGGGTAAAATCTCCAGACGGCTTTTGCTTAACGCATTCACAAACCGATCCCGACGCGCACGGTAAAAATCCGGCAGTTCACGGTAGTGCCCGGGTTCGCTGCCAAGCATATCCGCCAGCGCCAGTTGAGCAGGTGTGTTCACCGCAAACGTCAGATACTGGTGCACTTTACGCAGTTCAGCGCTGATGGCGGCAGGCGCCACGCAGTACCCTACCTTCCAGCCGGTCATATGGTAGGTTTTGCCAAATGATGATACCGCAACTGCACGCTCGCGAAGCTGCGGATGCGCCAGCACGCTGGCATGCCCCTCTTTCGCGAAGCAGATGTGCTCATATACCTCGTCGCTCAGAACATAGATTTCACGTTCGGCAATGGCCTGCCACAGGGCGGCAAAATCACGTTTCTGCCACACCGTCGCCGACGGATTGTGCGGCGTATTCAGGATCACCATCCGGGTTTTATCGCTTAGCAGTGCGGCAAACGCCTGCCAGTCCGGACGAAAATGCGGCGGCTGAAGCGCCACGCGTTTCACCACGCCGCCAGCCAGTTCAATCGCCGGGGCGTAGCTATCGTAGCTGGGATCAAAACAGATAACTTCATCGCCCGTACGCACCAGGGCGGTGATCGCCGCATACAGCGCTTCGGTCGCCCCTGCGGTTACCGTGATATCGCTGTTCGCATCGGGCTTATGGCCGTACAACGCCGCCGTTTTATCCGCAATGGCTTCACGCAACGCCTGTACGCCGGTCATCGGCGCATACTGGTTGGCTCCCTGAGCAACGTGGTACGCCAGACGCTCCTGCAAATATTTCGGCCCGTCAAAATCCGGGAATCCTTGTGAGAGATTAATGGCGTTGTGCTGCTGCGCCAGGGCGCTCATCTGGGTAAAAATCGTCGTGCCGAGATTAGGAAGTTTACTCTGAGGAATCAATGCGTTATGGCTCATTGTGCGTTACCTGCCTGTAATACTTATGTTGCTGACACTATAACACGATGTTAGTCTTTGGCAATCAAGACGCTTAGACGTCTAAACGATATAACTATTCCTGACCGAGAGGGCAAAAGGCAATGACAGACAACCTGCAACTCACGCACCTGGTCGAGGCCTGCCGCTGGATTGGCGCTAAAGGCTGGGCGCCCGCTACCGGCGGCAATATGTCCGTGCGTCAGGATGAACACCTGTGCTGGCTCAGCGAATCGGGAAAAGATAAAGGCAGCCTGACTCCCGCCGATTTTCTACAGGTTGAGATCGCCACCAACCGCGCGCCGTCCGGGCGTAAACCGTCGGCAGAGACCGGGCTGCATACCCTTATCTATCGCCTGTTCCCGGAGGCTAACGCCGTCCTGCACGTTCACACCGTCAATGCGACGGTGCTGTCACGTCTGGTCAACGAGGCCGAGCTGAAGATCACCGGTTTCGAGATGCAAAAATCCCTTACCGGGCAGACCACGCACCGGGACACGGTGTCCATCCCGGTGTTTGATAACGACCAGGACATTGACGCCCTCGCCTCGCGCATCGCCCATTACGCCCAGGAACGCCCGCTTAATTATGGTTTTCTTCTGCGCGGTCATGGCTTAACCTGCTGGGGACGCGACGTGGCCGAAGCCCGCCGTCACCTGGAAGGATTAGAATTCTTATTTGAATGCGAAATGCGTCTACGACAATGGGAGAGAGTATGATTCGCGCGATTGTGACGGATATTGAAGGAACCACCAGCGATATCCGTTTTGTCCATGATGTTTTGTTCCCCTACGCGCGTGAGCGGCTGGCGGCCTTCGTGACCGCGCAGCAGTACGCCGAGCCGGTCAAATCGATTCTGGACAACCTGCGCGATGAAATCAGCGCTCCGCATGCCAGCGTCAGCGATCTCATCAACGTGCTGTTTACCTTTATGGATGAAGACCGCAAATCGACGGCGCTCAAAGCCCTGCAAGGCATCATCTGGCAGGACGGTTACGTCAACGGCGACTTTACCGGCCACCTCTACCCTGACGTGCTGCCCGCGCTGGAAAAGTGGAAGGCGCAAGGGATTGATCTCTATGTTTATTCCTCTGGCTCCGTTGCCGCGCAGAAACTGTTATTTGGCTACAGCGATGAAGGTGATATTACTCATCTGTTCAGCGGCTATTTTGATACCCACATTGGCGCTAAGCGCGAGGTGCAGTCTTATCAAAACATTGCGGCGCAAACGGGCATCGCCCCGTCGCAGATCCTGTTCCTGTCGGATATTCATCAGGAGCTGGACGCGGCTGAACAGGCGGGTTTCCGTACCCTGCAACTGATTCGCGGTGAAGATGACGGCGCGAGCCATCACCATCAGATCCACCAGTTTGACGAGATTAATCCGGAGCAGATCCCTTCATGAGCGCATTGACCATTTATTCCGATAAAGACGCCCGCCAGCACCTGTGGCACAGCACCGACGCCGCCGAAATCGCCCAACAGCTGAACGCCAAAGGCGTGCGGTTTGAACGCTGGGCGGCGGATCGCGATTTAGGACACGATCCCGCGCCTGAAGCCGTGATCGCGGCGTATCAACATGCGATCGACAAGCTGGTGGCAGAGAAAGGCTATCAGAGCTGGGATGTCATCAGCCTGCGCGCCGACAATCCGCAGAAAGCGGCGCTACGCGCGAAGTTTCTCAACGAACACACTCACGGCGAAGACGAAGTGCGCTTCTTCGTGGAAGGCGCCGGGTTGTTCTGCCTGCACATTGGCGATGAGGTGTATCAGGTGCTGTGCGAGAAAAACGATCTGATTTCCGTTCCCGCAGGCACACCGCACTGGTTTGATATGGGCTCAGAGCCGAACTTTACGGCGATTCGTATTTTCGATAACCCGGAAGGCTGGGTGGCGCAGTTTACCGGAGATGCCATTGCGGATGCGTATCCACGCCTGGCTTGATGAGCCAGCACCGAACAGTCCCCTCGCCCCTTTGGGGAGAGGGTTAGGGTGAGGGGGAACATCCCTGTAAAGCCCGCCCTCTCGGCGCATCCCTGCGCCTCGCCCCGGCCTACTGGAAACGCCTCAGCGATTTACAGCCGGACCGAGGCATCGCTGAAAGCCTTCAGTTATTCTGAAGGCAACGTTATTGCTTCTGCTTTGAAATTACTGGGGAACCCTCAGCCCCTTCACCTACCTCACCAGTTGAGCGCCCCTTCAGGCTAGCTATTCTCAGGCAAATTTCCCTGCCGCCACCTCGTCCGGCGTGACCACGCCCGTATCCAGCACCCAACCGCTAATCAGCGAGGCGGGCGTAACGTCAAACGCCGGGTTATAGACCTGCGCGTCCTCCGGCGCCCACTGCACCGCGCCAAAGCTCCCCGCCACGCCCGTCACTTCGCTGGCCGCGCGCTGCTCAATCGGGATCGCGTCCCCGTTCGGACAGTCCGGGTCGAGGGTCGTTTGCGGGGCGGCGACGTAGAACGGAATGCCGTGGAACTTCGCCAGCACCGCCAGGGAATAGGTGCCAATTTTGTTCGCCACGTCGCCATTGGCGGCAATACGGTCTGCCCCCACCCACACGGCGTCCACCTGCCCTTTTGCCATCAGGCTGGCGGCCATGGAGTCGGTAATCAGCTGATACGGCACGCCCAGCTCGCCCAATTCCCATGCGGTCAGCCTGCCGCCCTGCAACAGCGGACGGGTTTCATCCACCCAGACGTTGCTTACCTTACCTTCCTGATGCGCGCGGGCAATCACGCCCAACGCGGTGCCGACACCCGCCGTCGCCAGCCCGCCGGTGTTGCAGTGGGTCAGCAGACGGCTGCCGGGCTTCACCAGCGCGCTGCCCGCTTGCGCAATCGCGTCGCAAAGCCGTTTGTCTTCGTCAATCAGGCGCAGCGCTTCAGCCACCAGCGCCGGAACGAACGCCTCCTGCCAGAGCGCCAGCTTCATGCGGTCGAGATTGTTCATCAGGTTCACCGCCGTCGGACGGGAGGCGCGCAGGGTTTCCAGCGCCACCGCCAGCTCGTCGCGGCTTTTGCCGTTTTCCGCCAGCAGCGCCAGCAGCAGGCTTGCAGAGAGACCAATCAGCGGCGCGCCGCGCACCCGCAGGGCGTGGATGTGCCCAACCAGCGCCTCCACCGTCGAGGCATCCAGCCAGCGTTTCTCCTGCGGAAGCGCCTGCTGGTCGAGAATAAAGAGCTGATTATCCGCCACCCGCAGGCTGGTCGTCTGTAATGTCTGCATGTCGTTAATTCCCTGTTGCGTTGTTGTAGCACATTGTGTCAGGATGAAATCCAGATGTATAGACGTCTACATGTCTTAATTAGCAAAACTGAGGAGCAGGCCATGTCGCAATACCGTACCTTTACCGCTCAGGACGCCGTGGAGTATGCCAGGCAGTTTGGCGGACTTGACGATCCTTCATCGCTGGTAGAGGCGCAGGAAATTGGCGACGGCAACCTCAATCTGGTCTTTAAAATTTTCGACAGCGCGGGCGTGAGCCGCATCATCGTTAAGCAGGCGCTGCCCTACGTGCGCTGCGTGGGCGAGTCCTGGCCGCTGACGCTGGACCGCGCCCGTCTTGAAGCGCAAACGCTGGTGGAACACTACCAGCACAGCCCGCAGCACACGGTGAAAATCCACCACTTTGACCCGGAACTGGCGGTGATGGTGATGGAAGATCTCTCCAGCCATCGCATCTGGCGCGGCGAGCTGATCAACAATATTTACTACCCGCAGGCGGCGCGTCAGCTGGGCGAATACCTTGCTCACACCCTGTTCCACACCAGCGATTTTTATCTGCATCCGCACGAGAAAAAAGCGCAGGTGGCAAAATTCATCAACCCGGAGATGTGCGAGATCACCGAAGATCTGTTCTTCAACGATCCGTACCAGATCCATGAGCGCAATAACTATCCTGCCGAGCTGGAAAATGACGTCGCCGCCCTGCGCGACGACGCTCAGCTAAAAATTGCCGTGGCCTCCCTCAAGCACCGCTTCTTCTCGCACGCCGAAGCCCTGCTGCACGGGGACATCCACAGCGGGTCAATTTTTGTGGCCGACGGTAGCCTGAAGGCCATCGACGCCGAGTTCGGCTATTTCGGGCCGATTGGCTTTGACGTCGGCACCGCCATCGGCAACCTGCTGCTCAACTTCTGCGGCCTGCCGGGGCACCTTGGCATTCGCGATGCCGCCGCCGCGCGCGAGCAGCGCCTGACCGATATTCAGGAGCTGTGGAACACCTTCGCGGAGCGCTTCCAGGCGCTGGCGAACGAGAAATCCCGCGACGCCGCGCTCAGCGCGCCGGGCTATGCCTCCGTGTTTCTGAAGAAGATCTGGCATGACGCCATTGGCTTCTGCGGCACCGAATTAATTCGCCGGAGCGTCGGGCTTTCGCACGTTGCGGATATCGACACCATCCAGGATGAAGCGATGCGTCACGAATGCCTGCGCCATGCGATAACGCTCGGTAAAGCGCTGATTGTGATTGCCGAGCGTATCGACAGCGCGGAAGAGCTGGTGGCAAGGGTGCGGCAGTACAGCTGATTTTCTCCCTCTCCCTGTGGGAGAGGGCCGGGGTGAGGGCATCAAACCGCACTCACCCCAAATACTCAATCACCGACATCCCGCCGTTATAATCCGTGCTGTATATGATCCCCTGCGCATCCACAAACACGTCGCACGACTGGATCACCTGCGGGCGATTCGGCCGCGTATCCATCATCCTCTCCGGCGCGGCGGGCACCAGCGCGCCTGTTTCCACCGGTCGATACGGATTAGAAATGTCATACGCGCGCACGCCCGCGTTCTGGTACGTTGCGAAGATCAGCGTCGAGCTGACGAAGCTCCCTGGCCGGTTCTCGTGCAGGTTATGCGGGCCGAAGTGCGCCCCTTTCGCCACGTAGTCGGTTTCATCCGGCTGCGGAAAGGTGGCGATGCTCACCGGGTTCGACGGCTCGCGGATATCAAACAGCCAGATCAGCTTCTCGCCATCTTCCTGATTGTCGAGCACCGCTTCATCCAGCACCACCAGCAGATCGCGGTCCGGCAGCGGCAGCGCGGTGTGCGTTCCGCCACCAAACGGCGGACTCCAGTTACGGTGGCTAATCAGCTTAGGCTGATTGCGGTCCTTCACGTCCAGCAGCGTCAGGCCGCCGTCGCGCCAGCTGCCGTAGGCGGTATCGCCCGCGATAATCGCGTGATGCAGGGCGTAGCGTTTGCCCTCCGGCCACGTGGGCTTTTCCCCTGCGGCCTGGTTCATCCCCGGCAGCCACCAGCGCCCTGCCACTTCGGGCTTACGCGGGTCCGCCAGATCGATTGTCAGGAAAATATAATCCGTAAAACCGTCGATCAGCGCCGACACGTACGCCCAGCGACCACCCACGTACCAGATGCGGTGAATACCGATGCCGCTCAGCGACAGAAAACCAATCTCGCGCGGTCTGTCCGGCGTGGAGATATCAAACACGCGAAGCCCGGCGCTCCAGCCTTTGCCCTGCACGTCGCTGACGGTCTCCCCCACCTGACGGGTATAGTAGACCTTCTCGTCGGCAAAGCGCGCATCGGCAAACAGATCCCGGGCGTTAATCACCAGCAGCAGGTCGTCGTGCGCCTGTAGGTGCACATTCCAGGTGCCGGGTGGCGCGGGCACGTAGCCCACGGCTTTCGGGTTTTTCGGGTCGCGTACGTCGACAATGGAAAAGCCCTGCGACACCATATGGCCGATATAGGCGAAACCGCGGTGCACCATCAGCTGTACGCCGTCCGGGCGACCGCCCTGATCGCTGTGGCCAATCAGCCGCATATTGCGGCTGTATTCGGGAGGGGGTAATTGAGACACCTTATGCTCCTTACGCCCGGTGGCGCTACGCTTACAGGGCCTACGGGTGCGAAATGTAGGCCGGGTAAGGCGCAGCCGCCACCCGGCTTGGGTTTACTTGTTTTTAGCGGCAAGCGTCGCAAACCACGGCGCAACAAAATCTTCCGTCTGGCCCCAGCCCGGAATGATTTTCCCCAGCGACGCCACGTTCACCGCGCCCGGCTGAGCGGCCAGCAGCGCCTGCGGAATGGCCGCTGCTTTGAAATCGTAGGTGGCAGGCGTCGCTTCCCCGGCAATCTTGTTAGCGATCAGGCGCACGTTGGTCGCGCCAATCAGCTTCGGATCCACCGCCACGCTCACTGCCCACGGGCTACCCGGCTCGCGCATCAGCTGTAAGTCCTGGTTGGAGATGTCGATGCTGTAGAGTTTGATCTCGGTGCGGCCGTTCTCTTTCAGCGCCTTATACGCCCCCTGACTGAAGGCATCCCAGGTGCCCCAGATGGCGTCGATTTTGCCTTTCGGGTACTTCGCGAGGATCGCGCCCACCTTGTTGGCGGTATCGCCCTGCACGTCAGAGGAAACGGCACCGATGGACTCCAGCTCTTTAATTTCCGGATACTGTTTTTGCAGTTCTTTGTACGCCGCCTGACGACGCTCCATCGGCGGGAAACCCGCGACCCACAGCTTGACGATATTCGCCTTGCCGTTGAAATCTTTCGCCAGCTGACCAAAAGAGAGGTTGGTCAGGGAAGCATCATCCTGCTGGGTGACGGTCACGCCCGGGATCTCGCCGTTCATGGCGGTATCAAACACGGCGACTTTGATCCCGGCATCCACCGCTTTCTTCACCAGCGCGGTGGAGTAAGGATCGCGCCCCTGAGAGAGAATAATCCCGTCGTATTTCTGGCTGATGGCCTGATTAACAAAGTCCTGGAATCTGGCGTCGTCCCCGTTGCTCAAAAAGGTGCTGACCTTAAAGCCAAGCTTCTTCCCTTCCTGAATCGCCCCGGCAACAAACTGCGTGGTGTTGTCGTCCGAGCCGAGGTTGCGGATCACCGCGATGCGGATCGGGCCGTCGTGGTTGGCAATGGCAGCAGGAACCGGCGCGGGCGTGGCCGCAAAGCCCGGCAGAGCCGTGAGTAACCCCAGTGCCACCAAAGAGAGCGCAATCTTTTTCATTTATTATCCCGTTGTGTTGTCAGCGTTTTTGTATGTAAGTAATCGCCAGTGCCACCGCGAGCACCAGCCCTTTTATAATGTCCATGGCGTAATACGGCACGGAGAGCATCACCAGCCCGTTCGACAGCACGCCGAGAATAACCGCCCCGACCAGCGTGCCCAGCGCGTTCGGCTTGCCGGATCCGGCCAGCGAGAAGCCAATCCACGCCGCCGCCACCGCATCCATCAGATACCCGCCGCCCGCATTCACCTGCGACGACCCGATGCGCGAGGCCAGCAAAATCCCGCCCAGCCCCGCCAGCAGCGAGGCGATCACGTAGGCCGCCACCTTGTAGCGCGTGGTGCGAATGCCCGAGAGGCGCGCCGCTTCCGGGTTGCCGCCAATGGCGTACATCCGGCGTCCATGAGTGGTCAGCGACAGCCCAAGCTGTGCCAGAAGGGTCACCGCCAGCATGATGATGACGATGGTCGGCACCTGCCCCAGCAGGCTGAACGCCGCCGGAATGGTGCCTTCAGCCATGTCGCCGCTCGGCAGCACCATGTTCTCGGTAATCGACCCGCCGTAGCTGTAGGTCATCGCCACACCCTGGATCACAAACAGGCTGGCAAGCGTGGCGAGCATGTCCGGAATGCGCAGGATGACGATAAGAAAGGCGTTAAACAGGCCGACCAGCGTGCAGAGCGCGAGGGTGATCAGAATCGACTCGGTAGTGCCGAAGCCGTGCCAGACGAAAAGCGAAATCACCAGCGCGTTCGCCAGCGACGCGGTGGAGCCGACGGAGAGATCGAACCCGCCGACGGTGAGCGAAATCGACACGCCCACGGCAATCACCGTCACGATGGCGATCGCGCGCAGAATGTTGAGGATGTTATTCGGATCGAGGAAGCTGTCGGATGCCAGGCCAAACACGGCCACCAGCGCAACGACGGTCAACAGCATGCCCCACCTGTAGAGAAAATCAAAAAGTTGCTGACGGCCAGACGCCGCCGCCGTTACTGAAAGGGCCTTGCTCACGACGCCGTTCCTCCGGTTGAATAATAAAGTAGTGTCTCTTCGCGGGCCTCCGCCCCGGGGATTTCCGCCACGATGCGTCCGTCCCACAGCACGCAGATGCGGTCGCACAATCCCACCAGTTCAGCAAATTCGCCCGAGGCGTAAATCACCCCCTTGCCCTCGCGCGCCAGGCCGTCGATCAGCTGAAACAGATCGGTTTTGGCCTTCACGTCCACGCCTTTGGTCGGCTCGTCGAATATCAGCACGCTGGCATCGTTGCGCAGCCATTTACCAATGGCGATCTTCTGCTGGTTGCCGCCGGAAAGCCGAAGCAGCACCTGCCCCGGCCCGCGCGTGCGCACGCCAACCCGGGCGATAATCTCTTCCGCCCAGCGCCACGCCTGACGATGACCGAACAGGCTCCAGCGCGAGAAGCTGTTATCGGCGCACACGGCAAGGTTCATGCTGACCGTCTCGTCGATAAATATCCCCTCTTTGCGCCGCTCCTCCGGCACCAGCGCCAGACCGCGCAGCACCGAGTCTGCCGGGTCGCGCGGGGTCCAGGCCAGTTGGTTCAGCTCACCGCGTTCGACGCGGCTTTTGCTGGCGCCAAACAGCGCCTTACAGAGTTCGGTTTTCCCCGCCCCCGCCAGCCCGGCAATGCCGAGGATTTCGCCCTTGCGCAGGTGCAGGGAGATATCTTTCAGCAGCGCATCGTCGTGCAGCCCTTCCACCCGCAGCAAGGTTTCGTCGCCGTGCGGCGGTCGCGCGGGCGGGTAGATATCGCTCAGCACATGGCCGAGCATCTTCTCGACGATCGCTTCGCCGCTCAGATCGACCATCGGGCCGGACTCGATCATCTTGCCGTCGCGCAGCACCGTCAGGGTGTCGCAGATGGCCTTCAGCTCGTGAATACGGTGGGAGATAAACACCACGCCGATACCCTGATCTTTTAAACGTCTCACCACCGCAAAAAGACGCTCGCTCTCGTGCGCGTCCAGCGGCGCGGTGGGTTCATCAAGGATCAAAAAACGGCAGTGATGAGACAAGGCGCGCGCCAGCAAAATCTGCTGCTTTTCGGCCAGCGTGCAGCTGTCGATGGCGCGGCGAACGTCGAGCGAAACATCCAGCTGCGCCAGCGCCTGCCGCGCCTGCTGGCGAACGGTGCGCCAGCGGTAGCGGTGCCCCGGCTGCGCCAGCTGGTCGAGCATAATGTTCTCTGCGATGCTCAGCCCGGGGATCAGCGCCACGTCCACCTCCTGCTGCACGAGGTGGATGCCCAGCCGTTTGGCGTCCAGCGGTTCGCGGAGACTTACCGGCTGGTTATTAATGCAAATTTCGCCTTCATAACGATCGTGCGTCCCGCACAGCACCGCCATCAGCGTCGATTTCCCCGCGCCGTTAGCACCGGTCAGCGCATGTACGGACCCGCCGGTTAAGGTGAAATTCACGCGCGACAGCGCCTGAAAGCCGGAAAAGGCCAGGCTGATACCGCGCATTTCAAGGCGACTGGAAACCATCCGCGTAAATCCTTCATTACTCTTCTGATTTAGCGAATTTTTCACAGCTCCGGTTGACTGACAACGACGGAAAAGGCATAAGATAAAGCGAAATATTATTAGCCATCCGGATGTCCAGACATAACATCGGGTTAGCGCTTGCTAAAAAAGGACAACACCATGAGCAACACCGATATCCGCGTCGTGCCCGGCCCGGCGAACTACTTCTCTCATTGCGGAAGCCTTGCGCAGCTGGATGATTTCTTTACGCCGGAACAGCTTTCCCGCGCGGTGTGGATCTACGGCGAGCGGGCAATCGAGGGCGCACGCCCTTATCTGCCGGAGAGCTTTAACGCGCCGGGGGCAAAACATCTGCTGTTTAAAGGTCATTGCAGCGAGCGTGACGTCACTCATCTGGTGAACGAGTCGGGCCGTGAAGCGAGCGTGGTGATTGGCGTGGGCGGCGGCGCGGTGATGGATACGGTCAAGGCCGTGGCGCGTCGTCTGGGTGTGCCGTTCGTGGGCATTCCCACCATCGCCGCCACCTGCGCGGCATGGACGCCCCTCTCCGTGTGGTACAACGATGCCGGTCAGGCGCTACAGTTTGAGATTTTTGACGACGCCAACTTTCTGGTGCTGGTAGAGCCGCAGATCATTCTGAACGCCCCGGCAGAATATTTGCTGGCGGGCATCGGCGATACGCTGGCGAAGTGGTACGAAGCGGTGGTCCTCGCCCCTGAACCGGAAAACCTGCCTCTGACCGTGCGTCTCGGCCTGAACGGTGCGCTGGCGATCCGCGACGTGCTGCTGGCGCGCAGTGAAGAGGCGCTTGCGGATCAGCAGCGCGGGGAACAAACGCAGGCGTTCCGGGACGTGGTGGATGCGATTATTGCCGGAGGCGGTATGGTTGGTGGTCTGGGTGAGCGTTATACCCGCGTGGCGGCGGCGCATGCGGTGCACAACGGCTTAACCGTGCTCCCGCAGACGGAAAAATTCCTGCATGGCACCAAGGTGGCCTACGGCATTCTGGTGCAAAGCGCCCTGCTCGGTCAGGACGACGTGCTGGCGCAGCTGGTGGCGGCGTACCGGCGCTTTAACCTGCCGACCACGTTGCGCGCGCTTGACGTCGACATCAATAACCGCGACGAACTGGATCAGGTGATTGCCCACACCCTGCGTCCGGTAGAGTCGATTCACTATCTGCCGGTTGCGTTAACGCCTGACGTTCTGCGCGCCGCGTTTGAGAAGGTGGAATCCTTCCGCCGTTAATCACGCCGACGGACTATACCTAATGATGGTTCTCACCACTCTCGTAACGAGGTCATCATGCAGATCGATTTAACAGGTAAAAAGGCGCTGGTTACCGGCGCCAGTCGTGGGCTGGGTCGGGCGATTGCGCTGTCGCTGGCGCGCGCCGGTGCCGATGTGGTTATCACCTACGAAAAATCCGTCGATAAAGCACAGCAGGTCGTCGATGAGATCAACGCGCTGGGGCGACACGGCGAGGCGATTCAGGCCGACAGCGCCAGCGCGCAGGCGATTCAGGATGCGGTCACGCAGGCGGCGCGCTCCCTCGGCGGGCTGGACATTCTGGTCAATAACGCCGGGATTGCGCGCGGCGGCCCGCTGGAATCCATGACCCTGGCAGACATTGACGCTCTGATTAACGTCAACATTCGCGGCGTGGTGATCGCCATTCAGGAAGCGCTGGTGCATATGTCTGACGGCGGACGCATCATCAACATCGGCAGCTGTCTGGCAAACCGCGTGGCGCAGCCGGGCATTGCCGTCTACTCAATGACCAAATCCGCCCTTAACTCTCTTACCCGCGGGCTGGCCCGCGATCTGGGGCCGCGCGGCATTACCGTTAACCTGGTGCACCCCGGCCCGACCAACAGCGATATGAACCCGGAAGACGGGGAACAGGCAGACTCTCAGCGTCAGCTTATTGCCCTGGGCCATTACGGTCAGCCGGAAGACGTCGCGGCGGCGGTCACGTTTCTTGCCAGCCCGGCTGCGGGGCAAATTTCCGGCACCGGTCTGGACGTGGACGGCGGGTTGAACGCCTGATCGCATATTTCCTGCAAGCCTCTGTCGCCCGGCAGAGGCCTGTTCGAGCCGCCTCGACGATTCGCGTTTTGCCGCTTTCACCCATTTTTTCTCCGCTCTACAGTATCCCATTAGAAATTCGGAATTTATCTAATAGTCTTATTATTCCCTTATATTTTGTGTGGGCGTACAGTGGAGGTACGGATGAAGATTGTCTGGTCCAATGGTGCAAAGAAGGCATTTTCAAAGATTGACGAGCGGTATCAGCATCGCATTGAGGTAAAGCTCTCCGAGTTAGATGACCGCTCTGCTCCCCGGCCCGATATCAAGAAAATATCGGCGACAGAAGATCATTTCCGGCTACGCGTTGGCGATTACCGCATCATCTATACGCTTCGGGACGATCCCGATGACCATTGTTATGTTTTGGCCGTCAAGCGCAGAACTTCAACGACTTACCTGCATGAGGAGAGTGCCAACTATGGCTGTACAGCTAATCAAGGACGATAACGGGAAAACGCAGTACGTCGTTATTCCCTATCACGAGTATTTTCGTATGCTCTTACAGATGGCAGAAATTGACGATGAAACCGACGACGATCTGGAGGATATTGAGGTCGAACACGATAGCCTGGATGATGTGGAATTGCCCGGAGAAGTGTGCAGCATCATGACCTGGCAGAAGGTCAGCCTACAGGCCGCCTGGCGCATTTTACGCGGTATGTCTCAGCAGGAGGTGGCGGAGAAGCTTGGCATCACCCAGTCCGCCGTGTCACAGCTGGAAGCGCTGGACTCCCGTCCGCAAAAGCGCACCCGCGAAAAGCTGGCGGCGATCTACGGCTGTAAACAGGAGCAGATCAGCCTCTATTTACCAAAAGAGGGTTAACAGCACTTCGCCCCGCCCTTGCCACCGTAGCGGGCGTCCTGGCGGTCGCGGAAAAATTCTTCGTAGGTCATGGGCGTCTGGTCCGGGTGGTTGACGCGCATATGCTCGACGTAGTTATCGTAATCCGGCACGCCAATCATCATTTTAGCGGCCTGGCCCAGGTACTTACCTGCTTTGGAAAGGGTGTCAAACATAAGTCGTTTCTCACATGTTCCCCTCACCCCGGCCCTCTCCCCAAAGGGGAGAGGGTGTTAGAAGTCCCCTCTCCCCTTTGGGGAGAGGGTTAGGGTGAGGGGTGGTTGTTCAAATTAATGCGCCCCTTTCGCCTGGGTCACAATCTCGTCCAGGTTCTCAGGCATTGGCTCATACGGTGTCTCTTTCGCCGTTGGCTTGTCGACTTTCAACGCCGCCAGCGCGGTTTTGAGAGAATACAACGCCAGCACCACAACCACCACCATAAAGAAGATGGTCAGCCCGGCATCCAGACGGTTGTTAAACACCAGCTGCGACAGCTGGGATTCGGTGTACTGCGACGGGATCTTGCCGCTATCGATCATCGCCTGGAACTTGTTGGCGATCGCCAGGAAGCCCACCTTGTTGTCCGGGCTGAAGGCTTTCTGCCAGCCCGCCGTCAGGGTACAAATCAGCAGCCACGCCGTTGGCACCAGTGCCACCCAGGCGTAACGCTGGCGCTTCATCTTGAACAGGACAACGGCACAAAGCATCAGCGCCATGCCCGCCAGCATCTGGTTGGCGATACCGAACAGCGGCCAGAGGGTGTTAATCCCGCCCAGCGGATCGACCACGCCCTGATGCAGGAAGTAGCCCCACGCCAGCACGCACAGTGCCGTCGCCAGCAGGTTAGCCGGGAGTGAATCGGTACGTTTCAGGTTCGGGGAGATCACCCCCAGCAGATCCTGCAACATAAAGCGCGCCGCGCGCGTACCGGCATCCACCGCCGTCAGGATAAACAGCGCCTCGAACAGAATGGCGAAGTGATACCAGAACGAGACATCCATCAGCCCGCCCAGCGCGCCGTGAAGGATGTAGGCCATGCCCACCGCCAGCGTCGGTGCCCCACCCGCACGGGAAATTATCGACTGCTCGCCTACCTCGTTGGCGATATGGGTCAATGTTTCCGGGGTGATCGCAAAGCCCCAGCCACTCACCACCTGCGCGGCAGAAGCGACCACATCAACGGTGCCTGCCGGAGCCAGTACCGCCATCGGGCTGTTCATCGCAAAGTAGACGCCCGGATCGATGATGCAGGCAGAGACCAGCGCCATGATGGCAACGAAGGACTCCATTAGCATGCCGCCGTAGCCAATCAGGCAGGCCTGATTTTCATTCGCCAGCATCTTCGGCGTGGTGCCAGAAGCGATCAGCGCGTGGAAGCCCGACACCGCGCCACAGGCGATGGTGATAAACAGGAACGGGAACAGGTTGCCGGTCCAGACCGGGCCGGTGCCGTCAATGAATTTGGTCAGCGCAGGCATGGTCAGGGTCGGACGCATAATCAGGATGCCGATTGCCAGCCCGACAATGGTGCCGATTTTCAGGAACGTAGAGAGATAGTCACGCGGGGCCAGCAGCAGCCATACCGGCAGCACCGCCGCCACGAAGCCGTAGCCCACCAGCATCCAGGTCAGCTGTACGCCGGTAAAGTCGAAGAACGGTGCCCAGGTCGGGCTTTCCGCTACCCAGCCGCCGGAAATAATGGCAAACACCAGGAACACCAGGCCAATCACCGACACTTCGCCAATGCGTCCCGGGCGCAGGTAGCGAATGTAGATCCCCATAAACAGCGCCAGCGGAATGGTAAAGGCGACGGTATACGTCCCCCACGGGCTGTGGGTCAACGCTTTCACCACGATCATCGCCAGCACCGCGAGGATGATCACCATGATCATAAAGGTCGCCACCAGCGCAATCACCCCGGCGGTCGCCCCCATCTCCTCTTTCACCAGTTCACCCAGCGAGCGCCCGTCGCGGCGGGTGGAGACAAACAACACCATAAAGTCCTGCACCGCGCCCGCCAGCACCACCCCCGCGAGGATCCAGATCATCCCCGGCAGGTAGCCCATCTGCGCCGCCAGCACCGGCCCCACCAGCGGGCCTGCCCCGGCAATCGCCGCAAAATGGTGACCGAACAGCACTTTTTTGTCGGTCGGCACGTAGTCCAGACCGTCATTGTGACGCACGGCAGGCGTCATGCGCGTGCCGTCTACGCCCAGTACCGTCTTCGCGATATAGCGGCCATAAAAACGGTACGCGATCAGATAAATGCAGACGGAGGCGACGACGATCCAGAGCGCATTGATCTGCTCCCCCCGGTTGAGGGCGATGTAGCCCAGGGCAAAGGCTCCCACCACGGAGAGCACCGCCCACGTAAGGTATTTCCCTGAGTTGTTCATAGTTGTTGTCCGTTGTTGTGAAACAGTGAGATGTTACATTTTGTTTCTAGAACAACGGATAAAATTTAACAACTTTGAAACGCAATAATGCGTGGTCAAACCAGAGATTTACACCACAGTGTTAAGCCGATCACTTTCAGCGGAATGCCTTACCCCAACACCATCGTACTCAACCGACAGGTACAGCATCGCCGTCCCTGCTCGTCGAAAACCACGATCTCCCAGCTCTGGCTGGAACGCCCCAGATGCAGCGGCTGACACACGCCGCGTACCTTACCGTGAGAGACCGCGCGGTGGTGGGTGGCGTTCAGTTCCGTGCCCACCACGTTCTGCCCGTCACGGGTCATCAGAAAACCGGCCATTGAGCCGAGCGTTTCCGCCAGCGCCGCCGAGGCCCCGCCGTGCAGCAGGCCAAACGGCTGATGGGTACGCGCATCCACCGGCATTTCGGCTTCCAGCGTATCGTCCCCGAGGCGGGTATAGACGATGCCAAGGTGCCCCACCATCGTGTTCTGGCTGGTGGCGTTCAGCTCATCGAGGGATAAATGACGTTTCCAGATCATTACGCCCCCAGCGTGGAGCCGCCGTCTATCACGATGTCCTGCAAGGTGATATGGCTGGCGGCATCGGATGCCAGGAACAGCACCGTGCTGGCAATCTCCTGCGGACGGGCAATTTTACCGAGCGGAATGCCGAGCTTGAACTGCTCGCCAAAGCCGCGAATGCGCTGCTGTTCGGCATCGTTGCTGGTCCACAGGGTGCGCTGCATGTCGGTATCCGTTGAGCCTGGCGACACCAGGTTACAGCGCACGCCGCTGCCCGCCAGCTCCAGTCCGACGGTCAGCGCCAGGCTTTTCAGCGCCGCTTTTGACGCGCCATAGGCGCTCATGCCGATGCGCGGCGTGTGCGCCGCGTCGGAGGCCACGGTGACAATCGCCCCCCCCTGCTGACGGCGGAACTGGCCCATCGTCTGCTGGAACAGGTTGAACGCACCGCCGACGTTGACCGCAAAAGTCTGCTGCCAGTCCTCCTGCGAGAGTTGATCCGTCGCCCCCATGCGCAGAATACCCGCTGCGTTGACCAGCACGTCGAGCCGCTCAAGGGTGCTGAGTAAACGCCCGCAAACGTCACTCACCTGCGCCGCGTCCGCCACGTCCAGCGTTTCGGTGGCAAACGGATAATCGCCCTGCGGAAAGGCCAGATCGAACCCGGTCACCTGCGCGCCCGCCTCCACAAACGCCAGCGCGGTCGCATAGCCAATGCCCTTACCCGCGCCCGTCACCCAGACCGTTTTGCCGGTAAAATCGAACCCCGCCATTACTTCACCTCGCGGGAGAGCAGCGCCCACCAGGCGTCGAGGGTCGGATTTTTTGCCAGCATCACAAAATCAATGTCGCCGTGCACTTTGCGCCAGCGGGCGGCCAGCGCCATCATGCGCACTGAATCCAGACCGAAGTCGATCAGGTTTTCGTCATCCATCGGTTCGTCGGACTCGTCCAGCAGCGGCAGGATCAGCTCACGCAGCGCGGCTTTCGTTGCCGGAACGGACGGCAGCAGCTCGTCGGTCATCACCACGCGGCCAGAGCGACCGGCCACGTATTTCAGCGACATCAGGTGCTCGTCGCGGGTGAAATCCGCCAGCGCGTCGGCGATAAAGAACGGCTTGATGTCGCGCATAAAGGCGTCGGTGGCGGTGGTCATGCAGCCGATGTGGGCGTACACGCCGGTGATCAAAAGCTGATTGCGGCCGGTCTCTTTCAGCATCTGCTCCAGCGGCGAGCGGTGAAACGCGCTGTAGCGCCACTTCACCAGCACGGTGTCCGCTTCGTCCGGGGTCAGCTCTTCGACGATGCGCTGCTGCTCCGGCGAGCGGGTCAGGCCCGGCCCCCACATATCGTTCAGCAGGGCGCGGTCTTCATCGCTCTGCTCTTTCGGCTGCGCGGTGTAGTACACGGGAATGTTGTGTTCTTTGCAGTACGCGCGCAGTCTGGCGATGTTCGCCACCACCTGCTGCATCATGTCGCTATTTTCGCCCCAGAAGTTCAGAAAGTATTCCTGCATATCATGGATCAGCAGTGCGGCGCGTTCCGGCTCAAACGCCCAGTTCACCTTGTTGGTCGGCAGTTCGGCGGCGGTTGGCAGCGCGTAAGCGGTTAATTTTGGAATGGCCATTCTCTGTTCCTCAGCCCCGGGCGCGTTCAGCAAGCCACAGGCGCAACTGTTTCTTATCAACTTTGCCGACCGGCGTGAGCGGAAGCGCATCCACGCTCTCCACGCGGTCTGGCAGCTTAAATTCGGCAACGCCCTGCTCGCGCAGGAAGCGGCGCACCTCAACCGCACGCAGGGGCTGTTTCACCACCAGATACGCGCAGCTTTTTTCACCCAGCAGGCTGTCCTCCATGCTCACCAGCGCGGCATGGTTCACCGCTTCGTGGCGCAGCAGCAGGTTTTCGATCTCTTCGGCGGCGATCTTCTCGCCACCACGGTTGATCTGATCTTTCTCGCGCCCCTGCACGGTGATGTACCCCTGCTCGTCGATGGCGATCAGATCGCCGGAACAGTAAAAGCCGTCGGCGTCGAAGGCGCTGGCGTTATGTTCCGGGCTGTTGAAATAGCCGCGGAAGGTGTACGGGCCGCGCGTCATCAGACGTCCGACCTCCCCGCGCGGCAGCGGGTTGCCGTCCTCGTCCGCCACCCACACCTCATCATCCGGGCACATCGGGCGGCCCTGGGTGTTAATGATGCGTTCCGGCGCGTCGTCGAGCGCGGTGTAGTTCACCAGCCCTTCCGCCATGCCAAACACCTGTTGCAGCTGGCAGCCGATTTCCGCCGGAATACGCGCCGCAAGCGTGGCGGAGAGGCGCGCCCCGCCCACCTGGAGCAGCTTCAGGGATTTAAGCTGCGCGTTCCCCGCGCCGTCGGCAATCGCCTGCAACCACAGGCTGACCGCGGGCGGCACCAGCGAGGTGACGTTTATCTGATGCTGCTCAATCAGCGGGAAGCAGAGCGTGGCGCTCGGATCGTTCGCCAGCACCACGCAGCCGCCCGCCGTGAAAACGCCTAACGATCCCGGCGAGCTCATGGCGTAGTTGTGCGCCGCAGGGAGCGCGTTCAGATAACGGGTGTGCGCAGTGATACCGCAAATCTCGTTGCTGCGGCGGATGCTGTAGTCGTAATCGTTGTGCGTACGCGGGATCAGCTTCGGCGTGCCGGTGCTGCCGCCGGAAAGCTGGAAGAACGCCACTTCGTCGGCGGGCGTCGGGTTCGGGATGAAATTGTCCGCCGGGCGCGCAATCGCCGCTTCCAGCGCGTGTTCGCCCTTATCGCCGCGCAGCAGCACGACGCGTACCGAGCGATGCGCATCCACAAAAGTGTTGAGAAAATCATCGCCCGCGAACAGCGCGTGGTCGCGATCGGCAATCAGCACGGCGGGTTTGATCTGCAAGGCGTAAGCATTCAGTTCGCTGCGCTGATGGCTAAAGAGCGCGTTGACCGGCGCGACGCCAATTTGCAGCAGCGCGAAGAAGGTGATGTAGAACTCGGCAACGTTGCCGAGCTGCACCAGCGCGGTCTCGCCGCGATGCAGCCCCTGCGCCTGAAGGGCGGACGCCAGGTTATTCACCGACTGATGAAACGCGCGATAGGTGATGCGGCGATCGCCGTCAATAATCGCGACCGCATCGCTGTCCGCATGGTCCGTCAGGATGTGGGTCAGGGGCCGATCCTGCCAGTAGCCTTTTTCACGGTAGCGGCGGGCGAATTCCTCAGGCCAGCGGGTAAAGGGAATAGTCATGAGCGTTCCTTAGTGCAGTCCGAACACGTTGAGCATGGTGGAGAGCTTCACGCCCGTCTCGCGCCACTCGCCCACCGGGGAGGAAGCAGGCACAATGCCCGCACCGGCAAACAGGCGAACGGTATTTTGATGCAGCCGCGCGCAGCGGATAGTCACCACCCACTCGCCGTTGCCTTCGCTGTCGCACCAGCCAACGATGCCGCCAAACAGTTCACGGTCGAAGGGTTCCAGCTCGGCAATCAGCTCTTTTGCCGCCTGATGCGGGAAGCCGCTCAGGGCCGGGGTCGGGTGCAGCAGGCAGGCCAGCGTCAGGGCGTTCTCGTTTTCACGCGCGTCACCTTCTACCGGCGTGGCCAGATGCCACAGCGTTGGCGTGGTGATGAGCTGCGGGGAAGACGGCATGCTCAGATGATGGCTGCGCGGTTGCAGAAGGGTTTTCATCGCCTGGGTCACCAGGTCGTGTTCGTGACGGTCTTTTTCGGAAGCCAGCAGCTTAGTGCCCGCTTCGCGATCCAGCACATCGTCCGGCTGACGGCGCGCGGAGCCTGCCAGCGGCAGCGAGCTAAAATGCGCGCCCTCTTTACGCAGCAGCAGTTCCGGGCTGGCACCCAGCAGTACGCCGCCGTCTTCCAGCGGCACGTGGAAGTTAAAGCTCGCCGGGTTCTGGGCGATCAGGCGCTCCATCAGCGCGCTGCTATCAATCTTTTTGTCGGTGGCGATATCAATCAGGCGCGACAGCACCACCTTATTCACCTGCGGCGTGGCGGTGAGCGACGCGGCGCGAGCGACCATCTCCTCGAAAACCGGCTGCGGTGGGATCTCGGTGCGCTGTTGCACATTCAGCGTCTGCGCGCCGGAGGCGTAGCGTGCGGACTGCTGACGCGCCGGGCGGGAGAAGGTTTGCCAGCGTTGCGGAATATACAGCGACGACGGTTTGCGGGTATCGAAGGGGATCGCCCCGACCATCACCGGATGGGCAATGCCGCTGGCTTTCGCTTTCCGGAAAGCCTGGGCTAATTTCTGCTGAAAGGGACCTGCCGGATCGTCACCGCCGACGGCGGGTTCAGAAAAACGGGCAAAACAGCCGGACGTGGTAAAACTGCGGTAAGGCGACATAAAGAAAAAGCTGTCTGATTGCAGCGTAGTCGCGGTGTGCTGAACTTCCTCAGCCAGGGACGTGTCCATATCATCCTCCTTAAAATGATAAAAGAAGCAATAATGATTATCATTTATATTTTCGTCGGCTAACCTAATCCCACATCGCCCCGCTGTCAACCATCGGGCAATTAACTTGTGCGACAAACGCTTGCATCCCTTCCCCGCAACCATGAAAATGAGAAGCATTATCTTCAATAAAAACAGGATGCCGCTCTGTGAAACTCCCTGCCGTTTGCCGCAATGCCCTTCTTCTGACAGGACTTTTTGTTTTAGGACTAACCTCAGCGGTCGCCGCCGACTGGCCGCGCCAGGTCACCGACAGCCGCGGTGTGTATACGCTTGAGAGCAAACCGACGCGCATTGTCTCCACCAGCGTGACCTTAACCGGCTCTCTGCTGGCGATTGACGCGCCGGTCATTGCCAGCGGTGCGACCACGCCGAACAACCGCGTGGCGGATGCGCAGGGCTTCCTGCGCCAATGGGGGGATATTGCAAAACAGCGTAATGTTGCCCGGCTGTACATCGGCGAGCCGAGCGCCGAAGCGGTCGCGGCCCAGATGCCGGACCTGATTTTGATCAGCGCCACCGGCGGGGATTCCGCGCTGGCGCTGTACGATCAGCTCTCCGCCATCGCCCCGACGCTTATCATTAACTACGACGACAAAAGCTGGCAGGAACTGCTCACCCAGCTGGGGACGATCACCGGGCACGAAAAACAGGCCGCTGAACGCATCGCTGCCTTTGATAAACAGCTCGCCCAGGTGAAACAGCAGATGAAACTGCCGCCGCAGCCGGTGAACGCCATCGTCTACACCGCCGCCGCGCACACGGCGAACCTGTGGACCGCGGAATCGGCGCAGGGCAAGCTGCTGCACCAGCTGGGCTTTACGCTGGCGGACCTGCCCGCCGGGCTGCACACCTCGAAAAGCCAGGGCAAGCGCCACGACATCATTCAACTGGGTGGAGAAAATCTGGCGACGGGGCTGAACGGTGAAGGGTTGTTCGTGTTTGCGGGCGACCAGAAAGATGTGGATGCGATTTACGCTAATCCGCTGCTGGCGCATTTGCCGTCGGTGAAGAACAAACGCGTCTGGGCATTGGGAACCGAGACGTTCCGCCTGGATTATTACAGCGCGATGTTGGTGTTGCAGCGTTTGAATTCAATTTTTAAATAAGTGGCACATTCCCCGTAGGCCCGGTAAGCGCAGCGCCACCGGGCGTTTTGTCGGGTGGCGGCTACGCCTTACCCGACCTACAGGGGCTGCCTGAACCGACGCAACTCCGCCAAAACCGCCAATAAAATCACGCCAACAACGGCTAACACAAACCCGCTGCTGCTCGCCGAGGCCACCGGGGTCATAATCGCCCCCAGCCCGCCGAGGATCGCCGCGCCGATCGCATCGCCCGTCACGTTCTGCGCGGTCCACAGGCCGTTAATGCGCCCGAGCATCCCTTCCGGCGTCTGGGTCTGGATCAGGGTGTACTGCAAAAGCGAACTGACGGCGCTCAGCCAGCCGAAAATCACCAGACACATTACCCCCAGCGCCCACACCGGCATCAGGCTGAAAAAGCCAATGGCGATAAACGAGGCCAGCGTCGCCACCAGCATAATCAATCCCGGTCTCGCGCTCTGCGCCAGGTTGCCGCTGGTGAGTGCCCCGAAGGCCGCACCGAGCGGAATGGCGGCGTACAGCACGCCAATCTCCGAGGCGCTCATCTGCCACTCCCCCGCCAGCGCGGGGTAGAGCACGCGCACCGCGCTTGCCATCGTCAGCAATCCACCGAGCAGCGCAATGCCACCTATCAGCGGGTTGCTGAACAGAAAACGAATCGCAGCCATCAGCGATTTCAGCGGATGCTCGCGCGGCTGCGGCGGAGGCGGCAGGAGCGGCAGACGCAGCAGGGTCAGGGTGGTGATAAACGTTCCCGCCGCCGCCAGCCCGTAGTTCCACGCCACATTGCCGGTCGCCAGCAACAACCCGCCGACCATCGGCGAAATCACTGAACCCAGACGCACGGTGAGCATGGTAATCGCCCCCGCCTGCATCAGGTTTTCGCGCCCGACCAGCGCAGGCGTGGCCGCCAGCAGCGCCGTCACGCCCAGCGAGGCAAAAAAGCCGTCCCACAGCCCCAGCGCGTAAATGGCAATCAGCGACGGCTCCGGCAGCATCGCGTTCAGGCACAGCCCGATAAAGCCCACGCCGCAGGTGCCGCGCGCCAGCAGGATCAGCTTCTTACGCTCGTAGCGGTCCGCCAGCACGCCGCCGACCATCAGGCCGATGAACATCGCCCCGCCGGTTAAGGTGACGGATAACCCCACCAGCCAGCTGGAGTGGGTCATGGACTGGATCTGTACCGGCACGGCGACGCCGAGCAGGCCGAGGGACAAAATGGAGATAAAGCGAGCGATAAAAACGGCGCGATACGCCGGGTGCGTTTTCAGCAGGCTGAGGTTGAGCAGCCAGGATTTTTGATTCATGACAAAGCCTTGAGTCTAATTCTACCCATTCCATGGGCGCACATGCTAACATAGCCAAATAAGATAGATAACGATAATCACTATCATTATCAAATCATGGATGTTGCTATGTCGTTTTCCTCTTCTGCGGTGCGCGCCGTTGCCGTGCCCGCGTTATTGCTACTGCTAATCCTTGCGATTGCACTCAGCCTGCTGGTCGGCGCGAAGCCGCTGCCCGCGTCCGTTATCGTTGATGCGCTCTCCGGCACCTGCCAGAGCGCAGACTGCACCATCGTGCTCGACGCGCGCCTGCCCCGCACCCTTGCCGGACTGCTGGCCGGTGGCGCGCTCGGCCTTGCCGGTGCCCTGATGCAAACCCTCACCCGTAACCCGCTGGCGGACCCCGGCATTCTCGGCGTTAACTCCGGGGCCAGCTTTGCCATCGTGCTCGGCGCGGCGCTGTTCGGGTTAACGTCGCCCTCTGAACAGCTGGTGATGGCCTTTTGCGGCGCGCTGGCCGCCTCGCTGGTGGTCGCGTTTACCGGCAGTCAGGGCGGCGGTCAGCTCAGCCCGGTACGTCTGACGCTGGCGGGCGTGGCGCTCGCGGCGGTGCTGGAAGGCTTGTCCAACGGCATCGCCCTGCTCAACCCGGACGTGTATGACCAGCTGCGCTTCTGGCAGGCTGGTTCGCTGGATATTCGTACCCTTGAAACCTTAAACGTGGTGGTGATCCCGGTGATTATCGCCGCCGCCGTGGCGCTCTTTTTAAGCCGATCGCTGAACAGCCTGAGCCTCGGCAGCGACACCGCGACCGCCCTCGGCAACCGCGTGGCGCGCACGCAGCTGACGGGTCTGCTCGCCATCACGGTACTGTGCGGCAGCGCGACCGCCGTGGTCGGTCCCATTGCCTTTATCGGCCTGATGATGCCGCACATGGCGCGCTGGCTGGTGGGGGCGGATCACCGCTGGTCGCTGCCGGTCACGCTGCTGGCGACCCCTGCCCTGCTGCTGTTTGCCGACGTACTGGGCCGCCTGCTGGTGCCGGGTGAACTGCGCGTCTCGGTGGTCAGCGCCTTTATCGGCGCGCCGGTGCTGATCTTCCTGGTACGACGCAGACCGGGAGGTAGCGCATGATGGCTCCATCCCGTCGTTTACTTACCAGCGTCTCCCTGCTTGTCGTCGCCAGTCTGCTGCTGGCGGTCTGGAGCCTGCAAAGCGGCGCGGTGACGCTTGATTTTTCTCAGGTGTTTAACGCCCTCATTGGCAGCGCGCCGCGCAACATCACCATGGTGGTGACGGAGTGGCGACTGCCGCGCGTGGCGATGGCGATCCTGGTCGGCGCGGCGCTCGGGGTTAGCGGTGCGATATTCCAGTCGCTGATGCGTAACCCGCTGGGCAGCCCGGACGTGATGGGCCTGAATACCGGCGCATGGAGTGGCGTGCTGGTGGCGATGGTGCTGTTCGGACAGCATCTGACGGCGATCACCTTTACGGCGATGGCGGGCGGCATTCTCACCTCCCTGCTTATCTGGGCGCTGGCCTGGCGCAACGGCATCGACACCTTCCGCCTGATCATCATCGGGATCGGCATCCGCGCGATGCTGATGGCCTTTAATACCTGGCTTCTGTTGCAGGCGTCGCTGGAAACCGCGCTCTCCGCCGGGCTGTGGTACGCCGGTTCCCTTAACGGTCTGACGTGGGGAAAAACCTGGCCCGCCGCGCCGCTGATTTTGCTGATGTTTATCGGCGCGCTGCTGCTGGTGCGGCGCATGCGCCTGCTGGAGATGGGCGACGACAGCGCCTGCGCGCTGGGCGTGAGCGTGGAGCGTTCGCGCCTGCTGCTGATGCTGGTCGCCGTACTGCTGACCGCCGCCTCTACCGCCATCGCCGGGCCGATCTCGTTTATTGCCCTCGTCGCGCCGCATATTGCGCGGCGTCTTAGCGGGACGGCGCGATGGGTCTTAACCCAGGCGGCGCTGTGCGGCGCGCTGCTGCTGCTGGCTGCCGATCTCTGCGCCCAGCGGCTGTTTATGCCTTATCAACTGCCGGTGGGCGTGGTAACCGTCAGCCTCGGCGGGATTTACCTCATCGTCTTGCTCGTTCAGGAGTCACGCAAGAAATGACAGATTCAACCACCCGCTTGCGCGGCGAAAACTTGACCCTCGGCTACGGCAAAAAGATCATTGCCCGTGATTTATCCGTCGCCATTCCGGACGGCCACTTCACCGCCATTATTGGTCCGAACGGCTGCGGCAAATCGACACTGCTGCGCACGCTGAGCCGCCTGATGACGCCGGTTGAGGGCAGCGTGTATCTCGACGGGGAGCAGATCCAGCGCTTCGCCAGCAAAGAAGTGGCGCGCCGAATTGGTCTGCTGGCGCAAAACGCCACTACGCCGGGAGACATTACGGTACAGGAGCTGGTCTCGCGCGGACGCTACCCGCACCAGCCGCTGTTTACCCGCTGGCGCAAAGAGGACGACGAGGCGGTGAAGCGCGCGATGCAGGCGACGGGGATCACCGATCTCGCGCAGCAAAGCGTGGACACCCTCTCCGGCGGACAGCGCCAGCGGGCGTGGATCGCCATGGTGCTGGCGCAGGAAACCGCCATTATGCTGCTGGACGAGCCAACGACCTGGCTCGATATCAGCCATCAGATTGACCTGCTGGAGTTGCTGAGCGAGCTGAACCGCACGCAGGGGTATACCCTGGCGGCGGTGCTGCACGACTTAAATCAGGCGTGCCGCTACGCGACGCATCTGATTGCCTTGCGAGACGGCGAAATTGTGGCGCAGGGCGCGCCGAAGGAGATTGTGACGCCGGATCTGATCGCGCAGATCTACGGCATGCGCTGCATGATTATCGAGGATCCGGTGGCGGGTACGCCGTTGGTGGTGCCGTTGGGTCGGCGGTAATTGCCGGGTGGCGGCTACGCCTTACCCGGCCTACATTTTGCTCCCGTAGGCCCGGTAAGCGCAGCGCCACCGGGCATTTGCACTATCCTAAAATTTCCTTCAGTACCGGCCCTATCTTCTCAAACGCCTGCGGTGAAATGATATCCACGTGGGCGCAGTCCTGACTGTACACCTCCAGCTCACTCACCCACGGCGACCACGCAACATGCGGATCCATCGTTCGCGTGCGCTCGGCAACAAACAGCGTTGCTTTGCCGTTAAACCGCGCGCTGTGCGCCGTGGTAAGCAGTCGCACCGCGTCCGCGTAGTTGCCTTCAATGGCATTAAACAACTCGCCGGAGCCCTGCCCCTGCTGGGCGGCGATAAACGCCTGACGTTCGCGTTCGATCTCCGCCAGTACCTCCGGATCGAGGCCGTTGGCCTCTTTCTCCGACCAGTTCTGGGTTTCCGGCGGCCAGGTATCCAGCAGGCCGAGGAACGCCACCGCTTCACCCTGCTCGCGCAGACGGGCGGCAATGCCCTGCGCCAGCGTGCCGCCGAGGGAATAGCCGAACAGATAATACGGCCCCTGCGGCTGCTGCTTACACAACGTAGCCAGGTGGTGCTCAATGACCCCATCCAGATCCGCACACTGCTGCATCGGCCCGTCAGGTCGGGGAGACTGAATGCCGACGATTGACCAGCGCGGGCTGAGGTAGCGCGCCAGCACGCTAAACTGCCAGGCAAAGCCGGACGCCGGATGGAAGCAGAACAGCGTCGGCCCGCTGCTTTCACGCAGCGGGAGAAGAGTTTCATACCCCAGACGCTGCGCCTGCTCGTCGCTCATCTGCGAGTCCAGCAGCGCGCTGAGCTTGCTCACCGTCGAGGCGACCATAACCTGCCCCGGCGTGACCTTGCGGTTAAACGCGCGGCTGAGCTGAGCCGCGAGGCGCATCGCCAGCAACGAGTGACCGCCGAGGGCAAAGAAGTCGGCTTCGATATCGTTCACCGCGCAGCCCAGCAGGAGAGAAAACGCCTGCGCGACGGCGACTTCGGTTTCCGTCTCCGGCGCGCGGCCGGAGGTTTTACTGGTCAGCTCCGGCAGCGGCAGCGCCTTGCGATCCAGCTTGCCGTTGGCGCTTAACGGCAGCGCACTGATTTGCAGCACCACCACCGGCACCATATGCGGCGGCAGCCGGGCTTTAAGTGATTCAAGAAGCGCATCGCGATCCAGCGGTAAGCCGGATTCAGAAACCACATAGCCCACCAGCTGGCGGGCATCCCCGCCCGTGGCTGCGGCCTGGTTGAACACGCAGGCGTGCGCCACGGCCTGAGCCACGTCCGGCAGCGCGAGCATCGCCCGGTCAATTTCGCCCAGCTCAATGCGCTGACCGCGGATTTTGAGCTGGTCATCGCTGCGGCCCAGATATTCCACCGCGCCGTTGTCCAGCCAGCGGGCAACGTCGCCGGTGCGGTACATGCGCTCACCGGGGACGAACGGATCGGCGATAAAGCGGCTGGCGGTGAGGTCCGGACGGTCCAGATACCCCTGCGCCAGCTGAATGCCGGTGAGATACAGATCCCCCGCCACGCCAAACGGCACCGGGCGCATCATTGCGTCCAGAATGCGCAGCCCCGTATTCCACACCGGGAAGCCGATCGGCACGCTGTTGCCCTCCACCGCCGCCAGTTCAGGGCCAAACGCCGGATACCAGCTGACGTCCACCGCCGCTTCGGTCGGGCCGTAGAGGTTGTGCAGCGGTACATGAGTGAGCTGCTCCCACTCGCGGCACAGCGCGGTGGGCAGCGCCTCGCCGCTACAGAAGACCTGCTTCAGCGTATTGCAGCAGTCCACGTTTTCCGGCGTCAGCGAGGCGACAAACGCCGCCAGCATCGACGGCACGAAGTGGGTGGTGGTTACGCCATATTCTGCGAAGAAACGCTGCATCGCCTGCGGATCGCGGTGCGCGTCCGGCTCGGCCATCACCAGCTTCGCCCCGGCGATAAACGGCCACCAGAACTCCCACACCGACACGTCAAAGCTGCACGGCGTTTTCTGCGCCACCACGTCATGCGCCGCCAGTGGATAATGATCCTGCATCCATTTCAGGCGGTTAACGATGGCGGTATGCCCAACCATGACCCCTTTCGGGCGTCCCGTCGAACCGGAGGTGAAGATGATGTACGCGGTCTGCTCCGGCTTCGCCAGCCGCAGAGGTTCAGCATCGGTGGTTGGTAATAGCATGTTGTAACTAAAAGCAGGAATAGGCAGATCGCTAAAGCGCGGGAGCTGCTCGTCGGTGGTAATGAGCAACGAAGGTTTGGCATCCTCCAGCATCATCCGCAGACGGTCGTCCGGGTAACCGGTATCCAGCGGCAGCCACGCGGCCCCTGCTTCAACAATGCCGTGCAGCGCCAGGGTCAGAAACATCGAGCGCGGGAGGGCCACCGCCACGCTGTCGCCCGGCTTCACGCCGCGTTCGCGCAGCAGGTTTGCCAGCGCGACCACCTGCTCGCGCATCTGACGATAGCTGAGTTCAATACGGGCATCCGCCAGCGCGGGGGCGTCCGGCGTTTTGCCTGCCTGCTCCGCCACCAGATCCGCCAGCGTGGTGGACGGTAGCGCCAGCCCGGTATCGTTGATGCGCGCCAGCTGTGTGTATTCCTGCTCAGAAACCGTTTCCACCTCACCGCAGCGCAGGTCAGGGTTGGCCGCAAACTGCGTCAGCATCGCGTCCAGGCGCGCCGCGTGACGCTTCAGCGTCGCCTCGTCGTAACGCTGCTTATTGGCGAGGATCTCAATGCTCAAGCCACCCTGCTCGTCCGGGAACAGCGCCAGCTCCAGATCGTTCACCGGGCCGGTTGCCAGCGTGTGGGTGATAGCCTCCACGCCGTCGAGATCCAGCTGATAATCGAACACTTTGACGTTCAGCACCGGGCCGAACAGGGCTTCGTCGCCCGCGGCCTTCCCGCTGTCGCGCACGATCTGCTCGGCGTCGTAACGCTGATGGCGGCGCATTTTTTTCAGCTGGTTCGCCAGACGCAGCGCCAGTTCCGGCAGGCTCTCCTGCGGGTTAATATTCACCGCCAGAGGCAGGACGTTGAGCACCGGGCCGGTCGCGGTCAGCGCGGCAGACCCCATGCGGCGCATAAAGATAAACCCGGCGGCGTAATCCAGCCGTCCGGTCAGGCGGCCCAGCCACAGCGCCACCAGCGCAAGGACCAGATCGGTGCGCTGCACCTGCCCTGCCGCCTGTGCAATCTGGCTAAAGGCGCGAGCGTCAATTGCAATTTTCAGGCGCAGGATGTCGGTGGTGGCGGCGCGTCCCGGCAAGGGCGCGGAGGAGAGCGAGACCGGAGAAGGCAACTGCCTGCGCTGCTCGGCCCAGAAGGCACCGTCACGCAGATACGCCTCGCTGTCGCGATAGCGCTGATACTCTTCCACCACCTCGGCAAACGGCGTAAACGGGGAGACAGGCGTCGGTTCACCCTTTATCCACGCAGCGTAAATGGCGGCGATCTGACGGGTAATGGCCGGGAAACTGAAGCCATCCACTACCAGATGGTGATAACGCTGATACCAGTACCAGTGACTTTCGCCCACCTGAATCAACTGGTGAAACGCCAGCGGCTGACCGCTGTCGACGCGCAGGTTCTGGTTGAGATCGGCCTCCATCAGCGCCACGGCGGCGTCGTGGGAGTCAACGCGCACGATGGACGGCTCCGGCAGGATCATGGCCTCATCAACCCACTGCCACACCTCGCCGTTATCCTCGGTGAAACGCATCCGCAGGGTGTCGGCCTGCATCATGCCTTCCGCAATGGCTTTTGCCAGCAATGGTGCGTCGACAGCGCCTTTCAGTTCGGTGTAGTGCGCCACGCTCCAGGCGTTTGGCAGGGAGGAAAGCTGCTCTGCCATCCAGATCCCCGGCTGGGCGGCGACGAGAGGAAGACGGTTCATGCGCGCTCCCCCGCAAAATAAGACGGCTCAAGCGTCTGCCAGTATTCTGCCAGCCACTGCTGGCACGCCTCCTGAGATTGCGGTTCGCAGACCACGCGCCAGCCCGCGGGCAGCCCGCACTGCTGCGGCCACAGGCTGTATTGCCCGTGGTCATTTTGCAAAATGGCGAACTGTCCCTGCGGATTATCGAAAGGATTGCTGAATTCCATACAGACTCCGTTAGTGAATAAGCGGCTGCCAGAGGGTCATCAGCCCCTGCGTCAGCCCACCGCGCCAGCAAAGCGCATCGTGTCCGCCGTCAACCTGACGCCAGAAAACCGGCTGCTGCGTGTGTAGTTCGGCGAGGATCGCCTGGTTTGCGCGCAAGATAAGCGGCTCGTTGCGCCCGGCCTCAAGGACGATGCGCAACCCGCGTGCGGTTTTTTCACCCGCTTTGAGTTGTTCGATGAGCAGCCCGTCCTGCGGTGCGCCGCGGTGCGGCCACCAGTAGGATCCGGACTGGCTGAGGATGCAGCCAAAACGCTGCGGCCAGTTGAGGCCAGCATAAAGCGAAGAAAGCCCGCCGAAGCTCTGGCCTGCCACCACGGTACGGTCGGGGCGGTCGCTGAACGGGGCAATGTTGTTTACCTGCGGGAGAAGTTCGTCCTGCACCGCCAGCCAGAAATCGGGGTTACACGGCAGCTCGCGGCTGCGGTGTGCGGTGTCAATGACGTCGATTAAGACATAGACCGCAGGGGGCAGCTTGCCGTCGCGCGTGAGTGACGCCAGCGCAGGCCAGACGGGCATGCTTTCGGCCCAGAACTGCCCGTCGAGCAGCACCGCCAGCGGGCGATCGGGGCGGTCATCCCCGGTGGTAAAAATCCAGACGCGGCGACGGTTCTTCAGACGCGCGCTGTGCCACTCAATGCAGACAGGCTTTTTGTAAGGGGCATCGGGATGGTTCCAGCCCGGCTGTACGGGTGCGTCCGGCATCTCCAGCGCCGAGACGGCGTGCCCGCGCCCGCCGCGCCAGCTCTGCGCATTTAGCGGGTCGGAAATCGCGTGCGGCAGCAGCTTACGCCAGCCTTCGCGCAATGCCATGCGGTCCGGCTGCGCGCCATCAAACACTGCATCGGCAAAATCATTTTCATTATCGGAGGGAATAAAACAGTAGCTCCCGCGCCATTCGGGGCTGAACTCCCCCTGCCACTGCCAGACGTCGGTATCCGGGATGCGTTCAAGGGATTGCGGACGGGCATTCTGATGGTGATCGGTCACGCCGGTGACGTAGAGCCAGACGCGTTTCACCGTGGATGTTTTCTGCGTGCCTGCCGGGTCCCGCCACCAGAAAGTGACGCGATAGTTATCCTGATGACGTTCCCATTCCGGCCCGTTTTTCGCCTGCCACCACGCTTCACTTCCGGTTGTTAACGCCGTCACCCTTATAACCCCATGTTTCACAGTCTTTTTTGTTTCAGAGCAAATTTTATTGATAATATTATTGATAACTATTTGCATTTGCAATAGCGTAATGCCCGCGCTGTGGGAAGCGCGTTCATAAATAACCATAAAAGCGGGACGTACAATGAATAAGAAGATTCACTCTCTGGCCTTGCTGGTCAATTTAGGGATTTATGGCGTCGCGCTGCCCGCCATGGCAGACGACAACACCGCCTCCGCGCAGCACGAAGACACCATGGTGATCACCGCCGCCGAGCAGAATTTGCAGGCGCCGGGCGTGTCGACCATCACCGCCGATGAGATCCGCAAAAACCCGCCCGCGCGGGACGTGGCGGAAATCATCCGCACCATGCCGGGCGTTAACCTGACCGGCAACTCCACCAGCGGCCAGCGCGGGAACAACCGTCAGATTGACATTCGCGGCATGGGCCCGGAAAACACCCTGATCCTGATCGACGGCAAGCCGGTCACCAGCCGCAACTCCATCCGTCTGGGCTGGCGTGGCGAGCGCGATACGCGCGGTGATACCGGCTGGGTGCCGCCGGAGATGATCGAACGCATCGAAGTGATCCGCGGCCCGGCTGCGGCCCGCTACGGTAACGGCGCGGCAGGCGGCGTGGTAAACATCATCACCAAAAAATTCGACGACCAGTGGCACGGCTCCTGGAACACCTACCTGAACGCGCCTGAACATAAAGACGAAGGTTCCACCAAACGCACCAACTTCAGCCTGAGCGGTCCGCTGGGCGGCGACTTCAGCTTCCGTATGTTCGGTAACCTGGACAAAACCCAGGCCGACGCGTGGGACATCAACCAGGGTCACCAGTCCGAGCGCACGGGCGCTTACGCCAACACCTTGCCCGCAGGGCGTGAAGGTGTAGAGAACAAAGACATCAACGGCGTGGTGCGCTGGGACTTCGCGCCGATGCAGTCGCTGGAGTTTGAAGCAGGCTACAGCCGCCAGAACAACCTGTATGCGGGCGATACGCAGAACACCAACAACGACAACGCGCTGGTGAAGAAAAACTACGGTAAAGAGACGAACCGTATCTATCGTCAGAACTTCGCGGTGACCTGGAACGGCGGCTGGGACAACGGCATTACCACCAGCAACTGGGCGCAGTACGAGCACACCCGCAACTCCCGCCTGGGCGAAGGGCTGGCGGGCGGGACGGAAGGCCTGTTCAACAGCAATAAATTCACCGACACCGATCTGGCCGACGTGATGCTGCACAGTGAAATCAACCTGCCGATTGATTTCATCGTCAACCAGAACCTGACGCTGGGTACCGAGTGGAACCAGCAGCGGATGAAGGACTCCACCTCGTTCTCGCAAACCCAGCAGGGCGGCACCATCCCGGGCATGAGCGAAGACCGTAGCCCGTACACCTCAGCGGAGATCTTCTCCCTGTTCGCTGAAAACAACATGGAGCTGACCGACAGCACCATGCTGACCCCTGCCCTGCGCTTCGATCACCACACCATCGTCGGCAATAACTGGAGCCCGTCGCTCAACCTGTCGCAAGGTCTTGGCGATGACTTCACCCTGAAGATGGGCATTGCGCGCGCCTATAAAGCACCAAGCCTGTACCAGACCAACCCGAACTACCTGCTCTACAGTAAAGGCCAGGGCTGCTACGCCAGTTCCGACGGCGTGGGCTGCTACATGATGGGTAACGACGATCTGAAAGCCGAAACCAGCATTAACAAAGAGATTGGCCTGGAGTGGAAACGCGACGGCTGGCTGGCGGGCGTGACCTGGTTCCGCAACGACTACCGCAACAAAATTGAAGCGGGCTACGCGCCGATTGGCCAGACGTCCACCAGCAAAGTCACCACCGATATCTACCAGTGGGAAAACGTGCCGAAGGCGGTGGTGGAAGGTCTGGAAGGCTCCCTGAACGTGCCGGTCAGCGACACGATTAACTGGACCAATAACATCACCTATATGCTGCAAAGCAAGAACAAGGAGACCGGCGACCGTCTGTCGATCATCCCGGAGTATACGCTGAACTCAACCCTGAGCTGGCAGGTACGCCAGGATGTGTCATTGCAGTCGACCTTCACCTGGTACGGCAAGCAGCAGCCGAAGAAATACAACTACAAGGGCCAGCCGGTGACCGGGTCTGAGAAAGACGAAGTCAGCCCGTACAGCATCGTTGGCCTGAGCGCGACCTGGGACGTGACCAAAAACGTCAGCCTGACCGGCGGCGTGGATAACGTCTTCGACAAGCGCCAGTGGCGCGCAGGTAATGCCCAGACGACCGGAAATGCCACCACCGGTGCGTATATGTACGGTGCGGGTGCGTATACGTATAATGAACCGGGTCGCACCTGGTACATGAGCGTCAATACGCGTTTTTAAGGCACTGAAATCCTTCCCTCTCCCCTCCGGGGAGAGGGTCAGGGTGAGGGGAAAACCATGCACACCACCCACAGCACATTTTCTCTCGCCGGCCACACCCTCCACCGCATCACCTTCGACCCCGCCACCTTTACCGACGCCGATCTCCTCTGGCTCCCCCACCACGCACTGCTCGCTGACGCCGGACGCAAACGCAAGGCCGACCACCTGGCAGGCCGCATCGCCGCCGCACATGCATTGAACGATCGCCCCGTTCCCGGCATCGGTCCCAGCGGGGAACCGCTCTGGCCGGAGGACGTTTCCGGCAGCATCACCCACAGCGGCACGCAGGCCATGGCAGTGGTGGTCCGTGATCGACAGGCGCTTATCGGCATTGATTGCGAAGCGATCCTGCCCGAATACGAAGCCAGAGAAATAAAGGATGGGATCGTCGATGCGCAGGAAGAACGTGTGCTTACCCGTACGGAATACCCGTTCGCCCTCGCCCTGACGCTGGCGTTCAGCGCCAAAGAGAGCCTGTTCAAGGCCCTCTTTCCGCGGGTGAAATCATATATGGGCTTTGACTGCGCCCGCGTCACCATGCTCGATGACAGCACGCTTACCCTGGCGTTAACCCGCCCGCTGGCAGACTACACCGAAGGCGCCACCTTCACCCTGCACTGGCAGCTGCACGGTGAGCAGGCGATCACCCTGTTGTCACACGCTCCTGCCGACGGGCCTTCACGCTGGTAACGGCAAACGTCACGATAAACACCGCCGCGAACAGGACCACAATGGTCGGCGCAGGCGCGCTGTCGAGATAAAACGACGCATATACGCCGCTGACCGACACAATGGCTGAAACGGCGACCGCCACCAGCAGCGCCATGTGGAAGCGTCGGGTGATCAGCACCGCCACCGCGCCGGGGGCGATCAGCAGTGAAATTGAGAGAATGATCCCCACCGCTTTCAGCGTTGCCACAATGGTCAGCGAGACCATGCACAGTAAGCCGTAGTGCAGCCAGCGGGTGCGCAGCCCGCTCGCCTGCGCCTGCTGATAGTCAAAGCAGAACAGCAGAAAGTCCCGCCACTTCAGGCCAATCACCAGCGCAATCAGCCCCGCCACCAGACCGCTTTGCAGAATGTCCATGCCGTTTATGCCCAGCATATCGCCGAACAGGATGTGGTCGAGATGCACCTCGGGTTTGACGGCGATGTAGAGGATCAGCCCGGCACCGAACATACCGGAAAAGACGATCCCCATGACCGTATCCTGCTTGATTCGGCTGTTATCCTTCAGGTATCCGGTGGCGACCGCGCAGAACAGCCCGGCCACAAACGCGCCAAGCGCCAGCGGCAGGCCCATCATCCACGCCAGCACGACGCCGGGAAACACCGCGTGACTCATGGCGTCGCCCATCAGCGCCCAGCCTTTGAGCACCAGAAAAACCGAGAGCAGCGCACAGGGCACCGCCACCAGGAGTGAAATCAGCAGCGCGTTGTTCATAAACGCAAACTGGAAGGGCTCAAGAAGCAGCGTCATCATGGGTGTGCCTCCCGCGCGCGACGGCGGCTGGCAAGCAGCCCGTGCTTCGGCGCAAACACAAATGCCAATAAGAACAGCAGCGTCTGGGCAACGACGATAATGCCGCCTGTCGCGCCGTCCAGGTAATAGCTGGCCCACGCGCCGAGGAAGCTGGTGATGCTGCCAATGGCGACCGCAATCATCAGCAGGCGCGGAAAGCGATCGGTCAGCAGCCACGCGGTCGCGCCGGGCGTGACCACAAGGCAGATCACCAGAAACGCGCCGACAGTTTGCAGCGCCGCCACGGTAGAGACCGCCAGCAGCGTGAAGAAGAGAATTTTCAGGCGTTCCGGACGCAGGCCGATGGCGCGGGCGTGGTTCTCATCAAAAAAGGTCACCATCAAATCTTTCCATTTGAGCAGCAGGATAACCATCGACACCACGCCGATAATCGCTAGCTGGACGATATCCTCCGGCGCAATGGCGAGGATATTGCCGAGCACGATGGTCTGAATGTTCACCGAGGTCGGGTTGAGCGAGACCATAAACAGCCCCAGCCCGAAAAAGGAGGAGAAGATCAGCCCGATAATGGCGTCCTCTTTCAGACGGCTGCGCTGGTTGAGAAACAGCATGCTCCCCGCCGCCAGCCCGCCCGACAGGAACGCCCCCAGCGAAAACGGCAGCCCGAGCATATAGGCTCCCGCCACGCCGGGCACGATGGAGTGTGACAGCGCATCGCCGATCAGCGACCAGCCTTTGAGCATCAGATAGCAGGAGAGAAACGCGCACAGCCCGCCCACCATCGCCGAGACCCACATCGCGTTGAGCATGTACTCGTAGCCAAAGGGTTCGAGAAGCGCATTCATTTGGCCTCCTGACGGTGCGTGACGAAGGGGCGCTCGTCGTCGGTAATGATGCGATCTTCCGAGCCGCTGAGCACCACGTGGCGCAGCACGCCGCTGAAGGCGCGCTCCAGGTTCTCGGCGGTGAAGGTGGTGTCCGTCGGGCCGCTCGCCAGCACGGTGCCTTTGACCATCACCGTGTAATCGCAAAACTCTGTGACCGAGCCTAAGTTGTGGGTCGAGACCAGCATGGTTTTACCCTCGTCGCGCAACTCCCGCAGCAGGCTGATGATCCTGGCTTCGGTTTTGACGTCCACGCCGGTAAACGGCTCGTCGAGCAGGATCACCTCCCCCTGCTGGGCAATCGCCCGCGCCAGAAACACGCGCTTCTTCTGCCCACCGGACAGCTCGCCAATCTGCCGATGGCGCAGCCCGAGCATATCCACGCGCTTCAGGGCGTCGGTGACGATCTGCTTATCGCGATCTCTGGGCCGACGCAGAAACCCCATATGCCCGTAGCGGCCCATCATCACCACGTCTTCAACCAGCACCGGAAACGACCAGTTAACCTCTTCCGACTGCGGCACGTAGGCGACCAGGTTCTGACGCAGCGCCCGGTGAGGCGGCAACCCGAGAATAGAGATAGTGCCGCTCGCCGCCCGCACAAAGCCCATCACCGCCTTAAACAGCGTGGATTTGCCGGAGCCGTTCACCCCCACCAGCGCGGCAATCGATCCGCCCGGCACGCTGAACGACGCGTCGCGCAGCGCCGTGTGGCCGTTGCGGTAGGTCACGGTTACGTCTGAGACAACAATCCCCTTGTGCATGGTTACTCCTTCATCCCGTCGCGGATGCCCTGCACCAGCGTGCGGGTGGTGACGTTCAGCAGATCGATATAGGTCGGCACCGGGCCGTTTTCCGCGCTCAGGGAGTCAACGTACAGCACGCCGCCGTAGTGGGCGCCGGTTTCCCGCGCCACCTGACGGGCGGGCTTATCTGAGACCGTGCTTTCGCTGAACACCGCCGGGATGTGATGTTTTTTCACCAGATCGATCACCTTGCGAACCTGCTGGGGAGTGCCCTGCTGATCGGCGTTGATCGGCCAGAGGTAAAGCTCCTTCATTCCCAGATCCCGCGCCAGATAGGAGAAGGCGCCTTCACTGGTCACCATCCAGCGCTTGTCTTCCGGGATCGCCGCGACCTGCTTACGCAGCGGTTCGAGGGTAGCGGTGATCGTCTGCTTGTAGGCTTCCGCGTTGCGCTGATAGGTCTGCGCGTTAGCCGGATCGTACTTCACCAGCGCGTCGCGGATGTTATCGACGTAAATCAGGGCGTTGTCCGGCGACATCCACGCGTGCGGGTTGGGCTTGCCGTTATACGGCCCTTCGCTAATCCCCATCGGCGTAATGCCTTTGGTGACAATTACCTCCGGCACGCCGTTCAGGTGCTGATAAAAACGCTGGAACCACAGCTCCAGATTCATGCCGTTCGCCAGGATCAGCTGCGCCTTCTGCGCGCGTTTGATATCCCCCGGCGTGGGCTGGTACTCGTGGATTTCCGCGCCCGGTTTGGTGATGGAGGTGACGTCTGCGGCATCCCCCGCCACGTTTTTCGCCATATCAGCAATGACGGTAAAAGTGGTGATAACCTGGAACTTTTCAGCCGCCAGCGCGCCCGTGGTGGTCGCGGTCATGAGCAGCGCGCCGAGCAACAGACGCTTCAATCCTTGCCGTGGATGCATCGCAGAAGTCTCCTGAGGTGATTAAATTCAAAGCAAAATTAGCCCGTGCTATAAGGTATAGCACAGGCTATATTTAAATGAAAATAGTTATCATTAAAGTTGTGTCAATGAAGGGCGTGCCTGATGGCGCTTCGCTTATCAGGCCTACGGTAAAGCAGATTTGTAGGCCGGGTAAGCGCAGCGCCACCCGGCAAGAAAGATGGCTGGATTGTTAACGACAGGGGTTTGTCATCATTTAAACATCCGGAAACATCACGCTGTTCCCCGGCGCTTCCCTGTGCAGATGGATAAAGTTCAGGTGCCGTTCATACTGGTCCAGAATGTCCGTGATCACCTGCTCCTTGCTGTAATCCATCAAATCATTCCCCTGGCTGCCCTCCAGCAGGAAGGTTTCCAGCCGGTAGTAGGTCGATTTCCCGCTGCGCGCCCGGTAGGTGAACCCGGGAACCGAATACTGCTGCGGCCAGATCTGATAGACAAAGTTCTGCTCGTCGCCCATGTGCACCAGCAGATCCAGGTGCCCCAGGGTTTCGCCCTCCTCCGGCGGCAGGTTTTTCAGCTCCACGTAAGCACCGCGCAGCTTCAGCTCCTGCGCCACCTCTTCCATCGCCGGGAAGCACACCGTCTCCATCATCTGGCTGGTATAGCGCGTGCCCGGGTAGTTCATCAGGCGCGAGAGGCGTTTTTTCCAGCTCAGCCTGTCCTGCGCGCCCAGCGGACGCGGGGCGGTGTCGCGACTGGCGCTGACGCGGCGGTAATCTTCCACCTTGAGCGATTTATACAGCCCGGCCATCACGAAGAAGATCACGAAACTGAACGGCAGGCCCATGATCACCGTGGTGTTCTGCAATGCCGAAATGCCGTTGGTCATCAGCATGCCGAGCGTCAGCAGGCCGATGGCGACGGACCAGAAGATGCGCAGCCAGTTTGGCGCATCGCTGTTAATGTCCTTCAGCTTCGAGGTGAAGTTCCCCAGCACCAGCGCGCCGGAGTCCGCCGAGGTGACGTAAAACAGCAGGCCGGTGATGGTTGCCACGGAGGCGCTAAAGGTGAACGCCGGGTACTGCGCCAGCAGGCTGTAGAAGCCGCGCTCCGGGTGCGCCATCGCTTCCTGGGCAAAGGTTGCGTTGCCGTGGATGATCTCGTGCAGCGCGCTGTTGCCGAAAATCGACAGCCACAGCAGGGTGAAGGTGAACGGGATGATCAGCGTACCCATCACGAACTGACGGATGGTGCGCCCGCGTGAAATACGCGCCAGGAAAAGGCCGACAAACGGCGACCACGCCACCCACCACGCCCAGAAGAACAGCGTCCAGTTGTTCATCCACTCCACCGGACGGTCAAAGGCGAAGCTGTTCAGCGTCATGCCCATAAAGCGGTTCACGTAGTCGCCCACGTTCAGCACTAAGGCATTGAGCAGGAATGAGGTGTCGCCCATAAACAGCACGAACAGGATCAGGCCCAGTGCCAGCGCCACGTTCAGCTCGGAGAGCACGCGGATGCCTTTATCCACGCCGGAGGTCACCGAGATGGTGGCGATGATCACCGACAGCGCAATCAGCGCCGCTTTGGCCGCCATCGAATCCGGGATATCAAACAGCACGCTCAGCCCGTAGTTGAGCTGCACCACGCCAATCCCGAGCGTGGTCGCGATGCCGAAGATGGTGCCGATCACCGCCGCGATGTCGACCGTGTGACCAATCGGACCGTTAATTTTTTTACCGAAGATCGGGTAGAGCGCGGATCGGATGGTGAGGGGCAAATTATAACGATAGCTAAAGTATCCGAGCGCCATGCCCATCAGGGCGTACATTGACCATCCCGTCAGGCCGTAGTGGAACAGCGTCCAGACCATCGCCTGGCGCGCGGCCTCCATCGTCTGCCCTGCCCCTTCCGGCGGCTGCATATACTGCGTGACCGGTTCTGCCACGGAGAAGAACATCAGGTCGATGCCGATGCCCGCGGCAAACAGCATCGCGGCCCAGCTCAGCAGGCTGAACTCGGGCTTGGACTGCTCTGGCCCGAGCTTCACCGACCCAAAGCGTGAGCAGGCAATGCAGACGACGAAGACGATATAGAGCGTCGCCGCCAGCAGGTAGTACCAGCCGAAGGTCTTCGACACCCAGTTCAGGGTGTGCCCAATCCACTCGGCAGAAAAATCACGAAAGAAAATGGTCGTCAGGGAAAACAACAAAATCAGCCCGGCGGAAGTATAAAAAACGACCGGGTTGATTTTGTCTTTTTCTCTGTCCTGTGAAAGGTCTGTCATCCAGTATCCTCACTGTTTTTGTAACTATTGAAATCCAAAATCGTAACAATTAAGACACATTTTATATTGAACGTCCAATCAAAAACCGCTTTAATGTATTACCAACGCTGATGAATGGAGTGGCAAAAATGCCCAAAGTGGGGATGCAGCCGATCCGGCGCAGGCAGCTTATCGACGCCACGCTGGAAGCAATAAATGAAGTGGGAATGCATGACGCAACCATCGCGCAAATCGCCCGTCGGGCGGGCGTGTCCACGGGGATCATCAGCCACTATTTCAAAGACAAAAACGGTCTGCTGGAAGCGACCATGCGCGACATCACCGGTCAGTTGCGCGATGCGGTATTAAGCCGTTTACGCGCCCTGCCAGACGGCAGTGCAGAGCAGCGTTTGCAGGCGATCGTCGGCGGCAATTTTGATGAAACCCAGGTCAGCGGTGCAGCGATGAAGGCCTGGCTGGCCTTCTGGGCGAGCAGCATGCATCAGCCGATGCTCTACCGTTTGCAGCAGGTCAGCAGCCGCCGGTTGCTCTCAAACCTGGTGTACGAGTTCCGCCGCGAGCTGCCGCGTGAACAGGCTGAAGAGGCGGGCTACGGGCTGGCGGCGCTGATCGACGGGCTGTGGCTGCGCGCTGCGCTGAGCGGCAAGCCGCTGGATAAAACCCTGGCCCAGTCGCTCACCAGCCACTTTATCAGCCAGCATTTACCGACCGACTAACCGAGGAGAATTTATGTCCCGAATGGCAGAACAGCAGCTTTATATCAATGGTGGTTATACATCCGCCACCAGCGGTCGCACCTTCGAGACCATCAACCCGGCGAACGGTGAAGTTCTGGCGAGCGTTCAGGCTGCCGGACGCGAAGATGTCGATCGCGCCGTGGAAAGCGCAAAGCGCGGGCAAAAAATCTGGGCAGCGATGACCGCCATGGATCGTTCGCGCATCCTGCGTCGCGCCGTCGATATCCTGCGCGAGCGCAACGACGAGCTGGCGAAACTGGAAACCCTCGACACCGGTAAAGCGTATTCCGAAACCTCAACCGTCGATATCGTCACCGGCGCGGACGTGCTGGAGTACTACGCGGGGCTGATCCCGGCGCTGGAAGGCAGCCAGATCCCGCTGCGCGAGACCTCATTCGTTTATACGCGCCGCGAACCGCTGGGCGTGGTGGCGGGCATCGGCGCGTGGAACTACCCGATCCAGATCGCCCTGTGGAAATCCGCTCCGGCGCTGGCGGCGGGCAACGCGATGATCTTCAAGCCGAGCGAAGTCACCCCGCTCACCGCCCTGAAGCTTGCGGAGATCTACACCGAAGCGGGCGTGCCGGACGGCGTGTTTAACGTCCTGCCGGGCGTCGGCGCAGAGACCGGCCAGTACCTCACCGAGCATCCCGGCATCGCCAAAGTCTCCTTTACCGGCGGCGTCGCCAGCGGCAAAAAGGTGATGGCGAATTCGGCGGCCTCGTCCCTGAAAGAGGTGACGATGGAGCTGGGCGGCAAATCCCCGCTGATTATTTTTGACGATGCGGATCTGGATCTCGCGGCGGACATCGCCATGATGGCGAACTTCTTCAGCTCCGGCCAGGTGTGCACCAACGGCACCCGCGTGTTCGTGCCTGCAAAATCGAAGGCCGCATTTGAGCAGAAAATCGTTGAGCGCGTGGGCCGCATCCGCGCGGGCGATCTGTTCGATGAAAACACCAACTTCGGCCCGATGGTCAGCTTCCCGCACCGCGACAGCGTGATGCGCTACATCGCCAAAGGCAAAGAGGAAGGCGCGCGCGTGCTGTGCGGCGGCGACGTACTGAAGGGTGACGGCTTTGACAACGGCGCGTGGGTTGCCCCGACCGTGTTCACCGACTGCACCGACGAGATGACCATCGTGCGCGAAGAGATCTTCGGCCCGGTGATGTCCATCCTCACCTATGAAAGCGATGAAGAAGCCATCCGCCGCGCCAACGACACCGACTACGGTCTGGCGGCGGGCATCGTCAGTGCCGATCTGAACCGCGCGCACGGTGCTATTCATCAGCTCGAAGCGGGCATCTGCTGGATCAACACCTGGGGCGAATCCGCCGCGGAGATGCCGGTGGGCGGCTACAAACACTCCGGTATTGGCCGTGAGAACGGCGTCATGACGCTTCAGAGTTACACCCAGGTGAAGTCCATCCAGGTTGAGATGGGTAAATTCCAGTCCATATTTTAACCGGGAGGTTTATTTGCATTTTGACTACATCATTATCGGGGCTGGCTCTGCCGGCAACATTCTGGCGACACGACTGACTGAAGATCCGAACACCACCGTCCTGCTGCTTGAGGCGGGTGGGCCGGATTACCGCTTTGACTTCCGCACCCAGATGCCTGCCGCGCTGGCCTTCCCGTTGCAGGGTAAGCGCTACAACTGGGCGTATGAAACCGAGCCAGAGCCTTTCATGAATAACCGCCGCATGGAGTGCGGACGCGGCAAAGGGCTGGGCGGCTCGTCGCTGATTAACGGCATGTGCTACGTGCGCGGCAACGCGATGGATCTGGACAACTGGGCGAAAGAACCGGGTCTGGAGCACTGGAGCTACCTCAACTGCCTGCCCTACTACCGCAAGGCCGAGACCCGCGACGTGGGGCCGAACGACTACCACGGCGGCGACGGTCCGGTGAGCGTCACCACCTCTAAGCCGGGCGTGAACCCGCTGTTTGAAGCGATGGTAGAGGCAGGTGTGCAGGCGGGCTACCCGCGCACCGACGATCTCAACGGCTATCAGCAGGAAGGCTTCGGCCCGATGGATCGCACGGTCACGCCACAGGGCCGACGCGCCAGCACCGCGCGCGGCTATCTGGACCAGGCGAAACCGCGCCCGAACCTGACCATCCGCACCCACGCCATGACCGATCATATTATCTTTGACGGCAAGCGCGCGGTGGGCGTCGAGTGGCTGGAGGGCGAAAGCACCATTCCCTCCAAAGCGACAGCCAACAAAGAAGTTCTGCTATGCGCAGGGGCCATTGCCTCCCCGCAGATCCTCCAGCGTTCCGGCGTGGGCAACGCTGAACTGCTGAAGCAGTTTGATATCCCGCTGGTACATGATTTACCCGGCGTAGGGGAAAACTTGCAGGATCACCTGGAGATGTACCTTCAGTATGAATGTAAGGAGCCGATCTCCCTCTACCCCGCCCTGCAATGGTGGAACCAGCCGAAAATTGGCGCAGAGTGGCTGTTTGGCGGCACCGGCGTGGGCGCGAGCAACCACTTCGAAGCGGGCGGGTTTATCCGCAGCCGCGAAGAGTTCGAGTGGCCGAACATTCAGTATCACTTCCTGCCGGTGGCGATTAACTACAACGGTTCGAACGCGGTAAAAGAGCACGGCTTCCAGTGCCACGTCGGCTCCATGCGCTCGCCGAGCCGCGGACACGTGCGCATTAAATCCCGCGATCCGCACCAGCATCCGGCCATTCTGTTCAACTATATGTCCCACGAGCAGGACTGGCAGGAGTTCCGCGACGCGATCCGCATCACCCGCGAGATCATGCACCAGCCTGCGCTGGACAAGTATCGCGGTCGTGAAATCAGCCCGGGCGTCGAATGCCAGACCGACGAACAGCTGGACGAGTTCGTGCGCAACCACGCCGAAACCGCGTTCCACCCGTGCGGCACCTGCAAGATGGGCTACGACGAAATGGCGGTGGTCGACGGCGAAGGCCGCGTTCACGGGCTGGAAGGGCTGCGCGTGGTGGATGCGTCGATTATGCCGCAGATTATTACCGGCAACCTGAACGCCACGACCATTATGATCGGTGAGAAAGTTGCCGACGCCATTCGCGGGCGCGCGCCGCTGGCGAAGAGCACGGCGGCGTATTATGTGGCGGATGGGGCGCCGGTTCGCCGTTAAGGTGCGTTTTTCCCCCTCACCCTAACCCTCTCCCCAAAGGGGAGAGGGGACGATGACACCCTCCCCCCTTTGGGGAGAGGGCTGGAGTCTTTTACTGCCGAAATGCCTCAAGCCTTTTAATCTGCCGCCCTTCCCCGTCAAAATTCTCCGCCGCCAGCCAGGCGCGCAGTTCCGCGTCCCTTTGCGGCCATTCGCGGTCAATAATCGAAAGCATATCGCTGTCGCGGTTGCGGCCTTTGCGCACCAGCTTCTGGCGCAGGCGACCTTCCCAGACAAACCCCAGCCGCTCCGCCGCGTTGCGTGAGGCAATATTCATCGAATCACACTTCCACTCCAGCCGACGGTACTTGTGCTCAAAGGCATTTTTCAGCAGCAGCCACACCGCTTCAGTCCCCACGCGCGTGCCCTTCATTCTGCGCGACCAGGTGACGTGGCCGATCTCCACCGAGCCCTGAAAGCGCTCTATTGCCATATAGCAGACCAGGCCTACCGCTTTTTCAGTGCGTAAATCGATGACGGCAAAGGGCACCAGGTCATCATCCAGCACCTTTCCAAGCACCCAGTGCGCGGTAGCCTCAACGCTCATGGGCTGAGTGCTGGCAAGCCAGGTCCAGTCGCTGTCATCCCCCAGCGCGTAGGCCTCGTATAAATCAGCCGAATGACGATCGGCATCCAGCGGCTCGAGGCGGCAATACTGGCCGGTAAGCGGGGTGCGGGTTAACGCGCGGGCGCATTTCCAGTCCGGGACGATATCGTTAACGGTTTGACCATGTTGATTGATTTCGGGCACGGCAATGACTCCCTGAAAGGTAAGGAGTTTGTTATAGCAGGTAAAAAAGCGGGCGAAAAGAGAGAACGTGCAGGCCGGGTAAGGCGCAACCGCCACCCGGCATAAGATTACTTCAGCAGCTTCACCGTGGCGTCGATGTCGATTTCATCTTCGGTAAAGATCATGGTCGTATTCTGGAAAGTGGTGATCGCCAGCTTCTTCACCGTGCGCATTTCGCCCGGCTTTTTCTCGGTTTTCGGCTTGATGCTGTTCATCAGCAGCCCCACCGACAGCACCGCATTCTCTTTGTCGATTTTGGTGTCAACGGGTTCTTCCTCGCTGAACACCACGAAGGACTTGATTGAGGTGAGCTTCACGCGCTCGCCCGCAATATAGAGGTGCTTGCTCTCCGGGATCACTTTCACCGCATACGCGGAAAGGCCTTTGTTGTTGGTGGTTGGCTCGAAGGTCACCGCCGCATCTTTTTTAATCAGATCAGGGTTGGCGACCTTAATCACATGAAAATAGCGGTTGTCGCCGTTTTCATCTTTGATAAATCCAAAGCCTTTATCTTTAAACCACGTTGTGATTGTACCGTTCATCGCTGTTACCGCCTGTCAGATCTCAAGACTAAAGTTTTGCAGCGCGCAGTGTAATGCACAATGGCTGAGGAGACAAAAAAAAGCCCCTGCACGGGCGCAGGGGAAAGTTCATGTCAGAGCTTTTTAGTATTGGTATTTAGTTGAACACCATCCCACCATCAATCAGCAGGGACTGGCCGGTCATGTAGTCGGAATCCGGTCCGGCGAGGTAAGAGACGCAGGCGGCCACGTCTTCCGGCTCGGACAAACGGCCAAGCGTGATGCGTTTGGCAAAGGTTTCCGTTCCGTAGCCGAGCGGTTTACCCGCCGCCTCGGAGACCTGACGGTCGATTTCTGCCCACATCGGCGTTTTAACGATCCCCGGGCAGTAGGCGTTAACGGTGATCCCCAGCGGGGCGAGATCCCGCGCGGCGGTCTGGGTTAAGCCACGTACCGCGAACTTGCTGGAACTGTAGACGGCCAGCTCCGGGTTACCGGTATGCCCCGCCTGGGAGCAGGCGTTGATGATTTTGCCGCCGTGTCCCTCTTTGCGAAACGCGTCAATCGCGGCCTGAATGCCCCAGATCACCCCTTTCACGTTGATGTTGTAAACCTTGTCGACAATCTCCGGGGTGATGGATTCGATTGGCGTGGACGGCGCGACCCCGGCGTTATTGACGATGACGTTGAAGCCACCCAGCGCGGTACGGGCTTTTTCCACCGCCGCAAACACCTGATCGCGGTCAGAGACGTCCACCTTTACGGCGACAGCTTTCCCGCCGTTGCGGGTGATCTCATCCGCGACGGTTTTCGCCGTCTCTTCGTTATAATCCGCGATAGCAACGGCAAAACCATCCTTCACCAGGCGAAGCGCGATCGCTTTCCCAATCCCCTGGCCGGAGCCGGTTACGAGAGCCACTTTTTGCATTTCTCTGTCCTTATGTTGATTCACAAAATCTGGCTGAGATGGAGCTGGCCCATCAGCAGCGGGTTATCGCTGTAGTCGACGGGAATGGCCACCACGGCCGGGCCATCGACATCCATTGCCGCACGCAGCGTCGGTTCCAGCGCATCGGCGCTTTCGACAGCAAAGCCTTTCGCACCGAACGCGTCGGCATAGGCTTTGAAATCGACCGGACCGAACTCCACGCCGGAGAGACGCTGGTATTTTTTCTCTTCCTGAATGGCCACCATGTTGTAGGCGTTATCCACCCAGATGATGTGCAGCACGTTGGCGTTGAGTCGCACCGCGGTTTCCAGCTCCATGCTCGACTGCAAAAAGCCGCCGTCCCCGGAGACGGACACCACCTTGCGCCCCGGATTCACCAGCCACGCGCCAATCGCCCACGGCAGCGCCACGCCCATGGTCTGCTGACCGTTGGAGATCATCACCTGACGCGCGCGGAAGCTGTAGAGGTAGCGGGCGATCCAGATGTGGAAGCTGCCCATATCGACGGTGAGCGTCACGTCGTTGTTCATGATGTCCTGCATAGCGCGCACGATGCGCAGCGGGTGCAGGGCAAACTGGTTAAGCGATGCGCCGCGGCGGTCGAGGAGGTCCCGCTGATGCTGACGATCGACAAGAATTTCCGAGGCGCGCTGGCTGAGTTCAAGTTTGTGCTCAATGCGGCTGGCGAGCAGGTTCAGCGTGGCGGCGATATCCCCCACCAGCTCCAGATCGGGAACATATTTGCGCTCCTCATAGGCGGGCAGCACGTCGATATGTACCAGTGTCGCGTCGCCGCTGTTCCACATGGACGGCTCGTACTCCACCGGGCTGTAGCCGATGCAGATGATCAGATCCGCCAGGTGCAGCAGCCGGTCGCCCGCCTGGTTGTTAAACAGGCCGACGCGTCCGGCAAAGCGGGTGAAGTGTTCCTGATTCACCGCCCCGGCGGCCTGGTAGGTGCTGGTCACCGGAATGCGGCTTTTCTCCAGCAGCTTGCGTAGCGCGGCGCTGTTCGCGGGCTGGCTCGCCATCAGGCCGAGTAAGATGACCGGGTTTTTGGCTTTGTCGATGAGCTTCGCCACGTCGTTAATGGCCGATTCGGGAGCCGGGCCCATCAGCGCCGGGCCGCTGGCAGGCAAAATCGCCCCCGTGGTGGGCTGGTCGACAATATCCTGCGGCAGGCTGACAAACGCCCCGCCCGGTCTGCCCTGCTCGGCGGCGCGAAACGCGTTCGACACCACCTCGGCAATCGCATCCGGCGAATTCACTTCGACGGCGTATTTGGTGACCGGGCTGAACATGGCGACGGTGTCCATGCTCTGGTGCACCAGCTTGGCTTTATCCGCCCGCTTCACCGCCCCGCCCAGCGCCACCACCGGGTCACCCTCGCTGTTGGCGGTGGCGATGCCGGTGATCAGGTTCGAACAGCCCGGCCCGGAGGTGACCAGCGCCACCCCGGCTTTGCCGGTCAGACGCCCTACCGCCGCCGCCATAAACGCCGCGTTAGCCTCGTGACGCACCGGGATAATCTCGATGGAGGAGTCCAGCAGGGAATCGAAAACCTTGTCGATTTTTGCACCCGGTATGCCGAACACCTGCTTCACACCCTGCGCTTCCAGCTGGCCGACAACCATATCGGCGCCGTGCGCCCACTGACGTGACTGTTTTTCACTGTTCACGGTAGTTCTCCTGTTAGTTTTCGACGGCGCGGATAGCCGCATCAAGGTTGCTGGGGTGCAGGTTGGCCTGTAAAAACGCGCTGTCGGCGGGCAGGTCAATCATCAGCTTGTGGATCTCCCCGAAGGTGAGCACGCCGTTCTCCAGCTGGTAGTCGAGCAGGTGGCCCCCGCCCTGACGGTCGTCGGTGATAAAGTGTTCGTGATAGCCCGCCACGTTGATGCCCTGCATATGCTGCGGGGTGCGGAACCCAACCAGCACGCCTTCGCGCTGGTTAAAGCGGAACACCGGCTGGTCGTCCAGCACGTCGGTCATCGCCCGGTACGGCGGCGTCTGGCGCGGTACGGTGCGGGTGTGGGCGTGGCGGAAATTGCCGTCGATGCGCAGCGCGCAGAACAGGTTATCGGAGGGGATCTGCTGGTCGATGACGTCGTGGATCTGCTGACGGCTGACCGGCCCGTCGAAGGTTTTGCGGTACTGCGGCTGGAACCAGGTCATTACCGCGAACGGCGTTTTTTGCTCCGGCTTCGCGGCCCGGGCGCTGCCGTCGGCGCGCAGCTGGTAAACCTGACTGCTGAAGGCAATCATTTCGCCGTCCAGCTCGTTAAAGGTGCCGAGACCAAAATCACCGTGTGCCAGCAGGTCGGCAATGGTGGTCTCCCCTTCGTAGACGCCGCTTAGCAGGGCGCTCATTAGCGATGTCTGATAGATCACGCTGTCAGGATGCTGAGCCGAGAACCCGCGCAGGGTCTCGCATAAACTCGCCTCACAGTCGCATGCAGATGAATGCATCATCATGCCCGTCCTCTTCAACTTTATTTATAAAGGTTAAATAAATGTTGACCCGATTCAGCAGAGAGTTCCAATATAGAATCCATGCTGGTTTGAGACGTTTTTGATATGGAACTTCGTTATCTGCGCTATTTTGTCGCGGTTGCACGCGAGCGACACTTCACCAGGGCGGCCAAAGCGCTGGGTATTTCACAGCCTCCTCTGAGCCAGCAGATCAAACGGCTCGAAGAGGAAGTGGGCACGCCGCTGTTCAGGCGCCTGACGCGCGGCGTGGAGCTGACCGAGGCGGGGGAAGCCTTCTATGAGGACGCCTGCAAGATCCTGGCGCTGAGCGACGCCGCGCTGGAGAAAGCCCGGGGTATCGCGCGCGGGCTGAACGGCAATCTGTCGATTGGCATCACGAGTTCAGATGCTTTTCATCCCAAAATCTTCGCCCTGATACGTCAGTTTCAGGTGCAGAACATGGCGGTGCAGGTTCACCAGGTAGAAGCCAATATGTCGTCGCTGACGACGATGCTGGCGGAGGGCGAGCTGGATATCGCCTTTGTGTGCCTGCCGTGCGAGAGCAGCAAGGTGTTCGAGTTAAAAATCATCGATCGGGAGCCGATGGTGCTGGCGCTGCATCGCGATCATCCGCTGGCGGCGTGTGGCGATTTGGAGCTGGATGCGCTTCGGGATACGCCGGTGGTACTGTTCCCGCAGGAGGTCGCGCCGGGGCTGTATGACCGGGTTTACGGCAGCTGCGAGCGGGCCGGAATCGATATGCAACACACGCTGCAATCTTCACAACTCTCCTCTTCCCTGAGCATGGTCTCCGCTGGCGGCGGGTTCGCCCTGGTGCCGAAATCCATGGCCGCTATTTCTCCGCCGAATGTCACCTACCATGCCCTGCGCTCACCGGAGCTTTATACCGATATCGCGCTCTGCTGGCGGCGCTTTGAGCGCTCGCGAACGGTGAAGCGGTTTCTGGCCATGATGAGCGAGGGGTAGCTACGGTGCGGCTGTGCCCGGCGGCGCTGCGCTTGCACGGGCCTACGGTTCGTGTCCCGGGTTGGCTGGTTGACGGTTTTGTAGGCCGGGTAAGGCGTAGCCGCCACCCGGCAATGCCCTTCTGGAAGCCGCCTCGCAAACATTTAAGAAACCTTATGTAATTCAGGGTTATCCCTTTTCATCACTTCTCCGCGGTCGTAAAGTGCCTGCGTTGCGGCACATCCGTAACCGGGCGTAGGAACCCGTTAGCATGACGTAACATTTTTTCGGACAAAGAGGATGCTAAATGGTTACTACCCCTGGATTTTCATACGTACGCGCTGAAGAAAGCGCTGTTCATCACCTTCTCCACCTGCAACTTCCCGATTCTGCGGATCTCTTTGAACTGGCTGACACCTGTGCGGCGTACGTAAGCGTACTGGTGGAAACGGACGATGCGGTGACATTTGCCACGCTCTGTAAACAACTGCTGGCTGCGCTGAAACGGCTGCGGGAATGCTGCGATGCCGAATTGCCTTCGTATCTGGTTGAACAGCTGATCGCAGGGGAAAAGATCGCCTCCTGTATGTCGGACTGCTGGCAGGATACAGCGTTGCAGGTGGACTATGCCGTGGCGTTAACGCTGGCGGTGATGGGCGGGACGTTGCCTGCGAACGTGGCGAAAGAACTCATCGGGCTGCTGCATGATATGGTCTGGCTGCTGGCGGAGTTTGTGAAGGAGCCTTATATCACGGCGCACTGAGGCGGGTGATGGAAGGCCGGAATACTGCTGGGTGAGAGGCGGGATTTCGGCCTTATACAAAATACAATATTGTTTATAGAATGTCAGTTAAGAGGTAAGAGCAAACATTTGTACTTTCGCCCTCCCCATAGACTGAGAACATAATGACGGCATCTCATTCCTGATATTGTTCGTTTGCCCATTTCTTTGTATTTATTTCCTTTTATTATGCCTATCGCATCCATACATATGAACTATTTCCCAACTGTTTGTTAAAGTATTCATATCCATCTTTGTTACTGGCAATATGCAAACTTTCATTATTTGTAATATCAAAATAATCGAATCCGACTAAAAAGAAACCCTCACGAATTTTGTATGGATTAATGTTTATGCATATAGAGTTTTTCTCGGCCCAATCAACCCAAGCATTATCATTGCTTTGATGCCAGATTCTAATACTATGGTTAAAGTTAGGGTTGTTAAATGTTGAGAAGTAATGTTTAAATAAATCCTTCTTATTTTTGAATAAATATTCAATTATGGACCTTTCTGGATTAACATCAATTTGGTTAATGTTTTTCCCATAATCAATTAAACCATCTCGCATTATTTTACTCTTAATTATTGATTCTTTTATTTCACGTGATAAATGATAGGATAAATCAATAATCTCATGGCTATGCTTATTAAATTCATTATCACAATAATGCGCTATTGCAATATTAATTGCAACAGCGATATCTATTGTAGAAAAATGATAATCACCTGGTTGGTAAAGTGAATTAATTATCCCTCTAAACTCTCTGGAATTAATCAAATCAAGAGGTCTGTAACATTCTCGTAGTTTTTTATCATTAACACTTGTTAGAATATCAATAATACTCTTTTGATATAAGTAATTAGATAGTTTTCTCTTAAATATGTAGTGAAACGGAGATGTAATTACTTCAGATATTTTAATAACGTCATTTAAAATCACTTTGGATACCTGGGATGTAAGCTAAGCACATGTGCTAACCATATCAAACTATTGCAAAAAATATATGTAGAATCTGCACTCCCCTCGCAGTTTCCACATTGTCAACTCACCTACCACTATCTATAATTTTTCCAACCTGGAAACAAGGGGCAAGGATGCACGTAGTTTCAAGAGCGCCTTTCGATACAGCGGCCAGACATTATCCCAATCAAGCATAAGCCCTGGACGATCTTTACCGGGTACTAAAAAAGGAACACTACCCCTCACCAGACGAGATGCGAAAGCGCTTTCCCAGCCTGGACCGGATGAAATACCGGGAAAAATGGTGGGTCATTGAAGTGGGTGGCGGGCATCTAAGAGTAATGTTTTTTGCTGATTTTGAGCGGGGAAAGATCTTCATCAAACACATCAGCACGCACGCAGAGTATGACAAGCTCACGGACTACTACCGGAGAACGAAAGAATGAATTATGCAGCAGCCATCAAAGCGGCAAACGCTCTGACAAACGAGCTCCCTTTCCTGGGTTCAACCCCGTCGCGGCAAGACTACGAGGATGCGCTGGCGCTGGTGGAGTATCTTATCGAGCACGACCCGGATAACCCGCTGGTAGATATGCTCACTGCCAAAATCGATAAGTACGAAAACGAGTCCCCGGAATTTGCAGAATTTAACGCGCGTATTGCCAGTATTCCGTCAGGCGTTGCGTTACTGCGAACGCTGATGGATCAGTACCAACTCACTCAGAGTGATTTCGAGAACGAGATTGGTAAGAAGTCTCTGGTGAGTCGGATCCTGAACGGACAGCGCACGTTAACGCTGGATCATATGCGTGCGCTGGCGAAGCGTTTTGGTTTGCCGGTGAGTGCGTTTGTTGGGAATTAATGCGAGGTTTTCACCCAGACCGACTCCCGAGACTTTAATACCTCTATCTCACTTACCCCGGCCCCTCGCTCCCCGCCGCCAGCAGCGGCACCACCACGTCGCTGATGGGCACCGCAATACCGTGCCTGCGACCGTAGCGCTGGATCACGCCGTTGCGTATGTCCCACTCCATCGGGCGATCGGCCTGACGGTCGGACAGGATCGACAGCATTAAAGATCTGCACTGGGACATTCGCCCCAGCCCGCACATTAGCTCCGTGCAGGTGCGGTCGACGGATAAGATGTTGACGCTCAACCACGCGATTAATATCGCCGGGCTGCTCCAGGCCACCTCGCACTGGCTGTTGACCACGCGGCCTAATAAGCATCAGGAACGGGATTTTCTGCGGTACCTCTTTACCGTTTTCAGGTGTGTCGCTACGGATAGGTGGGCATTCAGACGAGCCGTTATGAGTTTTTAAACAATTAATAAAGAATCAAATAGACAGAGTATCCAATAACCATTCAAGTATTTATTACATTTTCAATCAATATTCACTTAATTATTATTTAAGCAAAACCACCGTATTAATCATTAACAATTTATCCAGATCCAAACCATAAGCCCCCATACTTTCTTAATTTGCATCAATGAAACCGCAGATCGTTTTATATCCACACTGTACAAAATTGACGGCTAATTTTGTACGCGCTAGCGTTGCACTAGTTACGTAACAAGCTAAACCATAAGGTCTTTTCAGGATTTCCTTAAATGGAGTTTTAAACAAATGGCTATTCCCGCTTATTTATGGCTCAAAGACGACGGTGGTGCCGACATCAAAGGCTCTGTCGATATACATGGCCGTGAAGGAAGTATTGAGTTAATCGCACTGAACCACGGCATAATGCAGCCCACGGACAAGCATAACGGCAAGGCTACAAGTCTTCGCATCCATTCCCCCTATTCTTTCGATAAAGAGATCGACGCTTCCAGCCCCTATTTATACAAGGCTGTTAGCACGGGCCAGAAACTAAAATCCGCTGAGATAAAGTTTTACCGTATCAACGATGCTGGTCAGGAAGTGGAATATTTTTCCACCCTTCTGGAAGGCGTGAAGATCGCCAGCGTTTGTCCAATGATGCTTGATATCAAAGATCCTGACTACGAGAAGCATAACCATCTTGAGCTGGTAGAGCTGCTCTATGAAAAAATTACCTGGCGCTACGTGGACGGTAACATCATGCATTCAGATAGCTGGAACGACCGCAAGACGGCATAAGGAGAACATTATGGGATGGAAGTATGAGCAATCAACTGGCAAGATGTATAAAGACGGCAAATTAATTGAGACAGGATATTCCGGTGCCCTTACCAATAAAAATAATCCGGACCGTCAGCATGTGAAGGGTCTGGGTCCGCTGCCGCGCGGAACATATAAAATTGCGGGACATTCGAATTCTAAAGGACCCATTACCATTATCCTTGAGCAAACTTCGGGAGAGAGTTTTGGTCGTTCAGAGTTCCGCATTCATGGTGACCATAAGTACGGTCCAGCCGGATTTGCTTCGGAGGGGTGCATTATTCTCTCACTGTCAACGCGACGTAAAATCCTTCGTGACGGCGGTGAGCTTGAGGTAGTGCGATGAAATACCCAATCGTCCTGCTGCTTTGTGCGCTCACTGTCCCAGCCATTGCAGCCAGCACTGACTGGCCATCAGCACTTCATGGAATCGCCTCAGGTGACACACACTGGATTGAGCAAGCCCCAACGCTGGCTGCCACGGCTGACGTCAGGCAGGCGCAACTGCTGGAGGATGCTTTGGCCGCAGCGCTCACAACAAACACCAGCGCCACACTGAAAGCGCTCCAGACCATTGACGCGGGAAAGTGGCCGCACATGGTTGGCAGCGATATCGTCTGCACGCCGCCTCTAGAGAAATCCCCCGCCGAAGTCGACGCGTTCTATCAGCGCACCCGCCGGGCGCTGCTGGAGACGGTTGAGGGTGCTCAGTGCCTCTGGATCCTGGAAGCAACAATGGTAGAGCTAAACGCTGAGAAAGCCCGTCAGGGTAAGTAAGAGAGTTACCCGGCGCACAACGGCCGGGTCTTTCCTTCACTCCAGACCCTGGCTCACCCCAGCCCCTCGCTCCCCGCCGCCAGCAGCGGCACCACCACGTCGCTGATGGGCACCGCAATACCGTGCATGCGACCGTAGCGCTGGATCACGCCGTTGCGGATATCCCACTCCATCGGGCGATTCGCCTGGCGGTCGGCGAGGATCGACGTACCCAGGTCCTCAGGCGCACGCTGGAAGTTCGCCAGAATCTCCTCCGCCACCGCATCGTCCAGCTTCGCCCCTTCGGCGCGGGCGACGGTAAGCCCTTCGCGCAGATAGGCCAGCGCCAATTCGCTGATATCTTCGCGCCTGAACATTCCGGCGCGGCGGTTAGAAAGCACCATCAGCCCGGCGACTGCGTTTTGCAGCAGCTTGCGCCAGGCGACGGTGGCGAAATCTGTCGAAATTTCAACCGCGCAGCGCGTATTGCGAAGCGCCTCCACCACCCGCTGCACCTGCGGCACGTCCGGCAGCGTCAGGCGCGGTTTTGCCCGCAGCCAGACGGAGGCATCCGGCTCGCGCTGGGCCGGGAACCAGACTACCGACGGCAGCACCGTCGCGCCGTTAACCCACGCCTCAAGCTGGGCTTTTTGCTCTACGCCGTTTTGCAGCGCGCAGACCACGGTGTTTTCATCGCACAGGGCGCGCAGCCACCCGGCGCTGTCGGCATTTTGCGTCGTTTTTACCGCCACAAAAACGAGATCGGCGGGGCGCGTAATGACGGCAGGATCGGTGAGTACCGGACCGGGCACCACGATTTCCCTCTCATCGTGACGCAGGCGCAATTCCGGGTGCGCGGTGCGACCGCACAGCAGCGGCGTGCGGCCCGCATCATGCAATACCGCGGCAATGGTGGTGCCAATCGCACCAGGACCAATCAGCGCAATGGTTGGATAGTCAGACATGGGTCACTCCCCTTTTGCTAAGCCTGAAATCAGTTATACCACCCTGAAAAGAGCGCGCCACGCCCATTGTCTATACTCAACACATAACAGACAACGGAGTGCGCCATGCCCTTACCCGATTTTAAGTCCTCTGAACCTTATACCCTCGGCATTGAACTCGAACTCCAGGTGGTTAACCCGCCGGGTTACGATCTGAGCCAGGACTCCTCTGCCCTCATCGCCGCCGTCAAAGACGAGATCAAAGGGGGCGAAGTCAAACACGACATCACCGAAAGCATGCTCGAAATCGCCACCGGCGTGTGCCAGACCATCGACCAGGCAGCGGCGCAGTTCTCGGTGATGCAGCAGAGCATCCTGCGCGCGGCGGAAGAGCAGCATATCCAGATCTGCGGCGGTGGGACGCATCCGTTCCAGAAATGGCAGCGGCAGGAGGTGTGCGACGACGAGCGCTATAACGTCACGCTGGAGCGCTTCGGCTATCTGATTTTACAGGCGACGGTGTTCGGCCAGCACGTGCACGTTGGCTGTCGGACCGGGGACGATGCCATTTACCTGCTGCACGGCCTGTCGCGCTTTGTGCCGCACTTTATCGCCCTCGCCGCGTCGTCACCGTATATGCAGGGCACGGACACGAAGTTCGCCTCATCGCGGCTGAACATTTTTTCGGGGTTCCCGGATAACGGCCAGATGCCGTGGGTTAACAGCTGGCAGGAGTTCGAGGGGCTGTTCCGCCGCCTGAGTTCCACCAGCATGATCGACAGCATTAAAGATCTGCACTGGGACATCCGTCCCAGCCCGCACTTCGGCACCGTGGAGGTGCGGGTGATGGATACGCCGCTGACGCTCGGCCACGCCATTAACATCGCCGGACTGATTCAGGCGACGTCCCACTGGCTGCTGACCACGCGGCCCTATAAGCATCAGGAACGGGATTTTCTGCTGTATCGCTTTAACCGTTTTCAGGCCTGTCGCTACGGGCTGGAAGGCATTCTGACGGACGTGCATACCGGCGAACACAAAACCGTGGCGGACGATATCGCCTGGCTGCTGGAGCAGGTTGCGCCGTCGGCCGAGAAGCTCGGCGCGACGAGTGCAATCAATGAAATTGCCCTGCTGTTAAAGCAGGGCAAGAGCGAGGCGCAGCGCATGCGGGACTTTATCGCCGACGGCGGCTCGCTTATTTCTCTGGTGCAGAAGCACTGCGAGCTGTGGGCGACGAGTCCGTAAGGCCGTGGCCCCACTCGCGCAGGCGCTGGAACAGCACGAACAGCGCGGGGATGAACACAATCCCTACCACGGTTGCCACCAGCATGCCGCTGAACACCGTGGTGCCGATGATGCGGCGGCTCTGGGCACCCGCCCCGGTCGCCAGCATCATCGGCAGAACGCCGATAATAAACGACACGGCGGTCATCATCACCGCGCGGAAGCGGCGCGATGCCCCTTCCCGTGCGGCATCGACAATCCCCATCCCGTCCATGCGCCGGGCGCGGGCGAACTCCACGATCAGGATCGCGTTTTTGGCCGCTAACGCGATCAGCAAGACCAGACCGATCTGCACGTACACGTCGTTGGCGTAGCCCGCCAGCCACAGCCAGACCAGCGCCCCGCCGATGGCGAACAGCACCGAGAGCATTACGCTCGCCGGCAGCGTCCAGCTCTCATACTGGGCGACGAGGAACAGCCACGCCATCACCACCGCCGCCAGTACGATCCATATCGCCTGGTTGCCGGTCTGCTGCTCCTGATACGACATGCCGCTCCAGGCGTAGTCGTACCCGGCTGGCAGGTTTTCCGCCAGAATCTCGCCCATCGCCGCCATCGCGGTGCTGCTGCTTACCCCTTCCGCTGCCGAACCGCTCATCGATACCGACGGGAACTGGTTGTACTGCTGAATAAAGGGCGCACCGACGGTCGGCGTAATGGTGACGAGGTTGCTCAGACGCACCCGCTCGCCGCTGTTGCTGCGCACGAACAGCTCGCTGATTTGCTCCGCGCGCTCGCGCCACTGCATCTCGTTCTGCATCACCACGTGGTAGACGCGGTTGTTGACGCTGAAATCCCCGGCGCGCGTGCCGCCGAAGGCGGTTTGCAGGCTGCTGAAGATGCGCGACACCGGCACGTCGAGGCGCGCGGCGCGCTCGCGGTCAACGGTCAGCGTCAGCTGCGGCACGTTGCTGCTCCAGGTGGTGAACACGCGGCTCAGCTGCGGATGCTGGTTAGCTTTCGCCAGCACCTCACGCGTCACGCGCTCCAGCTCCGCCGGGCTTTGCCCCGCCTGAGCCTGAATGCGCAAGTCGAAACCGGAGGCGTTGCCCAGCCCCGGCAGCGTCGGCGGCGCGAAGGTCATGATGGTCGCTTCCGGCAGAGCCAGCAGCTGGCGCTAAAGGGTGCCCATCACCTCATCCAGCGGCGGACGCTGACTCCAGTCTTTGAGCATGATGGAGATAAACCCGCCGTTGGAGGCGCTGGTGCCGTTGAGGATGTTAAACCCTGAAACCTGAATCACATCTTCCACCGCCGGGTTTTTAGCGATGAGTTCGCGCGCGGTGGTCATCACCGCTTCGGTGCGCTCCAGCGACGCCGCTTCCGGCAGCTGGACGCTGGCGAAGAAGTAGCCCTGATCCTCCTGGGGCAGGAAGCCCTTTGGCATCGACATAAAGCTGAAAACCACCACCGCCGCCGCGCCTGCGGTGGCCAGCAGCGCCAGCCACGGGCGCAGGTTTAATACGTTCACGATGCGGGTGTAGAAACCGCGTGCGGCATCCAGCCCACGGTTAAAGGCGCGATAAACTGCCGCAGGTTTCTTCGGGCGCGGACGCAGCAGCAGCGCGCACAGCGCGGGCGTCAGGGTCAGCGCCACCAGGCTTGAAAGCGTCACGGCGGTCGAGAGCGTTACCGCAAACTGGCGGTACAGCTCACCGACAATCCCCGGCAGGAGCGCCACCGGCACAAACACCGCCAGCAGCACCAGCGTCGTCGCGATGACCGGCCCGGCAATCTGCCGCAGCGCCAGCGCGGTCGCCGCCGTGCGGCTCTGCCCTTCCGCCATCAGCGTTTCGACGCTCTCCACCACCACGATGGCGTCATCTACCACCATGGTCAGCGCCAGAATAATGGCAAACAGGCTCAGCGTATTGGCGGAGTAGCCGAGCGTATAGAGCACCGCAAAGGTGCCCACCAGCGACACCGGAATGGCCAGGGCGACAATCAGCGTCGCGCGCCAGCTTTGCAGGAACAGGGACACCACGACCACCACCGCCAGCATCGTCAGCGCCAGCGAGACGCCGATCTCTTTGATGGTGGCGGCCACAAACGAGGTGGTGTCGAATTTAACTTCATAGACCAGATCGTCCGGGAAACGCGTGGACAACCGTTCCAGTTCCGCGCGCACCGCATCGGCCACGCGCAGGGCGTTGGCGGACGGCGTGGGGTAAATGCCGAGATAGGCGGAGTCGTGTCCGTTAAGCTGCGCGCCAGAGCTGTAGCTGCGCGAGCCAAGCTCGATGGTGGCGACGTCCTTCAGGCGCACCAGCTGTCCCATCTCCCCGGCGCGAATGATAATGCTGGCAAAGTCGTCGGCCTGGTTTAAGCGCCCCAGCCCGTTGATGGTCAGGGTCTGCTGCTGGCCGTTGAACACCGGCGGCGTGCCGACCTGACCTGCCGCCCCCTGCACGTTCTGTTCGCGCAACGCCTGCGCCACGTCGTCGGTGGTGACGTTCAGGGCGTTCATGCGGTCCGGACGCAGCCAGATGCGCATGCTGTAATCCCGCGCGCCGAACATCTGCACCTGCCCGACACCCGGCAGGCGGGACAGCGCCTCGCGCACCTGCGTGCTGGCATAGTTGCTGACGAACAGCGGCGTGTGGGTATTGTTCGGTGAGTAAAGACTTACCCCCAACATCAGGTTGGTGGCGCGCTTGCGCACCTGCACGCCGTTTTGCTGCGCCTCGGTCGGCAGCTGCGCCAGGGCCTGCGACACGCGGTTCTGCACGTCGATGGCGGCGAGATCCGGATCGGTGCCTGCCGCAAAGGTAATGTTCAGGCTGTAGGTGCCTTCGTCCGAACTGGTGGACTCCATATAGAGCATGTGATCCACGCCGTTCAGCTGCGTCTCCAGCGGCGTGGCGATGGCCTCCGCCACGTCAGCCGAGCTGGCGCCCGGCCAGCTGGCAGAGACATTCACCACTGGCGGGGTGATCTGCGGGTACTGCTCCACCGGAATAATCCTCAGCGCGATGGCCCCCAGCAGGGTGATGACCAGCGCAATCACCATCGCAAAGCGCGGGCGTTTGATGAAAAACGTCAGCATGATGGCTCCTTAATTCAGTATCTGGACGGCAGCGCCGGGCTGCACGCGCTGCGCACCGTCAGTAATCGCTCGCTCACCGGGCTTCACGCCGGAGGCAATCTGGAACTGCTGGCCGATCTGCCCGGCAACCTTCAGCGGGCGCATTTCGGCCTTACCGTCGGCGTTGACCACCCAGGCGAAGAACCCGTCGCCGTTCTGCTGGACCGCGGCGGCGGGCAGGGTCAACACCGGCTGTTCGCTGGCCGGGCGCAAATACACGTTTACGTTGCCGCCGGGCAGGAGCTGATGGCGCGGGTTGGCGAACTCGGCGCGCAGCATCACGCTGGCGGTGCGCGGGTCGATGCGGTTATCCACGGAGGTCAGTTCCCCGCTGATGCGCTGGCCGTTGCTGTCAATCAGCGCCTGCCAGGCCTGCTTCATGGCGCGGATATCCGCATGCTGTCCGGCTTTAGTGGCAAACGCGCCCTCTTCCAGCGCAAAGGCGATGCGGATCGGATCAAGTTGCACCACCTCCACCAGCACGCCGCTGGCAGGGTTGACCAGGCTGCCGACGTGGAAGTTGCTGTGCCCCACGCGCCCGTCAATCGGCGAGGTGATGCGGGTGTAGTTCAGCGTGACGCTGCGGGTGTCAAGCCGTGCTTTCGCCTGCTCCAACGCGGCGCTCGCGACGTCGCGCTGCATGCGGGCGTTGTCCACGTCGTGGCGGCTGATGGCGTTACTGCTGCCCAGGCTTTCGAAGCGGGACAGCTGCTGCTGCGCCTGACGCAGCGTGGCTTCGGCGCTTCTTACTTCAGCCTGCGCCAGACGCAGGGCGGCGCGCGGCTCGGCGTCGTCCAGTTCGAACAGCACGTCGCCTTTTTTCACGTACTGCCCGTCGCGGAAGTGGATTCTGGTGATGACGCCCTCCGTACGCGCGCGCAGCTCAACGGTGTGAATGGCTTCGATGCGGCCCGGGATCTGGCGCTCGGCGGCGTGGGCAGTCTGCTCCACGGTGGCGACGCGAACGGGAATGGCGGCAGCGAATGCGGGTTGCAGCGTGCAGGCGAGGAGTGCGAACAGGAGCGGGAATTTCATGGGAGTACCTCAGCGTTGTCTCCCCTCACCCTAACCCTCTCCCCAAAGGGGAGAGGGAACTTGAACACCCTCTCCCCTTTGGGGAGAGGGCAGGGTGACGGGGGGCTTAGTTATGCGGACTTACGGAACCTGCGGGTCAGTCGCTTCTCGATTTCGACGACGAAGAACATCACCCCCGCCACCGCCAGCGTCACGAACCAGTAGCGCAGCGGCAGCGCTTCGGTACCGAACAGCATCTGCATAAACGGCAGGTAGATAATCGCCGCCTGGAGCAGGAACAGTACGCCCGTTACCAGCCAGATCCCTTTGTTCGCCAGCAGGCCACGGTTCAGGGAGAACCCGTCGGTGTTGCGGCAGTTAATCATGTATACCCACTGGGCGCAGACCAGCATCTGCAACAGCACGGTGCGGATGAACTCCGCGCTGTGGCCGCGCGGGGCCAGCCAGGCTTCCAGCGCAAAGGCGGCGATGGCAATCATGGTGCCGACGAAGGCCACGCGCCACACGGCGTAGGCGTCCATCACGTGCTGCCCGGTCTGGCGCGGCGGACGACGCATAATGTTGCGCTCGGCGGCCTCAAAGGCCAGGCCGAAGGAGAGCGTGGCGGAGGTCGCCATGTTCATCCACAGAATCAGCACCGGCGTCAGCGGAATGATGTTCCCCGCCAGCAGCGCAATCACAATCAATAGCCCCTGCGCCAGGTTGGTCGGCATAATGAACAGGATGGTCTTCTTCAGGTTGTCGTAAACGCGACGCCCCTCTTTCACCGCGCTGGCGATGGTGGCGAAGTTATCGTCCGTCAGGACCATGTCCGCCGCCTCTTTGGTCACTTCCGTGCCTTTAATGCCCATCGCGATGCCGACGTCCGCCTGGCGCAACGCCGGGGCATCGTTCACGCCGTCGCCGGTCATACCGACGATTTCGCCTTTGTCCTGCAACGCTTTCACCAGGCGCAGCTTATGCTCCGGGCTGGTACGGGCGAAGATGTCATACTTCACCGCCGCTTCCGCCAGCTCGGCGTCGTCCATCTTCTCCAGCTGGTAGCCGGTGACCGCCTGCTCGCTGTTGGTGATCCCCAGCATCTGACCGATGCTCATCGCCGTCTGCGGGTGATCCCCGGTGATCATCTTCACGCGGATCCCCGCCTGCTGGCAGGCATTAATCGCCTCAATTGCCTCCGGGCGCGGCGGATCCATCATCCCGGCGATGCCGAGGAAGATCAGACCGTGGTTCAGGTCGTCGTGGGTTAATGCCTGCTCGCCATTTGCTGGCTTGAACGCCGCGGCGACCATGCGCAGTCCCTGACGTGCATAGCGCTCCATCTCGTTTTCCCAGTACGCGCGGTTAAAGGCTTGCGCACCGTTGCGGGTCTGCTGCTGCTCACACAGGGCGAAAATCACGTCCGGCGCGCCGGTAATCAAAATCTGCTCCTCACCGCCAATCTGGTAGTGGGTGCTCATGTACTTGTACTGCGAGTCGAACGGGATCTTGTTAATCAGCGTGGTCATGACCGGCGCGAGGTGGGCTTTCGCCGCCAGCACCTTCAGCGCGCCCTCGGTCGGCCCGCCAGTGATGCCCCACAGGCCGCGCTCGTCCTGAATCAGCTGGCTGTCGTTGCACAGGTCGATGGTGCGCAGGTACTGCTCCAGTACGGTACCCGGCTGGATCTGCACCGGCTCGTCGCTGCCTTCCAGATAGATGTGGCCCACCGGCTCGTAGCTGTTGCCGTCCACGCGATAGCAGGCGTCGGCGGTGATGATGGCTTTCACCGTCATCTCGTTCATGGTCAGGGTGCCGGTTTTATCCGAGCAGACCACGGTCATTGCGCCCAGGGTTTCAACCGTCGGCAGCTTGCGGATAATCGCCCGCTTGCGCGCCATCGCCTGCACGCCCAGGGATAGGATGATGGAGATAATCGCTGGCAGACCTTCTGGTACAGACGCGACAGCCAGGCTAATGAGGGAGAGCAGCAGCTCGCCCATTGGGATCTCGCGAAACACCAGGCTGAAGACAAACAGCGCGGCCATCATCGCCAGAATGATGGCGAAGATCGCCTTGCCCAGCTTGTCCATCTGCACCAGCAGCGGCGTGCGGTGCTTTTCAATGCCCGCCATCATCTGGTTGATGTGGCCGAGTTCGGTCTCCTGCCCCGTGGCAATGACCACGCCAACGCCGCCGCCTGCGCTTACCGTCGTACCGGAAAAGACCAGGTTCGTGCGGTCGCCCAGCGGTAATTCGCCGTTCAGCGGATTCGTGTGTTTATCCACCACGGTGGATTCACCGGTCAGAATCGCCTCTTCCACGCGTAAATTATGCGCTTCGATTAAACGCATATCCGCCGGAATACGATCCCCCGCGCGTAATACAATAATATCGCCCGGGACTATTTCCGTCGTCGGTATGGTTTCATGGTTGCCGTTACGAATAACGCGCGCCTCGCTGGAGAGCATATTACGAATACTCTTCAGGGATTTTTCCGCGTTGCTTTCCTGAATGTGGCCAATTAGGGCATTGATTACCGCCACGCCCAGAATAACCAGCGTATCAACCCAGTGTCCCATTACCGCCGTTAATACGGCTGCCGCCAGCAGGACGTAAATCAGCACATCGTTAAAATGCGCGAGAAAACGCAGCCAGCCCGGCTTGCCTTTTTTCTCCGGCAGCGCGTTCGGGCCATGCTTCTGCAAACGCGCCTGCGCCTCGGTGCGGTCCAGGCCATTAGCCTGGCTCTGCGCCTGAGCAAGCACCTGCTCTACGGTCTGCTGGTACGCCTGCCCACCTGCGGGTGGCATATTCTGCGAGAAATTTTTTTTGGTCATGGTATTTTTCCTTCAATATCCGGTGGACGGAAGCCGGAATTCCTTTCTGGCTTTAAATAATTCATTTTAAAGTCTTGCGGGTTAAATTGATCTACCGCAATATATTGACTACCCGGTTATTCAAAACTGATTAAAATTATTTCGACGCATTGATTTTTACAAAATATTTCTAAACCAACACTAAACGAGGAGGAAGCATGTTTGGTATTTATCGCGGACGGCGCCTGGCGTTATACATTGTCGCAGCCATTGTTATTGCGACGTTAATTGGATACAGCACCTATAGCTTTGTAAAATTATTTTCGTGATACAGACATTTATTTACATAGCGCGATATTAATTTAATCCTCAAGGTTAAATTAATCTCTTTCCGTACATTATTTGTCGGGGCATGGAATTATTTAATTAAAAAAGGGCCGGAGGGTTGATATTGCTTTACGTTAAAGGATGCCGGACAATGACATTTTTAACTGACGATTAACATTACGATGAAACACCCGTTGGAATCGCTGCTGACTGCGGGGGGCATTTTATTGATAGCCCTGATCTCTTGCTTACTGCTGCCCGCGCCGTCGCTGGGTCTGGTGCTGGCGCAGAAGCTGGTTCAGACCTTTCATATGGTCGACCTGAACCAGCTCTACACCATTTTGTTCTGCGTGTGGTTTTTACTGCTCGGCGCTATCGAATTCTTCATCCTGCGTTTCGTCTGGCGCCGCTGGTTCTCACTGGCGTCGTAAGCCAATAAAAAAGCCGGGTGGCGGCGATGCCTTACCCGGCCTGGATTTCCAATTTTAATGTGTCTGGCTGTGATTCTCTTTGCGGTACGCCCCGGGCGGCTGGTTGAAGGTGCGGGTGAAGATGCGCGTAAACGTCTGCTGCGAGTCAAACCCGTAGCGCAGGCAGATTTCGTACACGCGTTCGTCTGATTCACGCAGATCGCGTGCCGCCAGCAGCAGCTTGCGTTCGCGGATGTAGCGCCCCAGACTTTCACCTTTGTATTGCATAAACAGCCGCTGTAAATGCCATTTTGAGTAACCCGCGTGACGGGCAATCTCTTCGATGCGTAACGGCTGATGCAGGTTGTCATCGATCCATTCGACAATCGTATCAATGACCTGAGCGGAAATCGTCATACTGCTCTCCCCCTCTGCTTCTCGCTTAAACATTATTCCCACCACTCGCGAAATTGTTGCGTGCTATCGCTCACCCGTACCGGCTCGCCCAGTTCCGGCGTCAGCAGCCGATAGTTTTTATCCTTGCTGGCTTTCGCCAGCTGGATCAGTGGATCGTTCCAGGTATGTTTCGCCAGCACGAAGCGTCCGTTATGTCCCGGTACGACCGCTTTGGCATTGAGATCTGCCGAGGCCTGCGCCGTTTCCGCCGGATGCATATGGATGTACTTCCAGTCCTGGTCGTACTGCCCGTTCTCCATAATGGCCAGATCAACGCCGCCAAACTGCTCGCCGATAGATTTGAAGTGCGGGCCGTAACCGGAGTCGCCGCTGTAGTAGACCTTCCGCTCCGGGGTGACAAACATAAAGCTGCCCCACAGGGTCTGGTTACGCTTAATGCCGCGTCCGGAAAAGTGGCGCGCTGGCAGCACATGCACCGTCAGCGCATCGCTGATGTGCACAGACTGGTTCCAGTCCCGTTCATCAATAATGTCCTGGCTCATCCCCCAGTAGCGCAGGTGTGAACCGACGCCGAGCGGCGTGACCACGCGCTTCACCTTCGGCAGCAGCGCCTTGATGGTGGCGTAATCCAGATGGTCATAGTGATCGTGGGAGATGATCAGCAGGTCGATTTCCGGCATGCTCTCCGCACGCCACGGATACTCCCCCGCAAAGGCTTTATTGAGGAACGAGAACGGCGCGGCGTAGTTACTCAGAACCGGGTCGATCAGAATGCGTTTTCCCGCCAGCTGCATATACCAGGAGGAGTGGCCGAGCCACACCAGCGTGTCCTGGTCAGGCGACAGACTCGCCAGATCGGTTTTCACCAGCGGCAGCGGCTGCGCCGGACGGGCGTTTTCGGTTTTACGGGTCAGGAACTGCCACCACGCCACCAGCATATTTTGTTGCCCGGTAAAGCCCGGCGTTGGGAGCGTGTTATGGAATTGCCCGTCGCGATAGTGCGGGGAGGCTTCCACTTCAGAGAGCTGCGCGCCCTGCGGTGGCTGGCCAAATCCGGCGTTCAGTACAAACGGTAAACTGGCAGCTGAAGCAATAATCATGACTAATACCACGCAGATGAATAGAGGCTTTTTCATTTCCTGACCCGCCTACGCGCCCCGTCCGATGGTTTGCGCGGGTGATACTTGATTATGAGTGAGTAAGCACTCATTATAGAGAGGATGATTACGCCGTCAAGAAGGTTTTCGATCTTTGACATTCCGCGTTGCAGCGTAACAAGGGAAGTGTTTCAATCAGGGCTTTTACAATTGACGGGAGGAAAAATTTAGTGGCACGTCCGAAGAGTGAAGATAAAAAACAGGCCTTACTGGAAGCAGCCACCGCGGCATTTGCCCAGTCAGGTATTGCCGCCTCAACGGCGTTAATTGCCCGTAATGCGGGCGTCGCTGAAGGGACGCTGTTTCGCTACTTTGCTACCAAAGACGATCTGCTGAATGCCCTCTACCTGCATCTGAAACAGGATCTCTGCCAGACCATGCTGGCGAACCTCGATCGCACCCTCTCCGAGCCAAAAGAACATACCCGCAATATCTGGAACAGCTATGTAGACTGGGGCATACGTAACCCCCTGGCGCATGCGGCTATCCGCCAGATTGGCGTCAGTGAAAAGCTGAGCGCCGAAACGGAACAGGCGGTGAAAGAGATGTTCCCGGAACTTCATGAGTTATGCCGCCGCTCGGTGCGCCCGGTGTTTATGTCCGATGAATTCAAAACGTTTGGCGATGCGCTTTTCTTATCGCTGGCGGAAACCACCATGGAGTTTGCCACCCGCGATCCGTCTCGTGCCGTCGATTTTAAAGCGCTGGGCTTTGAGGCCATGTGGCGCGGGCTTGCAGAGGAAGAGATCCATGGACAGTAAATCCTTGCAGGACCATGCCAGACGCGTCGCGCTGGAGATGCCTTTCACCGAACACTGTTGGCCGTTTGGCCCGGAGTATGACGTGTTTAAGGTGGGCGGGAAAATTTTTATGCTGATGGCGACCGCGCACGGTCGGCCCCACGTCAGCCTGAAATCCGACCCGGAAAAATCGCTGCTTAATCAGCAGATTTACCGTGGCGTGGAGCCGGGCTATCACCTCAATAAAAAACACTGGATTTCACTCTACGGCACGGACGACGTCACGCCTGAACTGGTCACCGACCTTATTACGGATTCGTGGAATCTGGTCGTTGATAAACTGCCAAAAAAAGATCAGAAGTGGATTCGGCCAGGCTGATTGTTCGTCTGAGACGAACAGAATAAGCGCTCGAATCGCACTTATCTTTTCCCGCTTCGCGCGGTAATCTGCTTTCCTTTCACGCCCGCCCGCGGGCGAATTTCATCACCAGGAGTTGTTATGGATATTATTTCTGTCGCCCTGAAACGCCACTCAACCAAGGCGTTCGACCCAGCCAAAAAACTGACCGCAGAAGAAGCGGAAAAAATCAAAACGCTGCTGCAATACAGCCCGTCCAGCACTAACTCCCAGCCGTGGCACTTTATTGTTGCCAGCACTGAAGAGGGTAAAGCGCGCGTGGCAAAATCCGCGGCGGGCACCTATGTGTTTAACGAACGCAAAATGCTGGATGCCTCTCACGTGGTGGTGTTCTGCGCGAAAACCGCGATGGACGATGCCTGGCTTGAGCGCGTTGTCGATCAGGAAGAGGCTGATGGCCGTTTCAATACGCCAGAAGCCAAAGCCGCGAACCACAAAGGCCGCTGCTATTTTGCCGACATGCACCGCGTCGATCTGAAAGATGACGACCAGTGGATGGCGAAGCAGGTTTACCTGAACGTCGGTAACTTCCTGCTGGGCGTGGCCGCGATGGGCCTGGACGCGGTGCCAATTGAAGGCTTTGACGCGGCTATTCTTGATGAAGAGTTTGGCCTGAAAGAGAAAGGCTTCACCAGCCTGGTGGTGGTCCCGGTCGGGCATCACTGCGTGGAAGATTTCAACGCCACGCTGCCGAAATCACGCCTGCCGCTGAGCACGATTGTGACTGAGTGCTAAGTAAAACGGGCCGCTCTGTGCGGCCCGTTACGCTTTACTGATGACCAGCCTGCGATGCGGATGAACATCACGATCGTTGCCCCAGGCAAAGGCAATCCAGCGCTCTTCCAGTTCGGCGTAAGAATTTACGGGCGTTAATGTCCACTCTTCTCCCACCGTACCGTCTGCCACACTAATGCGATAGTTCATGGTAAACGCCCAGTCGATCATCCGCAGCCAGAACCGTTGCCCGTCTCCCGTTTGCTCGCTGTCCGAGACTACGATGTCGTATTCGCTTAGCACCCACTGGAAAAATAATTGCGGTAATCCGCTTATCACGCGCTGGTGGACGGCGCGCGGGGTGCGCCACACCATGACCTGCGTAGCGGCACCGTGGGGAAAGGTGATTTCTTTGTGAAATGTAAGCTTTACGGCATAAGCCGTATAAGGCTTGCCGCCATCGGTAGTCACGAGACGATATTCATCGCCATAACGCGATTTTAAAAACCGGTATCCGACTGGCAGCAAGAACCCCGGCAGATGAAAATCCGCTGTGCCCCGTGCAAGAAATGCTTCGGTATGTTCGACGTTTCGGGAGATAAGGCCGAGTTTTTGGCTGAAGTCTGCGGAATCAATCATCAGTGGCGACATTAGTTGTTTCTCATGGCGTGAGTATAGTCGACTTAACCCCTCATCGAAATGATGTCGATGCCGTCGGTTGGTTTACGTTAAACGCCACCTTACACCTGTCTCATCCGCTTAGCAGAGCCAGCTCTGATTCCCTGAAAGCCCCTCGCAAAAAACTTACTTCCCCTGCTCCGCCAGCCACGCCATCGCCCTCTCCCCTGCCTCATCCACGGGTAAATAGACCAGCAGCCGCGATCCGTTTCGCGGCGCGGAGTACCAGTACATCTGCTGAAGGTGAAAATCCCCCAGCTCGGGATGGGTAAACAGCTTGAGCTGGTTCTCCACGCCGCGCACGTCGTTGCGCTGGTGCCACAGGGTTTTGAACTCTTCGGATACCGCAAAAAAACGCGCCAGCTTCGCTTCCCAGAGCGGGTCCCCCCGATGCTCAGCCATTGCCGCGCGGAAGTAGGAGACGAAAATCGGCAGCACGTCGTCACGTTTGCCGAGCCGCGCGCGCCAGGCCGGGTGGGTAAGAAACAGGTAGATGCAGTTGCGATCTTCCGGCGGGATGGCGTTGAAATCGACGCCCATCAGGTGTCCGAAGCTGTCGTTCCACGCCACGATGTCGAAATTGGGTTTCTGAATACTGGCGGGTTTCGGCAGCAGGGTATCCAGCAGGCGACGGGTGCCTTCGCTGATCCCCTCGCAACACACCGCCTGCGGGGCTTCCCCCGGCGGCAACCCGGCGAGTACAAAAAGATGCCGGGCTTCGGTCGGGGTGCATTGCAGCGCTTTTGCGATGGCGGCCATTACCGCACTGGACGGGTTGACGTCCCGGCCCTGTTCCAGCCAGGTGTACCAGGTCACCCCGACATCCGCGAGCATCGCTACCTCCTCCCGGCGCAGGCCCGGCGTGCGGCGGCGGCCGCTGCGCGGTAAGCCGAGGCGCTGCGGATCAAGGCTTTCCCGCCGTGCTCGCAAAAACGCGCCCAGCTGCTTGCGGGTGTCATCCTGAAGAGAGGTGACAGGTTCAGACATCAGCGCCATAACATCTCCTGCATGGTAGTGTCAGTACCAGTATAAGCAAGAACTGGTACCCGTTTATCAGATGGTTGATGCTACGACTCTACGCTGTTTGACGCAATGGAGTCACCATGAATACGTCAGTTGTTTCACCGGGTCGCGCGGGCCTGATTTTGCTGTTAACCGGCCAGATGCTGCCGCTGATTGATACCTCAATCACCAACGTGGCGCTGGATTCCATCACCCATTCGTTACACGCCACCGCCACCGAACTGGAGCTGATCGTCGCCCTCTACGGCGTGGCCTTTGCCGTCTGCCTGGCCCCCGGCAGCAAGCTGGGCGATAACCTTGGCCGCCGTCGCCTGTTTATGTGGGGCGTGGCGAGTTTTGGCCTGGCCTCGCTGCTGTGCGGCATGGCGGGCAATATCGAACAGTTGCTTGCCGCGCGCATTATTCAGGGCGCGGGCGCCGCGCTGATCATGCCGCAAATTCTCGCGACGTTGCATGTGACGTTAAAAGGAACGGCACACGCCAGAGCGATCAGCCTGTTCGGGGGGATCGGCGGAATTGCATTTATCGTTGGCCAGATGGGTGGCGGCTGGCTGGTATCGGCGGACATCGCCGGGCTGGGCTGGCGCAACGCCTTCTTTATCAACGTGCCGATTTGTCTGGTGGTGCTGGCGCTGAGCCGTCGCTACGTGCCGGAAACCCGCCGCGACACGCCGTCGCGCATTGACTGGATCGGTACCGTCCTGCTGACGGCGATACTATGCTGTCTGCTGTTCCCGATGGCGCTCGGCCCGCAGTGGCACTGGTCGTGGCCGCTGAAGGCCGCCCTGCTGGCGATTGTGCCGCTGGCCTGTTTGATGGTGCTGAACGCGCGCAAAAAAGAGCGTGAGAATGCCCATCCGCTCATCGCGCCGCGCCTGTTACAGCTGCGCAGCATCCGCTTTGGCGTGCTGATTGGGATACTCTTTTTCAGCGTCTGGTCCGGGTTCATGTTCTGTATGGCGCTGACCATGCAAAGCGGTCTGGGAATGGCGCCGTGGCAGTCCGGAAACAGTTTCATCGCACTCGGCGTGACCTATTTTATTTCTGCCTGGTTCGCCCCGCGCCTGATTGCCCGCTACAGCACCAGCGCCATCCTGCTGACCGGGCTGGCAGTTCAGCTTGTCGGCCTGGTGGCGCTGATCGCCACGTTCCGTCACTGGGGAATGCAAAATACCGCGCTGACGCTGGCCCCGGCCACCGGGCTGGTGGGGTACGGGCAGGCGCTGATTGTAAACAGCTTCTACCGCATCGGGATGCGCGATATCCAGCCTGACGACGCGGGAGCCGCGAGCGCGATTTTGAGCACGCTGCAACAGGCTGCGCTGGGGCTTGGCCCGGCAATTTTCGGCGCGATTTTGCTGCACGGGCTACAAAGTTATCACGGAGATTACACCCAGGCGGTCAACGTCTTCCTGATGGTGGAAACGGCCATGATGGTGGTCCTGGCGCTGGCCACGCTGCGTATGCGCCATCGTCTCTGTTTACCGGTCGTCAAGGCCTGTCCGGCGACAAAATAAAACTGCCTGAATTTGCATAATAGATCCGCAGCCGCCATTATGGGGCTGCATCAATACAGGAGACGTTATGCAGGAATTAATTGCTCAGGTTGAAGAGTTAGGGATTGAAATTAATCACACCACCTCTTTAGTGATTATCTTTGGTATTATTTTTCTTACAGCCCTTATCGTTCATTTTATTCTGCACAAAGTGGTGCTGCGCGCATTCGAGAAACGCGCGCAGGCCAGCAGCCATTTATGGTTGCAGATCATTACGCAGAACAAGTTATTTCACCGTCTGGCGTTTACCCTTCAGGGGATAATCGTCAACGTTCAGGCGGTTCTGTGGCTGCAAAAAGGCAGCGAAGCGGCGGAAATGCTCACCACCTGCGCAAAATTGTGGGTGATGGTCTATGCCCTGCTCTCCTTCTTCTCGCTGCTGGACGTGATATTCAATCTGTCGCAGAAAATGGCCACCGCGTCACAGCTTCCGCTGAAAGGGATATTCCAGGGCATCAAGCTGGTGAGCGCCATTCTGGTGGGAATATTAATTATCTCCCTGCTGATCGGCCAGTCACCCGCTATTCTGATAAGCGGCCTGGGTGCAATGGCTGCCGTTCTGATGCTGGTGTTCAAGGATCCGATACTGGGCTTAGTGGCCGGTATTCAGCTTTCCGCCAACGACATGCTCAAGCTCGGTGACTGGCTGGAAATGCCGAAATACGGCGCCAACGGCACGGTGACGGACATCGGCCTGACTACCGTTAAAGTGCGTAACTTCGATAACACCATCACCACCATCCCAACGTGGGCGCTGGTCTCTGACGCGTTCATCAACTGGAGCGGGATGTCCGCCTCCGGTGGTCGCCGCATTAAGCGCAGCCTGAATATCGATACCACCAGCATTCATTTCCTCGACGAGCAGGAGCAGCAGAAGCTGATCCAGGCGAAGCTGCTGAAGCCGTATCTGGCCGCGCGTCATGAGGAAATTAGCCTGTGGAATCAGCAGAACGGCGAAGGGGAATCGGTATTAAACCTGCGCAAGATGACCAATATCGGCACCTTCCGCGCCTACCTGAATGAATATTTGCGCAATCACCCGCGCATTCGCAAAGATATGACGCTGATGGTGCGCCAGCTCGCGCCGGATGCAAACGGCCTGCCGATTGAAATATACGCCTTCACCAACACGGTAATCTGGGCGGAATATGAAGATATTCAGGCTGACATCTTCGACCATATTTTCGCGGTGGTGGATGAATTTGGTCTGCGTATTCACCAGTCGCCAACCGGAAACGATATTCGCTCGCTGGCAGGCGTTATCGCGCAATAATCAGGTGCTGGCGCGGGAAATAAAGCGCCAGTCCATCATTACCCTTTCCGTGGGCGCATCCGGGTTGTCGATTTTATTCAAGAGCAGATCGACCGCCTTGCGCCCGATATCCCGCGACGGCTGTTCAATGGTGGTGAGTGAAATCATCTCTGCCAGCTCGGTGCCGTCAAAGCCCACGACCGCGATATCCTCCGGCACCCGCAGTCCGGCCTGCTGAATGGCGCGCAACGCCCCCGCCGCCAGCGTATCGGAAACGGCAAATACCGCGTCCGGTGGGTTTGTTTTTAACAGGTTTTGCATCGCCGCCATGCCCGCACCGGAGCTAAGCTCACTGGCATACTCCACCGCCTGATAGTCCAGATCCCGCAGGTGAATGACGCTCTTGTAGCCGCGCTCGCGCAGGCGGGCATATTTATAGCTGAGGTCGTGGTTGATGAGCGCAATGCGTTTGCGTCCCCCGTCGGCCAGCTGGCTGACAACGTGCTGGGAGGCATCGACATCATTAATCCCCACGCAAGAGACCGCGCCCGCATCCGCGTATTCGGCGCACTGCACCCACGGCGCGTTGCCAATCAGCGCGGCCAGCTCCGGCAGTTTCGAGAACGCATCCATGGTGATAATGCCGTCGACAATTTTGCCGGAGAGCAGGCTTAAGCCCGAGCGGGAGCGCTCGATGTCCGAGCCGGAATTGCACAGCAGAATGCGATAGCCGTTCTTTTCCGCCTCGGCTTCGATGCCCTTCACCACTTCGGCGCAGAACGGGTTGGCGATGTTCGAGACCATCACCAGGATCATATAGCTGCGGGCGGTGCGCAGCTGACGCGCCAGCAGATTGGGCTGATAGTTACTCTCCTGGATCGCCTGCAAAACGCGCTCGCGGTTTTTCGCCTTCACGGTATCGCTGTTATTCAGTACGCGGGAGACCGTTGCCACGGATACTCCGGCCAGTTGAGCGATTTTCTGAATTGACATAGCGACGATACATCCTGCGGTTAGCGTTTTGTGCAGGCTACCATAAATTGGTTGCCCGGCGAACCGGGCAATGCGTCAGTATCCTACGCGCACCCAGCGCTGTTGCTGATGGCTTTTCACAATCGCATCAATGATATACATCACGTTCGCGCCGTCGTGGAAGGTGGCAAACGCAGGCTTATCCGGCATCGCGCCCGCCTGCACGGCGCGGTAGAACTGCGCCATCATATTTTTGAAGGCATCCGGCCAGCCTTCAATGTGCCCGCCGGGGAAATGGGCGCTGTCGGCCACGTCAGAGTTCATCAGGCCCGGATCGTCGCTGAGCGTCTGGTTGGCCCTGGCGCGATGGCCTATCCACAGCTGCTGGGGGATCTCCTGATCCCACGCCAGCGAGCGCTCGCTGCCGTTAATTTCAAAGGTCAGGCGATTTTTGCGCCCCGCGCTTACCTGCGAGACGCTAAAGCTGCCCTTGCTGCCGTCGTCAAAGCGGAACAGCACCGAGCCGAAGTCCTCGGTCGAGACCGGTTTGTCTTCATACTCCGCCTGCTCGTCATGAGAGAAGGTCTGATGGCCGCCCGCGCTGGCCTTGCGCGTCGGCCAGACGATGGACAAATCAGCCATTACCTCGGTAATGCGCCCGTCGGTCACATACTGCACCGTATCGCACCAGTGGGAGCCGATGTCCGCCACCGCGCGCGATGCGCCGCCGAGCGCGGCATCCACCCGCCAGTTGTAGTCGGTTTCCAGCAGCATCCAGTCCTGCAAATAGCTGCCGTGCGAGGCAAACAGCCGCCCGAGGCTACCCGCGCGCATCATGCTCGCTGCCTGACGCACCATCGCAAACTGGCGATAGACAAAGCTCACGCCGTGCACCACGCCCGCCTGCTCCGCCAGCGCCACCAGCTCGCGCGCCTCGTCCGGGGTCATGCACAGCGGCTTTTCGGAAAACACATGCTTACCCGCGCGCAGGATCTGGCGGTTAATTTCGGCATGCAGGTGGTTCGGCGTGCAGTTATGCACCACATGCAGACTGGGGTGGGCGAGCAGTTCCTCCACGCTGGCATACGCGTGCGGCACGTTAAGCTGACGCGCCTTTTCCTGCGCCTTACCGAGCGCGCCGTCGCAGAGCGCGACCACCTGCACAAACCCGAGACGCCTGATTGCCTCGATGTGTGCCGGGCCAATAAACCCGCTGCCGATAATCCCGACGTTAATCATGCCCGCCTCCTGCGGCGAAATCATCAAACGCCCGCCCGGAAACGGGGATAATATGGCGGCGGATGAACTCGCTGCCTTCGCGCGCGCCGGTATCGCCATCCTTCAGGCAGCACTCCCACTCCAGCACCGCCCAGCCGTCGTAGTCGTACTGGGCCAGCTTGCTGAAAATACCCCTGAAGTCGATCTGCCCGTCGCCGGGCGAGCGGAAGCGTCCGGCGCGGTTGATCCACGGCTGATAACCGCCGTAGACGCCGCTGCGCCCGTTGGGGCGGAACTCGGCATCCTTGACGTGGAACGCTTTAATGCGCGCGTGGAAGATGTCGATAAAGGTCAGGTAGTCCATCTGCTGGAGCAGCATATGGCTTGGATCATAGAGAATGTTGCAGCGCGGATGGTTATCCACCAGCGCCAGAAAACGCTCGAAGGTGACGCCGTCGTGCAGATCTTCCCCCGGATGCAGCTCAAAGCAGACGTCCACGCCCTGCTCGTCGAAGGTATCCAGTATTGGCCGCCAGCGGGTTGCCAGCGCTTCGAACGCTTCCTGGAAACGCTGCTCGTTGTGCGGCGGCCACGGGTAGAAGAACGGCCAGGCCAGCGAGCCGGAGAAAGTGGCGTGTGCTTTCAGGCCCAGTCTTGCCGAGGCGACCGCCGCCTGCTTCAGCTTTTCCGTCGCCCACGCCCGGCGGGCCACGTCGTTGCCGCGCACGGCGGCGGGGGCAAAGTGGTCAAATGCCTCGCTGTAGGCGGGGTTTACCGCCACAAGCTGCCCTTCCAGATGGGTCGACAGTTCGCTGATAACCAGCCCGTGCGCGGCCAGCTTAGCGGCGAAGTCATCGCAGTAGGCCTGGCTCTCCGCGGCTTTTTCCACATCAAAGATATGCGGATGGTTACAGGGGATCTGCACCGCTTTGTAACCCTTCGCCGCCGCCCATCCTGCCAGCCCGTCGAGCGAGTTAAACGGCGCTTCTGCGCCAATAAACTGCGAGAGAAAAATACCCGGTCCTTTTATCGTCCTCATACCACCTCCTGAACGTTACGCCTTGTCATCGTCATACTTAAACGTGAGAAGGAAAATCAGCGCGATCGCCGCGGCAGCCACCGCCGGGATCCACCAGAATGTGACCCACGCCTGCGGCACGGTTTGCCCCGCCACCAGACGGTTGTAGAGCGCGCCGGAAATCTGCGAGCCGAGCAGCATGCCGATGCCGTAGGTGAACATCACAATCATGCTCTGCGCCTGGCCTTTCACCTTTTCGCCCGCCACGCGGTCGGTGTAGATAAAGCCGACGACAAAGAAGAAATCGTAGCAGACACCGTGCAGCAGAATGCCGAGATACAGCAGAATGCGCCCTTCCTCGCTGACGCCCAGCGCGAACATGGCATAACGCACGAACCACGCCAGCATGCCGATCAGCAGCATATATTTCACGCCCAGACGACGGAACAGGAGCGGAATAACCAGCATGAAGACGATCTCAGACATCTGCCCGAACGACATGGCGGTGCTGACGTCGGCAATTCCGGCATCCGCCAGATACGAGGCGGTGTAGGCGTAATAGGTGCCGAGCGGGACGGAGATCAGCATTGCGCAGACGGAGAAGACGAAGAAGTGACGGGTTTTGAGCAGCGCGAAGGCGTCCGCGCAGAAGAGATCCCGCACCTTCACCGGCAGGCCTTTCGCCGGGGCTGGTGTGTGCGGCAGCGTCAGGCTGTAGATCGCCAGCAGCACGGAACTGACCGCCGCCACCTGGAAGATGGTGACACTGGAGGCCACGCCGGTGACGCCGATAAAAATGCCCGCCACGATCCAGCCGATGGTGCCGAACACGCGCACCACCGGGAAGGTTTTATCCACGTTCGCCAGGCTGTGAAACGCGATGTTGTTGGTCAGCGCCAGCGTCGGCATGTAGCAGAGCGTGTAGCCAAACAGCAGGCCAATGAGCAGCGCGCCGTTTTCGGCAATCAGCGCCCCCGGCACGAACCAGAGGATTGCCGCGCCCGCCAGGTGCATCACCGCCATCACCTTCTGTGAAGCGAAGAAGCGGTCCACCAGCATGCCGAGCACGAACGGCGAGAGAATGGAGGCGATAGGCCCGGCGGAGAACGCATCGCCAATCAGCAAAGACATGTTGTGCTGAGTCATCACCAGGCCAAGCGTGACCGACCAGCTACCCCAGATAAAAAATTGCAGAAACATCATCAGCGACAAACGCGGCACCAGCAGCCGGTGTTGCGTTATCGCCTTTTCACTACTCTCAGTTGACACCATGATAAGCCTCACCCGGAAAAAAGTAATCGATTACAAATTCGCTCAATTGAAAAGTAATCGATTACAAAATAAAGATCCTGTGGATCGAAACAGAATTGGGAGAGGGGTCACGATAAAGGTGAAGGGGTGGTGCGGTCTGGTGCCATCACCCCGGCCCTCTCCCACGGGGAGAGGGTGCAAACACTAAAAACGGCAACCTGGTTGCCGTTTTGCTTTTACCTTCGTGAGAGCTTAAACGCCACAAACAGGAACACCACCCACACCGGCAGCAGCATCGCTGACAGGCGCATCTCATCCATGGCGCACATCAGCACCAGAATCAGTCCCAGGAATGCAATACAGATATAGTTCCCTGCCGGGTAGAGCAGCGCTTTGAACTGCGTCTCGCGTCCCTTGCGGCGCATCGCCGCGCGGAAACGCAGGTGCGCGAGGCAGATCATGATCCAGTTCAGCAGCAGCGTCGCCACAACCAGCGCCATCAGCAGGCCAAAAGCCTGTTTCGGCAGCAGATAGTTGATCAGCACCACCAGCGAGGTAATAGCGCCAGAAAGAAACAGCGAGTTGATCGGCACGCCGCGACGGCTGACGCGGGTGAGGAACTTCGGCGCGTTGCCCTGCACGGAGAGGCCAAACAGCATGCGGCTGTTGGAGTAGACCCCACTGTTGTAGACCGACAGCGATGCCACGAGAATAACGAAGTTCAGCGCCGAAGCGACCACGTTGCTGTTCAGATCGTGGAAAATCATCACGAACGGGCTACTGTCAGATTTCACTTCTACCCACGGGTAGAGCGCCAGCAGCACCACCAGCGAGCCGATATAGAACAGCAAAATACGGTACACCACCTGATTGACCGCTTTCGGAATGCTTTTGTGCGGGTCGCGCGCTTCAGCAGCGGTAATGCCAATCAGCTCCAGCCCGCCGAAGGAGAACATAATGACCGCCAGCGAGAGGATCAGCCCTTTCCAGCCGGTTGCCAGGAAGCCGCCGTGCTGCCACAGGTTGTCGATGCTCGCGCGCTCGCCGCCGTGGCCGGAGAACAGCAGCCACAGGCCAAAGCCGATCATGCCGATAATCGCCAGCACCTTGATCAGCGCAAACCAGAACTCGGTCTCACCATACAGGCGCACGTTCACAAGGTTAACGGCGTTAATGATGATGAAGAAGGCCGCCGCCCAGATCCACGTCGGGACGTCCGGGAGCCAGTACTGCATATAGATGCCAGCGGCGGTCAGCTCGGCCATGCCCACCAGCACGAACATCACCCAGTAGTTCCAGCCGGAGAGGAAGCCTGCGAACGGCCCCCAGTATTTGTAGGCAAAGTGTGCGAAGGAGCCAGACACCGGCTCTTCAACGACCATCTCACCGAGCTGGCGCATGATCAGGAAGGCGATAATCCCGGCGATAGCGTAACCCAGCAGAACCGCCGGGCCAGCCATCTGAATGGCGGGGCCGATGCCGAGAAACAGCCCGGTACCGATCGCGCCGCCGAGGGCAATTAACTGAATATGTCGATTTTGCAAACCACGTTGCAGCGTCGGACTCTGATCCGACGAGGCTTCAGCGCGACCATGGCCTGAAGCGGATGACGCGTCTTTCACGCCCTACCCCTGTCTCTTTTTTAGAAGGGCACGTTTTAACACTTCATGCTGGTGGTAGCAAGCTTAACGCCGGGCCAGCGCGTGCGCCCGGCGGATAAACCTTACGAGCCGATGATCCCGCCGTCGGCTTTGACGATCACCACCGTTGACGAACGCGGGCGTCCGTCCGGGCTGGCGTCTGGCCAGTTCGAAACTGCGCGCGGATTGGCCGGGTCGGTAATATCATCTCCGCCCTCCCCCGGATGCTGAATGTTGATAAACAGCGTCCGGTTGTCCGGCGTAAACGCAATGCCGGTGATTTCGCACCCGCGCGGCCCGGTCAGGAACCGGCGATACTCGTTGGTGCCCGGAATGGTAGCCACCATCTGGTTATTGCCCATCCCCTCGTACGCTTTCTTATTAATGGTGCTGGACGAGACATCGGTCTGGATCCACAGCACACCCTGATGGTCAAACGACAACCCATCCGGGCTGCCGAATGCCGCGCCCTGCATCGAGCCTTTGGCCTTCGGATCGTCGCCGTCGGTGCGCCCGGCCAAAACCAGAATATCCCACTTAAAGCGTGCGGCGGCAGGATCGGCGCCGTCTTCGTGCCAGTGCATAATATGCCCAAACACGTTACTGGCGCGCGGGTTGGCGGCATCGACCGGCGCTTTACCCTCTTTACCGCGATCGCTGTTGTTGGTGAGCGTACAGTAGACGCTGCCGCTGGCGTGCGGATCGACGGCTATCCACTCCGGGCGATCCATTTTCGTTGCCCCCACCACGTCCGCCGCCAGGCGGGTTTTAATCAGCAGATCGCCCTGGCTTTCGAAACCGTTGCTTTTATCCAGACCATTTTGTCCGAAGATCAGCGGCAGCCAGTCGCCGCTCCCCTCTTCGTTGAACCTGGCGACGTACAGCGTGCCGGAGGTCAGCAAATGCATATTGGCTTCACGGTTTGCGGGATCGTATTTTTTATCCGAGACAAACTTATAGATGTACTCAAACTTCTGATCGTCCCCCATATAGACCACCACGCGATTATCGGCGGCGAGCGTGACGGCTGCCCCCTCATGCTTGAAGCGGCCCAGCGCGGTGTGCTTGCGCGGCGTGGAGGTCGGGTTGTAGGGATCGATCTCCACCACCCAGCCGAAACGGTTGGGTTCGTTAGGGGTTTTATCGACGCTGAACCGGTCATCCACCTCGTTCCAGCGGTAGGATTCATCGCTGTCGCTGATGCCGTAGCGTTTTTCCAGCGGGTTGAGATCGGCTTTTTTCACAAAAATGTCCGACCAGTTCTCCTCGCAGGTGAGATAGGTGCCCCACGGCGTATGGCCGTTGGCGCAGTTCTGCATGGTGCCCAGCACGCGCTCCCCCTGCGGGTCGGCGGCGGTTTTCATTAAATCCTGGTGCCGTGCCGGGCCGGTAAGCTGCATTGGCGTATTGACGGTAATACGACGAGCGAAGGAAGACGGACGCACCACCTCCCAGTCGCTGCCCGCTTTTTTCACTTCCACCACTGACACGCCCATCGCGTTCTGCCCCTTGCGGGCTTTGTCGAGGCTCCAGTTCGCCGTGCCGTCGGTAAACAGCATCCCGTTATCAATGTATTCATGGTTCATCGCCAGCAGGCCATGCTCCGGATTTTGCCCCCCCTGCGGCAGGCTAAACCACGCCATGCCGTCGTGGTGCATGCCCGCCTGCACGGCCTGTTCGTCCGTGGTGTTGCTGGCGTCCGGCTTAAACGCTGGCATGTTATTTTTGATCCCCGTCGGATCGCCCCAGCGATAGAACGGACGGGCGATGTAGCCTTCCGGCACCCTGACCGTGTCTTCCGTGGAGACGTCGATGCTGGTAAAGCCCAGGGACACCGCCTTTGCCAGCGCGGACGGTTTTGAGACCGCGGCAACGGCGCTTTCGGGGCTGATCAGATACGGGAATGATACGGCAGCCCCCGCGACGGCCCCCATCTGGAGAAAACGGCGGCGGGAGAGGAACACCTCAGCAACCTCGGAGAAAACGGGGTTAGCGCTGCGGTTAGTGATGTCGTCGCGATGTTCTTTTTTAAATACGGATTTGAGGGGTCTGCCCATAGCGGCTTCCTGTCATTGGCCAAGAGGTAAGGTTGTGGCGACCAGTGTAAGAAGCTTTTATTACAATTTTATAACACGCTAACGACGGGAGTGGGGCGTCCCTGCCCCGGATAACGAGGTGGAACGCTTAGAACTCGTAGCCAACCGAGACCTTAAAGGTACGCGGTTCGCCCTGAGTGATGTAGGTGCCGGAATCGTCCACGCTGGCCCAGTAGTTTTCGTTGGTCACGTTGTCGATGCCCGCCCGCAGGGTCATCTGGTTTGCATTGTGATTCACCGCGAAGCGATAGCGCATGCCCAGATCCAGCGTGGTGTAGCTGTCGAGCTTTTTGCTGTTCGCCAGGTCGGCATACTGCGTGCCGGAGTGGTTAACGCGCGCGGTCGCCGTCAGACCCTCAATCGGCTTGATGTCGTACTCTGCGCCCAGCACGGCATAGAAGTTCGGAATACCAATGGCATCATTGCCCTGATTGACGCCATTTTTGGTTTTGGTCAGCTCGGCCTGCAACCAGGTGGCGCTGGCGTTCAGACGCATCCCGAGCATTGGCTCGCCGAAGACGTTCAGCTCCACACCACGGTTACGCTGCTCTGCGTCCAGGCCGTAGTGACCGCTGTCGTCGAGGATGGCCGACGGCATTTTGATCTCAAACAGCGCCAGGGAGCCGCCCACGCGACCAAAGTCCGCCTTCACGCCCACTTCGTTCTGCTTAGAGTGAACGATACCGGTGCTCTGGCCGTAGTTGTTTGCTGAGCGAGGCGCGGTTTCACCGGGCTGCAACGCTTCGGTGTGGTTGGCGTAGAGAGAGATTTCCTCCCACGGCTTATAGACCACACCGTAGGTGGGCATCCAGCGGCTGCCGTCAAAGCCGTCCCCGTCGTTTTCCGCACCGGTGATTTTGTTGTACCCGCGAATCACCACCTTCTGATGGCGCGCGCCTGCGGTGAACAGCAGCTTGTCATCCAGCACGCCCAGGGTATCGCTCAGCAGCCAGCCCTGTGTACGGGTGCGCCCGCTGGTCAGCGGATCGCTGTATTTGCCGCCGGAGCCGCTGAAGTTGGTGCTGTCCGGCATAGCCACGCCGGTGTTGTGGTAGATGTTAGTGGTCGGGTTATCCGCCGCGGCCGACATTTTCCACGCGATTTTTTCGTTTTTGGTCATTGCGGAGTACCCGACGTTCACCTTGTGCGAGACGAAGCCGGTGCTGAAGTTGCCGCGAATGCCCGCCATGCCGCTGACGGAATCGCTGATGCGGTTGGTATCAAGGCGGCTGACCGTCGCATTACCGCTTTTGTCCAGGAGCTTCGGCGCGCTGTAGATCCCTTCTTCGTGCGCGTGCTGCGCGCCGAGGCCGGTATACGCCGTCCAGATATCGGTAATGTCGTACTCGCTGCGCCACATCCCGAACTCGTTTTCGATATCGCTGTAGGCCCATTTCTGCGAGAAATTGCGATCGTTCTTCGGCGGTTCTGGTACGAAGTCCACCGCCGAGATGTTGACGCTGGTCGGGCTGCCGTGGAAAGTTTTCTTCTGATAGCCCAGATCCAGCGAGGTGCGGAAACGGTCGCCTTTGTAGTCCAGACCGGTGGAGAGCAGCGTGGTGCGGCGGCGATCGTTCGGCACGCCGGTTTCCCCTTCGCGATGCACAAGGTTCACGCGCGCGCCAAACTGGTCGTTATCACCAAAACGGCGCCCCGCATCCAGCGTGGTGCCAATCTGGGAATCCGAGGTGTAGTCAACGCCCACTTTCGCCTGCGGAGTGTCGCCCGCGTGTTTTGGCTCAAGGTTGATCATCCCGCCCACGCCAGAGCTTGCCGCGCCGTTCATCAGGGAGTTGGCGCCTTTGAAGATCTCAATGCGGTCGACCATCTGGGCATCCACCACCTGACGCGGCAGCACGCCAGAAAGCCCACCAAAGGTCATGTCGTCGCCGTCAAACTTCAGGCCGCGAATGCGGAAGGTTTCCGCGCTGTTGCCGTACCCCTGAACGAACTGCACCCCCGCATCGTTGGCGACCACGTCAGCAATGGTTTTCGCCTGCTGATCTTCCACCAGCTTCGAGGTGTAGCTGATAATGTTGAACGGCACGTCCATGGCGTTCTGCTGACCGAGCATCCCCATTCGTCCGCCGTTCGCCACCTGCCCGTCAAGGAAGGCGGGCACCAGCTGGTCGCCGCCGGGTTTGAAATCACTCCCCGTCGTGGACTGGACGACAATGGTGTCCTCTTTTTTCTCATCCGCCGCAAAAGCGGAGTGTGTAACCGCGCCAATGGCAATCGCCAGCAGCGTTTTGTGCATTGTGGTGTTGTTCATCATGAGCTCTTAACGTGCGCGCAAAAATGACCCGTTGTCGGGCCTTAAATTTATTAAAAGAAATGCAAATGAGAACTATACGCATTATGCATGCGTAATCAAGTGTCAATGGCATCTCTGCGCGAGAAGAGGCAAGAAACAATGCTGGGGGGGACGTATGGCGCGCAACCACCCCGAAGCCGGGGTGGTTGCTAAGGGATTATTTTTTCTTGTAAATATCGGCAGTGCCGTGGATCTTGTTGTTGGTATTACCGGAAGTCAGCACCAGCACATCAGCACCTTGCTTATCGGCTTTCTCGATCAGCTCTTTTTTCGCATCGTCGACCGATACTTCATTGGAGGTGTTAACAGTACCGATTTTTTCATACTGTGATTCTACTTTCTCAAACTCGTTTTTTGTCAGCAGTTCAGCCGCAAAGGTATTGGTGGTAAACAGAAATGCAGCGCCCATCAAAATAGCAGTCGTTTTTTTCATAAACTTTTTCCTTGAGATTAATCAGCAACTACAAAAAGCCCCACCAGTAAGAGTGAGGTGTTATGAGCATGGTAGAGGAATTGCAAAATTGCCACAGCGTAAGAAAAATACTGTTATAACAGTCAATTGTGCTGTGAAAAACGTGCGTTAACGCTATTTTCGGTATGAGTGTTTCAGGGAGAAAATCAGCAGGACGTCACGCAGGCGGAAATCTGTGAAATGTAATGGCACGCCCTGTAGGATTCGAACCTACGACCTACGGCTTAGAAGAACGTAGAGTGCTATTTAACACACTGTAATATCATTATTTTTTCCGCGCTCGCACCGCGTTTGTGTCATAACGTGTCATTACATGCCGTCGTATTTCCTTCTGATTCATCCATGCATGACACAACTGTGACACAGAGAGTACACAGCCATGCCTCAGGTATAGCTGTGTAGTTTTCTTCACATCACCGGACAGTCATCAAACTCACCAGAGCGCGCATCGTTGATGATGTACGTGATGACTCCAAATATTGGTAGCGCTCCGCTTATGCCATCGTCGTTCCCGGGTAACTTCTCTCTTCTCCCGTTCGTTACGTTCTCAAGATGAGGCTGCGGGTATATTCGATACCTCTTTACTTTAAACTCACCGTTGCAGTCACAGATAAGCAGCGAGCCGTCACATGGCTTAAGGGACGAATCAATCACAAGCAGCGCATCCTTCATGATGCCGCACCTGTAGATAGTCTCACCAGCCCGCATGTAGTACGTAGCGGCTGGTTTATGGATAAGGCGCTCATCAAGCGATATGCGTGATTCAACGTAATCAGCAGCCGGGCTCGGGAATCCCATAACTCACCTCCGATGGTTACTGTATATGCATACAGTATTATCGATCGGCGGTATCGATCAATAGTCTTTGTGGTGCTACACTTCAGACCTTTCCGAATTCACTGATTTCTATAATGTTAAAGTTATTCGCCAAGTACACATCAATAGGTGTTATCAACACGCTCATTCATTGGGTGGTGTTCGCCGTTTGCATTTACGCATTCCATACAGGTCAGGCACTTGGCAACTTCGCCGGTTTCGTCGTAGCGGTGTCGTTCAGCTTCTTTGCAAACGCCAGGTTCACTTTTAAGTCCTCCACAACCACCATGCGCTACATGCTGTATGTTGGATTTATGGGAACCTTGAGCGCAGCTGTTGGTTGGGCTGCAGATAAGTCCGGTATGGCCCCTATCATCACATTAGTCGTGTTCTCCGCCATCAGTCTGGTGTGCGGTTTCATTTATTCAAAGTTCATTGTCTTTAGGGATGCGAAATGAAAATTTCTCTGGTCGTTCCCGTCTTCAACGAAGAAGACGCGATACCTATTTTTTATAAAACCGTTCGGGAATTTGAAGGTCTTAAGCAGCATGAAGTCGAAATAGTCTTCATCAATGACGGCAGTAAAGACGCGACAGAATCAATTATTAAAGCGCTTGCTGTTGCCGATCCGCTGGTTGTTCCACTGTCATTCACAAGAAACTTCGGTAAAGAGCCCGCGCTGTTCGCCGGGCTTGACCACGCAACCGGTGAAGCAATCATCCCCATTGACGTAGATTTGCAGGACCCTATAGAGGTAATCCCACACCTGATTGAGAAGTGGCAGGCCGGTGCGGAAATGGTTCTGGCAAAGCGTTCTGATCGCTCTACCGACAGCAGATTAAAGCGTAAATCTGCCGAGTGGTTCTATAAACTCCACAATAAAATCAGCAATCCAAAGATTGAAGAAAACGTGGGTGATTTTCGCCTGATGTCGCGTGATGTTGTAGAAAACATAAAGCTCATGCCAGAACGCAATCTGTTCATGAAAGGCATATTGAGCTGGGTTGGTGGTCGCACTGATGTTGTTGAATACGCGCGTGCTGAGCGCGTTGCCGGTAATACAAAATTCAATGGATGGAAATTGTGGAACCTTGCCCTTGAAGGGATCACAAGCTTTTCCACATTCCCTCTCCGTATGTGGACTTATATAGGGTTGTTTGTTGCGGGGCTTTCATTCCTGTACGGTGCGTGGATGATTGTTGACACGCTGGCATTTGGAAATCCAGTTCGTGGGTATCCATCCTTGCTGGTATCTATTTTGTTCCTTGGCGGCGTGCAGCTTATAGGGATCGGTGTGCTTGGTGAGTACATTGGCAGAATATATGTTGAGGTCAAAAACAGACCTAGATACATTCTTAAGGGTAACAAATGAGCATTGAAAACAAAAACAACCAATATTTTGCATTATTTTTAATGCTCTTGGTTATTTTTCTACCTTTTATTACGTCAAATATATACTACATTGATGACATTGGTAGATCTTCCGAAGGATATACCCGATGGGGAATAGACGGCAGGCCTTTTGCCGATGCCGTTATGATTGCATTAAACTTTGGAAAGCATATCGCTGATATGCACCCACTGCCACATATCTTAGCGCTCGGGTTTATTTTATTTACATTTTATAACTTCAGAAATGAATATGTTGGTAAAGACATTTATGCATCACTTGTAATGGTGAGCTTTTTTTCATCGCCTTTTATATTCGAGGTTTTAACTTATAGATTTGACGTGCTAACAATAATGATTGGCATATCGCTTTGCTTTAATGCTTTTTACGTGAGATGTAAATCTCATTTGTTATCATATGTTACACAAACGCTTATCTTAGTTGCAGCGTTATCATCGTATCAAATAGTAATTAATGTGTTCTTGATTCTAGTCGTGATGGAGTTCGCGAGCTCTGTTGCAAAAAATATAAACAATAAAGATATAATTATAAGAGGGGTGACTAGATTATCGCAGGCATCCTTATCTCTTCTTGTTTACATGAAAATAGTATTACCTGCATCTTTCGATGGGGAGCATGGAGATAATCACCCAAGTATATCAAGCAACCTTTTTAATTCTTTAATTGAAAACTCGAACAGTTATTACAAATATTTTTGTGAGTCACTTTTCGGGGGCGCAACTACTTATATACTAGCAATAGTGGTCGCAATTGGGTTTGTTAGTTCATTAATAATATCGTCCGCTTACTATAAACAAAATGGGTCAAGGGGTTTAATTTGCTCACTGCTTTTAGTAATTACTCCTTTTTTAGCCCTTCCATTGACAATGGTAAGCTTGCTTGCTCTTGATTCATCAATCTCTCACTTCCCAAGAGTATATATTGGTATTTCAGCTTACATAATGTATATATGTTTTCTTTTTTATAAAGCATGCAGTATTTCTAAGCTAGAAACATTAAAGGCCATGATTCTCATCCCAATTATCTATGGAACTGGATATGGTTATTCATATGTCAATGCATTATCCGATCAAGATAAACTTAACAGGCAAACTATCTACTCGATTAAAGAAAGCACGAAGGATATTGATTACAATACTGTATATCCAATATTTGTTGGTAATGCGCCAGAGTCCCCAGTGCTCAGCAACGCAAAAAGGAACTACCCATTAATTTCCAGTATGGTAGTAAATTACTTCAGCACATGGTATTGGCCGCATCGCTACTGGTCATTTAATGGATATCATCAACTGTATCTTAGAAAGAAAACCGGATTGATTGATTATAATAAAAAAATGATGTGTTCTTTTGAAGTATACAAAAAAACCCAGGATTTCACTATAAGGAAGAACGGCGACATAATTATAATCGACTTTAATAGGTCGAAATGTTAAATAAATAAAGGGCGCTAAACGCGCCCTTCCATTCACACATTTCCTACATTGAACTTCTTGTTTGTTAGTCCTAGAGTGGTGTTATTAGACCCTCCTGAATATTCATTGTAAACCATTGCAATATCGCACGTTATGAATGCATCAAGCGACTCCCACCCTGCAAATGTAATTATAATCCTGCCGTCTGTTTCACACCTAATAGACGGATTTAATGCCGTTCCTGTTGTGTACAAAGTATTTGTATTGCCCGTTAATGTTACATTTCCTGCTGTAGTACCTTGTACCAATTGTCCAACTACACTGCCACCCCATGTACTTGTGCTTCCTGATGAAGGCGATGTCGCTTTAATATTAACAGAAAGGAAACAGATTGTTCTATATACACTCATCGATCCAATCTGGAAGCTTGATGCATCACCTGATGCTTTTCTTATCGTACATGTGGTTTTAAGCGATTGATATGCATTTTTAACAGCATTTTTAGTTGTGAAATCATAAAGATTGCAGTTATTAAACATGACCTTATCGCCATAGTTTTGAGCATACAATGCCATTTCTGGTGCAGAGACATTATCCAAAACTATTTGCCCACTAGAGGTCGCCGCCCCTGCTAATTGGTTAGTGTTTAAATATACACTACCACCATTCAACTTTCTTACTACAAGATCTTTTAGGTAAAACCCATTTACGCTATCACCAGATTTCCAGTTATCTCCACTATTGAAATTATATACCCAAGCGTTATTGCCGGAATCCCCACCTCCTAACTCAATCCTACCTTTTATATATATGTTGGAATAAACATATCCTCTTGCTGTCACATCTCCTATAGTTTCATCAATCATTTTAGTAGTACCTATCACACTCCCCCAATTCCCACCAACAACATCGTAATCTATTGTGATATTTCGCATCACTCCTGAGATAAGTGGCTCTGTTATTGAGCTGTCCCATCCCCAATCCAACCATATTGGTGCTACACGATAAGGAAGTGTGTATCGTCCTGTGCTCCGATATTTATACTTAACATATAAATTACTAACCTGATTGTCCATATTTCCGTTAAAGAAATACATCTTTATGGGGGTACCCTGCTGGGTGTCAACGGCATCAACGGTTATCTGTCCGCCTGCGCATTTATTCTGCAAAAAGAAATCTCGTCTACATCCATTATTAGTTGTATAGATATCAACTGTTCCAATGTCAGTAATTGAGTGTGGATATCTGGTGTCGTTGTTTACGCTTCTTGCATAAAGATTTTTTACCGAATGCGCTTCATATCCTTGGTAACACTTATTAGTCTTACCAATAAATGTGAAGTTATCGCATCCATTCAGGCGCAGTGGGGTCAGTCCGCGCTTATCATCACCCACATACTCAAGGGTGGAAGATGCATCCACTTCAAACACCAGATTGGTGATATTCGTCAGGTCGAACACGCGCGTCAGGTCAAATGCACCGGAGTAAAGCAGGGTGTCCCTGATAACCAGTCCGCGGATTTCAAGCCAGTCCATATTGCTCAGGGTTACGATCGTACCTAAACCACCGCTACCTGGGCCAAAGTTCACAACCTGGTCAAAAATAATTTCAACGTTTTTTAGGTTGTTAGATGTGATGTAAGACTGCAAAGATTGCAGCGTACCGAATCGGGAGAAGTAAAGGACGCGTTTATTTACAACAGAATCAAGAGCATCTTTTACTGTAGATGAGCCGTAGCCGACCAGACTTGCCTTTTCACCGCTGGAAAGATCAGTTCTTAGTGATGCATCGCTAACAGCAGACCACGCGCCCACTCCAATTCCACCTGTGGTATCTGGATTTGATGCTGCGGGAACATCCTTCGGTAACTCCCCACTCCAGTAATACCAGCTCTTACTCTCCTCATCCCATATAAAATCTGTGCGTGATGCGAGTGATGCTCCATCCAGGAATGTATTGGAACCGTCGACAAAACCAGTCAACTTATCATTGACTTCATCTACTGAAGGAACATCCAGATTCGCACGCGCCTGACCAATATCTGCAAGGTCAGAAAGGTTGTTTTTAGAACGAAGAAAATGCGTTACAAGAAGCTTTTGGTCTGTACTGTTCTGGTTTATCAGCAACTGTGCGGTATCAATGGTATCTGTTGCTGCGGGTAAGTCGGTTAATTTTACTTTCTGTTCGGCCATTTATGCAGTCCTGTACCATCCGGCAAGTTTGACGTATTGGTTCGTTACTGAGAATGGAGCACCATCTCCAGCACTTCCTGTGTCACCCTTTACAGGGTGGTCGTGAGCGCCAATTGCTACCGTGTGGGCGTGTTGATAACTGGATGTGCTTGTTGATTGAGATGAGCTGATATCGTCGCTGCTTCCATCCTGTGAGCCTCCAGTCCATTTGCCGATGCTTCGCAGTGGAACCGTATGGGAGTGGTTATCCTGACTTGTGTTTTTGGTTCCATAGTCAAACTGACCTGTTCTTAAATCTACCGGGTGTACATGCGGTGAAAGATTCGCCCCTGTCAGAGTTACAGAATCACTCCCACCCTGCTGGAGAACGTCACTACCGGTGCTGTTAGCAAGACGAATAGTCCTTCCAGCGCCTGGAATTCGTGCCCACGTAGAACCCTGCCAGGTTGCATTTGGGTTGACGTCATTTGCGAACCACTCTACTTTTCCAACCGGATAGCGCATGTTGAATAAGGCAGTGGCAAGGGCATCAAGAGTGATTGAACGGTCGTTACCGTTCTGATTGATATGCATCAGGTCTGTTGATTCTGCATCTGAGGCGGATGGTAAATCTGTAAGGTACTTAAGAAGAATGTCGGCCATTAAGCCCCCTCAAGCGCTGTAACGCGAGCCTTCAAGTCAGCTACCTGCGCGTATAAGTCGTTTAGTAGTGTATTGAGGTGATTTGCTGCGAGCTTGCTGCCTGCCGAGATTGAACCATCTGGCATCCGCACTGGAGGCACGAACCCGCTGGAAAGGATTTCATCTGGTACGGGCTCTTTATTTTTCTGCCCGTCCGCATAAGTGACGTCAGTATCTGCAAATGATGTGATAGCCATTTAATTTCTCACTTAGGCATAGCGCCGCAAAGCATCGTCCCGGTGACGCCATAGTCACGGGAGAAGATAAGAAGGTAATCGTCGTCAGCGACGCCGAGATATGAGTCGTTTACTTCAAGTACACCTGACACGGACCCAGCCGCATCAAGATATGAGCCAGCAATGAATACAGACCCACGGTTAAGTCCAAGTGCCGTGTCGGTGTCTACCTGCATTGCTGTGTTATCGCCGACCTGTAACGCTTGCCCTGAATTGGTGTCTATTCCCGCCAGGGAGAAACCGTTGAGCCCATAATCATGTGTTGAATATGCTCTGACACCCGCCACAGATGCGCGGTCGACGATGGCGTTGATGTTTGTTGGGACATAAGGTCCGGTTGCGTGAACGCTGAATGCGGCAGGATAGAGCTCAACCAGTTCGACATCAGTACTTGAAGTAGTGGTTGCCGTTACGACCATGACGTTATCTGGTGTTCCGCTGAACGCAGTCGCCAGTTTCGCCTGCATGATTGCCCGGCGATAATCATCGTCAGACATTCCATCACGACCGACATCAACGTACTGTCCGAATCTGTCCAGCTCTATGCCGTGGGCGTTGTATATGCTTTGCGTCAGGTAGATGTATTTGGCGCGCGCTTCAATTTCAGGATGAAGTACGCCAACAGCAGCAAAGAGATCTGGAACCTGTCCGCCTTTTTTAAGCCAGTCAGTAGGCCTTTGTCGTATCAGCGCAAGAAAATCGATATCAATCCAATCATCAGACACCTGTGACCTCCACATTGGCAGCGGAGAACGAAGCAAATGAGTTTTCAGCAACGGAAATGTTACTTTCTGCAAACGTAGTTCCGTCAGTGCTGACGGTGATGGTCATCTTCCCGATGCCAGTTGTATTGGCATAGATGTAGCCGTAAATGCGCTGGGTAATAACGTCATCTCCAAGACCAAGCGTCGCACCGTAAGCAACAACACCTTGCTTGATAGCGTCCACAACAGTCGCAGGCAATGGCTCCTCAGTATCCAGAAGGACAACGTCAACTTTGACGTAAATATCCACTTCTGTAGGTCGTGAAAAGTTAACCAGATGGGGTCTTTCGTACCGGTCATATACAGTGATCGCAATTGAACCGTATGTCGCTATACCTGCACCTTTGTACTTCCAGATTGCGTCAGCAATATCCTGTTCAAGACCGCCAGAAACGATAGTGTGGATGGCTTTTGGAGGAATGCTGTCCACTGTCGTCATGGTGTCGTTTTCAATGACTTTGGCTAAGGTTACGCCGCTGACTTCCGTAATCAGGCGAGTCTCAATTGCTGGGATGGTTGCCGCACCGCCAGATGATGCCCTGCTCTGGTATAAACGTTGGCGGTAATCTGTGTCTGATTCGCGATCTGAACCTGTTGCCCCCTGAACGAGGTTATTAACTCCAGTCCATCCGGTGATCGCACTTACAGGATTGTTTAATCCACCAACAGGAACGACAATCGGACCTGCTTCAGTTGCCTCAAAGATTGCCGGTGAACCAATTAACTGCCACGCCAGCCCAGCGCTAAGCGACACTGCGTAACCTTCAATGAGGTTTTCAGAGGTGAGTCTGATTACTGAGCCGTTTGCTGTGGCTGAATACTGGCTTGTTGAGTCCACTACTGCGGCAAGGCCTGTAGCAATGGTGTTTACCGTGTCTCCTGCAACTTTCGTGTAGGTATGATCAACGCCAGCAATCCGTACCGTGTAACTGGTTTGTGTGTTGTTAGATACCCTCACCTCTCCATCCAGAAGCGTCGAGCGTGAGATGGTATAATCTTCCGTCATTCTGAACTGGTAATTACCGAAAGAAGCTAAAGAACCAGAAGGAACAAGTCGTGATTCAGATCCATAAATAACGGCGTTCACTTTTGTCGTGGTTTTGCCATGCCGGGTAATCCCACCCATCCAGTCGCCGAGAGCATCAAGGGCGAATCCCTCAGCAGAAGCAAGAAACCGGCTGGCCCACAACTCCTCTTCAGTTTCGAAGTGAATTGCGTTTTGCTCAGCTTCAATTCCGATCCACTGTCCGGTGGTCGAATCAGCCTCTCTGTTAATCGGTCCGACGACCGTTTCAATTGCATCACCGATTTCCTGAACCATCTCCGGTAATGTCGGCTTGTCAAAGCCTGTCGCAGTAATGTAATCAGCCATATGCACCTTATTTCAGGCATAAAAAAGCCCCGCACATTGGCGAGGCATATTGAAGGGGTATTTATCAGGGGTACTGCACCAACCCGTACTCAGTGTTGGCTGTAAACTCTACGCTCAGCTTTCTCTCGGCACGGTCAAAGTTGTAGGTAAATTCAACGATTCCGGTGACTCCTTCTACAGCGAGGATTTCTGTACGGATGGCTGATAGCGCTCCGTTAAGCGTTACCTGCTTACCGAGAACATCCTGTAGGTAAGGCGTTCCGAATTGACTATCCAGGAACCACTCTCCGCGCCACAGATTAAGCCTGAACTCCACCTGTTGCCTGACGCGCTCAGCTCCATCTACGTACTGAAGCAGGCCGTTAGTGAACACGACTTTATTATCGGTAATTCTGAAATCTATCATCTTGGACCTTTTAATAAAAAAGCCCATGTTTATGGGCTTATTCCTGGCTCAATTTCGAGATTATTTCTCAATCATCAAGGAGTCCAGACTTTGGTGCAGGCTGGTTTTTCCCTTTGTATATCCTTGATAATTCAGTTATCTCCTCATCCATTGAGCCTACACGGGAGCTGACCTTTTCCAGAAGGGAGATAATCTGCTTCTGATTGTCAATGTGCTCCTGGATTTTCCAATACCAAAGGTTGAATTTCCTGAATACGATGAAAAGAACTATAAGAACTACCAGAATAATCAGCGCGTTTTCCATGTTGCCCCGTTAGTTAATAGGCTCTCCAGTGGTTCCACCACTATCGCCAGGATGTTTGTGAGTGCCTATTTTAATACCATTTATAACTACGTCACCAATTACCTGCATCGTCCCTGTAATGGTAGCTACCGATGTTTCACCGCCCGAGCCAGTCATGCCGCCCTGGTAAGTGAACAATTGCTCAACAGTCATGCTTCCTTTAACGGTATGCAGCGGGGTTGTTTCTTCCACCCCACCTGGAGCTTTAATAGTCATTTTCCCGTTGGCGTCGATAGCAATGAAGGCGTCGCCAAAATACATTCTCACGTCATCGTTGCCAGGAACAGCATCGCTGTAACCCGCACCTGGAATAACGTATGAGTCGATGATGTCAAATCGCCTTGTGTCGTCGCTTCCATCGGTTGCCTGCTGGCAGACCACCAAAAGGCATTTATCTCCTGCCTGAACTGGTCCTTTTAATCCGGCCTGACCGTTTGCAAACTGCGGCCACACCATACGCAAATCGCTCAGTACCGGATAGGCATTGGTATCTCCATCTGCGTATATTTTCTCGCCATCAGGCTTTACCGTTACCTTGCCTCCGGAGTAACTCACCACGGTACATGGAAGTGCAGTGTTTACCGTGTCCATTTCGGAGCTTACAAGCCGCCTAAGCGCTTCTACTACATCACTGTTATCAGCCATCAGATAAACCTCAATAGCGCTTCCACGCTCCATTCCTGCCCGTGCGTATCTCCGGTGTAATGTGCTTCTTCAACTCTGAAGAACTCCCCATCAATTCCGCGAGATTTAAGCTGCACATAAGCGCCAGGATAAATGGCAGGGTTGAGCAGTGATTTCACCCGGTAGCCCTGCACCTCAAGAGTTACCCTGTCTTTTAGCTTCGCCGTTGGGTCTTCTACATCCACCACCGTCCTGACGATACCTTTCTGACCGTATTTTATGCCCTGCTTGGCTGCCGTCTTCTCGGTCATGGTTTTTGCTTCACGACGGGGATATCCGATCATGCCAGTGTCTTTCGACAGCACGACAGCAGTATCTGCATAGACGCCACCCTTTTTGATAATCTGTATTTCGCTATCCTGAGCGCTCCACTCCAGCCCGAGATAATTACAGACCCTGTCCATGGCATCACGAACCCTGCCGTTATAGGCATATCCGCCGACGTACTGCTTATCCTGAACCTTGCTAATGCTCTTCTTTATTGGCAGCCCGAAGTTCTTCGCCACTCCATCCAGAACAGTCATTGCTGACGTATTTGGAGGGAAGGAAACGCTTATCTTGGCGTCGCGTAAAGGTATGACGCTATCCCTTAACTCCATCTCCGTTATGATGTCAGGACCGTCCTGATACGTCAGGCTACGGCATGTGGTGCCTGTGAAGATAGTGATAGCCCCGATGTCATTGACGTATCCTGCCTTGATGATGACCACGTTATTTACGGTCTCCATCAAAGTGATTGTTGTGGGCGCGGCGTTGTAGATTTTGAGTGATGCTTCGTTGGCGGTTTTGCTGGCTGTTTTGGTAATATCGAACTCAAATCGCAGGTCTTTAATACTTACTGCCTCACCCTGAGGCTGACCTACGATGATTTCACCCGTTCGCAGAAACAAACTCATCTATTTCTTCCTTAGTGGCATACACCAACAGGTGATCGCCTCCAATCGAATCGATATCAGGGCGAACCTTTTCACCATACGTACGGATGAAGTAGATATCGCCGGAGAAATTATCGAAACTGAAGTTCTTTAGAAGCGGGTAATTCTGTACAAGCTTAACTCCAGTTATGATGGGCAATGACTCACGGTCATAGATACCAAGCGACCAGAAGCCAAAGCGCTCATTCCATCGCAGGCGAAGCGTAACCGGTGTATCGTCGAAAACAGCCTGCAATGTCTGGTCAGTAAATCCAGCCTGAAAATTTAGTGGGGTCATGGGGTGACATTACCTATGATGTTGCCGAGATATTCCTGAAGCTTGCCGCCCGAGCCGGACAACCCATCCAAAGCCTGACTCAGGATTGAACCAGTATTCTTACCAACGTTTTTGGTTGGCGTAGCCCGGTTAGCAGTAGCGGGGTCTGCTGAGTTTGATGTCCCGGCTTTAGCAGTAGCGCCATTACTGGTCGCATCCGTTTTCCTGACGCCTACACCAGGCGGAACCTCTGTCGTAGCTGTGCTGACGATATTTGCCTGAACAGCATCTATCGTAAAATTGACCGCATCACCATCATCCACCCTTCTGGGAATGTTAATTCCCTGAATCAGCATATTCTCGTAGGTGTAATTTTTGGTGTAGATGGTTACCAGTTCGTTTGAAAGAAAGAGCGAGTCAAGGAGCTTGATCGCTGTGTTAACCCTGTCTTCCCCGTCGAAGCCGCTATCCAGAGCGTTTGCCGCCTGAGTTAATACCCCCGTCACCGGCGCGTTGCTTATCATGCCGGCAACGGTAATTTTTTTCGGCTGACGGATGATGTGATCTGATATTGGCGACCCGTTTTCTACGGGATTCATTGTCACATCGCGCGTCCACTCATGGGTTTCCTGGTCCAGCGTGTCGAACTCAAGATTCCCGACGCCCGGGTCATTAAGACTGAAGGTGCTATCGCCTGACGAGTTCCAGAGGAAGCCGAGCACATCAGTTGCCATGCTAACCTCCAGTGTTGAAGTTTAATGTGTTACCCAGCGCATTCCATCCGTAGTCACTGAATGCTGACTTGGCGCTATCCTGGAGGAATTTCACCTGCTCGTCAGGCGTTCCGGCAGGCACTGAGATGTTGCCAATATTGACATCAATCTTAGGCCCAGCCGCAGCGGATGGTGGTGGCAGAGAAAGAGATTGGTAACTTGGGAGTAAAGTATTTCCACCTTTTGCGTCCTGATTGAAACCCCTTACCCCTGCAAGCATGTCAGACCACATTCTCGGCACATCAAATGCACCGTTGGTTTGTGCATTTCCCCAGGACGCCCATTTACCCAAGTCCTCAACAAGCCATCCGGCCTTTTCTTTCAACCATGGTCCGAACCTTGTAGTTCCTAGCTTATCACCCCACTCCTGCGCCTTATCCTGGCTGGAGTTAAAGAAGTTGGTAAGGCTTTTGAGGACGTTTAGCGCCCACACGGCCATGTCCTTCATGTCGGTGAGGGCCACTTTCAAAGAGTTGATTGAATCGGTGTACTCAGAAACCGGTCCTATCATGTCTCCCAGAAGCGATTTATTTCCATTTAGCCAGGAGTTTATATCCTCACCAACAAGGAACAGAGCAGCAAGTGCAGCTATCACCAAGAATACAGGGCTTGTGAGTGCGGTAAATGCTGCGGACAAGAGATAAACAGAACCTACAAGGCCTGCTGCGCCAAGAGCTACTCCAAGCAGCTTTACGGCATTCTCTGCGCCACCAAGAGCATCAATAACTGAGTCCAGTGCATACTCGATTTTATCAGCCATCCACAGGAACTTATTTGCCACCCATGTCACAGCTCCACTGCTGCGGTTGAGCCTGTTGATAAACATCGACCATCTGTTATTTACCAGAACAAGCGCCTGACCAATGGTCATAGGCATTTGTTTAAACTGGTCGACGAACTGCGGAAGGACTTTAATCAACCCCTCAGCAAGCATTTTCCCCGTAACCTTACCGGTAGAGATGAAAGCCTTAAGGTTATTGTTCGCCCCTGGAATGGCTTTACCAAGCGCTCTGAACAGGTCAGGAGCCACATCGATAAGCGTGTTCATCTCTTCCATCTGGACAGTTGGAGAACCAATTGCCTGACCAAGCTGGAAGAAAGCCTGTCCCTGCGCAACAGCTGTTGAGCCTGAAGCAGCAAGCGCTATGGATACTGCATCGGTGAGCTGTAAAACCTGCTCCTGGTCTTTATAGAAATCCTGAGTGGCGTTACCAGCCTTGATGTAAAATGATGCATACTCTTCAATGCCCTGCCTTGCTGCGCTTGCCCTTTTAGCCACAGTGTCGAATGCTTCTGCACCGGTAGTGATTGTCTGCGGCAGCATTCCAATGCGAGCCTCCAGAGACTGCATCTCGTCAGCCGTTTTGGCAATGTTTGAGATCGTTACAGCACCGAATACCGTCGCAAGCACACCGCCAAGCGCATTGAATGACTGAATGGTTTTATCCACCTTTCCGTCTACCCTGTCCAGCCCTCGCCCCACACTATCTGATCCGGTAAGGCCGAGGCGGATAAGTAACTCTCTTATGACCATTTACTTCTCCATTGGCGTGTTCAGATAGTCGGTCATCTCTATGAGGGCGTTAAGCTTTAGCAGGTCTTCGCATGTGATAAGGCCTGACTTAACCTCTGCAACCGTACACATATTTCTCATTATCGGACGCCATACCCATAGCTCTGTTTCAACATCTTCCCTTAACTTTCCTGGGTCGCGCTTTTCGCCAGTGACTGAACCCGATTTGCAAGCTCTTCTGGGCTTAACCCAAACAGGGTGAGAACTTTCGTAAAAAAAGGGGTGAAGTTGAGCTTCAGCACTTCCCAGCACAGCTCGAAGAAGTCGAACAGCGTGTCTACGGTGAACACTAGGTTCATTGCGTTAGGGCTGTCGATTTTCTTCTCGTCTGTAACGCTGAATGTTGATGAGTCTCGCAGGATAGGAATGATGACCTCCTCCAGCGTTTTCTCATCGATGCCGGCCAGTAACTGAATGGCGTTTGCATCACCGCCTGAAGCCAGGCCTTTATCAAGCAGCGTTTTTAGTTTTACTAGGTGCTTTGCCGCAGCGAAGGCGTTCATTTTGGCGGCTTTAAACTCTTTGTCACCGATATGGAAGGTTGCGAATTCCTGAGACATATGGACCTCAAAAAAAACCGCCCGAAGGCGGCATTGTTAAACGTTGTTACCACCGAGGGAGAATTTCAGGTCAGCACACTCAAAGGTGTAAATGCGTTCACCAACCTCGTTAGTTGAGAAGGCCACGTCGCCGAGCTGATAAAGCCAAGCCTGTCCTGCTGCAATAACAGTACGGCCAGAGAAGTCAGTTACTGATACCGGATAAACTGCCTTGCCGTCCTGCGTTAATGAATCAAGGTTCATCAGTGCAGATAGTTCATCGTTTGCCGCGGATGTCTGCAAAAGGTGCAGTTCGATCTGCCCACGCTTATCCGTTACTCGCGCGCGACCTACTGAGCCATCGAGGCCAGCGCGTGATTCATAGAAGTTGGCATTCTTACGAGCCGTAATGGAGTCTCCATCACTGAAGCCGGTTAATAGCAGCGGGCCGATAGTGACAAATACTTCTGAGCCGTCATAAGAGCCAGTTAATTCAGCAGCCATAATTAGCCCTCGTAGCTATAGGTAAGTGAGCCGGTGATTTCGACCACCTGGATTGCGCCAGCCAGAAGCGCCACAAACTCGATATAAAGAGTGCGGGTAGCTTTGATATCAGCAGATACGTCGGCTGCATTAGGGTAAGTGATACGGAAGCCAGGGATTGTGTTGCCTTCGCTGTCACGCTCGTCAGGAGCGATGCCGCCTGCCTGTTGACCCTGAATAAGTGAACCGTTCAGGTTGTTGACGATGAGGGCAATACCACCATTGGTATAAGGCACCTTCTTCTGGCGGATCATCAGAGAAGCCATGTTCTTCTGAATGGTGTCTACAAGCCAGTCACGGAATCGCACAACATCAATCCATTCGCCAGAGGCAACCTTGCCTTTGTTAATCAGGTAGGTGTTTTCTGCGTACTGTTCGTAGGCGTTGGCATTCTTCTGGAAGATGTAGCTCTGCTCTGTGTCGCTGAACTTGCTCGGCGTGATAGCTGCCAGTGTTTTAAGTGCCCACGTTTCGCCACCGGGCGCGATGGTGAAGCACCGACCCATCCATGCCATTTCAGGATACTCAGTCGCGGCTGCCTTGTGAGCAATTAGCGCTGTACGCAGATATTGAAGGTCCTGCAACTGCGATGCGATATCGTCATCAGCAGACGTCCAGATATCAGCATTATTGCTGCAAGCGAAGAACAGTTTGGTCTGCGTCTCAGCCCATGCCGCTGCATCCTGAATTAGTGCGTCACCACGTTCTACCAGAGCAAATCCGTACCAGCCCGGGTCTTCCTGCTGAATGGCGTTAAGGTCAGCCTCTAAACCGTCTGCTGATCCTGCGGTTGAGATTGACAGATTGGTCACTGGCTTAACGATGGTTGCTGTCTCAGGAACTTTAACTACCAGGTGTAGCCCTTCAGCATCAGCGGTGCTGGTAAACAACGCATCAACTACAGATTGTGCCGCCAGCGCTGTTTTCAGACCGGTATATACATCTGACGCATCATCACCACTCGCTGCTGTGTACGTTACGGTGGTGCCATTCACGCTGAATGCGAAAATGTTGCCCGTTGTGATCGTCGCGTTGGTTACTGTCAGGTCAACAGAAACGGCGTTTCGGCGACCTACCCATGCCTGATTTGGGCGCGGGGTCTGACTAAATACTGCTGAGAGCGCCTTGAGCGTCTGCGGGTCAAGTCCGTCCTGCTGCGCCGCGCTGTAGCTTGAATATTTACGGATTCGCTCACTGAATGCCGTTGTCGGCGAAACTGCAAGTGGAATGCCGAATGACGCCTTCGCGATACTCGCTGTGTCCAGCGAAATATTCACGTTGGCAATCTGGCTTAGATTTGCCATTGATGAAACTCCGTGTTGATTAGTCGGATGTGACGGCGATAGTGAGGTGTGTTTCTATTCCGCCGATGTCGCCTGTCGCATCAACGGTTTCTATGAGCCCTACGTTATCCGTGTACCTGCCGGTGTAGCGGAATGTAAGGTCTACATTCGCCATCGCTTCGAAGTTTGCTTCATCTCGCAGACCTGTAAGGTCGTTAACCTGGGCGCTGTTTGCGATAATGAATTTTTCTCTGCGCATCAGGTAGCGTGATGTGGTTTTACGGATGTTATTAATCAGATCGTCGCAATGCTCTCGTGCGCTTCCGCCGTACACATTAACCATCACCGTTCCTTCTCTAACGCCGTGTGACGGCATTACACCCTCATCATCTACTTCGCCATGCTCATCCCTGCCTACGGCCGTGCGCGTTGATACACGAAGCGTGGCATAAGGCATAGGGAGCCGGGAGTTATTCTGATTGGCGTAAGCGAGAGGTACGGGTAATAGCTGGGACAAAACACGGTAAGCGGCAGACTCTACAGCATCAGGAACGAAATTCGACACTGTGGTTTCAGCCATCGCGTTTCCTTACCACATAATATTTATAGTGGGGTATGATTCCGTTTTGCCATGGTTCACGGTGCTTAACTTCGTAGTTAAAACCATCAATAACGACAAGTGCAGGCTGAGCCATTGGGAAATCATCAGTAATCTGAAGCTTGGTGTCGCTGTACAGCCGGCGATAATCAGTTAACCTCCTCCCTTCCTCCAGACTCTCAATCTCCTGCGTATCTTTGATGCTTTGTACGCTGAAGTAAGCTGTTGACTCCGTCATTACCCCATCAACAATCACGCCGTTAACCAAAGTCGAAGGCGATGGAGTAAATACCTGATAAGGCCTGCGAAACGGATTGCTCATCTCGATGTTCCATAAGGGTGTATGGCATAAGTAATGCTATTAAGCATCGTGCCCGTATCAACAAGTGGCTTTGAAGACTTTTTCCTGTCTATGGTGTATTCGGCGTTTGGTGCCCATGATTCGTTAAGGATGCTCTCTTTTATCAGTTGGACCATTTTTACTCCAACTGCATTCATAAGCTGGTCTTGATTGATTTTCCCATCAACAATCCCACGCCGCCCCTGATAAAAGAATCTGACAAGTGTCTCCACGTTTTTATCGAAAGCATTTCTCATGAAGGGACGTGATGGAGTTGTTCTGGTACCAAATTCGTTCCAAGTAGCATATTCAGCGACAAGCACTCCATCATTAACCTCCCCTTTTTGAATCCCTGCCACTACCTCAACGGGCTCCAGCTCATTAAGTCCGACCCTTATTCTTCTCCAGACCTCTTTTTTGTCTGTGATTTTTACGGACACAAGCATCCCCCCACGACTCCGCGAGTCATAATCGAGAATCCTGCCCCCCTCTTCTTACGGAGCAGTTGCAGCAGGTTTCCGTATGTAGTCCCGCTGAGGTAACTGGAATCATTTGATACGTTGCCATAAGTGATTGCCAGATCACCTTCCTTGCGTGAGAGGATGCGACCAGACGATGTGGAACCGTTATCAGAGTAACCGCCAGGCGATGCCATGATATGGGCCGCCATTAGAGCCAGAGCTACGTTATATGCGTCTCCGTACTCGTCTTCGCAGACAAACAGTGATGCAAGGTCGATGTAGCCCTGAACAACCTCATCAGGAACAGCCGCAAATTCAGGCGCTAGCTTGCGGAAGATTTCCAGAGGCGTAAGACCTTCAAATGCGGCAATGTTCATTACTTCTTGTCCTTCTCTTTTTTCTCTACCTGACTGGCGGTTACGGCTTCATCTTTGTCAGCGAGTCGCAACTCACCTTTAGTGATGGATGCCTGCACCGTTTTGTTGTCCTTCCAGGAATCGTCGACTTCGGCAGTCTGACCCGGCGCCAGTTTCTGGCCGGCGATGTAATACAGTCGTGCTGATGCGTTGGTAATCTTCATTGGTAATCCTTAAGAAAAGAGGCCGAAGCCTCTTAAATGCCTTTGATGAGATGCAGTGTCAGCGGCAGGTAAACCTGTACGCCGGTAGCGCGGCTGTGGCATGGAATCTTGAACGCCAGGTTGTTAGCCTGAGGTGGCAGTTGTTCGAACGGCTGCGGGATTTCCATGGATGCGTTATCAGCGTTACGCTCCATTACTAGGGCAGCCTTAGTGCCTGCGCCATCGATGTCTTCCAGCTCGTTTACACGAATCCACTGCATACCCGGATACTGGGTGTTGAAGAATGTCATGTAAGACGTGTTGGTGTTTGGCATTGCCTTAGCCAAAATCTTGAACTTGCTTGGCTGAAGGCCAATTACGTTCGCACCATGCAGGCCTTTGGTGATTGTCTCGATAGCAGATACTGCGTCCTCAAGCTCACCAGACGCGATCTCGCCAGTAGTCCAGCCAGCAGAGGTGGTTACTGGGATGTTTGGATGTTCCAGAACGCCGACGATCTGATAATCATCATCGCCGTAGAACGCCAGGTCATTAACCTTCACGTCGTGCGCTCGACGGGCAGCGTTAGCCAGACGAGTTGGCAGATTCTTACCGGTTGCCTGTGATGCTCGAATTTCCATCAGGCTGTATTCGTAGAAGTTACCCAGGCTGAACACCTTGCCGGTTTCTTCACGATAGTTAACGCCGACATTTGGCAGGTCGTCAGAATAGTCAGCGATGATGCGAGCCATGCCTACTGCATCCCATACGCCGTAAGTGAACGTTTTGGCGTATGAAGGGATTTCTGATGTGACCGGGAAGAGAGTGGTCGCAGTCAGTGCAGGGTATTCGACTTCGTAAACCTTGGTTTTAACGTAGTCCAGCTCACGAGCCAGGAAGATTGACTCACCTTCATCCAGTCGAATGCCGTTAGCCGCCGCGCCGTGTTCAATAGCGAACAGGTCCGCTTCGTCGTAATTCATCTGTTCCATTATTGTTCCTTATGCGGTTGGCTGTGTGGTCTGGTTGCGGATTTGAACTTCAGCCAGGTTAACTGTTGCGCCAGCGCTGTTTTTGAAAGTGGTGAACTTACCAGTGAACACCCAGCCAAGAGCCAGAGAGCCACCGGTCGCTGCTACCTTGCCAGCGTCTGCGCCAGAGGTCAGAACGTTAACGCCTGTACCCATGGTTGGTGCTGCTGATAAGGTGGTTACAGCCCAGATTCGGCCCCATGTCATCACGTTGACGGCATCGCCATCTTCATACTGACCGGTTACACAGCCGTAGTGGCTGAAGCGGCAGATACCCATCAGGTTTGCTGCATCGCCAGCCGCAGATACCTGTTTAACTACGTGCTTGTCGTTAGCCACTGATACGCGAGCTACCACATAGCCAGGCCTGATAGCGCCTTGTGCTGCGTTGCAACCGTCTGTGATTTGATGGGTTGAATCTGAACGCATGCCGGGCATTGCGATCTGCATGTCGTTATCGTAGGAAGTCTGAACAGGCATTATGCTGTCTCCTTTTTGCCGTGCAGGCGGTCGAGGTATTTTTGGCGAGCAGCAGCAGAGCCTTTTGGTTCAGCGGAGTCATCGCGGGTTTGGGCTTTGTCCTGATTGACGATTTTGCGCTGCTGCTCCATAGGTGCTGACTCAATCGCCATGTCGAAAGCGACATTGATGTAGGTGTCGTCTTTGCCGTCGAGCTTGATAGATGGCTTCAGCTTGGCTACAACCGCTTTCTTGACGGCAATATCATCCAGGCCATCACACTTGATGCCGTGCTTCTCTGCTTTTGCTTCGAGTTCTGTGCGAGCTTTAATGGTTTTCTCTGCATCTTCGCGAGCGTGCTTCAGCTTGTTTTCAAACTCTGCTGCGTCAGCTTTCAGAGTGTCGCGCTCTGCTGTGATGGTGGAGATGGTTGTTTGCGCTTCGGACAGCTTGGCATTAGCGTCCTCTGCATCCTGTTTAAGGGCGTTGAACGCCACGACGACTTCAGGAGAAGCATCGTACTCAAGCCCGTTGTCGAGTCGCAATTTCTGCATTGTTTTACCTTTTGGTTGGTTGTCGTCATCGTCTAAGGTGATTTCTTCATCACCGTCGAGATTCAGTGTTGCTACATCACCGGCCCGGGCTTTAGATACGAGGGCGAGATGATTGATGCGAATGTTTCGCTGGACTGCGTCATATGGCTGACCATTCCATTCGCCTGGAGTCTCATCGAGGTCGAGTCGGTAGCCGAGGGATAGTTGCTTTGTCCTGCCGCTGGTTGCTGAGTTAATGGCGTTCTCGTCATACACCATGATTGGTACTTTGACGTTTTCACCATCCTGCCTGCCTGGCTCAAGCATGGTTCCGACCATGTGCTTTTTAGCGTTGCGGGAATTAACCGCCCCCGGGTGACCGATAGTGATAGGCTTGCCTTTGAAGCTAGCCAGTGAGTCAGCGTTGAATACTTCTTCAGGTGGGCGTAGCTCGCGACGCACTGAGCCATCTGGATTTCGGTATAACTGGATTCCAACGCGACCTACTACCGGAACGTCCTCCAGATAGCCATCCTCGTTTACGGACGCACGAAGCTCTCCCACATCGAAGCGAGATACTGTTTTCATGTTTTGCCTTATTTATTCGCCGATATCGAAAACTGAACCAGACCAGTCGGGCTCTGCGTAACATCGACACCGAACAGGTTGCCCGGGATGTCCATCAGGCGGCGGCTTGCTCCACTTGTAGGAATTTCCCTCTCGCGCTCTGTGCTCTGGCCTCTCGCGTTCATCAAGTACGCCTCGCCATTTGTAGCCTGTTACCCCGGCATCGGCCTGACGCTGCTTTGTGAGCGCTGAATTAGCCTTGCCTATCTGGTCAACTGCAATCAGCTTTGCGCGCCTCTCAGTGACGCCATAGCGCTCCTGAATCTGCTTCTTGATTGTGTCAGCGCTTGAGCCATTCATTACACCGCGATGGATGATGCCTTCCATGTCCGCCAGTTCGTCAGCAGGTATGGACTTAATCAGCCTGATGTTCTCTGATACCCATAACTCCTGCATCTCTCTCAGCCATGGCTCTGCGCGATAAGCATCTACGCCAAGTACACCCGATGAGACGGGAACAGTTGTCTGTCCGGCAATAACAGCCTGCGATGGTGGGATGTCATAGCCGGTTCCGCCCTTCACAACCAGCCGCCATTGCTTGTCGTTAAACTGGCTCGTTAGCGCGAAGAATGTCGGGAGGCGTTCAATTACTGGCTGGAAGATGCGGTTGCCAGCGTTGCGGAGATAAGCCAGTACAGCCGACATATCGTCCTGCCAGCCATCGAACCGGATATCGCCATATGCTGAGTTTATTTCTCTGTTGAACTGCCTGGTAGCCTTTACAAGCGCGTTGGTGTAGTCGCGTTCTATGCCGTAGGGATGAAGCCAGACTTTAGCCATTGCTCATCTCCGGATAGACGTAGCCTCCACGTTTTTTCAGTGTGGCGATACCTTCATCGTTGCTAACCCACCCAAGCTGCGAATAGCGTTCATCAGCCTGTGACCATTGGTTAGCCGTCTCTGCCTGCTCTTTCTCTGTTGGTACTGAGAGAGGATTGAACTTAATCGTCCAGGTTTTATCAGTGGTGAGGAAGTTGACTACCTTTTCAATTGCAGGTCTCGCCTCATCCTTTTGCTTGCGTCCAATCAGTTGCTTCCATGACTCAGGAACGGTGGTTTTATCCGCTCCCTGACCTGATGGCGTTTTGGTGAACAGGATTTGCTCATCGATGCCGGTCAGCGCTGATATGCGTAACTGCTTCCGGTCCTGTACATCGACTACGCCCTCCAGAGAGCCGTTAAGCAGCTCGTACTTCTCCGTGTTCGCGTCCACGCCGATGGTATTGCCGTTGCTGCATGAAGTGGTCAACAAAAACTGGCCACCGCGTTAGAGTTTTTCCAGTATCGGTTTTCTGATTCGTTTGGCGTTAACCCACCATTATATTCGTGCGGTCTTAGTGCGCTGTAATATCCAACGATATAGTCCGTTATTGCGTGAGCTGCATCGCTGAAGCTTACATAGCCCGTCGCCGGCACCCATTCGTTCTTCAGACTCCTGAAGAAGCGCTCCATTGGGCTGTTATCCCAGCAGTTTCCACGCCGACTCATACTCTGCCTGATCCGGTATCGCCACAGTAACTGCCGGAACTGCCTGCTCGTATAATGGCTGCCTTGATCGCTGTGGAACATCACCCCGACGGGCTTACCACGGGTTTCCCATGCCATTTCCAGTGCTTTCATGGTGAGCCTGCTGTCCGGCGAGAACGACATGGCCCAGCCCACTGGCTTTCTTGCGAACAGGTCGAGAACAACGGCGAGGTACGCCCAGCGCTTACCCGTCCAGATATAGGTCACATCACCGCACCACACCTGATTTGGTTCCGTTACGGCGAACTGTCGCTCAAGATGATTCGGGATAGCAACGTGCTCATGACCGCCACGCTTATACCGGTGAGTCGGCTGCTGGCAACTGACCAGCCCCAGCTCTTTCATGAGTCTGCCAGCAAGCCAGCGCCCCATTTGGTAACCTCTCTGGGTTGCCATTGTGGCGATGCTTCTTGCTCCGGCAGAGCCGTGGCTGATGCCATGCAGTTCAAGTACCTGACTGCGTAATACAGCCCGTCTGCCGTCTGGCTTTTCAGGACGGTTTTTCCAGTATTTGTAGCTGCTGCGATGAACCCCGAACACATGGCAGAGAGTGGCCACAGGATAACGCGCCCTGAGTTTCCCGATTATCGAGAACTGTTCAGGGAGTCTGACATCAAGAGCGCGGTAGCCTTTTTTAATATTTCATTTTCCATTTCAATACGTTGTAGCTTTTTCCTGAGCTCACGGATTTCAATTTGTTCCGGGGTAATGGGGGAGGCTTTTGGTGTTTTGCCCTGCCGTTCATCACGTAATTGTTTCACCCATCGCGTCATTGTGGAAAGGCCGACATCCATAGCGCTGGCTGCATCTGCCACGGTGTAGTTCTGGTCAACGACCAGTTGAGCGGATTCGCGTTTAAACTCTGCGCTGAAATTTCTTTTTTTCATTATGACACCTGTGTTGTTCTGAGGTGAGCATATCACCTCTGTTCAGGTGGCCAAATTCAGTAAACCACTTCACTCTCCGTCGAACACATGACATCTGCTGGCGTGAACGTAGTAAGGCGTTCCTGAGATAGGGTTGATCTGGTACTGAGTTATCTCTCCGTACGTTGCGCTTTCAGGGTTAGTATCGCGCAGGAAAGGCTGCACCTGATATCGGTCATAAACACGGACAAACTCAAGTTCACCCTCGCCTATTGGTGACTGAAGGTCTTTGCCATCATTAACGCCGAATAGCATCAACGAGCCGCCATATAAGCGAGCCCATGCCACTGCGTCAGTAAACTGCTGAGTGAGGTTCAACTCGTCCCAGCGCGACTTAATCTCCGGCTCGTTGTTCGCGCCATCTACAGAGAAGCCGGCACGAAACATTTCATCTGCCACCACATCGATAATACGGCGACCCAGTCCGTCACCGAGATAGATGCTGTCGAGAGTTGCTTTGGTTAGCAGGTGAGCTGTACGGATGCGGCTGTAGGCTGACCTGTCACCGCCCGTTCCGATGTTCATGAACACGTTTTGATAACTGTCCATGTTCATCTTTTTGTCGATTTTCTTTTGCTGCCTGTTGTTGCGTTTAGCCATTGCCTCACCTTAACTGGCAAGGGCTTTGAGCCTCGCCAGAGCATTAGAAGTTGGCGCAAAGGCCATAATTAAAGAGTCGGCCATGTTTGGCGACGGGATGCCGCGTTTTTTCATGTCCTTTTTGCTCTCTACCTTTACCCTGCCGTTGTTGTCGTAATCGACGCGTGGGCGTGACAGTTCTGCCTTGAGGTATTCGAGATTTTTGATGTCAGATGAAAGGCTGATGAGTTGGTCGTCAGGGAACGTCTCGCCATGCTCTATAGCTCGCCAGGTGTTATAGAAACGATTTCTCACTCCCCACCATGCCTGAGCCTTAAGGTTCGCGAACATGTCTTTGTTGGTCTTTCCTGGCTGGTATTCTCGGTCTGGCTCAAAAACTGCCGCCGCCGCATTGAATCCCTCTACCTGGCTTCTGGCGATGCGGTTTAATTGCGCCTTCACGCCAGCGCCAACCCCTATCGAGTCGTAAATGACCTTGTCTGCGGCAATGGAGTCTGCGTACTGATTAACCCTGTTAGCAGACTCAATGACATCGCCTCGACTCCACTCCTGAACATCCTTAACTACTGAGCCATGAGCCATAGTGATCGCGTTGCTATCCTCGCCTTCATCGGCAACGTCAAAGCCGATTCTCTTAGCGCCAGATGCCTCAAAATTGAGCTTAATGTGTGCATCTACCGCTGCTGCTATCCAGGAAGGCTTAATAATGGCTAGGTCGCTATCTGCTACCGGCTGCCCTTCCCAGATATGCTGATATAGGTCGAAGTCCTTACGCTTGCACTCCTCCATTTCGAGGCGCAATACATCTGGGAAGTGAGGGTTATCGTTCCAGTTAACCGTCAGCAGGCAAATATCATCAGGAGGGTTGATGACGAATCTTTGGTGAGTATCGTCTAGAATGTTCTTTGGGTTGTAGCTTACCCATATTTCAGAGCCAGGCTTTCGAATCGTAGGAATGAGCACATCCCAGCTGGCCTTTGTTACTGCCTCAGCCTCTTCTACCCAGCATATGTCTATGCCTTCCAGGGATTTCACTTTCGTGATGTTGTTTTTAATCCCGTAAAACATGAAAAGGCTGTTCGTCGCCAGGTGGCGGATATAGACCTTCTGTATTTCGAACTCGTGGTTATATCCCTCACGCTCTATCGTGTCGGCGATAAGCTGAATAACGGAGTCAGCGATGCTTGCCTGAAATTCACGAGCACAAAGGAATCGGTACGTACCCCTGCGGGATATCTCAACGAGTAGCCGGGCGATAGACCATGACTTGCCGCTGCCTCGACCGCCCTTTGCCACCTTGTAGCGATGAGGTTTAATGAACGGCTTGAATACAGGGTTAAGTTTCGTCATCTTCAAAAAGTTCCGACAATGGCTTTGTGGCCGTAATCGTAAGCTTCGACTCTTTCGGAGGTTCCCATCCCTGCAACTCTGCAAGTTGCTTGATGGCAGCTTTCGGATCGTGAAGCTTGATTGATATTCCTCGCTTACCCGCCGTGAGCTCTGATATTGCTGATAACGATCCAGCGCTCTGCAATGCTGAATCTTTAAACTTCCAGCCAGCCTGAATGATTGGCTTGCCATTATCGTCTGTGCCGAGCTCTACCTCGCTAAATTCAACCATCTCATGCAAAGATGCCCTTCCCATCACTGAAAGCCGTTCTAGGGCTTCCTGTCGCGTCATAACCGCGTTTGTGATGGCTTCCTTGTTCATCTCGTCGATAAATGCCTTTACCTTAGGATTGGTTAGGATTTCACTCGCACACGCACTGGCGGTTTCATCTTTCTTGGCCTTACCACCGGCTTGTTTGTACGCATCAATTTGGCTAAGCCCCTTTACGATGCCTAACGCAAACTTCTGCTGTAGTTTTGTCAGATCATCGAATAGGGCTTTCTGGTATTCAGTTAGCTCCATGTCGATTCCTTGTGGTTGTCATCATCGAAGCCCCTAGGAAGGAGCTTCTGTAATGGCTACTTCACTGTTTCGATGGTCGATCCGTGAGAGTTCATCACGTAAACCTGGTCGCCCGGATAGATGAACTGGTAGCGGATGCCATCAAATGCTTTCTGCTTTGCATGCTCAGGACTCTCAAAGTCTTCGATAAGAACAGCAATAGCCTGGTAATCTAGTACCCCCTCTCGCTCACTGACGATTAGCTCCTCTTCCTGCAATGCATTTTTGCACTCTGCATCTGCATAAACATCAGGTAGCCAAATAGCAAAGTCAGGGCTTGAGTGGTAATCAATCAACTTAAGAATATCTTCAAATCTTTCGGAGTCTGGTCGCGCTACCGTGAATGTCGGCAGCTCGCAGATATGGGTTACACCGTTGATGATGGTTTTCACTGTGAACATGGTTACTTCCTTCTTCGTCTTCTGGTTACTACAAAAAAGCCCCGCGGATGCGAGGCTGTGAGAATTTGCTACGTTTAAAGTCCAGAGGAGAGACAGTGTCAGAACCTCAGGGATGAGGTTCTATTTCCCCTGGGTCTGCTTATCCCACTCCTCGCGGAACCTGGATGGGTTTTGACTTCCTTCTAATGACATGATCACCTCACTTTAAGCACTGCTCTTTGATGTAGTCCTGCAAATAGCCGACCTGCTTTGTCACTGTGACGATTCGCTCTCTGAGGGTGAAATAATCCCGTTCAGCGGAGTCAGTAAGTCGGGGGCCGGAAGCATCGCCCAGGCCGCCGGAGCTGGTCGTTCCGTTCGCGGGACAGCTTGCGTTGAGCTGCAGCCGCTTACGGCCAGCAATGACATCGCTATGCAGACGCTCAATGGTTTCTTTCGCATCAGCCAGTTCTCCGGTGTATTTGGCATCCAGCGCAGCTGCATCGCGCTGGCGGGTCTGCATGTCTTTGATGGTAGCGTTCGCCAGGCTGAGCTTCTCAGTGGCTTCATCGCGCTGGTCTTTGTAGGTGATGGCGTTGTCGCGGTAGTGGTTAATCGCCCAGGCCATGGAAACCAGCAGGCAGATAACGACAGCGCAGATGATTGCTGTTAATCGGCTCATCGCTCATCCCTTACGGATTGCTGAACTTTGCCTACCAGTTGCGTATGCGAACCTACTTCAGAAATGCCGATACCGCTTATGCCGATGTATTCCTTCCCGGTTTGCTGATCCTGAATGAGGTATACGCCACGCCAGTTATCGTAAGCCAGGGTATCCCTGAACTCTGACATTTTGGTCACCTTAATGCGGTCTGCGTCAGAGGACAGTTGAGAGGAAACAGCCATTGTTGATTTTGCTGGCTCAGGGCCACGATCACAGGCCGTAAGCATGAATAAAGCTACCAGTAATGCCACTCTCATTTTTGGCTCCATTCGCATACTTCACGCTCAATCTCGCGTCTGGTAATAAGCCCCTTCCACTGCTTGCCACCGGCATACGTCCAGCGCTGCAGTTCTTTGCATGCACCTGGTACATCACCGGAGTTAAGCTTCTTCAGCAGCGTCGAGCTGGCAAAAGCACCAGAGCCAACGTTGTAGGTAAAGGAGTAAAGCGCTGCACGGGTAGGCTCAGGGATACGAACCTTGATCAGCGGGTCGATAGCATTTGCCACCTTTCGCAGATCGGCCTTCAGCAGGTTGTCGCACTCTTTGTCGGTGTAGCGGTGACCGCGGCGGATGTCCGCTCCGGTGTGCCCATCGCAAACAGTCCAGACGCCGACCACATCCTGATAGACGTAATAGCGCCGTCCTTCCAGCCCGTCGGCATTGCCCAGCATTACTGCAGCAATGGTGATTGCTCCGGATCCGCCAACAATGGCACCCACCAGTTTATTCCTGAGTGTCGGGTTCATCTCGGCTCCTGCTGCGGCGGTTGTCTTCGCGGATCTTGAAATATAGATTCGTCAGATACGTCAGTACGGCAATGATGATACCCACCAGCACGCCGATAGCGTTCCACTGCTCGGGGCTGTAGGCATTAAGCATGCCGTTTAGGATGCTCCCGGCTGAAGCGCCATAGGCAGCACCAGTGGTTATTTTTTCCATGCGATACATGCTCTCACCTCGCGTAGTTAGCGGGTGCTGTTCGTGTAGTGGGAAAGGCCGTCAGACACGATAGCTACGGGGCATCTGGAATTGATTGTCTGCGGCCTGAATAAAAAACCCGGCGACAAGCCAGGAAGATGAGGGTAAGGCAATGTCGGCTCTCTGGCCTAATGGTCCCAGGTAGTGGGTTCTGGTGCCGGGCAAAGGAATCGAACCTCTGACGCGCAGCTTACAAGGCTGCCGTTCTGCCACTGAACTAGACCGGCGAATTTGGCGGGACAGGAAGGATTCGAACCTTCGACCATTCGGTTAACAGCCGAACGCACAACCGCTGTGCTTCTGACCCTGAAACGAAAAAGCCCAAGGCGTTAACCTCGGGCTTGAATTTTTTTGCTTCGGAACGACTGAACGGATTCCCAGCGTTAGAGATGAATCTATCCAGTTTTTCCGCGAAATGCAATACCTATTTCCTATATATTTTCAACATTAGGGAAAATTATTTTCATCTCGTTACTTTTGAGAGAATGGAATCAGCCATAGACTCCTGTTTATGGCATTCGGCGACCAACTCCTCAAATAGCGGCTGAAGTTGCTCATATGCCGCCGTTTTCTTTATCTCCGCAACAGTATTAACGCCCTCAATTACCGTTGAGAACTTAAGCCTGGCGTAACCTCTACCACCGCAGCGGTCGCAGGCTTTCATTACTGGAACGCCCTGGCGATCGCTTTCTGCCTTGTCCAGCACCTTACCTTTGCCATGGCAGCGACACGAATTGCTGATAACGCCTTTTCCGTTACACGGCTTGCATTTAACTCGCACCACCTCACGCGCCTGTGTCCAGCTCTCCCAGTCGCTTGGGCGAACGGCACGCGACATTTTCGACCAGTAAGGCGGTTTCCCCCATGGGTATGAGACCTTGTTGGTAAACACTTGCGCCTCTGTAAATCCGCCACCATCACAGCAATCACATTTTCGAGTGCTGGCAGCACTTCTTGAATAATCCTGGTATGCAAAAGCGCAGAGAACCTTAAGCACGCCTGACCGAGCTGATTCATCGAGTTCAGACAGTGCTCTGAATTTACCTGATAACTTACGTGCCTGCTCATAGAGTCTCTCCAGTGCTATATCTGGGCTGCTAATGCCGATTTTCGAGAGGTAAAGATCGAAACCAAACCCGCACTTGTGGCCAGCAAGGCCAAGCGCCGCCATAACGTCAGTGCCGGTGAGACTGTCTGATGAGGTTGCGCGAGGAGAGTCACTGAACATCGGTGATTTAGGCGCAAAGTATTTAGCGATTGATTCGAGGTTCATTATGCGGCTTCCTTATGTGGCTGATTGGTTTTGTTCTGGCTGTGCTTTGCTACTGGTGGCATGCTGGCGCGCTTAACGCTTTCTGCCTGGTACCGGAGGAAGTCGGTGTGGTTCATGCGGCCTCCTGTCGGCGGGCCCGGCGTTTTTCCAGCGCGCGGGCCTTACGGGTGAAGATGGATTTGATGCGTTGCAGGTATTGGATGTCGAACCGGCGGACGGAGTTATCGTTGTTTATCGCCTCAACTTTTTCGGCGCCGATGCGCTCAATTAGACCCTGCTCGAAAGCCTTTTGCGCACCGTCCCGATCCCGGTTGCAATAGACACACTGGGCAGCGGTATTGTGAAGGTTGAAAGCCAGGTGCGCCGCTGCGCCGCGGGTGCGGTAGTGGCCGCAGTCCATGGTTCCGCCAAACTTCTGCTCCGGCATCCTGCCGCAGCTGATGCATGGCTTACCGGCATCCCTCAGACGGACGTACCGGTTGAAAGCTGTCTGCGCTTCAGATCTCCACTGCGGTTTCGTTTTTAGCGCCACCTTTCTCGCTTTCAGATCCCGGCGTTCCGCGCGCTCTTTCTCTTTGCGCTCCTTGATGCGCTTAGCCGCGGATTTCACCTTCTCCTTCTCGCGTTCTTCCATTGCGAGGATTGCGCCGTGCTCCGGGCTGCACCAGCGGATCCGAATGTCGTGAAATTTCGGCACGAAGTATTCGCCGCATACTTTGCACTTACGGCGGGATGGTTTACGCATGGTTCCTCCGAGCCGCGAGACGCAGCCATTTCTGATCCACCAGACGGGCGGTGTAGTCCTTGAAAGTCGGGATTTCGGACGGCTTAACCGCGGCCTTACGCTTGCGGCGCGCCGGAACGCGGAAGATTTCGTTCGTGATGACGCGGGAAAGTGGAGTAGACATCAGGCCTCCTGCTTATCGCGCAGTTGCTGGTACTCGCAACTTTGGGGAATGGTCAGGTGACAGCCAATGTTCATCGCCCAGGCTTCGACCTTGCACAGGAAGATGTACATTTCGCCCGTTTCCAGATCAGACGTATGGCGGAGGGATTGGACGGTGGTGACCTCGCCGGACACGACGTCTACCCGATCCTTGCTTTCGTAGCCGAGATACGTGTGCTTCATCGCGTCTTTAACCCACTCGGGTGTAGCGAAGGTCTTTCCGCGGGCGATGAGGTACTCGCTGATTTCCGTGTACCACATGTGGCTGAGCGCGTTCTGCGACAGGCTGCGCTTCTCGCGCCACGGTTTCACCTGCAGGCGGAAGCACTGCCCGGCATCCAGCAATGGCTGAATCTGCTGGCCTATGGCCGCGAAATTACCGCGATGGAGTTTGATCCCGTCTACTGGAAGAGTCATACGGCCTCCTTAACGGAAACCGCAGAATGCAGAAAATCGCAGGTGCATTTCTGCATCTGTGACAAGGTGAGGAGTTCAGATTGTGGTCGCATTTAAGTCCCCTTAAATGCGCAGAAGTCACCGGAGTTGTTCAGGCTCCGATGACATGATTATGGACGGTTGATTCAACAAAATCAACGCGAGAAAAAGGCCTCCGGAGAGGCCCTGGCTGTCGATATGGGGATTCCCATTTCGCTTGTATGGTAGCTATGGTTTGAATCTATGCTTAGTTAACCTCGCCCCCAGTTCCCACTCTTCCATGGCCACAGTCTTACCCTTCCTGATTTGGCTTTCTACCTCCTGCTGCGGCGCTGCTGGATACGCACTACCTTCCTGCCCTGGCTCATTACTTCCGGTGCATGCATTACGGTGGTCATTGGCGTGCGGGCAGCGTTTGTTGCCGCATTCAGGGCAGACGACAAAGCGGCTATCACTAAAAGTCAATGGGCGGCAGGTTAGGCATGAGCAACCCGGAATCACCGGAGAGTTGCCGCTCACAGCCTCCTGAAAGCGTCCAAGCTCCACATACTCCTGACATGACCACCCGCCATCAATAAAATCGCGAGCTTCAACAGCGTCGAAAGTGAACGATGTTTCACCGCCAGTTGGTGAGGTTAAGCCGTACAGGTCTGCTACCGGCTTAAACTGTGTGGCTGGAATATTTTCCGGAATATTTTGCGGTTCGTTTTGTGGTCGATCGGCACCCTGAAGCATGGCGGCGCGGCTGGCGTTCAAATCACCGTAAATCTGACCGATGAGATTAAACCCCTCCATTGGCCAGTCAGTCGGAGAATAAGCAACTGCTCCATCTTCGGCCACGAATAAAAAACCAACTGGTTTCAAATCTGGCACAGATACCGGCGCTGGCGGGGCAGAGTACAAGCGAGTTCCATCCTTGAAGTTTTCCCAATCAGCCTGACCATCAGCGGCTATGCACACCACCCTTGCTTCCGGGTGGCATCCGCAATCGTCATATTCTCCAAGGACGACCTCGCCAACAGCCTCCGCTTCGAGCGATGCCAGCGCGATACGAAATACCTCAGCGGTTAGACTGCGAGATGACTGATTATCGTGCGCCGGGTCGCTAAGGAAGCCAGTAATAAATGCCTTCAATTGCTGATTGTGAATCTCGCGTTTGTCGATGTTGCTCATTGGGCGGCCTCCTGGCTATCTGTGAGCACTAAGCGCCCATCACAAAGCGCCTTGATGATTTCCTGATACTCCCACCCGAAGTACATGCTCTCGACGTAGACACGCAGAGGTGGATAATCATGCTGCTTACGGCGAATGAAAGCCTCCGCTGCTTCACGGGTAAGGTGGGCGTTGATGTTCTGCCACTCTTTACAAGTTCCGCAGACAGTGTGGCCGTCAAGGTCAGCCAATACTTCCCACTGAGCGTCTTCGTCGAGATCGGTAAATGCTGTATCGCACTGGTCAATGCAGAAGGCGTTTAACTCTTCCTGCTGCTGTTCATCCAGATCGTCCCAATACTCTTGCGGGCAGTCCCATTCGCATTCATCGAAATGGACTATCTTCGATTCGCCGTACTCTTCTGCCAGGCCATAAATGGTTGCCTGCTTCTGAACCATGAAAATTGGGTCAGCTGTGGCATGGCGGTTTACCCCCTCGCCGCGATGGTGATACTTCAAACGTTCAATGAAATCAGCGAAAGTTTCCGGCGTTAATTTCGCGCCGTCTGCGATAGAGTTGCTCATGACTGCACTCCTTTGCGAAGCTGGGCTGCGAATCGTTCAGCATCAACAGCACTGCCGCAATATGCAGCGCGAGTCATGGAATCCAATTCGTCGCGGTTCTTTCTGACGTATTCCTTCTGGCTTTCAGCAAACATCTCCACCCCCTGCGCCCGCACTTCAGCCAGGAAAGCGTCTGTCGCCGGGGTTTCATTCAGAGCGCGGCATACATCATCGTGGCAACTGTCATGCTCAGTTCCACAGCATGGGCATACAGTGAAACCATCACTATGCTCACTGATAGCCGACTTCAGCCCCGCATTCTCCGCAGCCAGCGCCGCGAATGTGGTTTCAACTACGTTAAGCAGAGTCGTAACTTCTGCCGGCGACATGTGCTCACCACAATCGGCATTCATCCTGGCGTTTTTAACCAGATCTTCGTATTTGTTGCTCATACCCCTACTCTCCCCCAAACCATCAATACTCGCTTCATCGCCGCGCTGTTTCGGCACTCCTGGCAGATCACGTTTGTCTCTGTGCGCTGCACCAGCTTCGAATTTCCGTTTGGCATCGCCGGTATGGTTTCCGGTGCGTACTTCATGCCGTAGCTGGTCAGCCGATACAGCCGCTGGCCATGCTTGCCTTCGAACTCGATCAGGCCGTCTGCAAACAACGTGCTTAACGGGCCGGAAATCTTTTTGGTGGTCATGCCGATCATGGTGGCAATACGCCCACTGTTCAGGCCCGGGTTATTACGTAGGGCTGCAAGAATCTGCCCACGAATTGTTATGGTCATGCTGCCCCCTTAGAACGGTAAGAATCCCACGTGAATGACAGAGTGCACCCGCCGCCATCGCTCATGCGATCAAGAACGCGTTCGCCGATGAATGCAGCCAGTTCTTCCCGGGTCTGGTTGCTGATCAGGATGGTTGGCTTCATCCGCTCATAACGGGTGTTGATGATTTCGAACATGATCAACTTCTCGGCGTCGCTTCCGAACTGCACGCCGACCTCATCGATAATCAGCAGGTCGGGCTTCGTGAAGTAACGGATAACTTCGTCTTCAGTACGGCTTGACCCCTTCGACCAGGTTGACTTGTACTCCCTGGCAATTTTCAGCGCGGTGGTGAACACAGCTGAGCTTTGGTGCTCGGTGATTGCATGCCGGGCGATAGCCAATGCGAGGTGGTTCTTGCCAGTTCCAGGCTTGCCACACATCACCAGGCCGCCACCCTTCTGCAAACGCTCAGGCCAGCGACTGGCGTATGCCTGACAGACCTTCAGGGCGCGTTTCGCTTCTTCGTTCACCGGTTCATAATTCTCCAGTGAACAGGATTCAAACCTGGCCGGGATGCTCAGTCCATCCAGCAGGCGCTCGATGTTTCTTTTGCGGGCTGCTTCGTTGATGCTAATTCTTTCCGCCTGCAAGCGGCCTAACTCCTCTTTGAGGCATTCAGGGCAGCAGCTTGGGCGCGGGGGAATTTTCACGACTGAGTTTAAGAAATGCCTGGTCCTGCATTCAAAGGGGCCATGCGTTTCGCAGTTCTCGGTGCTGATAGTTAGCTCGATATCTTCATGCTGAACTGGCGGCTGGCTCAGCTCAGCAATGCGTTTCTCAAGTTGATTGATTTTTTCATCCAGCGTCATGATCAGTCCCTCGCCCATGCAGGAATTTCAGTCTGGCCGTAGTCTTTGCCAGCAAAGTTCTCAGATACGCGAGACTGCGCGCGAGGCGGCTGCTTGGCTGTCTTTGGCTCAAACAAACCCTGCCAGCCATTCGCGATGCTCTGGTTGATGATTTCTTCAGGCTGGTATCCGCTGCACTTGCAACGCTCAAGCAGGTTGATGGCCTGGGTTACCGTCTGCTGAGACTTAATCGGTTTCTTCAGGTCGCGACGATAATCGACCCATGACTTCCAGACTGAAACTGACAGCCATTCAGGAAGGTCAACACCAGCCGGATCGAACGAAGCCGGTTTGGGGGATTTAGGGGGTTTATTAATATTGTCTTTATTGTCTTTTGTAATAGTGTCTTTTGTGTGTCCCCATTTTGGTGACAGGGTTGTCACTGTTTTGGTGACACTTTTTGTCACCACCGTAGGGACACTGTCACTACCATGGTGACAGTCACTACTATGGTGACATTTTGGCGCAGGCTTAGTGCCCGGAATTACCCATTCACTCAGGTTTTTGTTGGGCCCGATCAGCATGCCGTCGGACACCAAAACATTCATCGCAATGAGTTCGTTTTTGGCAGCGTTAACCTTCTGGCGAGGTAGTCTGGTCAGCTCAGAAAGTTGTGAGTCTGCTATGCGGTCCATCTTCTTGTTGAACCCATAGGTTTTGCGGCAAACAGCATGAGCTACCTTGGCCTGATTTTTGGTCAGGTTCGCGCCGATAAGCTCCTCATACAACTCGTTTGCCAGACGGGTGTACCCATCGTCTGTATCGGCCACGCGTTGCTCCTGTATTCCCGAAACTACAGCGGGAAAGTTGAGAATTTCTGCGGTGTTTGACATACTTACTCCCGTTACTTGGCGTAACACAGTGTGATAAGGGCCTTTGAAGTTACCGCTTCAAGGGCTTTTTCTTTTCTTGTGCCTCTCATATAACCCCCAGCATCGATGTAACCATCGTCATCAGCGGTCCTACCTGCTCCGGCATGAGGCGGAACAGCGACGCTATACCCTCGCTTACCTCTTTCAGCTTCTGATGCTCTGGAGCGTCCAGCAGCACGGCCTGTTTAGCCTCAGCGAGTTCTTTCTCGGCTTCAGCCAGACGAGACATTTTGCAATCGGCACCGATAAGGCGAGTGCGATACTCAACAGGCAGCACGGCCATGATTGCGGGCGTCAGCTGGCGCACGTTCTCGCGGTACTGCTCGGAGTCGAAGCGATTATCCAGGAAGCGAAACAGTTTCTGGCGCGCCCGGCTGATGTCTTCCGGAAAGCTGATGGCGGTACCGCCCTGCTCCCGGTATTCGTTGATGATCAGCGCCGAAACGACGTCCTGATTGTCCAGCGCCGACGACCATGCCCGGACCGCATCGCGGATCTTTTCGTGGTCTGGCGCCGCTTTAGCTTGAGCGCGGTTTATCATCGCTCCCGGGTGGATTCCGGTATTGTGTTGATACGCAAGTGAATGCATTGCTTTCCCTTTCGTGGTTAGGGCCGCCAATCAGGCGGCATTATTTTTTGGTGGGAACAACGCATCGAGAGATGTATTGCTCCCCAGCTTATTCATCGCATCAACCAGGCGGCGGCACGAATCCAGGTCTGGTGCTCGTATGCCAGCTTCATAGTTAGCAAGGCGGGACTGGTTCCAGCCGCACGAACCTGCTAACTCTGATTGAGTGATGCCAAGCTTCTTACGTTCGTTGGCGATATTGTTCATGCTGATCCTTTCAAGAATGGTCACTCAGCATCATTAAACACAATTCGTGATTATTAATCAACACAATTCGTGTAAAGCTTTTTAACACGGCGCGTGATACAAAATGAGAATGAATAGAATCGAAGATATAGCGGGCCGCATTAAGCGACTTCGCGAAGATAAAGGGCTGTCACAAAAGGCTCTCGCAGAGCTTTGCGGGTGGGCCTCGCAGTCACGCATAGGGAATTACGAATCAGGCACCAGGAGCGTTAGCGTTGATGATGCAACTGTAATAGCTAAGGCGCTGGGGGTTGCGCCTGCCGAGCTGCTTTTTGGCGATGACTACAAAGGCCCTTACAAGCCAGGTGATAAATACCCAGTTATAAGCAAGGTGCAGGCAGGAGCATGGTGCGAAGCTGTTGAGCCGTACACCCTTAAAGATATCGACCTTTGGCTTGAATCAGATGCTCACATTCAGGGGGAGGCGTTCTGGCTGCAGGTTGATGGTGACTCAATGACGGCGCCAGCTGGCTTGAGCATTCCTGAAGGAACCTTTGTCCTCTTCGATACTGGTCGGGAGGCGATCAACGGAAGCTTGGTAATAGCAAAGCTATCCGATTCTAACGAGGCGACTTTTAAGAAGCTGGTGATCGATGGTGGGCAGAAGTACCTGAAGGGCCTTAACCCGCAATGGCCACTCGTGCCGATTAATGGTAACTGCCGGATTATTGGGGTTGCTGTAGAGACAAAGTTGCGTTTAGTTTAAATGTGCTAAATATAAAATGCACAGACTATTGATTCAAATAGTAATTTCAGAATGCCGTGCAAACAATATCATACATATTTGAGACTTCTTCCTGTTGACATTTTCACCCTGGACTTACCATAATGGTAATAAAGATATGTAGTAGGTATAAGACTGGTGCGCCAAAGGAGCCCTTGAGAGATGGCGAAGAGCGCATCATTGAGGGAGGCCCGCTGTATCCTAACCTCCTGGCGGAGTTAGCAAGGTGCCAAGTAAACTCTGTTACACATAAGACAAATGATTTTTTAGCACTTCATCGTGTGGATCTGGGGGATGTTCGTACATACGTAGAACTAGCCTTAAAAGGTGGGCGATACATCAACTCACAGTGGTGCAATGGTAACGCTCCGAAAGGACTATTTGCATGTGATGCTTATGTAGTGCCTGCGCAATTGTACATACCCCACGAACGTTGCGAGTGCACAGTTATGTTATACGTAAAAGTATGCCTTTTAGACTCTGGAAACACGGTAGCAGTCATTTCATTGCATGAATCAACTGAAAACTAAGGACAAATCATGAAACGTTATTCACTCTGCCCAATATGCGGGGATGAAGGGTTGCATGAAACGAAAACCAAAATCCTCAGGGAGTTTGAGGGTTTTAAAAAAGAGGTCCCGTTCCATGCATCTGTTTGCGAATCATGTGGCTCAGAAACTCTGACAGTTCAGCAGGCAAAATTTAACAAACGCCAGATGACTGATTTTTATCGAGAAGCTGATGGATTGCTTACAGGCGGTCAGATAAAGGCAATCAGAGAGGATTTACATCTTACCCAATCTGAAGCAGCAATCATTTTTGGTGGGGGCAAAAACGCGTTTACTAAATATGAAAATGGTGACGTTACGCAATCATTTGCGCTGGATAAGCTTTTAAGAACGGCTTACTCGGTTCCCGCTGCTTTTGAGTTTCTCCGTAAAGGTTGTCCAGCCGTAACCACCGTAGAGTATACCAATCGCACTACCGAGTTAGAGATGATCAAGACTTATCTTGTTTCAAAAACTGGTCACCTTAAATACGCGAAAAGTCCTGCTGAAGATTCGGTAAAAGTCGTCATCCAGAATTATGTGTCTGAACCAACTCAGCATAATACTTGGCATATGATTGAAACGATTGCCTTAGGTAGTAAATTATGATTTTAAGAGAAGTAAAAGATGTACTGTTGAGAAAGTCTTCTCTCACTTTTGATGCTGACACAAACATTTTTATGTTAGAGGGCATGGATCTAACCCTTCACTCGAATAACCGTATTGTTAGCGTACAAGTTGCTGAAAAGTATGAAGATGAAGAGCTAACTAAGATAAGTCGATGCGCATGTCTTTTCAGGCTGCAATGTTCGATAAGAGCAACTGAAGCAGGGCAAGATCCAGAAACATCTAAAGTTCTGTTCGAAATTGAAGCTCAGCACGATGTTGTTTTTGACTCAGACTCAGTTGTAACAATCGAAGAGATAGAAAAGTTTAGCGCTGATGACATAATTAACAATGCGGCTTGGCCGTATTGGAAAGAGCATGTTACTTCGCTTTGTTCCAAAGCTGGACTCAGCCCTTTGCAGGTGCCATCAGCTCAGAAGAATGATCCAATAAAAATTACAGCCAAGCGAGAGTTGTAAACAAAACCGGCCGCGTGCCGGTTTTTTTGTGTCTGCCGATCCCCATTCGACCACCACCACCACGTCAGCGTAACCAATTGAATATTATGGGATGCTGGCATTAACGGCGTCTATTCCCCGCCAGCTGGTAAACAACCCGATCCCTCTGGTAAACGCTGTCATCCTTGGTAAACGATTTACCATTGGTGACACCGTTAACCATCTATAAGCCTTTCCGCACTATCTCAGCCGCATCCCTGTTCACGCCCTTCCCTATCACGTTTCCTGTTTCCTTCCGGTACTGCTTCAGCTTGTCGATGATGTTTTGCTGGGTCATGGGTAAATCAGCCAGTGACAATTCCATCACCGCCCGCCCCATCGCCTGAATTTTCATGCTTATACGCTCTTCATCCAGAACCATGCACATCCCTCCTGCTGTTTTTTTAAGCGTAGCACTGGTATTTAAAAAAATAAATTCCCTTTCAAATCAGCAACAACACGCTTTGTTGTCATCATTAATCACAATTCGTGTTGACCAATAAAACACAATATGTGATTATCCACCCATCGAAACGAAACATCGACAGCTGAGCGAAGTTAGCCAGCGGCGGACAGCAAGTCGCCTGCTCATTAAGAATTCAGTCAAGCAGCAAATCACCCGGAGCGCTCCTGGCAAATTGAAATGGCGCCCAATGGGATTGAGGCAGGTGTGTAACGCGTGGCGGGTATAGCACACGAAGAGGACTCCGCACCGGAATGGTTTGCTGCTCAGTTCCCGAACATCGGGGCAGTAGTACCAAAGGAATATTTTAGGGTGAAGCGGCGTGGGAAATCGGTGACACGCACAGCGTCTACGTGAGCGCATCGTATTTCACGATTGGGCAGGCAGGTGGCCCAGAGAGTTCGGTTTCGTCCGACCTTCAACACATCGCCGGGGTAACGTCCGGCCTTCACCACCAAAACATTTCTCCCGCATCAGCGGGTAACGACAGAGGGTAAGGCGATGCCGAGACTGATTGTGCTTTTGAATGTCGATGACGCTGAAGGAGTAGAGATAGCCAAGGATGAATTCGACGAAAACTTAACGTTTAGCTCATGGCATGAAGCCGATGACTGGTGTGCACGAAACACGAGATGCGTTTGGGTTAAAACCATAAACCTCGATGACGATGATGATGACTAACCCGCTCCGGCGGGTTTTTTATCGGCCATACATAGGCAGATTTTCGAGTCTGCCCATTTATGACAACCGGCGGCCATCCACCGCCCATTAGCGCAGAAGTCTTTAGTTCTGACATTCGGGAAAGACCGGGAGAGAAAATGAATTGGTCAAACTACTTTACTTACGATCCAAAGCTCGGCCTGCTGCGATGGAAGCAAAGACCTGCTGATATAGATGACTCAGCAGCAAAAATCAGATCGTGGAATAAGCGATACGCAGGCAAGGAAGCCGGAACTACGAGAACCGATGGATATATCGCTGTTGAGATCGTTTTCCTTAAGCGAAAAATAAAAGCCCACAGAATTATATGGGAGATGCACAACGGTCCTATTCCTGACGGACTCGTAATTGACCATATAAACCGTAACCGATCTGATAACAGGCTTGAAAATATCCGGGTGGTCACGCGTCGAGATAACTTTCTGAACTCGGAAAGATTCGACGGAAAGCCGATTCCGCCAATCAAAACAGACGAACATCGGACCTTCAAAAAGCAGAGAACTCACGCCAAAGGCACGAGCAAGTTGAAGCTTAGCCGTCCCAAACCATGGTCGGCAAAGATATGGGTTGATGGCCGCAACGTTTCACTCGGCTATTACGCGACAGAATCTGAAGCGAGCGCTGCTTATCAAGCGGCAGTCGCCAAGTATCGAAACAACTAACCACCGGCGGCGCGGCCTTAAGCGCGGAGATGATTATGAGCACCGGAATCGGAAATCACGAGTTCAGCACGAACTATCGAAACATCTACAAACCAGACCTGGCCATCTGCCCTTATTGCGGATTCGAAAGCTGCGAAGCTGACCACTGCGATGTAGGGATCGGCATGGTTCAGTGTGGTCCGTATTACTGCCCACAATGCTGTGCATCTGAAATTAGCAGCCTGGATACGCGAGAGCTTACTGACCGTGAAAAAGAAACCGGGTGGTTTAAGCCTGATAGCCCGGTAAGCGATGTCGCCAACACGGTCAACGGCCAGTTGGTTAATCACAAAGAAGCCAAGCAGGCTTACGACATTGGCTTGCTCGATGTTAAGAAATTAGACCGGGAGGCATCATGACAGTCACCCACAACGGCAAGCAGTACATCGCCAAAAAGCTCAACGATAACGAGTGGCAGCTGACGTCGGTATCGGCACCGCGTGAAAAGTTGTTGCTTAACCGCTGGCAGATGCATATCGCTGGCCTCCTGGAACAGGTTGAGGTGAAGGTATGATCAACCACTACGGCACTACCCCGCTCATTCGCCAGTGCGTCACGCCCGGCATGATGGCAATGCATGAAGGCCGAACCTATCGCGTCTCAGCAGTCATTCAGGAGCGCAAATGGGTATACCTGCACACCGATGCAGAAATCATCCGTCTCAGTGACTGCGTGATTGACGTCCTTCTGGACGGTCACGGCAACCCTATCCAGCACTAACCACCCTATTCAACCGATCGGCCTGGCATTACGCGGGCGGGATCTGCACATCCAAATTTCAGGAGAAACCATGAGCGAAGTAACGGACTTAACTGTCATCGAAATCAAGCCGGAGCAGGCACCAGTGCTTTACGTAGCCGGCGGCCTTGACGCTTATCTCGAGCAAATCCGCCAGGCAGTGAACGAAGTGCCGGACCTGTCCACGAAGAAAGGCCGTGACCGTGTCGCCTCTCTGGCGGCGCAGGTGTCCCGCAGCAAGACGGCGATTGAAAAGCCGGGCCGTGAGTACCTGAAGCGCCTGAAAGAGGCTGTGCGTCCGGCTGAGGCCGAAATTAAGCGATTCGTTGATGCCTGCGACGAGCTGCGCGATGCGACCCGCCGCCCACTCACTGAATGGGAAGCCGAGCAGGAACGCATCAAGGCTGAAGAGGCCATGAACGCGCTGCACGCCGAAGCGTTGGTGATGAACGAAGAGTTCGACCGCCAGCGCGCCGCGCAGATCGAGGCAGACCACGAAATGGCTCTGCTGATGAATGACAAGTTTGACCGTGACCGCGAAGAGCAGCGCCGTCAGGCGGAACAGGCTCAGCGTGAACGTGACGAACGACTGAAGCAGGAAGCGGCAGAACAAGCCCGCCGCGATGCCGAAGCGAAGCACAAAGCGGAGATTGAAGCCGCAGCGCGCCGTGAAGCTGAAGAGAAAGCACGTGCAGAGCTGGCTGAACGCCAGCGCGTCGAAGCGGAACAGCGTGCGGCACGCGAGAAGCAGGAAGCAGAAGCGCGGGCGGAACGCGAAAAGGCCGCGGCGGTGGAAGCTGAGCGCCTGAAGGCAAAACAGGCAGAAGAAGCCCGCCAGGCGGAAGAAAAACGCAAAGCCGATGAGCAGGCGAAGCGCGAGGCTGACGTGAAGCACCGCAAGACGGTCGGCACCAACATCGTTAACGCGCTCACCAGCTACACCAGCTTAACCCGCGAACAGGCTATCGAAGTTCTTACCGCTCTAAAAGATGACCTGATCCCCTGCGCGAAAATTCATTACTGAGGTGAATCATGAATATCACATGCGAGTGCGTAGACATGCGCACATCCGTCGGCCCCCACAACACCATCAAAGTTGAGATGGAGGGCGTTGTCCTGGCCGGCACCGTTAAAACCCGTGACGTACTACCCCAGCTCGACGGCGCAGAAGTCATCGAGTGGCTGGCTGAACAGGGTTACGTCATCACTCATCAGGAGCGTGCAGCATGACGGCAGCAGAACGGTGGGATGAAGAGTCGTTCCTTCGCCTTATGCGCGACGTGATACCAGAAAAGCCAGAAAACGACGACGAGCCAGTCAGCCTGGCCGCCGAGCGGCAGAATCCGGTCATTAGCTGGGATGAATTTGCGGGGAATTACACATGAACCTTGATGATTTAGATGCGCCATTTGCCAGTGAGGATATTGAATGGCGCATTCAGCAGGCGGGAAAAAACAATAACGGAATCTGGGCCAAGGTGCTGGCCTACGTAACCAACCGCGCAATCATGAAGCGGTTGGATGAAGTTTGCGGCAAAGCTGGCTGGCGTAACGAATACCGCGATATACCGAATAATGGCGGCGTTGAGTGCGGTATTTCCATAAAAGTTGAAGGCGAGTGGATCACCAAGTGGGATGCGGCAGAAAACACACAGGTTGAAGCTGTGAAAGGTGGCCGCTCTGGCGCCATGAAGCGCGCCGCCGTGCAATGGGGGATCGGTCGTTACCTCTACAACCTGGAAGAAGGGTTCGCAGTGGTTTCAGCAACGCGCGCGCCCGGGTTCCAGTACGCCAAATCAAAAGAGGTTGGCGTGTTCTACTGGAAGGCGCCTGCTCTACCAGGGTGGGCATTGCCATCAGGAACACCAATCGAGCGGGGCCAGCAACCGCATGATGGTCATCAGCAGCGAGACCAGGCAACTCAGTCCGTGGATGCGGACAAAATCCTCGCCGAATTCTCTGCATACGCTGGATCTGAAAACGATAGCGAGCGGCTTAAGCATCGCTATGAAGATACCTGGAAATTACTTAACGGCTTTACTGAGCACCAGAACAAATGCAAAGACGTTACAGGCATTCGACTCAAAGAACTTAAACAGGCGGCGTAAATGGCTAGCAAAGGCGTAAACAAAGTGATCCTCGTCGGCAACCTCGGGCAAGACCCCGAGGTCCGTTATCTTCCGTCCGGCGGCGCAGTGTGCAGCGTGACGCTGGCAACTTCGGAGTCATGGCGAGATAAAGCCACTGGCGAACTGAAAGAGCAAACGGAATGGCACCGCGTCGTTCTGTTCGGAAAGCTGGCTGAGGTGGCCGGAGAATACCTGCGCAAGGGCTCTCAGGTTTATATCGAGGGCCAACTGCGTACACGAAAATGGACAGATCAGGCTGGCGTGGAGAAGTACACCACGGAGGTAGTGGTAAACGTCGGCGGCACAATGCAGATGCTTGGTGGCCGCCAGGGCGGTGGAGCGGCACCGGCAGGTGGCAGCCCAGTGCAGGGCGGAAATCAGTTCAGCGGCGGCGCACAGCCTCGCACACAGCAGCAGTCTGCACCCGCCCAATCTAACGAACCGCCAATGGACTTCGACGACGATATACCCTTTTGAAGCATCTCCCGGTCAGGAGGAACCAATGAACAAATTTACCCCAGAGTATCGAAAATACCTTCTCCGGCCAATCCCTGACCGGAAGCTTTCACCAGCTGAGCGAGCCGATCGCAAAGAGCTTTACCAAATCATCCAGCAAGAAAGAGCCAACGACGATTCACCCCCTTCCCCATCCAACTACACGCCAGCTGACCCATACCTAAACGACAATCGCAAAGGCCTCGGCGGCGCTTCAAGGAGTGACTAATGACTCACGCTCACGACGACATCAGGGTTGGCACACTCTGCCTTCCCTTCATTGGTAACGGCTGGCTAATGCCATGGGGTGAAGTGGTCAGCAATCCATTAAAGGCGCAGCGGCTCGCTGAGGAATATCGGGAAAGGCAGGAGGCGGCATGAATAACATCCCCAACCAGGACATAGACGCCCTCGTAAAATCAGGCGCCCTTTTCGTTTCAAACCATTCTGGCGGTAAAGATAGTCAAACGATGCTTATCAAGCTGCTTGAGGTTATCCCGCCAAAGCAGATCGTCGTAGTGCATGCTTCGCTTGGCGCCATGGAATGGCCTGGCGCGCTGGAGCTAGCCGAGAAGCAGGCTGGGGGTTCTGGACTGCCGTTCATCGTTGCCAGGGCGCGCAAGACCCTGCTGGAGATGGTGGAGCGACGCTTTGCGAATCGCCCAGAAGTGCCGAGCTGGCCGTCAGCTAGCACGAGAAAATGCACTAGTGACCTGAAGCGCGGCCCTATCCAGCGTGAGGTGAGAGCCTACGCGAAGGCGAACGGTTTCAAAGTAATCGTCAACTGTCTCGGTCTGCGCGCCCAGGAGTCCCCTGGCCGAGCCAAGCGTCAGGTGTTTCGCAAGAACGAAACTGATTCCAACTCGGTGCTGACCTGGTACGAATGGTTGCCAATTCATGAGCTGAAGGTGGAAGAGGTGTTTGCCTCAATTCGCGAGGCCGGTCAGGAACCGCATTACGCTTACGCGTTGGGAAATGAGCGTCTTAGCTGCGTGTTCTGCATCATGGCGAGCCGAAACGACCTGCGGAACGGTGGACGGCATCACCCAGAGCTGCTTGAGCAGTACGCAGCGCTGGAGGCGCACACCGGGTACACGATGCACATGAACCGCATCCCGATAAAGGAGCTGGCAGCATGACCGGAAAATACTCTCTTATCTACGCAGATCCTCCCTGGTCTTACGGCAACACCATCAGCAACGGTGCCGCCGCCGACCACTACTCCACCATGAAGCTCATCGACATCAAGCGCCTGCCAGTGTGGGAACTTGCCGCCGAAAACGCCGTGCTGGCGATGTGGTACACCGGAACGCATAACCAGGAGGCTATCGAACTGGCCGAGGCCTGGGGTTTTGCCGTTCGCACGATGAAGGGCTTTACCTGGGTGAAGCTGAATCAGAACGCCGAACTGCGCATCAACAAGGCGCTGGCCGAGGGTGAAATCACCGACTTTTACGACTTCCTAGATCTGCTTAACGCCGAGACGCGCATGAACGGCGGCAACCACACCCGGGCCAATACCGAAGATCTGCTGATTGCTACCCGCGGCGCCTGGCTGGAAAGAAAGCACGCCGGGATTAAGCAGGTGGTCTACAGCCCGCTCGGCGCGCATAGCGAAAAGCCGTGGGAAGTGCGCCACCGGCTGGAGCTGCTTTACGGTGATGTGCCGCGCATTGAGTTGTTTAGCCGCTGCGCGGCGCCGGGCTGGCACCACTGGGGAAATCAGTGCGCCACCGCCGCGGTTGAATTGCTACCCGGCTGCGCCATCGACGCTGTGAAAAAGGAGGCCGTATGACGCCAGAAACAGACAACGCCATCCGTGCTGCCTGCCGCCGCTGCACCGAGGAAATCCAGCAGGCCATGCGCAAGAAACCAAAGCCTAACTGGAACGAAACGGTACCTCCCATCATCAACAAGCATCACAAGAAAATAGAAGCTCTGGGAGTTAGCCTCCTGGAGTTTGTCGTATACACAGGGCGCCTGAATAAAAGGTTTGGAGTTGAACAATGACCCTTACGCAAAACAGGTTAAAAGAAGTGCTTAGTTATGACCCCTCAACAGGGGTTTTTTATTGGCTAAACCCTACTGCTTACTGCATGCATCCAGGTGATGTCGCTGGGTTCGTAGATTACACAGGCTATGCCTACATAAAAGTAGACAAGGTCAAATATTCAGCACATCGCCTCGCATGGATTTACGTCTATGGACACTCACCAATTGAGCAGATCGACCACATTAACAATGTCAGATCGGATAACAGAATTGTTAATTTAAGACTGGCCACACGCTCTCAAAACATGATGAATCAACCAGCCAGAAAGGGCAGCATTTCAGGGGTTAAAGGAGTTAGCTGGGACAAAAAAATGCAAAGCTGGCGAGCAAGATGCCAAGCCAATGGTGAAAGGATAAACATTGGGTGGTTCGACTCAATAGAAGAAGCCGCAGAAAGTCTCAGAGTTTATAGACAGCAATACCACGGCGAATTTGCTAACCATGGAGATCATCATGACAACAGAATTTAAAGCGTTACCCGTAGAACGCAACCAATACGGTTACTGGACTCACCCGCTTTACGATGAATTTTGCGATGGCCGCGAATCCATTTCGCCCATTGAGTTCAACGCATGGCTGGAGAAGAACGGCCTCGAGTGGAAAGTGATTTACCGCGATGAGGATGACGTCGATCCAGATGTTGACGGCTATGACATTTCATCGTGGCAGCCCGAAACTCCCGCCGGTGGTGGTTGGTTTGTCGGTTCAATTCACGACACGGAAGATGGGGCGGTATGCATCTGGCTGCGGCACGCTGGCGGTGCGGAATGAACAGAGCCTCGCCCGTCGATTTGAGGAAAAGCCTCGACATTGCCAATCACCTGGCGCACATCGGCATTCGCTTTGTGCCGATCCCGGTGGCGACCGAGGAAGAATTCCAGACGCTGGCCGCCGAGCTATCACGACGGCTTGAGCAGATGGCAGTCGAAGCAGAGAAGAATGAAGGCGGTGCTGCATGAAGGCACTAATCACCAGGTCGCTAAAGCGGCCTTTTTTATTGCTGGCGTTCACATTCAACCGTATTAACCGACAGTTCCGGGAGCATTGACCATGGCCGATATCATCGATACCGCAGCAGAGATTGAAGAGCTTCAGCGTAACGCTGCCCTTTCCGCTCACCGGCTGAACCGCAATGCCGTATCAGCTGAGCGTTGTGAAGAATGCGACGAACCAATTCCCGAGCCGCGGCGCGCTGCCGTTCCCGGCTGCCAGACGTGCGCAGAGTGCCAGGGTGTTATCGAACTTAAGAATAAGCAAAGGGGAATGTGATGTGGCCTATATGCAAACACTGCGGCCGTATGTGCTGGAGTGAATGGTGTATTAAATGCGACAAGCGGGGGTGAAGTGATGGATTACAGCAAGCTAGGCGATTTTGAGATAAACAAACTGGTCGGCGATGTCGTTTTCAAAGGACTATGGTCATGCAGGCCGGGCACTGCGGGAAATAAAAGTGACTCATGGTATTACGGTAACGCGGATGCTTCGCTCAACCCGCTATCACCGCTTCCCGACTACTGCAACGATGCGGCTGCCGCATGGCCGATAATCACCGCAAATAAAATCAGCATTTACGCAATGAGCGAAGCGGACAAAAGAGGCGGTTGGGGGGCCGAGGCTTTTCATCCCAACGATGCATATAGCTTTAACGATAACCCACTTCGTGCCGCAATGATTGTCTTCCTCATGATGCAGGAGTCAGCCAATGTTCCAGCTAATTCAACGGGGTCAGATTTACGCTGACCAGCACGGTTGGCCCGTCATAATCCACAGTTGCACATCACAGATAGTCCGATACTGGCGACAGGGCCGGATCAACACCGCTTCAATCGACCGTTTTAACAATGATTTTGAGCACCTCGATCACCGTGAGGCGGCACAGATACGCGCCGAACTGGAGACGAGCGAGCATATTAAATTGCTGCGCGCCCAGCGTGCTGCGTGAACATCGACATAGGCCCATCAGGGCTTTTTTTACGCCCGGAGATTAACGAATGCGAGTAGATAATGAAGTTCTGAACGTACTGAGCGCGGCAGAGTGTAATGGCCCGCAACTCTTCCTTACCGGTCAGCTTGATCGCAACCTCTACACCAGAACAAACAAAGTGCTGGAGGCGGCTGGAGGAAAATGGAACCGCAAAGCCAAAGCGCACATTTTTGATACCGATGCCTCAGATCGCATCGAGCAAATTATTCTCACCGGTGACGTCGTTGTACCAAAGGATGATTTTGAGTTCTTCCCGACCCCGCCAGCTGTAGCCGAACGAGTAATAGAATTGGCAGATATTCAAAACGGCATGCGGGTTCTTGAGCCAAGTGCTGGTAAGGGAGCCTTAGCGCTGGCCGCTCAACAATCAGCTTTGGACGTTAAAGTCGATATGTTCGAACTGATGCCAGAAAATAATGCTCACCTTCACAGTATGAATATCAAAAACGCGAAAATTGGTGACCCCATAGACTTCCTTTCTGTTGAGCCGATGGCATCTTTCGATCGCATTGTTATGAATCCTCCTTTCGGCCGACAGGCAGACATCAAGCACGTTTCTCATGCACTGAAATTCCTTAAGCCGGGCGGCCTGCTGGTATCGGTAATGGCTTCTTCTGTGACGTTTCGCAGCAACAAGCTGACAACTGATTTCCGCCAGCTCATAGAGGAGCGCGGCGGCCACATCGAAGAACTACCTGAAGGTGCATTTAAATCATCTGGAACGATGGTGAATACCGTCATCGTGGTCATTCCAGGCTGACGCAACTGATAGCCAGTTATGAGCTGGCTATTGGGTGCGAAAGCACTGCTCCGTTATCCCCCATTTTGCCCGGCTCCGCGCCGGGTTCTTTTTTGCCTGGAGGAAATGCATGGTTGAGGCAAAAACACTGACAGCCAGACAGGCGGCCGAGCTACTAATCACCTCACCGAGAACTGTCTACCGTCTTATCGACTCGGGGCAGTTGGCCGGGAAGAAGATCGGGAACAAATACCGAACGACCGACGTCGCCTGTATTGCGTATTTACATGACCCGCGCGATCCTGTTCCTGCGAGCGCGGGTGAACATAAAGGAGAAATTTTATGTCAATCACCCTCAGAGGCGGCGTATGGCACTGTCATTTCGTTACGCCGTCAGGGAAAAGAATTAGACGATCTCTTGGTACGGGGGACAAGAAACAAGCGCAGGAGCTGCACGACAAGCTGAAGGCTGAAGCGTGGCGGGTTGATAAAATTGGAGAGCTGCCGACGAGGACGTTTGAGGAATGTTGCATCAGGTGGATCCGCGAGAAGGAGCATAAGCGGTCACTCGATGACGATAAGACCAAAATCGAATATTTCCTGCGGCATTTCTCCGGCCGGGATATTTCAACCATCACAGCTGATCAGGTTCATGAGGCTGTTTCGAAGATGGTCAACCGTAAGCATATTCAGGTCTGGGAGTCGCGCAGGGACGCGGCTATACGCCGGGGGAAGGAACCGCCTCCGTATGCTGAGAAACCGGTAAGCCAGGCCACAAAGAGTCAGCACCTTTCTTTCATGCGATCTCTGTTCAAGGCTGCGGCTAATGACTGGGGCTGGATTAAAACGGCCCCGGTTATAAAAACGAAAAAGCCGATCAGCAAACGCATCCGATGGCTGACCAGGGACGAGGCAGAACGGCTTATCTCCTGCATGCCGGAGTCGATAAAGCCGGTGGTGATATTTGCACTGGCAACCGGCCTGCGCCGCTCCAACATCATTGATCTGGAGTGGCAGCAGGTCGATATGCAGAGAAAGGTTGCATGGGTAAATCCGGAGAACGCGAAGGCGGGCAAGGCTATCGGCGTGGCTCTGAATGATACCGCATGCAGGGTGTTAAGGGATCAGATCGGGAAAAGTTCCAGGTGGGTATTCGTTCACACGAAGCCATCAACGCGCCCGGATAAAACCGTCACTCCGGCTGTCCGCAAAATGCGAGTGGATGACAATGTCGCCTGGCGCATTGGACTGGAAAGAGCGGGTATAGAAGACTTCCGTTTTCATGACCTCCGGCATACCTGGGCGAGCTGGTTAATTCAGTCCGGCGTTCCGTTGTCAGTTCTGCAAGAAATGGGCGGCTGGGAGTCCATCGAAATGGTACGTCGATACGCTCACCTGGCACCGAACCACTTAAGCGAACACGCACGGAAAATTGATGCCATTTTTGGCAACCATGACACAAATACGACACAAGGAGAAAATCAGGCTGGCTTGAAACTGGCGTAAGCGACTGTTTTTAAATGGCACGCCCTGTAGGATTCGAACCTACGACCTACGGCTTAGAAGGCCGTTGCTCTATCCAACTGAGCTAAGGGCGCACGGAGAAGAGTGTACTTCGCGGTGGTGAAACGCCTGGAATTATACGGTCAATGCGTAGTGAGTCAATGCCTTTTCCGCCTTCTCTGGCGATAATGACTAGTTGATTGTAAATACGGCTGTTTTTTCAACATTTATCCCTCTTTTACGGGCTGCGAAAAGGCTTAGCCGCTTTTAAGTAACGCCTGCTGTTTTCCTGTTCACTTCGCCTTCACACTGTCCTGCGGTATCCCGGCCGCCAGGAGGCTGGAAGTGAACAGGACGACGGAGTGACAGCGCCAGACCAGACAGGTTTCCCCTCGCACGTGCAACACATCTCACGCGACATTACAGGCATCAAGCTTGAACCCATTGTCGCCCTCTCCTCATCGCGCACGGTAGGGGCCGAAGTGCTCAGCGTGTTGTCGCCGCATCAGCAAAGCGAAGGCTTTTTCCGCGACTTGTCCGCCGCCGGGGCGCTTATGCTGCTGGAAGCACAGATCGCCGCGTTAAAAAACCCCTTCCCCTGTGACAACCTTTTCATAAATTTGCCGATAACCGTTCTGACCATACCGGAAATGTTCCAGCGTTTACTGCAACTGAATAGCCCACCGCTGAACATTGAACTCGTGGAACCTGCCTCGTTCTTTTCACTCTCAGACCCGGCACGTCTGAGGGTGAGTTGTGCGCTTCAGCAGTTGACCGCGCAGGGGCACCGGATCTGGCTGGATGATATTGATGAAGCGTCAGGACGTGCATTTTTAGCCTGCCGCCTGCCGTTAAGCGGAATAAAAATCGATAAGATCGCTTTCTGGCGTTTACGTGCAACGCCGGCGCTGACACAGCTGGTCACGCTTTGTTCAAAAATCGCTACGAATGTGCTCATTGAAGGCATTGAAACAGAAAGGGATCGTGCATGCGCACTTCAGGCTGGCGCGCGCTTCGGTCAGGGATATTATTGGCCATCCTGGAGATGGCAGGAGGACTGAACGGTCATCGCCAAGAGGGAAGCTATGCGAATGACAGTGCGCCGTTATCGGCGTCGTCGGACAGGAAGTGATTCACTGGGTTCTACGCACTCGCCTTTTGCTCTCCCATTTTTTGATCGTCTCGAATATTTGAGCCAGTCAATCAACCAGACCCGCAAAACCGATGCTCCCTTTATCATTCTGGTCACACAGGATAATTTTTTCCGTTCCGGTTTTCTGAGCGGGCAGTCGCCCCTGAGCAATTGCTGCGACTATTCCACGCTGGATGCCGCCCTCAGTGATTTAAATCACTGGCCTTCATCGCGTCTGGTCGTCGACATCGAGAGCCGCGCCTCGCCGCTCATTGACCTGCTGGACCGATTACGCCGCCACAGCCTGTTCGCCCCCTACCTGACACCCTACCTGCTCGTCCGCGCCGATGATTATGATGCCCGCCTGTTTTGTAAAGCGGCTGGCCCTTTTCATGTGCTTGAACGCCAGCTTACGGCGCTGGCTATGCAACAAACTTTGCTGGAAGCGCCCTCCCCTCCCGGACACCGTAAAGAGTGGTTTTCCCGGGATGAATGGCCGATCTTACAGGCACTGTCGCAGGGTAGCTCCTTGCGCCAAATCGCGCAGTTACAGAACCGCCCTTACAGCCGCATTATTTACCGTCTCAGCTGCATCCTGGCGAAACTTGGGCTGAATCATCGTCATGAGTTGCTACATCTTCTCAACAACCTCTCAGATTTCACGTATTAACGTATTCAGTAACCCCTTAATTCCTAAAGACCTTTAGGAAATTACTTAGGATATATGTTAAATTTTTGTGTTTTTTAACAAAACTTTCGATTTTATAACTATTCCTAATTCTTCATCTTCAACCCTGCAAAATGCTGCCTGCACGCTCGATGAGAGTGGTTTTATCCATGCGTTAAGGTTCTGGCGTTTCCGTTAACAGGATGATAATGGTGTAAAAACAAGCGATTCACCTGTAAAAGAAAGCGATGAGAGGTGAAGAAAACAGCAGATAGTGCTGTTCTGTTGTTTGGATCGTTAATCTGGCATGAGATGTTTGAAACGGGGGGATAACGTACGAACAAGCGGATATCTGGGAGGGCGGACGGGCGGGAAACAGGCTGTCACAGCCCTCGCATTTTTAACATTTGATTAACACACAGTAAGATCGTTTATTTTTTGTTATTACATAAAGATGAAAGTGTGTGGTAAATGCAATATCAGGACATTTTTGCTAATTTTAAAAAGTTAGCGATTCAGATCCAGAAGATAATAATCAGCAATATATGGATATTAATTTACAGGCTTTTCGGACAATACTTAAACGGTATAATAAGACGTGTTTGACACGCGAATAAGAAAAATCATTTTGCCATAACCAGCCTTATGAGATAACTGCGCTGAGGCATTGATATCACCACTACGTAAACAAGGATGCTTTCGCTCTTCCCAGGGACATTTACCGTACAAGGATCTGCGCAATTATCCTTCCGGCTTTTCGAGAGTTTTAACAAAACTCAGCATAACGCTTTTAACAATCTGAGGCATAAAAAATGAAACCGGCATCCGTTATCATTATGGACGAACACCCTATCGTCAGAATGTCGATAGAAGTCCTGCTACAGAAAAATAAAAACATCCAGGTTAAACTGAAGTCAGGCGACAGCCACGAAGTACTTGACTGTATACGCAATCACCCCATTGATCTGGTCATTCTCGATATTGAAACGACGGGCACAGATGGGTTCGTATTACTGAAAAGAATCAGGAACTTAAATAAAGACATTAAGGTTCTTTTCCTCTCTTCAAAATCTGAAGCTTTCTACGCAGGGCGCGCCATCCGCGCCGGGGCAAATGGTTTTGTCAGCAAGCGAAAGGATCTGGGGGAAATTTATAACGCGGTGGAAATGATCCTGACGGGCTATTCTTTTTTCCCCTCAGAAACATTGAGCTTTATAAACCATCTTGGCTCCCGGACAGGTGCCGCTGTGGATATGCCATTATCGAATCGTGAGGTGACGGTTCTGCGATATCTGGCGAACGGATTATCAAATAAGGAGATTGCGGATCAATTATTACTTAGCAACAAAACAATTAGCGCCCATAAGTCTAATATCTTTTCCAAGCTGGGTGTGCAAAGTATCGTTGAATTAATTGATTACGCGAAAGCGCACGAATTACTGTAACCCTGCACTCTCCCTGCAACGTATAACCGTAACAGGGAGAGTATATCCGATTAATTATAATTAATCATGAATGTTGCATCGGCGTCAGCCCGGCCCGGCTGTGGGTTATCCGCCGTGGCGATATAATTGGCATAAAACGACAGTTCGGCATTTCCCTGCGCATCTACCGACACCGTCTGGCTCGCCTGCTGTAAGGCGAGGCGCGTTTTATCCCGGTCGAGGATCTCCACGGCCACGTTGCTGGCTGCGCTGGCATCATTCAGCGCCAGCAGGCTGTTATCATGCCCGTCAACCTTCCCCGTAAACGTGACCGAAGCCGCCCCAGGCGGGCATCCGGTCAGCTTAAGGGTGAACGGCACAGGCTGCGTCCGGCTTCCCGTTGTGCGAAGCTGCTTCGTTGGCCAGGTGCCGAGCGTGACGGTTTTATTGCTGTCATCCCCCTCCGCCACGCAGGTAAAATCGACGATATTGCCGTAAAGCTGAATGTTAATTTCCCCAAGCGCCGTCTCTGCATACGCATGGGGGCAAAGCGCAAAGAGCGCGACGGCTAAACACCGCATCCCGTTTCGCATACCTGCTCCTTAGTCGTAGTCGACGCGTAAATAGCCGCGCGAGGTAAAACGCCCCTCGGCAGGTTTTTTCCCGGTTACGCTGACGGGCCACGCGCGGATCCCCACCTGCGCCTGCGCGCTGTCGTCCAGACGGAACGGAATTTTACTGGTCAGGTTGTTCGGCGTCAGCGGCACGCCATTACTGTTGGCAATCACAAAGCCCACATCCGCGTTATCGGAAACCAGCGTACTGCCTGAAACCTTCTCCGCTTCAACGCGCATCGTCAGCATGGCGTTCGCCTCGACGTTAGTGCATTTTATGCCGATGGTTTTGCTTTGCGCTGAGACACCCTCCGGCTTATTCCCGATGCCCGCTTTACTGAACAGGGAGGCGCCGATGTCCCCAAAATCGAACTCCACCACATTCCCGGCATTAATTTCACAGCTCTGAGGCACCTGAATGGTCCCGCTGTAGCTGATGGTATAGACCGGCGTGGTGAGGGGATCCGAGGAGGTGGTGGTGACGTAAACCCGGAACATGGTCGCCCGGGGGATCACCACCATATTGATAAAGCGTCGGGTCACTTTAAGCCGAAAGACGAGGCTGGAATCCTGTACGCCAAACGGTTTGTTTTTAGACACATTCGGGTGGCTCCCCATCTGAATGTATTTTTTGGGCGGATAAAACGTGCCAGTGGAGCTGTCGGTGATTTTCATCGCCCCGTCCAGATAGTCGTTAAGCTTCAGATACTGGTAGCCATCGCTGGTGCCGGTGACCGGGAAATCGGTCACATAGCTGCGCTTGGTGGTGTTCCCGATCGTTCCCTTAGGACAGACGGCGTTAACGCCCACCCACTGGGACTTCTCGCTGAGCGTGACCACCTGCCCCACCTGGTTATTGGAACTGTTGAATTTGTCCGTCAGGTCGTAATACACCTCCGTCGGTACGCCATTTTCATTGACGCAGACGGTGGCGAACGCCGCAGATACCGGCAAAAACGCCAGAAGGGATAACCCCAGATAATGGATTTTATTCACAGCGGATCCCCTTAAGTGTGATCGCCTGTTGCAGGCTCTGTTCTGGCAGGCTGTAAGGTGCACGACACTGGGACTGTTTCCCGTCTCCCCACTGAATCAGCAGTTCTCCGCTCAGCGGCAGCCCGCTCAGGTAAATCTGGCCGTCATCTCCCACCATGCTGGTGACGCCGCTTTTGGTCTCACGCACCACCGCCCCAAACGGTACAGGCTGGTTATCGCGCTTCACGGTGAGCAGCGCGCGCACGCCGATGCGGGTGTCAAAACTGGCGCGCACCAGCGCACCGTTCGTCGGCACGACGCTGGAAACGTTATTTTCAATGTCGGTGTTGTTGCTCATGGTGTTGGTGTCGAGCGCCACGCGGTTGTAACGGTACACCGTGGCGTACGGCATTACCGCATAGCCACGCCAGTCTGTTTTGACGCCGGTCTGGTTTTCGACGCTGACGCCTGACGCACCCGGCGCTTTGATCAGAACGTTGGTATCGCCCAGCGGCTGACTGAATGTGATGCCGTCGGAATGCCCCACCACGCCGCCGGAGAGCTGCCAGTTGAGGTCATGCTGATCCCGGGTGTAGTTGTAGCCCACGCCCAGCGTGCCGTACGTCGCCTGCCAGTTGGCACTGGCGCTGCCGCTGGCGCCGTTGTTGCTGGTGTGGCCCTGCGTGACGCTGTAGTTCAGGTTACGATCCTGGAGCAGCGTTCCGCTGATCCCGGTCTGCCAGCTGGTATCACCGTCGCTGTTACGGCTGGCTGAGGCCGTGGCATAGGCCCGGTCGATCGCGCTGTCGCGACGGTAGCCGTGACGGGTAAACAGGCTGAACGGGACGGAGACGTTGAACGAGGCGATCCGGTCGGTTCCGTCAATGCCGACGGACTTGTTCCACGACCAGGATAAGGCGTAGCTGATCCCTTTCACCCCGCCCGCGTAGCCGAGCTGGTACCAGACGTTGGACTCGCTGGTGCCCCAGTAGCTTTGCTGGCTGCCTGAGACGTACAGCGAACCGTAATCGCCAAGAGACTGGGAGATATTGAGCTGGAATCGCCCTTTTTTATTCAGCGTCAGGTTGTGATAGCTCTGCACGTCCGGCACGCCGTCATCATCCTGATCGTCGCCATACTGGTAGCCTTCCATTGTGCGCCAGGCCACATCGTCGAGGGTGTAGAAGCCTTTGGTCGAGTAGCGATAGCCCAGTAGCTGGAAGTTGGTGCCGAATCCGTTAAGGGATTTGGCGTACAGGAACCGCAGGGACTGCCCCTCATGGCGGCTGTCATCCGCAAGCTGACTGCGGGCATGCGTGAGATCAAGTGAGACCGCCCCCCAGTCACCGAGGTTTTTCCCCGCGCCAATGGCAATGGCGGTATACCGCGAGGCCAGCTGCGTACCGCCGTACAGCGTATAGCCGTCGGCAAGGCCCGCTATCATCGTTCCCTGAGCGAAGAATGGCGTATCCTGCTCGCTGTTGCCGCTGCGATAATCCCCCGCCACCAGATCGTATTTCCAGCGTCCTTCACGCTGGAGCAGTGGGACGGTGGAATACGGTACGGTGTAGCGCTGCTGGCTGCCGTCCTTCTCTTCCACCGTCACCTCCAGGTCACCGCTTGAGGAGGTCGGGTTAAGGTCGGTGATCGCAAAGGCCCCCGGCTGCACATAGCTCTGGTAAATCACGTATCCGTTCTGGCGGATCACCACTTTGGCGGGGGTGCGGGCGATTCCGCGTACGGTCGGTGCGTAGCCTTGCAGGCTGTCCGGGTACATGCTGTCGGACGAATAGAGCCGCCCACCGCGAAAACCGACGCTGTCGAAGACATCGTTACCGGTGTTGCTGTCACCCAGCACCAGCTCGCTTTTCAGCGGGATAATCGTACGCTGCGCCCAGGTGCCGATATTTTGCCAGCTGCTGTGCCGCTGGCCGTTGCTATCGGTGTAACGCCACGCGCCGTTATTGCGTAATCGCCAGGCGCCATAGTTCAACCCGCTTTGCAGGTTCAGATAGTAGCTGTCGTCGTCGCTGCCCCGGTTGCCGGTAAAGCTGTAGTTCAGCAGCGCGGCGGGGATACCTTCATCCCACTGTTCAGGCGGAATATACCCCCGGGCGCTGTTTTGCATCGCCACCTGAGGCAGGCTGACGTTAAGGCGCAACGAGGCGAAGTTAAACGCCGTTTCGCTGCCGGGAATGGCCGTGGTGAGGGGAACGCAGGTATCGCCCTGCACGTTGCTCAGTTCCGGGAAGGCGGCGATATTGACGCCAAAGCGATCGAGCATCGCGCGCGTTATACACGGCGACAAACCGCCCGCGACCGGCGGCGTGTTGTCAGCTTGCTCAAACCGCACATCCTGCGTGCCGATAAACTCATCGTTACGCCAGATATCGACGCGATAGACGCCAGGTGCCTGCTGATGGCCTTTTTCAAAACGCGACAAATCCGCCACGTTCGCCGCGTCATCGGAGAGAAACGCCGGGTTAAAGTAGCTCTCGCCCCAGCCAGCCTGTGGCCAGAGCGTTGCCATCAGTGCCAGCGCAACCGGGCAGTAACGCCATTGAGTGTTCATCGCCCTGTCTCTGCTCACAGGCTGACGCTACGCGCCGGGGTAATGGCGCCATAGTCGTTCACACTCTGCCAGGAGAGCGTGCCGCTCGCTGCGGTGGGCAGCACTTGCTGCGCCGAGCTTTTGGGGGCAACCATCAGGTTATCCAGGGTCTGACCGCCAAGTTTCAGATTGACCAGCGTGACGTAATACGGCGAGGCATTGCTCACCTTAAGATGGTTGCCGACGCGCTCAAAGCGCAGCTGTGAGAGCGCCTCTTCCGGCGGCATCGCCAGACTAGCCGGGCGAACAAACAGCTTGATGCGAGACAGAATGGCCAGTTGCAGGACGTTGTTGCCGTCCTGATGTTTTTTGCTGACGGAGGGAATCGCTTTGACGTTCATGTAAAAAAGCGATTCGCGATCGGCAGGCAGCGCCGGGCCTGCGTAGATAATGCGCAGGGTGTTTTCGCTGGCTGGCTCGCTGACAAACAGCGGCGGCGTGACGGCAAAGGTTTTTTCCTTTTGCCCGTTAGCATTTTCTATCCACGCGTTAATTAAATAGCGCTCTTGTTTATTGCTGTTGGTGATCGCCAGCGACGTTTGTTTTGCATCGGCCGGATAAATAACGCGCGTCGCGCCCAGCGCAATTCCGCCGGACGCATTCGCGGTGGCAGAAATCATCATCAAAATAAAAGATAAAAACAGTCCAGGTTTAATCAGGGTGTTCATCACAACCGTACCTTTAATAATTAGTTCGCAGGCGTCAGGGATAAATCAACGTAAACCAGACATTCGACTGAATAGTGCCTGGTACAAGGTGTTCGGATATTGCCCGGTAGCGGGCGCTGAAATGAAATGCCAGCTCGCGGGTATTAATGGGCAACCAGCTCACCGCCGTCGCGTTCGGGATGATTTGGCGTTGCTGTTCGTCAAAAAGCGCCAGCCCGACACCACTGCTGACCGCGTTTTCCCCCGGCCGCGATGTCGCCAGGAAAACCTGCGGGTCTTCTGCCGGTGTCACTCCCTGGAACTGGATCCCTACGGTGCGGGAGACGTCCACGCTGCAATCCAGCAGGCGTACGGTGAAAGGCACATTAACCGTGGAAAAGCTGCCGACGCCGGAAAAGGCGTTTGTGCGGTATTGCCCCATATCCACGCGCATATTCTGGCTGTCCGGGGCCACGGCGCAGCCGCCGTTAACCAGCTCTCCCCTGAGGTGTACTTTGCCGCCGTCAATCACAACGGTATGTGCGTTTACCGCTGGGGCAATCGCAAGGGCACACAGCAGTATCCCAGTCCTTGTCATCCTTCGCTCCCGGTATAAGCGATTAAAAGACCTCTTCCCTGAGGCCAGCCACATCCCTGTATTCAGGCATTACTCGTATTTCATTACGAATGTTGCGTCCGCGTTGGCCTGGCCTGGCGCGGTGGTTGCCGCCGTGGCTTTATAGCGCGCGGTGAAGTTCAGGGTGTTAGTCCCTTCAATCAGACTCTGCGCCGCAGAGAAGGTGGCGCCATCCGGGGTCAGCGTGGTGGATTTGCTGTCGAGGATCTCAATGCCCACGCCCTTCGCGGAGTTGTCGTTGTTACCGGAGCTTACCGCCAGCAGCGTTTTGTCGGTGGCGTCGATCTGGCCGGTAAACGCGACAGCAGCGGTTTTCGCTACCGCAGGATCGCAGTCGTTCAGTTCGATGGTGAACGGAATATTGGAGGTGGTGTCACCCACTTTGGTGAATTTCGCGGTACGGTACTGGCCGAGATTAACCGTCTGCTCAGAAGAGTCAGTATTTACTGAACACGCGGCATTCACTAATTCACCTTTAAAATGCACCGTACCACCGTTTACAGATACAGGCGCTACCGGATCTTCTGCGTGAGCGGCACCCGCGACCAGGGCCAGAGTTGCAATAACAGTAGAAGCAATGTTGCTGAGTTTCATGTCTATTCCTTTAAAATGTAAATAACCCTTCCCGCGCATATTCGGGAATAAGAAATACGTTCAATTAAAAAATTGAAGGCTTATTTCGGAGAGGACAAAGTAGCTCAGGAATCTATTTTGTAATATGTCAAAACGCTGCCATTTTGCCAGGTCACATCCTAATCCCCTCTAAGAAATTGACCATACCCCCAGAAGGGGTTTTGCAGGCCAGCGATGAAATCTCGTAAAGGGTGACTGACAGCGGCGCTCGCTTCTGACAAAATACAGGCAATCCCCCCTTTCTAACGTTACAGACGGAATCTTCTCTCTGATGGCAGCAAAGATTATTGACGGTAAAACGATTGCGCAGCAGGTGCGCTCTGAGGTTGCGGAAAAAGTGAAGGCGCGTAAAGCCGCCGGATTTCGCGCCCCCGGGCTGGCCGTTGTGCTGGTTGGCAGCAACCCGGCTTCGCAAATTTATGTCGGCAGCAAACGCAAAGCGTGCGAAGAGGTGGGGTTCGTCTCCCGCTCTTACGATCTGCCGGAAACCACCAGCGAAGCAGAACTGCTGGAACTGATCGACACCCTGAATGCCGATAAAGAGATCGACGGCATCCTGGTTCAGCTGCCACTGCCTGCGGGCATTGACAACGTGAAGGTGCTGGAGCGCATCGCGCCGGACAAAGACGTTGACGGCTTCCACCCGTATAACGTGGGCCGCCTGTGCCAGCGCGCGCCGCGCCTGCGTCCATGCACCCCGCGCGGCATCGTGACGCTGCTGGAGCGTTATAACATCGATACCTACGGCCTCAACGCCGTGGTGATTGGCGCCTCCAACATCGTGGGCCGCCCGATGAGCATGGAGCTACTGCTGGCGGGCTGCACCACCACCGTCACCCACCGCTTCACCAAAAACCTGCGTCACCACGTCGAAAACGCCGATCTGCTGATCGTGGCGGTCGGCAAGCCGGGCTTTATTCCGGGCGAGTGGATCAAAGAGGGCGCGATTGTCGTGGACGTGGGGATTAACCGTCTGGAAAACGGCAAAGTGGTCGGCGACGTAGTGTATGAAGATGCCGCGGCGCGCGCGTCTTACATTACCCCGGTCCCGGGCGGCGTAGGCCCGATGACGGTAGCAACACTGATTCAAAATACCTTGCAGGCGTGCGAGGAGTATCACGACGTAGAGGACGCGTAATCATGGCAACTTTTTCTTTAGGTAAACACCCGCACGTTGAGCTGTGCGATCTGCTGAAGCTGGAAGGCTGGAGCGAAAGCGGCGCGCAGGCAAAAATCGTTATCGCGGACGGGCAGGTGAAAGTAGACGGCGCGGTGGAAACCCGCAAGCGCTGCAAAATTGTCGCGGGCCAGACCGTGAGTTATGCAGGGCAGAGCGTGACCGTGACGGCCTGAGGCCCCTCACCCTAACCCTCTCCCCAAAGGGGAGAGGGAACAGTCCGAACGCCGTTTGTAGGTCGGGTAAGGCGTAGCCGCCACCCGGCAATTTCTCTCACAATCCCCTCACATCCATCGCGGTTAATTATCGATCAACTTCAAATAATCACTATTTCATCTCTTGAAAGGTGAGATTTCAGTTGCGCGTTTTTCAGACTTTCCCCACGATAAGTAGAACGTTCTACTAAAACGTTCTACTTACAATAACAGCGCTAAAAAAAGCGCTACTCGGGGGAAATCAGCATGAGTCTGATATCAGGGTTTGTTAAATCGCTGTCTAAATTATCGATGATTGGTCGCGCCTTAATGCTGCCAATTTCACTGCTTCCCGCTGCGGGCCTGCTGCTGGCCTTCGGCGATAAGTTCCACCTGCCGCTGATGATGAACGCTGGCGGGGTTATTTTTGATAACCTGCCGATGCTGTTTGCCATCGGCTCTGCCGTGGGTCTGGCGTCGGAGTCCGGTATCGCGGCGCTTTCTGCGGCGGTGTCGGTGTTTGTCACCAACATCACCATCAGCACCGTGCTGAGCATTACGCCGGAAATGGCCTCTCAGGGCGGGAAATACGCCATGGTCGTCGGCATCCCGACGCTGCAAATGGGCGTCTTTGGCGGCCTGATCTGCGGTATTCTTGCGGCCTGGTGCTACAACCGTTTCCACACCATGCAGTTGCCGGAGTTCCTCGGCTTCTTCTCCGGTAAGCGTTTTGTGGCGATTGCGACGGCGTTCCTGTCGTTCCTCCTCGGCCTGCTGCTGCCGTACGTCTGGCAGCATATTCAGTCCGGGATCGACGCCCTTTCCGTGGTGGTGAACGGCGACAACCAGGCGGCCTCGACCTTTATCTTCGGCCTGGTGGAGCGCGCGCTGATCCCGCTCGGCCTGCACCACATCTGGTATCCGTCGTTCTGGTATTCTTTCGGGGATTACACCACCCAGGCAGGCCAGGTGATCCACGGCGACCAGACCATCTGGTTCAAGATGCTGGAAGAAGGGGTGAAATCCTTTAGCAGCGACACCTACCAGAACGCCGGGAAGTTCATGCAGGGTGAGTTCCCGCTGATGCTGTTCGCGCTGCCCGCGGCATGTCTGGCGATGTACTACGAAGCGCATACCAAAAATAAGAAAATCGCGGCCGGTATTCTCTTCTCTGCGGCGCTAACCTGTTTCCTGACGGGGATCACCGAGCCGGTGGAGTTCACCTTTATCTTCGTGGCGCCGATTCTCTACGTTTTCAACGCCATCATGGCGGGCCTGGCGTACATGACCATGTACCTGCTGCATGCGCATATCGCCAAATCGTTCTCGGCGGGCTTTATCGACTACCTGTCGTTCGGCATCCTGCCGTCGTTTAATGGCTATCAGACCAACTTCCTGAGCGCCATTATCATCGGCATTCCGATGGCGTTGATCTATTACTTCACCTTCCGCTTCGTGATCCGCCGTTTCGACGTGAAAACGCCGGGCCGTACTGAAGTGACCGCCAGTGCGAATGACAAGTCCGATTCCGAACTTGCCACCGAAATCATCGGCCTGCTGGGCGGTGCGCAGAACATTGATTCCGTCGGCTCGTGCATCACCCGCCTGCGTCTGGAAGTGGCGAAGAGCGATGCGGTGGACCGCGACGGGCTGAACGGGCTTGGCGCGCGCGGCGTGGTGTTCGTGGGCGACAACGGGATACAGGTGATTTTCGGGGCCAGAGCACAGTTTATCGCCCAGACCATGTCCACGATGATTGGCAAATAATAAGATGCCTGAAAGAGGCGTCTCCTGTAGGCTGGGGGACGCCTCTTATCTGGCTGATAATCGGTAAATTTCAGGGAGCGGTTTTGAAGAAAGTCAGCATTATTGATGTTGCAAAGCATGCGGGCGTGTCGGTCTCTACCGTCTCGCTGGTGCTGCGCCAAAAAGGGAAGATCTCAGAGGCGACGATCGGGAAGGTCAATGCCGCCATCACCACGCTGGGCTATATTCATAACGTCGCCGCTGCCAACCTTCGCGCCAACACCTCCAACTTAATCGGCCTGATCCTGCGCGACTTCAGCGACAGCTTTTCCATTAAAGTGATGGCGAGCATCGTTCAGGAGCTGGAGAAGCAGGGTTATATGGTTTTTCTCGGCCAGCCGCTGAACGACGGCGAACATCTTGAACGGACCCTGCTCTCGTTTAAGCAGCAGGGCGTGGCGGGCGTCATCTACCTGGCGTCGGACACCCGCGCCGCCTCTCTCCCGGAACACATTCGTCACTGCCCGCTGCCGCTTGTGGCGGTTTCGCAGTCGTTGCTGGAAGAGAAATGCAATCTGGTGATGCGCGATAACCGCCAGGCGGCGAACCTGGCCGCGCGGTATCTTATTGAGCGCGGGCACCGCAACATTGCCTACATTGGCGGGCGCGACGGGTGCCGTATCCGCGAGCAGCGCCTGCTTGGTTTTCGCAGCGCGATGACGCAAAACGGGCTGGTCTGGCGTGAGGAATATTCTCCCGCCTGCACCGATGACACGCAGGCGGCGGCCATGGCGACTCGCCAGCTGCTGGAGAAGAACAATACAATTACCGCCCTGCTCTGCCATTCACCAGATGCAATGCTCGGTTCGATCTCGGGCATTCACCAGGTGGGGCGCACGGTGGGTAAAGACGTGTTTTTAACCCAGCAGGTGGCGCTGATTGGTTTTGAAGATATGCTTCACGTTAACCTCACATCGCCGTCGCTGACTTACGTGTCGTCTGCCAGTGAAGAGACAGGCCGCCAGGCGGCAGGGCTGATGATCCGCAGGCTGAAAGAGCCGGATCTGCAAACGCAGCGCATTACCCTCTCCGGGCAGCTTATTGCGCGGGAATCGGCGTAAAATCAGAATTTAGCACAGGTTTGCTGCGGCGGATCTGCTGCTATATTCCCATGATTTGCCATGGATAAATGCAATGCCTACCGTCATCACTCACGCTGCCGTTCCTCTGTGTCTGGGCTTAGGGCTCGGAACCAAAGTCATCCCACCCCGCCTGCTGTTTGCCGGGATCGTCCTCGCCATGCTGCCGGACGTCGACGTACTGGCGTTTAAATTCGGTGTCGCTTACGGCAACATTTTCGGCCATCGCGGTTTTACGCATTCGCTGCTGTTTGCCTTTATTTTGCCGATACTTTGCGTGCTGGCAGGCCGACGATGGTTCCGGGCCAGCCTGACGCGCTGCTGGCTGTTTTTAACCGTGTCGCTGCTGTCGCACAGCCTGCTGGATTCGATCACCACGGGCGGGAAAGGCGTCGGCTGGCTGTGGCCCTGGTCGGATGAACGTTTCTTTGCACCGTGGCAGGTGATCAAGGTCGCGCCGTTTGCACTGTCGCGCTATACCACCCCGTACGGGCATCAGGTAATCATTTCAGAACTGCTGTGGGTGTGGCTGCCGGGGATGGTGCTGATGGGGGTGCTGTGGTGGAAGAAGAGAAGGTAAAAAAAAGCCGGGTGGCGGCTGCGCCTTACCCGGCCTACTTTCACCTGTAGGCCCGGTAAGCGTTAGCGCCACCGGGCGTTACGGACTTACTTACGACGCCAGGTGGTCCCCTGCGGGCCATCTTCCAGAATAATGCCCATCTCGGTCAGACGGTTACGCGCCGCATCCGCCGCCGCCCAGTCTTTCGCCTGACGCGCTTCCAGACGCGCTTTAATCAGTGCTTCAATTTCCGCCACTTCACCGTCGTCCGCCTGCGCACCGCTTTGCAGGAACACGTCCGGCTCCTGCTCCAGCAGGCCGAGCACGGAGGAGAGCTTACGCAGATGAGACGCCAGCGCATTCGCCGCCGCCATGTCTTCTGACTTCAGGCGGTTCACCTCACGCGCCATGTCGAACAGCACGGAGTAGGCTTCCGGGGTGTTGAAGTCGTCGTTCATGACCTCAACAAAACGGGCTTCGAACGCCTCGCCGCCTGCGGCCGGAACAGACCTGTCGGTGCCGCGCAGTGCGGTATACAGACGCTCCAGCGCAGCGCGCGCCTGCTTCAGGTTCTCTTCGCTGTAGTTCAGCTGGCTGCGATAGTGACCAGACATCAGGAAGTAGCGCACGGTTTCCGCGTCGTAATACTTCAGCACATCGCGGACGGTGAAGAAGTTGCCCAGCGATTTCGACATCTTTTCGCGGTCCACCATCACCATCCCGGAGTGCATCCAGTAATTCACGTACTCGCCGCCGTGGGCGCAGGTAGACTGTGCGATTTCGTTTTCGTGATGCGGGAACATCAGATCCGACCCGCCGCCGTGAATGTCGAAATGGTTGCCCAGCTGTTTGCAGTTCATCGCGGAACATTCAATGTGCCAGCCCGGACGCCCTTCGCCCCACGGGGATGGCCAGCTTGGTTCGCCCGCTTTGGACATCTTCCACAGCACGAAGTCCATCGGGTTACGCTTCACGTCCACCACGTCCACGCGCGCACCGGCCTGGAGCTGATCCAGATCCTGGCGGGAAAGCGCACCGTAGGTGGGGTCCGTCGGCACCGAGAACATCACGTCGCCGTTGTCCGCCACATAGGCGTGACCGCGTTCGATCAGCTTTTCGGTGATCTCGATGATTTCATGAATGTGATGAGTCGCGCGCGGCTCGCTGTCCGGGCGCAGAATATTCAGGGCATCAAAATCTTTGTGCATTTCCGCGATCATGCGATCCACCAGCGCGACAAAGCTTTCGCCATTTTCATTAGCACGTTTAATGATTTTGTCGTCAATGTCGGTAATGTTGCGCACGTACTTCAGGTTATAACCCAGGAAGCGCAGGTAGCGTGACACCACGTCGAACGCGACAAAGGTACGGCCATGGCCGATATGACAGAGATCGTAAACCGTAATACCACACACGTACATGCCGACTTCCCCGGCATGGATAGGTTTAAATTCCTCTTTTTGGCGCGTCATTGTATTAAAGATTTTTAACATCGAAGATTCCATGTAAACACGTGTGTGGATTGTTTGTTCCTTATAATACCCATAATTCGGAGTATGGTCAGCACACAATGCAAGGTGATCGTGTCCTGTGGTTATGCTATAACAAGCCCCTATATGTGACCCGAGCACGGGTCGACGCACCACAATAACGGAACAGGATGCAAAAATGGTTACTTTCCACACTAATCATGGCGATATCGTAATCAAAACCTTTGATGACAAAGCGCCTGAAACAGTTAAAAACTTCCTGGACTACTGCCGCGAAGGTTTCTACAACAACACTATTTTCCACCGTGTGATCAACGGCTTTATGATCCAGGGCGGCGGTTTCGAGCCTGGCATGCGCCAGAAAGAGACGAAAGAAGCGATCAAAAACGAAGCGAACAACGGCCTGAAAAACACCCGTGGTACGCTGGCAATGGCCCGTACTCAGGCGCCACACTCTGCAACCGCACAGTTCTTCATCAACGTAGCGGACAACGACTTCCTGAACTTCTCTGGCGAAAGCCTGCAAGGCTGGGGCTACTGCGTATTCGCAGAAGTGGTTGAAGGAATGGACGTGGTCGACAAGATCAAAGCCGTTTCTACTGGCCGCAGCGGTATGCACCAGGACGTTCCTAAAGAAGACGTTGTGATCACAAGCGTGACCGTCAGCGAGTAATTGGTGGCGACACTCTTTATTGCGGATCTGCATCTGCAAACAGAAGAACCGGCGATCACCGCCGGTTTTCTGCGTTTTTTACGCGGTGAAGCGAAAAGCGCCGATGCGCTGTACATTCTGGGCGACCTGTTTGAGGCCTGGATTGGCGACGACGACCCGAACCCGCTGCACCGTGACATGGCTGCGGCCATTAAAGCGCTGGTGGATTCCGGCGTCCCCTGCTATTTCATTCACGGCAACCGTGATTTCCTGATTGGCCAGCGCTACGCCCGGGAGAGCGGCATGACGCTACTGCCGGAAGAGCAGGTGCTCGACCTCTATGGCCGCAATATTCTGATCATGCACGGCGACACGCTCTGCACCGACGATACCGGCTACCTGGCGTTTCGCGCCAAAGTCCACACCCCGTGGATCCAGAAAATGTTCCTCGCCCTGCCGCTGTTCATCCGCAACCGCATCGCCGCCAGAATGCGCGCGGGCAGCAAAGCCGCCAACAGCAGCAAATCGATGACCATTATGGACGTCAACCCGCAGGCGGTGGTAAACGTAATGGAAAAGCATCGCGTTCAGTGGCTGATCCACGGCCATACCCATCGTCCCGATGTGCATTCCCTTATCGCCAACGGTGAACCGGCCCATCGCGTCGTTTTAGGCGCCTGGCACAGGGAAGGATCGATGGTGAAAGTCACGCCGGAAGGTGTGGAACTGATCGCCTTCCCGTTTTAACCTCTCCCCGTTTTTTCGCCCATTTCTCGACCACGCAACCGTTTTCCTTGCCGGTATTACATGCTATTCTCTGTGCCCTCGAAAGCAGTGTGTTCCGCACCACAGGAGTTTTAAGACGCATGTCTTCCCGCAATAATCCGGCGCGTGTCGCCATCGTGATGGGGTCCAAAAGCGACTGGGCTACCATGCAGTTCGCCGCCGAAATCTTTGAAATCCTGAATGTTCCGCACCACGTTGAAGTGGTTTCCGCGCACCGTACGCCGGATAAACTGTTCAGCTTCGCCGAAAGCGCCGAAGAGAACGGTTACGAGGTGATCATTGCTGGTGCGGGCGGCGCAGCACATCTGCCGGGCATGATTGCCGCCAAAACGCTGGTGCCGGTACTGGGCGTACCGGTACAAAGCGCCGCGTTAAGCGGGGTGGACAGCCTTTACTCTATCGTCCAGATGCCGCGCGGTATTCCTGTCGGTACGCTGGCGATTGGTAAAGCAGGTGCTGCAAATGCCGCCCTGCTGGCCGCGCAGATCCTGGCGACGCATGATAAAGACTTACATCAGCGTCTGGCTGAGTGGCGTAAAGCCCAGACCGACGAGGTGCTGGATAACCCGGATCCGCGGGGTGCAGCATGAAGCAGGTTTGCGTTCTCGGTAATGGTCAGCTTGGCCGCATGCTGCGTCAGGCCGGTGAGCCGCTGGGTATTGCCGTCTGGCCCGTCGGGCTGGATGCCGAGCCGGAAGCGGTGCCGTTCCATCAGAGCGTGATCACCGCCGAAATTGAACGCTGGCCGGAAACCGCCCTGACCCGCGAGCTGGCGCGCCATAACGCCTTTGTGAACCGCGACGTATTCCCGATCATCGCCGACCGTCTCACGCAAAAACAGCTTTTCGACAAGCTCGGCCTTGCGACCGCGCCGTGGCAGCTGTTGTCTGACAAAAGCGAGTGGAATGACGTGTTCGCGATGCTGGGCGAGCTGGCGATTGTGAAGCGTCGCGTGGGTGGCTACGACGGTCGCGGGCAGTGGCGCCTGCGCGCGCACGACACCGCCGAACTGCCGGACAACTGCTACGGCGAGTGCATCGTCGAGCAGGGCATTAACTTCAGCGGGGAAGTGTCGCTGGTGGGCGCACGCGGGCACGATGGCCGCACGGTGTTCTACCCCCTGACGCATAACCTGCATCAGGACGGCATTCTGCGCACCAGCGTCGTCTTCCCGCAGGCCAATGCCGACCAGCAGGCGCAGGCGGAAGAGATGCTCTCCGCCATCATGCACGAGCTGGGCTATGTGGGCGTGATGGCAATGGAGTGTTTCGTCACGCCATCGGGTCTGCTGATTAACGAACTTGCGCCGCGCGTGCACAACAGCGGCCACTGGACGCAAAACGGTGCCTCCATCAGCCAGTTCGAGCTGCATCTGCGCGCCATTACTGACCTGCCGCTGCCGCAGCCGGTGGTGACCAGCCCGTCGGTGATGATCAACCTGATCGGCACCGATCTGAACTACAACTGGCTGAAGCTGCCGCTGGTGCACCTGCACTGGTACGACAAAGAGGTCCGCCCGGGTCGTAAAGTGGGCCACCTTAACCTGAACGATACCGACACGGATCGCCTGAGCGCCACGCTGGAAGCAATTGTTCCCCTGCTGCCGCCAGACTATGCAAGCGGCATTGTCTGGGCGCAGTCAAAACTGAAGTAAGTATCCCCCGCCGGGGAGTTGACCTTCCCCTTCCCCGGCGTACAATCCCCGCCCATTGCTGCTCAGTTTTCTTCTGGAATCACCATGAACGATGGAACGGACTATCGCGCGATCCTCGCGTCCGATACCCCAATAATCGACGTTCGCGCGCCGATCGAATTTGCCCAGGGTGCGATGCCCGCCGCACTCAACCTGCCCTTGATGAACGACGACGAGCGTGCCGCCGTCGGCACCTGCTATAAACGCGAGGGACCCGAAGCCGCACTGACGCTCGGCCATCGCCTGGTCAACGGCGAGACGCGAGAGGCACGCATCAACGCCTGGCGCGAGGCCAGCCTTGCCCATCCTGAGGGCTATCTCTGCTGCGCGCGCGGCGGTCAGCGCTCCCACATCTCTCAGGCCTGGCTGAAAGAGACGGGTGTCGATTACCCGCTGATCCGCGGCGGCTATAAGGCCCTGCGCCAGACGGCGATTCAGGTGACCGTTGAGCAGTCACAGAAACCGATGGTGCTTATCGGCGGCTGTACCGGCAACGGTAAAACGCTGCTGGTGAAGCAGCACGTACAGGGCATTGATCTGGAAGGGCTGGCGCACCATCGCGGCTCGTCGTTTGGCCGCACGCTCACCCCGCAGCTTTCTCAGGCGAGCTTCGAGAATCACCTTGCGGTTGAGCTATTGAAAAAAGATGCTGCGCGCTGGGTACTGGAAGATGAGGGCCGGATGATTGGCTCTAACCACCTGCCGGAGTGCCTGCGCGACCGCATGGCTGACGCCCCTATCGTGGTGGTCGAAGATCCGTTTGAGATCCGCCTGGAGCGCCTGCGCGAAGAGTATTTTGACCACATGTGGGCCGATTTTTCTGCTGCCTACGGCGAGGAAGCGGGCTGGAAAGCGTACAGCGAGTACCTGCATCACGGCCTGTTCGCCATTCGCCGTCGTCTTGGACTACAGCGTTTTGCGGAATTTACCGCCCTGCTGGACGCTGCACTTGCCGAACAGCAGCGAACGGGCTGCACTGACGCACACTTCAGCTGGCTTGCGCCGCTGCTGAAGGACTATTACGACCCGATGTACAGCTATCAGCTGGATAAAAAAGCGGAGAAGATTGTGTATCGCGGGACCTACGAAGAAATTGCCGAATGGCTTGAACGCTAAAAAAAGCCGGGTGGCGGCTACGCCTTACCCGGCCTACGCGTGCTTTTGTAGCCCCGGTAAGCGCAGCGCCACCGGGGAACAAACCACTTAGAAGTCGTAACGCAGACGCACCAGGTTCATGTCGCCCAGGTTGTCGGTGCTGGAAGTGAACACGTGTTCGTAATCCACGCGGAAACCGTAATCCAGCTGGAAGCTGATACCCACGCCGTTGTCGATACGCTGGTAGTTACGACCATTCACGTACTCAATGCGGTCACCCATGAAGTACGGCTGGATGGATTTCACCGCATACTGACCCACCGGGAACTTGTACCCGGCAAAGTATTCAATACCCCATGCATCACCGGCGAAGTAGTCGTTAACAGACACTTTTTTGGTGGTCATGAAGTTCTGATACCAGCCGCCGCCCGCGGAGAAGGTCCAGTTATCCGGCGTCCAGCTCAGCGCAGTACCGAGGATGTTCTGGTCGTAAGATTTGCTGTCGCCGTTGTCCGGGTTACGCATGTCCGCGCGAGTGTAGTTCCACGCGGCGCCCCAGGTCAGGTCGGTGGTCAGATGGTAATCAATACCCAGCGAGCCGCCGCCTTTACGCTTGTAACGCAGGCCGTTGCCCGGCAGGTATTCGCTGTCTTCAAACAGGTAAGAGGCGTAGATGTCGGCATCGCCCACGGTTTTCTTGTACTTCAGCATCTGGCGTGAACGGTATGAACCGTCGTAGTCGCCGTTGATCCCGTTACCCGGCGCCTGACCAATCATGTCGTAGTCCCAGATATCGGTTTTTGCGCCCACCACGTCATAGTACACGCTGTTCTGTTGACCGAAGGTCAGCGTACCCCAGGTGTCGCTCTTCAGGCCGGTGTAGAGCATACGACGTGAGGTGTCGTGCGCGCCGTCGGCATAGTGGTTATCCCAGTTAAACTGCGCCGGAATGTTCACACCCAGCTCGTAGTAGGTGATCCAGCTGATGTCATCGAACAGGTAGTAGTCTGCCGCGAAACGGAAGCGGGTACCGCCGTCAAAGCCGTTACGCTTGTAGCCGTTTTTGCCGTCATCACCGGTCATGTTCTGGAACTGAGGACGGATGCTGCCGCCAACGGTGAAGTTCAGGCGGCTCAGCGGATTACCCGCCTGCGGATCTTGTTTCAGAAGGGTGATTTCCGCCTGCGAGGCGAAAGAAGCCAATGCCACTGCTGCGCCGATCGTTGTCGCCAGCGCTGTTTTTCTTATAGTCATTCTTTTTCCTTGATAGACACGCTGCTAAATATTTAGCTGGTGAATATTAACCGGAAAAATTCGGGCTGTGTGGGCGGGTTTTTAATGTTTTGTGCTACTAAATGCAGGGGCATTAACGATTTGTGCCGTTAAGCGACAACGCACCAGCAGAAATGCCGGTGCGTCATCATCACGTCAGTAAACTAGCTGACAAACTGGCGGAACAGCGCTTTACCTTTCAACAGCCGGGTTCCGAGCCAGCCGCCGCACAGGGACAGCAGCACGGCGCCGCAGACGGGCAGCGTTACCCACAGCCGCCAGTCAGGCTCCCACGGGAAGTCGAAGACGTTGTTCTGGAGTACCGCCAGCGCGGTTTCCGCCCCGATGGCCGCCACGAGGCCCGCTACCAGCCCGAGCAGGGCAAATTCGCTCCACAGCGTGGCGCGCAGCAGCCGTTTACTGGCCCCCAGCGTGCGGTAGACCACCAGCTCCTGATGACGCTGACGCATGCCCACCTGCACCTGCGCCAGCAGCAACAGCACGCCGCAGATTGTCACCAGCACCACCATCACCTCCAGCGCACGGCTCACCTGCTCCAGCACCTGCCCGACCTGTTTGAGGATCGCGCCGATATCCAGCAGGCTCACCGTCGGGAACTCCCGGTTAAGCTGGGTCAGCATGCCGTTGCCGTTTTCCCAGCGGAAGCTGGTGAGCCAGCTCTGGGGCTGTCCGTCCAGCGCGCCCGGCGGGAAGATGAAGAAGAAGTTTGGCCGCAGGCTTTCCCAGTCCACTTTACGCAGGCTGGTGACTTTGGCGGTGAAATCCTGGGTATCGCCGGTGAAGGTGACGCTGTCTCCCAGCTTCACGTTCAGGCGCGTCGCCAGCCCCTCTTCCATCGACACCTCCCCCGCTTTCGGCGGCCAGGTGCCGGCGGTAATCGGGTTATGGTCCGGCCGTTTCTCCTGCCAGGTCAGGTTCAGTTCGCGGTTAAGCGACTCATCTTTATTTCCCTCCGTCGACTGGCCGTTGATCTGCGTCAGACGCGCCCGCACGATCGGATAGAACGACTCGGGGATAATGTGATGCTCCGACAGGAAGCCCTTCAGCGGCGTCACCTGTTCGGGGGCAATGTTAATCAGGAAATAGTTCGGGCTTTCCGGCGGAAGCTGCTGCTGCCAGCGATCCAGCAGATCCCCGCGCAGCACCAGCAGAAGCGCCAGCAGCATAAACGACAGCGAAAATGCCGAGAGCTGGCTGAGGGTAGACCACGGCTGGTGCAGCAGACGGTTCACCGCCAGCCGCACCGGGAGTGATTTCACCGTCAGCTTTTTGAGCAGGCTGAGCAACAGCCAGCCCAGCGCGCCGCACAGCAGCGCCAGCACCACCGCGCCTGCCAGTACCGCCCAAAGAAGCGTACTGCCGCCCATCAGCCAGGCCAGCAGCGCGACCGCCACCGCAATAATCACCGGCAGGTAAACCTTCAACGGCCAGACGTTGGCCACCACATCGCGGCGCAGAACGCGCAACGGCTGGGTGGCGAGCAGCAGCCGGTACGGGCGTAACCCCACCAGCAGGGAGATCGTCGTCATCGCGCCAATGGCCCACAGCCACGGCCAGAGGCTTGCCGGGGGCAATGCAGCCGGAAGCACCGGTTTCAGCAGCACCATCAGCAGCTTTTCAAACAGCAGCCCTATCGCCCCGCCGGTAATAGCCGACAGCGCCAGCACCATCAGCCACTGGCCGACAATCAGCCTGCGCAGCTGCGCCCGGCCCGCGCCCAGGGTTTTGAGGATCGCCACCAGATCGTAGCGGCTGCGGCAGTAGTGCCCCATCGCCACGGCCACCGCCGCAATAGCCAGCAGCAGGGTTAACAGCGCAGAGAGCAGCAGGAACTGCTGAGAACGTTCGAGGGATTTGCCGAGTGCCCCCTCGTCCTGCTCCAGCCCGTACCAGCGGTGCTCCGGCTTGAGCTGCGGCAGAAGCCATTTTTCATACGCCTCCAGTTGGGCAGGCGTTCCGCCAAACTTATAGCGCCAGGTGACACGGCTGCCCGGCTGGACGGCACTGGTTTTCGCCACGTCGGCGGTGTTCATCAGCAGGCGTGGCGCAAGCTGGAACGGGTTAAAGCCGGAGTCAGGCTCCTGCACCACCTCCCCGGCGATTTTCAGCGTCGCATCGCCCACGTCAATACTCTCGCCGGGTTTCAGGTTCAGAAGCGCCATCAAGCGCGATGCCAGCAGTACCGTACCGGGCGTCGGTTTAAGCCCCGGCGGGCTGGTTTGTAAGTCACCGTACATCGGGTAGATGTCGTCCACGGCTTTCACGCTGGCGAGCTGCGGCGTATCGCCCGCGAAGGTCATGGTCTGGAAGGTGATCTGCTCCCCCACCTTCAGCCCCTCTTTGCGCGCTGCCTCAATCCAGCCCGGCGGCACCGGGCGAGAACTTTGCAGGGTTCGATCCCCCGCCATAAATTCCCGGCTCTGCTGGCTTAGCCCCTTTTCCATACGATCGCTGACGCTGCCGAGCGCCAGCACGCAGGCCACCGCCAGGCTCAACGCCAGCCAGACAATCAGCAGCGAAGGCGAGCGCCATTCGCGCCAGAACCAGCGGGCAATCATGCTTCCTCCTGAAGAACGCCGTTGACCAGCCGCAGGCGACGGTCGCAGCGGGCAGCCAGCTGGGGATCGTGGGTGACAAGAATCAGCGTCGTGCCGTGCTCGCGGTTGAGGGAAAACAGCAGATCGGCAATTTTGTCCCCGGTTTTACGGTCGAGATTGCCCGTTGGTTCATCGGCAAACAGCACTTCCGGCCGTCCGTTAAACGCCCGGGCCAGCGCCACGCGCTGCTGCTCACCGCCGGAGAGCTGTGCCGGAAGATGGTCGAGACGTTTCCCCAGCCCCAGCTGTTCCAGTAAGGCCTTCGCGTGATCGCGGCTTTCACGGGTATTTTCACCGCGCAGCAGGCCGGGCAGTTCAACGTTTTCCAGCGCGTTCAGCGTCGGGATCAGCATGAAGGACTGAAAGACAAACCCGATATGCCGGGCACGCAGCGCGGCGCGGGCCTCTTCATCAAGCGCGTGGAGAGGCTGGCCGACCAGGTTCACTTCACCACTGCTGCCATCGTCCAGACCGGCGAGAATAGCCAGCAGCGTGGACTTACCGGAACCGGATTCGCCAATCAGGGCGATGGTTTCGGCACGTTTGACAACGAGTTCAACTCCGGTGAGGATGGAAAGCTCGTGTTCTCCCTGACCGACGGACTTCTTAAGACGATGAACTTCAACAATGTTTTCCGCTGGCATTTGCCCTTCCTGTTTTTGATGCTGATGACCTTCCGCGCGGCGGCTGCGGACACGTTATTGATTCTGGGTGACAGCCTGAGCGCGGGCTATCGTATGGCCGCCAGTGCGGCCTGGCCCGCCCTGCTCAATGATAAATGGCAGTCCCGGACGACTGTCGTTAACGGCAGTATCAGCGGCGATACGTCGCAGCAAGGCCTGTCGCGCCTGCCTGCCCTGCTCAAGCAGCATCAACCGCGTTGGGTGCTGGTCGAACTCGGCGGCAATGATGGTTTGCGCGGCTTCCAGCCTCAGCAAACAGAGCAAACGCTGCGGACCATTTTGCAGACCATTAAGGCCGCCAACGCCCAGCCGCTGCTGATGCAAATTCGCCTGCCCGCTAACTACGGCCGTCGGTATAATGAGGCGTTTAGCGCGATCTATCCTAAGCTTGCCAAAGAGTTTGATATTCCGCTGCTGCCATTTTTCATGGAAGAGGTCTATCTGAAACCCCAGTGGATGCAGGATGATGGCATTCACCCCAATCGCGATGCCCAGCCGTTCATTGCCGACTGGATGGCAACCCGGCTGGCTCCTTTAGTAAAACATGACTCGTCAAACAGCTGAGAACCTGACAGGTAAAGTTATGCAAAAATCGGTCTTAATAACAGGATGTTCCAGCGGAATTGGCCTTGAAAGCGCCCTTGAACTGAAGCGTCAGGGGTTTTGGGTGCTGGCAGCCTGCCGCAAACCCGAGGATGTTGAACGCATGAGAGGGCTGGGATTTACCGGCATACTGCTGGATCTCGATTCGCCAGAGAGCGTGGAGCAGGCCGCCGATGAGGTCATCGCCCTGACCAACAACCGTCTTTACGGTCTGTTCAACAACGCGGGCTACGGCGTGTACGGCCCGCTACAGACCCTCTCACGGGAACAGCTGGAGCAGCAGTTCTCCGCAAACTTTTTCGGTGCGCATCAGCTTACCATGCGCCTTCTCCCGGCCATGCTGCCGCACGGCGAAGGGCGCATCGTGATGACCTCCTCGGTCATGGGCCTGATCTCCACGCCGGGCCGCGGGGCTTATGCTGCCAGTAAATATGCGCTTGAAGCCTGGTCCGATGCGTTGCGCATGGAGCTGCGCCACAGCGGTATTAAGGTCAGCCTGATTGAGCCGGGTCCCATTCGCACCCGCTTTACGGAAAACGTTAACCAGACGCAGGCGGACAAACCGGTCGAAAACCCCGGAATAGCGGCGCGTTTTACGCTTGGCCCAGAAGCCGTCGTTGCCAAAGTGCGCCACGCGTTTGAGAGCGATACACCTAAAATGCGCTATCCGGTTACGCTGGTAACCCATGCCGTCGGCTGGTTGAAACGCCTGCTGCCCGGGCGGATGATGGACAAAATTTTGCAGGGTTGAGTTGAAGCGACGACGCTTACCCCCATGTAAAGAGTAAACCGATAAAAGAGAATGCCGCATGTCCGTACAGAATATCGTCAACATAACTGAAGCTAACCTGCAACAGACGCTCGAACAGTCGATGACCAAACCGGTGCTGTTCTACTTCTGGTCTGAACGCAGCCAACACTGTCTGCAACTGACGCCGGTCCTGGAAAGCCTTGCCGCGCAGTACAACGGTCAGTTCATTCTGGCGAAACTGGATTGTGACGCCGAACCGATGGTCGCGTCCCAGTTTGGCCTGCGTGCGATCCCAACCGTCTACCTGTTCCAGAACGGTCAGCCGGTCGATGGCTTCCAGGGGCCGCAGCCGGAAGAGGCGATCCGCGCCCTGCTGGATAAAGTCCTGCCGCGCGAAGAAGAGCTGAAAGCGCAGGAAGCCATGGCGCTGATGCAGGAAGGCAAGTACGACGAGGCGCTGCCGCTGTTAAAAGACGCCTGGCAGTTGTCGAACCAGAACAGCCAGATTGGTCTGCTGCTGGCAGAGACCCAGATTGCCCTGCACCGCCCCGAAGACGCGGAAGCCGTGCTGAAAACGGTGCCGATGCAGGATCAGGACACCCGTTATCAGGGTCTGGTGGCGCAGATTGACCTGCTCAAACAGGCGGCGGATACCCCTGAAATTCAGCAGCTTCAGCAGCAGGTTGCGGACAACCCGGCGGATGCCGCGCTGGCAAGCCAGCTGGCGCTTCAGCTTCATCAGGTGGGGCGTAACGAAGAGGCACTGGAACTGCTGTTTAGCCATCTTCAGAAAGACCTGGGCGCCGCAGACGGTCAGGCGCGGAAGATGTTCCAGGAGATCCTCGCCGCACTCGGTACCGGTGATGCGCTGGCGTCGAAGTATCGTCGTCAGCTGTACGCGTTGCTCTACTAACCCAAAAATGCCCGGTGGCGCTAACGCTTACCGGGCCTGGAAAAGCCGATATTACCCTGTCTTTTTCAACTGCGTCACCACCAGCTGGTGGCGCGCGTTGTAAAACTTCCGATAGGTCAGGTAGCAGGCAATAATCGTCGACAGGCTCGCCGTAGAGAGCAGCATAAACGTCACCATAATCTGGTACTTAATGGCTTTTACCGGATCGATACCGGCAAAAATCAGCCCCGACATCATTCCCGGTAAACTGACCAGCCCCACCGTTTTGGCGGAATCCACCGTTGGGATCAGCGAAGAACGAATGCTATCGCGGATCAACCGCGCCGAGGCCACCTTAGGCGTCGCACCCAGGCTTAACTTCTCCTGAAGCTGCTGCTGTTCACTGCTGAAGCGTTGCCCCAGATTGTTGTAGCACAACCCAACCGCCACCATCGCATTGCCCGCAATCATCCCGGATATGGGGATCACCTGCATCGGCGTAAACTCAATCGAGCCGGAGAGCACTAGCACCGCCAGCGTTAACGCGGTTCCGGTGGCGATGGCGATAAACGATGAAATGAACGCTTTATCGATGTATTTACTGCGCTTCTGCGCATTCCACGCCGCGTTAAAGCAGATAAACAGCACCATCAACAGGGTCAGCACGGCATGGTTGACGTTGAAGATGTATTTCAGCACATAGCCGACGATGACGAGCTGAATGACCGCACGGGCGATACTCCACAAAATGTCTTTTTCCAGCCCCAGCTTTTCCCGGTAGCTGACCACAATCGCCACCAGTACCAGTACCATCGACAGCGCCAGCGATTCGTTGGTTATATTATGTTCACCCACGGTGAGCCTCCTGCATTTTCCCGCCCTGCGGCCTGAGCGTGATGACATCATCCGCATGGGTAATTTCGTTTGAATCATGCGTCACCCACAGCACGGCAATATTCTGCTCCCGGGCGTAGCGGTGGATAATGTCATTGACGTTGCGTTTGTTAGCGTCATCCAGCGCGCTGGTGATCTCGTCCAGCAACAGCGCCTTCGGCAGGAATTGCAGGTTACGGATCAGCGAGACGCGCTGCTTTTCCCCGCCTGAGAGGTCGGCGATCGATTTGGTCAGCGTTTCCGGCGAAAGCCCAAACCGGGCCAAATCGTCGGCAAACTTTTTCGGTTCAGGCGTTTGGTTGCGGATGTCCCAGGGGAACACCAGATTGTCGTACACCGTGTCACCAAACAGGGACGGCGTTTGCACGCAGTATGACACCTGCTGGCGATAGCTTTCCGGTGAAAGCGTGGCGATATCTTTCCCTTCAAACAGAATGGTTCCTTCCGTCGGGCTGAGTAACGAGGCCACGATTTTCAGGAGTGTGCTTTTGCCGCACCCGGAGGGGCCGGTAATCAGTTTAAATTCGCCCGGCGACAGACAAAAATCGACATGCTGAAGCAGGGTTGTGTCACCCACGCGAAAGCCAACATCCCTGATATCCAGAAGCTTTTTTTTATTATTCATTCCGATTCCGTTAAGCGCTGTAATAAGAACAGCCTTTAGCATAATCCTTTCCGGTATACAGCGCGAATAGCCTTAATCTATAGCAAGTGTTAAACTTTTTGTTCGCTAATTGTCACCTCTATAACTACAGGAAGTCAGCAACATGACACATATCTTTTATGAGTTCTCTTCCCTGAAGCCAGGTGTTCCTGATGTGGAAACATTAATGGAAGTCATCAATTCTTCAGAACTCACGCGTTTTGTCATGGGTGCTGAGGTGGTCGATTTTGTTAAGAAGGCGCTCATCGTTAACACCACGATCGGTAGCTTTAAAAACTGCTATTTTGCTTTCGATGACGGGGCTTACTTTCTTGAATTTGACGGCAAGGGTAAATCGAGACGCTTTACCGAGGTGCCGGACTGGTTCGTTTCTCCTGCGGAATTTGCCCGCTCGCAATGGCTGATTAACCATGACCTGGCCGATGTGAAGGCGACGACGTTTATTGACGTGCTGATGTCCTATCCGCTCAAAGAGCGCCGGGCGCACTGTAATCTGCTGTTTGGTCTGGATCTGCATAAGGTCAATGTGGTTCCGGCGCCAATAGCGCCTGCCGGAAAAATGGGCAATAAAAACGGGAAAACCACCAAGCCGCGCGTCACGGATCTCGGCTCATTTGAGCTATTTACCGCGTTCTTTGCGCGCATGAAAACCGCCGTCTATGCAAATGAATTCCCTACCCTACAGGTGCTGACCGGCCAGGAGGATCTGACAAAAGCGCCGCACAGCTTAAAGCAAGGGATCAGAACCTGGTTTAAAGCGATTACCGGCGATCTGCCGCCGAACAACAAACGTGTCGGGGCGGGCAATGCAGTGCTGTTTTGCGCCCCCATCCGCGAGCAGATCCAGCAGATAGAGGCCATCGGCCTGGAAAAATACTATCAGGGCTTATCGAAAGCCATCGCTGACGCCGGGGATGGGTTTATCACCGACTTCAGCTATACCTGGTCTGAAGCGTAACGCTTTGCGCCCCGCATCCCGAACGGGGCGTTTTATTTCTACAAGTCCGGTTCCCACCTCTTTACAGGGGCGAAAAGCCGTTCGTTAGCCGATATACTTACGTTCAACAAATACGCAATTTTTCTCGTTACGGCATGCAAAACAGGAGGTTTTTATGCTCATCGTTGTCCCTGTCCTTATTTTCGTTGCGCTGGTTATCGTGGGCGCAGGCGTCAAAATTGTCCCACAGGGTTACCAGTGGACCGTCGAACGTTTCGGTCGCTACACCAATACCCTTCAGCCTGGTTTAAGCCTGATCGTCCCGTTCATGGACAGAATTGGGCGTAAGATCAACATGATGGAGCAGGTACTGGATATCCCTTCCCAGGAAGTCATCTCCAAGGATAACGCCAACGTCACCATCGATGCGGTGTGTTTTATTCAGGTGATTGATGCGCCGAAAGCGGCCTATGAGGTGAGCAACCTGGAGCTGGCGATCGTCAACCTGACCATGACCAACATCCGTACCGTGCTCGGCTCGATGGAGCTGGACGAAATGCTCTCCCAGCGCGACAGCATCAATACCCGCCTGCTGCACATTGTGGATGAAGCCACCAATCCGTGGGGGATCAAAGTGACCCGCATTGAGATCCGCGACGTGCGCCCACCGGCAGAGCTGATCGCCTCCATGAACGCCCAGATGAAGGCCGAGCGTACCAAGCGCGCCTATATTCTTGAAGCCGAAGGGGTGCGGCAGGCCGAGATCCTGAAAGCGGAAGGGGAAAAACAGTCGCAGATCCTGAAAGCCGAGGGCGACCGTCAGTCTGCCTTCCTCCAGGCGGAAGCGCGTGAACGTTCGGCGGAGGCGGAAGCCCGCGCAACGCAGATGGTCTCCGAGGCGATTGCCGCCGGGGATATCCAGGCCGTGAACTACTTCGTCGCGCAAAAATATACCGATGCGCTGAAAGAAATCGGCTCTGCGAACAACAGCAAAGTGGTGATGATGCCGCTGGATGCCAGCAGCCTGATGGGATCTATCGCCGGGATTGCCGAACTGATTAAAGACGGCGGAAACGAGCGTAAAAAATGATTGAACTCATCGTTGCACATCCTCATGCGTTCTGGCTAAGCCTTGGCGGCTTGCTGCTGGCCGCCGAGATGCTTGGCGGCAATGGTTATCTGCTGTGGAGCGGTGTGGCCGCGGTGATCACCGGGCTGGTCGTCTGGCTGCTGCCTGTCGGCTGGGAGTGGCAGGGTGCGCTGTTTGCCGTACTCACGCTGGTGGCCGCCTGGCTGTGGTGGCGCTGGCTGAACAAACGGGTTCAGGCGCAGAAGCCCGTCGACGCGCATCTCAACCAGCGTGGGCAGCAGATCGTGGGTCAACGTTTTACGCTTGATAACGCGCTGATCAACGGACGCGGTCATATGCGCGTGGGCGACAGTTCGTGGCCGGTGGTGGCCGATGACGACCTCAGCGCCGGCACACGGGTTGAGGTCATTGCGGTGGAAGGCATTACCCTGCGGGTGAAAGCCTGCCAGGCTTAAGCCTTGCGATGACAGCAGCCGGAAAGATTGTCGATAATCGGGCAGTCGGCGCTGTCATCTCCCGGGCAGGATTCCGCCAGCTGTAGCAACTGCTCACGCATCGCCTGTAATTCGATAATATGGCGTTCGATCTCCGCCACTTTTTCCAGCGTACGTTTTTTCACGTCGGCGCTGTGGCGCTTCGGATCGTTAAACAGGTTTACCAGCTCGCCGCACTCTTCCAGGTTAAATCCAACCTGTCTTGCCTGACGCAGTAACGTCAGTTCATCAAGATGCAGCTGCGTATAGCTGCGGTAGCCGTTCTCACTGCGCAACGGTGGCGTCACCAGCCCTTTTTCCTCATAAAAGCGAATCGCTTTGCTGGTTAAGCCGGTTTTTTTCGCAACATCGCTGATATTCACATTTCCCCCTTGACCTTCCCCTTGATGGAAGGTTTAACCTTCATAACAGTTAGCGAAAAGCAGAGTGAAGGTCAACAATTGACCAGAACATTATACGGGAGTTTTGTTATGTCTCACACTATCGACCTGACACTGGACGGCCTCTCCTGCGGCCACTGTGTCAAACGCGTTAAAGAAAGCCTGGAACAGCGCCCTGACGTGGAAAGCGCTGACGTGACGATCGATCATGCCGCCGTAGTCGGCAGCGCCAGCGCCGAGGCGCTGATTGATACCATTAAACAGGCTGGTTACGGGGCGGAGTTAAGCCACCCAAAGGCTAAACCGCTGGCAGAGTCATCATCCCCGTCGGAAGCACTGACAGCGGCCACTCCTGAGCTTCCGGTAGCAGATGATCTTGATGACAGCCAACAGCTGCTGATCAACGGCATGAGCTGCGCCAGCTGCGTCTCACGGGTACAAAACGCCTTACAGGCAGTACCGGGCGTCGCACAGGCACGGGTAAACCTGGCGGAGCGCACTGCGCTGGTGATGGGCAGTGCCTCTGCCGCAGATTTAGTGCAGGCCGTGGAGAAAGCGGGCTACGGGGCGGAGGCCATCGAAGATGATGCCGAGCGCCGTGAACGCCAGCAGGAAACGGCCATCGCCACCATGAAGCGCTTCCGCTGGCAGGCGATCGTCGCCCTGCTGGTCGGTATTCCGGTGATGGTGTGGGGCATGATGGGTGACAACATGATGGTCACCGCAGACAACCGCACCCTGTGGCTGGTGATTGGTCTGATTACCCTTGCAGTCATGGTGTTCGCTGGCGGGCACTTCTACACCAGCGCCTGGAAGAGCCTGAAAAACCGCACCGCGACGATGGATACGCTGGTCGCGCTCGGGACAGGCGCCGCGTGGCTGTATTCGATGAGCGTTAACGTCTGGCCGCAGTGGTTCCCGATGGAGGCGCGCCATCTTTATTATGAAGCGAGTGCGATGATTATTGGTCTGATCAACTTAGGCCATATGCTCGAAGCCCGCGCGCGTCAGCGCTCGTCGAAAGCACTGGAACGATTACTCGATTTAACCCCGCCGACGGCCCGCGTGGTGACGGACGACGGGGAGAAAAGCGTTCCGCTCTCAGAGGTGCAGCCGGGTATGACGCTGCGCCTGACCACCGGCGACCGCGTACCCGTCGACGGTGAAATCACCCAGGGCGACGCCTGGCTGGATGAAGCCATGCTGACCGGGGAACCGATCCCCCAGCAGAAATCACAGGGCGACGCGGTCCATGCGGGTACGGTGGTGCAGGACGGCAGCGTGCTGTTCCGCGCCAGCGCCGTCGGCAGCCATACCACCCTTTCGCGCATTATTCGCATGGTGCGCCAGGCCCAGAGCAGCAAGCCGGAAATCGGTCAGCTTGCCGATAAAATCTCGGCCATTTTTGTGCCGGTGGTCGTCGGCATTGCCCTGCTGAGCGCGGCAATCTGGTATGTCTTCGGCCCGGCGCCGCAGATTGTCTACACCCTGGTGATCGCCACCACGGTGCTGATCATCGCCTGCCCTTGTGCCCTTGGTCTGGCCACGCCGATGTCGATTATCTCTGGCGTCGGACGCGCCGCCGAATTTGGCGTTCTGGTCCGTGATGCTGACGCCCTGCAACGGGCAAGCACGCTGGACACCCTCGTCTTTGATAAAACCGGCACGCTCACCGAGGGCAAACCGCAGGTGGTGGCCGTCAGTACCGCTGGCTGTACGGAATCGGATGCCCTGCGCCTTGCCGCCGCGCTGGAGCAAGGCTCCAGCCACCCGCTGGCGCGCGCCATCCTTGAGAAAGCCGGTGATGCCCGCCTGCCGCAGGTAAGCAACTTCCGTACCCTGCGCGGTTTAGGGGTCAGCGGTGAAGCCGAAGGGCATACGCTGCTGCTGGGTAACCAGGCACTGCTTAATGAAAACGGGGTTGATACGTCCGCGCTGGACGCTGAGCTGAACGCGCAGGCCGCTCAGGGCGCGACGCCGGTTCTACTGGCGGTGGATGGCAAAGCTGCGGCGCTGCTTGCCGTGCGCGATCCGTTACGTCAGGACAGCGTGGATGCCTTACAGCGCCTGCACCGCGCGGGCTATCGTCTGGTGATGCTGACCGGGGACAACCCGACCACCGCCAACGCCATTGCGAAAGAAGCCGGTATTGATGAAGTGATCGCGGGCGTGCTGCCGGACGGCAAAGCGGACGCCATCAAGAACCTGCAAAGTCAGGGTCGTCAGGTGGCGATGGTGGGCGATGGCATCAACGACGCCCCGGCGCTGGCGCAGGCTGACGTAGGCATTGCAATGGGTGGCGGGAGCGATGTCGCCATTGAAACCGCTGCGATCACCCTGATGCGTCACAGCCTGATGGGTGTGGCGGATGCGCTGGCGATTGCGAAAGCCACGTTGCGCAACATGAAGCAGAACCTGCTGGGGGCGTTCGTCTATAACTCACTCGGGATTCCGATTGCCGCCGGGATTTTGTGGCCGCTGACCGGCACCCTGCTGAACCCGGTTGTCGCGGGTGCGGCGATGGCGCTCTCGTCAATTACCGTGGTGAGCAACGCCAACCGTCTGCTGCGGTTTAAACCGAAGGATTGAACCTTGTACCCGTACGCGCTAGCATGAACCTTTCCGTTTATGGAGCGCGTATGAGTCTGTTTAGCCGTATAAAAGCATCGTTTCGCGCCCTCTTTCCCCGCCGTTATTCCTGGCCCGGTATGGATATTTCGCTTCCGGGCGGGCAGCATCTGCACCTGGTGGGAAGCATTCATATGGGCACGCAGGATATGTCCCCCCTGCCCTCCGGCCTGATCAAACTGCTGAAGCGCGCCGACGCGCTGATCGTCGAAGCCGACATCTCCGGCCATGAATCGCCGTTTGCCGGGCTGGAAAGCGATCGCCCTCTGGCTGAACGTCTTAACGAGACGCAGCTGGCTGAGCTTACCCGTCTTGCGGATGAAACCGGCGTCTCACTCTCTATGCTCGACACCCTGCCCCTGTGGCAAATTGCCATGGTGTTACAGGCGACGCAGGCGCAGCGCCTGGGGCTACGCGGTGATTACGGTATCGATTATCAACTGCTGAATGCAGCAAGGGCGCGCAACCTGTCCGTCATTGAACTGGAAGGCACGGACAGCCAGATTGCGCTTCTTCGCCAGCTTCCCGATGACGGCCTGATACTGCTGGATGATACCCTGACCCACTGGCACACCAACGCGCGTCTGCTGCAAACGATGATTGGCTGGTGGCTGGATGCGCCGCCCGCAGACGGTAAGCTGGCGTTACCGTCGACGTTCAGTGAATCGTTGTATGATGTGCTGATGAATGCGCGTAACCAGGCGTGGCGGGAGACGCTGTATGCCCTGCCTGCCGGTCGTTACGTGGTCGCGGTTGGCGCGTTGCATTTGTACGGAGAAGGGAATTTGCCGTCACTGCTGAAATAAAAAAATGGCCAATATCTCTATTGGCCCGTCAAAGAGGAATTTCATCGTTTTTATTATACCGAAGTGACCTTCGGCTACGCCGATTGTCGCTCAAAGTAACCATCACTGCCAATACTATTGCGCAAGATGGTGCTATTTTTTAGACAAACGTCAGGCGTATGCTGCTGGCATGAATCGCCTGTCGCAAGAAGGATAGCCATGACTCCCGCCGTTAAATTACTCGAAAAAAACAAAATTTCTTTCCGGATCCATACTTACGATCACGATCCGAACGAAACCAACTTTGGTGATGAAGTGGTGCGCAAGCTGGGGCTGAATGCGGACCAGGTCTACAAAACGCTGCTGGTCGCGGTGAATGGCGATATGAAGCACCTCGCCGTGGCAGTGACGCCCGTCGCCGGACAGCTTGATCTGAAGAAAGTCGCCAAAGCGCTGGGGGCCAAAAAGGTCGATATGGCAGACCCGATGGTTGCGCAACGCACGACGGGTTATCTGGTCGGCGGGATCAGCCCGCTCGGGCAGAAAAAGCGCCTGCCGACGCTGATCGATGCGCCTTCGCAGGAATTTGAGACGATCTATATTTCTGGCGGCAAACGGGGACTGGATATTGAACTGGCCGCAGGCGATCTGGCGAAAATGCTGGACGCGAAATTTGCGGATATTGCGCGCCGGGAGTAGACGAAAAAGCCGGGTGGCGGCTACGCCTTACCCGGCCTACATGTTGCTCCCGTAGGCCCGGTAAGCGCAGCGCCACCGGGCAACAAAACCCCGCACTACTGCCAGCTTACCTCGCCCTTCGGCTCATACGCATTCACGTCAATCGGCGAGTTCTGCTCGATGTACTGCTTCAACACTTCCGCATCAATAAACCCGGTGTTTACATAGCCCGGTTTGTTATCGATATGCGGATAGCCGTCGCCGCCGGTGGCGTTAAAGCTTAACGTTGCCAGACGGTAGGTTTTCGCCGGATCCACTGGCTCACCTTTGATTTTGAGATCGTTGAGCTTGCCGTCTTTCGCCACAAAGCTGACGTTAGCAAACTGGGGATACGCCCCGGAGTCCGGCTTCATCTGCGCCACGGCGGTCAGGTAGTCAATCACCTCTTTCCCGCTCATGTCCGCATACACCACCACGTTGCCAAACGGCTGCACTTTGAGCACGTCTTTATAGGTGATGTTGCCGCCTTCGATGGAATCACGAATACCGCCGCCGCTCATCACGCCGAAATCCGCATTCGTACGTGCCATTTGCGCGGCCAGCACCAGACGCCCCATGTTGGTCTGTACGAAGCGGACTTTGCTGCGGTCCCCCTCCAGACGACCATTCAGCGTGCCAATTTTCACGTCCAGCTGCGCTTTCCCTTTGCTCTGGAACGGCGTCAGCAAAGAGAGCATCTGCTGGTTTTCAGCGATCTCAGGCGTGTAGAGCACGCGCTCACTTTTGCCGTCCGGGTAGGTCACTTTCTTCTTCAGGTTGACCGGAATAAGCTGATAGTGCACCAGCTTCATCTCGCCGTTACGGAATTCGAAATCCGCGCGGCCCACGTATTTACCCCATTCGTGGGCCTGCACAATCCAGATCCCGTTCTGACGATCCGGCGCGCACGGCGTGCCCGGCACGTAGTCCACCTGCTTTTTGTTCTCCGACGCCATGCACACCGGATCCTGTGAGTGACCGCCCACAATCATCGCCAGCGACCCCGCCGGGAGGCTGCGCGCCATCTCCACGTCGCCCGGCGCATTGGAGCCATGCTCGCCGTTATCGTAGTGCCCCATATGGGTGGTGGCGATAATCACGTCCGGCTTTTCGTTCTGCTGTAACTCCTGGATCACCAGCTTCGCTTCGTCTGCCGGTTTACGGAATTCGATGTCGGTGAAAAATTCAGGGTTGCCAATTTTCGCCGTATCGTCGGTGGTTAAGCCGATAACCGCGATCTTCAGATCCTGTCGCTTAAACAGCACCCACGGTTTAAACAGGCGCTCGCCGGTGCTTTTCTGATAAATATTGGCGGAAAGGAACGGGAATTTGGACCACTTCTCCTGCTGGCGCAACACGCTCAGCGGGTTATCAAATTCGTGGTTTCCGACGGCCATTGCGTCGTAACCAATTAAATTCATGCCGCGGAAATCAGGCTCGGCATCCTGCAAATCAGATTCCGGTACGCCAGTATTAATATCCCCGCCCGACAGCAACAGGACGCTGCCTCCCTGGGCCGCGACCTCTTTACGAATGCCGTCCACCAGCGTTTTTTGCGCCGCCAGGCCATATTCACCGTATTCGCTGCGCCAGAAATGGCCGTGATGATCGTTAGTGTGCAGAATGGTAATTTTATAGGTTTTATCTTTTTCATACGCCTGCGCAGGCAGGCTTGTCAGCCCCCATGCGGCGATGAGCGCCAGCGCGACGCCACGCTTTATCAACTTCATCTTCTCTCTCCCTGACCCATAGACAAACGCAAAAATTACAGTGACTCACAAGAATAGACAAATAAGTTTTCAGAATTGCGACTTTCTTCAAATGTCACGGACGGGTATGTTAGTCGGATAATAATTACTCCCTGCATCTCTAATAACAAATCGACGTGGTATTTATGGCAATCAGTGAATCAACCCAGCCCGTCCAGGGCGCTCCGGCGTCGCCGCCGAAATCGCGCACTTCCTTTAAAGTATTAGGCGCAATCAGTCTCTCTCATCTGCTCAACGACATGATCCAGTCGCTGATTCTGGCGATCTACCCGCTGTTGCAGTCGGAGTTCTCTTTAACCTTTGTACAGATCGGGATGATCACCCTGACCTTCCAGCTGGCCTCTTCACTGCTACAGCCGGTGGTGGGCTACTGGACAGATAAATACCCGATGCCATGGTCGCTGCCCATTGGCATGTGCTTCACCCTGAGCGGGTTAGTGCTGCTGGCCATGGCGGGCAGCTTTGAGGCGGTACTGGTTGCCGCGGCGCTGGTAGGAACCGGTTCATCGGTATTCCACCCGGAATCGTCCCGCGTGGCGCGTATGGCCTCCGGCGGACGTCACGGGCTGGCGCAGTCTCTGTTCCAGGTGGGAGGGAACTTTGGTAGCTCTCTCGGTCCTCTGCTGGCGGCGGTGATTATCGCGCCCTACGGTAAAGGCAACGTGGCGTGGTTTGTGCTGGCCGCGCTGCTGGCGATTGTCGTGCTGGCGCAAATCAGCCGCTGGTATGCCGCGCAGCATCGCGTGAACAAGGGCAAGCCTGTCGCGAAGATCGCCAATCCTCTTCCGCGCAACAAAGTGATCCTTGCCGTTAGCGTGTTGCTGGTGCTGATTTTTTCGAAATATTTCTATATGGCGAGTATCAGCAGCTATTACACCTTCTATCTGATGCAAAAATTCGGATTATCGGTACAAAACGCCCAGTTCCACCTCTTTGCCTTCCTGTTTGCGGTAGCGGCAGGCACGGTGATTGGCGGCCCTGTCGGGGATAAAATTGGTCGTAAATATGTGATTTGGGGCTCTATCCTCGGCGTTGCCCCGTTTACGCTGGTTTTACCGTACGCAACGCTGGAGTGGACCGGGATTTTGACGGTGATTATTGGTTTTATTCTGGCATCGGCATTCTCAGCCATCCTGGTCTACGCGCAGGAGCTGCTGCCGGGGCGTATCGGTATGGTTTCCGGCCTCTTTTTCGGTTTTGCCTTTGGCATGGGTGGCCTTGGTGCGGCCGTGTTAGGGATGGTTGCAGACCACACCAGCATCTTCCTGGTTTATAAAATCTGCGCTTTCCTGCCTCTTCTGGGGATGTTGACCATATTCCTGCCTGACAATCGTCATAAAGCGTAGTTTCAGGGCTGCCAAAGTTAAACTTTGGCAGCCGCATAACCTGATGCCATAAGGCTTTCCCCTTCATCCTGCCCACAAACTTTGCTAAACCTGCCCTTTTTCACGCTCATTGCTCTTTTATTCTGATTTCAACAATTATTCATAAACATACGTGTAAAAATTGTCATAAACTATTAATCGGCTTTTTGGTATTTGCACCAAAAATGGATCACCCATCGCGAAAGGAGACGGAATGCACCACGCCACACCGCTTATCACCACCATTGTTGGTGGACTTGTGCTCGCTTTTATCCTCGGCATGATTGCCAATAAACTGCGTATATCGCCTCTTGTGGGCTATTTGATAGCGGGCGTGCTGGCAGGGCCGTTTACGCCGGGTTTTGTCGCGGATACCAAACTGGCGCCGGAGCTGGCGGAACTGGGCGTGATCCTGCTGATGTTTGGCGTCGGACTGCATTTCTCCCTGAAGGATTTGATGGCGGTAAAGTCGATCGCCATACCCGGCGCGATCGCCCAGATAGGGGTGGCGACGCTGCTGGGCATGGCGCTTTCGGCGGTGCTGGGCTGGTCAATCATGACCGGTATCGTTTTTGGGCTGTGTCTTTCAACCGCCAGCACCGTGGTGCTGCTACGCGCGCTTGAGGAAAGACAGCTGATAGACAGCCAGCGCGGACAGATCGCGATAGGCTGGCTGATTGTAGAAGATCTCGTGATGGTGTTGACGCTGGTGCTGCTGCCCGCCGTCGCCGGAATGATGGAAAAAGAGAATATCGGCTTCGCCTCGCTGGCGCTGGATATGAGCATTACCATCGGTAAGGTGGTGGCGTTTATCGCCATCATGATGCTGGTAGGCCGCCGTCTGGTGCCGTGGATCATGTCCCGCAGCGCAGCCACCGGCTCGCGTGAACTGTTTACCCTTTCGGTCCTTGCGCTGGCGCTGGGCATTGCCTTTGGCGCCGTCGAGCTGTTCGACGTCTCCTTCGCGCTGGGTGCATTCTTCGCCGGGATGGTGCTGAATGAATCCGAGCTGAGCCACCGCGCCGCGCACGATACCCTGCCGCTGCGCGATGCGTTCGCGGTGCTGTTCTTTGTCTCCGTCGGCATGCTGTTTGACCCGATGATTCTGGTTCAGCAGCCGCTGGCCGTGCTGGGTACGCTGGCCATCATTATCTTTGGTAAGTCCGTTGCCGCCTTCTTCCTGGTCAGGATGTTCGGTCACTCGCCGCGCACGGCGTTGACCATCGCCGCCAGCCTGGCGCAGATCGGTGAGTTCGCCTTTATTCTGGCCGGTCTGGGCATGGCATTGAACCTGCTGCCACAGGCGGGACAAAATCTGGTACTGGCGGGGGCGATCCTCTCCATCATGCTAAACCCGGTCTTGTTTGCCCTGCTGGAGAAATATCTCGAGAAGACCGAAACCCTCGAAGAGCAGACGCTGGAAGAGGCAACGGAAGATGAGAAGCAGATCCCGGTGGATATCTGCAACCATGCGCTGCTGGTCGGTTTTGGCCGCGTCGGCAGCCTGCTGGGTGAGAAGCTGATGGCGCAGGGGATCCCGCTGGTGGTGATTGAAACCTCCCGCACCCGCGTCGACGAGCTTCGCGCGCGCGGCATCCGTGCGGTGCTGGGCAACGCTGCTAACGAAGAGATTATGAATCTGGCGCATCTGGACTGCGCCCGCTGGCTGCTGCTCACTATCCCGAACGGTTACGAGGCCGGGGAGATTGTGGCCACCGCCCGTGAAAAATGCCCGCATATCGAAATCATTGCCCGCGCCCATTATGACGACGAGGTGGAGTACATCACCGAGCGCGGCGCGAATCAGGTGGTGATGGGCGAGCGCGAGATTGCGAATACGATGCTGACAATGCTGACGAAGCCGCCGGTTGAAGAGGCGGTGACGGGGTAGCTTGTGCGGTCTGATCCCCCCTCACCCCGGCCCTCTCCCCGTAGGGGAGAGGGTGTTCAAGTTCCCTCACCCCTTTGGGGAGAGGGGCAGGGTGAGGGGTTTTCTTTTATCTGTCCCAATACGCCTCTTCGAGGCTGTCTTCCCGTTCCGGCAGCCCCCGCGTTAAGCGCGGAGAGTGCTGGTTCAGCACCTGGTAGCTCACGCGGTTCGCATACTTACACACCTGCGCCAGCGAGGAATAGGTCAGCCAGTTGAAGGTATGTTTGCTGGAATTCGGCACATTGGTTTTGTGGTAGGCGTTGGCGGTGATGTCGTGCAGCAGCGCCGCCAGCGCGCCGTCGCCTGCGCCGTTGGTGTTCATGATCTTCTCAGGTCCGCCCATATAGGGCGCAATGTGGGAGAAGATACGCAGCGGGTTAATGCAGTCTTTATGACGCATGGCGCGGCTGAACTCATATTGGTTAAATTCGGCGATTGCGCCCGGCAGCAGCGGATGCTGGGTTTTACGCTTGCTCTCTTCTTCCGTGAAGCCCGCCATGTACAGTCCGACCGGCCCGGCGGTGCAGAGCACCAGATCCACCCAGTCCAGCGCTTTATCAGACGCCAGCAGCGGATCGCTTTCGCCGGTCAGCGCTTCGGCTTCTTCTTCGTTCATCGCCAGAATAGAAACGTGTTCTTTCAGGAAGGTCTGCCACCACGTCGGGTTGTCGGCAATCACGAATTTGGTGCCCAGCGTCAGGACCACAGGCACGTTGTATTTCTTCGCGTACTCGATGGCCTTCATGGTTGCGTCCGGCATCGGTTCGCCCGGCTTGCAGCGCACCAGATAGGAGGTCAATACCAGCGCAGACGCGCCCGCGATCACCTCTTCCGGGATACTTTCGGCGCGCAGCTTGTTCATATGGCCGGGGCTGATGGCAAAGGTACGCTCGCCGGAATCGCTTATCAGCGTAAAGCAGCGGCCAATCGGCCCGTCAACGCCCTGCAAATAGTTCAGATCGGTGCGGCTGGAGGTATTGCACAGGTAGCGGTAGGCATAGCCACCGATTTCGATATTGCTGCACATCACGCCAAGCAGGACCGAGCGGTCATCTGCCAGAACGGAGTAGTTGTGCATGGTGTTGCCGATGGTGCCGCCAGCAAACTGATGGGTGATGAGATTTTCGCGCATCAGCTCCTGATACAGCGCTTCGGCCACGTCATCCTCAATCACCAGAGAGTGTCCGGCGCTCAGACCGTAACGCGCGACAAACGCATCATCCACTTTGGCTTCAATATCCACCAGCGTCTGATCGATACCGACCACCCAGGCAGCGCTGGTTTCGCTTTCCTGCTGAATTTGCTGTAACAGCGGGTCGCGGGCATCGACGGGGAAATAGTGTTTGGACTTACGTTTACCGGGAAATTTCATGGTCTGAACTGTGCAAAGAATACGGGCCGGGAATGGTAGCACAAACCCGGTCCGTAACGCGATCAGCGGCAGGCGGTGACCAGTGACACCATCATGTCGATATGCTCAGGGGAGTCGTTAAGCGCCGGAATGTACTCGTACTTTTCACCGCCAGCCTCAAGGAAAAATTCCCGGTTTTGCACCGCGATCTCCTCCAGCGTTTCCAGACAGTCCGCCGAGAAGCCCGGCGACATCACCTGAATGTGCTTCACGCCTTTCTCGCCCAGCATTTTAAGCGTTTCATCAGTATACGGGGTCAGCCACGGCTCGCGGCCAAAGCGCGACTGGAAGGTCATCATCACCTTCTCCGGCGGCAGGCCGAGGGCGGAGACCAGCTCGCGGGTGGTATCGCGGCAGCGCTGGGGGTAATCATCGCCTTCGTTGGCGAAACGCTGCGGAATACCGTGATAGGAGAGCAGCAGCAGATCCGGCTCGCCATGTTTTTCAAACGACGCGCGCGCGCTGCTGGCAAGCGCCTGAATGTACAGCTCGTTATCGGCGTAGTCGCGGATAAAGGTGATACCCGGTATACGGCGGCGGGTCGCCAGAATACGCGCCAGTTCGTCCCAGACGGCAGCCACCGTGGAGCAGGAGTACTGCGGATAAAGGGCGAGCACCACAATGTGCTCAACGCCCTGCGCCAGCAGAGAGTCGACGGCGCTTGCCAGGGACGGCTTGCCGTAGCTCATGCCGAGCGCAACGGGCATCTCAGGCAGGCGGGCGGCCAGCGCTTTTTCCTGTCGGCGGCTGTACACCATCAGCGGCGAGCCCTCTTCCATCCACACGGACTGATAGAGTTTAGCGACGCGCGGCGAACGAATCGGCAGGATGACGCCACGCAGCAGCGGCCACCACAGCAGTCTCGGGGTATCCACGACGCGCGTGTCGCTTAAAAATTGTCGCAGGTAGCGTTTTACCGCGTCTGATGTAGGTGCTTCTGGAGTGCCCAGATTGGCAAGCAGGATGCCGGTTTTCGCCTGACTCATTCACGCCTCTTAACCATTTGATAGGTTGTCAATTGTAGCGGAAATGCGTTTAAACGAAACCCATTGCTGTAATAGGTAAGATGAGAATATTTCTCACCCGGAAGCCCGGGTGAGAGGCGCGCAATTAGCCGAGGATTTTTTCCAGCTCTGCACGTACGTCAGCCACGGCTTTGGTACCGTCGACTTTGGCGTATTTGGTGTTACCCGCCTGCGCTTCTTTGGTGTAGTAGCCAATCAGCGGCGCGGTCATCTGATGGTATTCCACCAGGCGTTTACGCACGGTCTCTTCCTGATCGTCTTTACGGGTGGTCAGCTCTTCGCCGGTCACGTCGTCTTTGCCTTCAACCTTAGGTGGGTTGAATTTGATGTGGTAAACGCGGCCAGAGGCAGCGTGCACGCGACGACCAACGATACGGTCAACGATCAGCTCGTCCGGTACGTCGAACTCCAGCACGTAATCCACGTTGATGCCCGCTTCTTTCATGGCGTCAGCCTGAGGAATGGTGCGTGGGAAGCCGTCCAGCAGGAAACCATTGCGGCAGTCTTCCTGAGCAATGCGCTCTTTCACCAGCGCGATAACCAGTTCGTCGGTTACCAGCTTGCCTGCGTCCATGATGTCTTTAGCTTGTTTGCCCAGCTCGGAGCCAGATTTAACAGCGGCACGCAGCATGTCACCAGTAGAGATTTGCGGAATACCGTATTTCTCCATGATGAACTGAGCCTGAGTTCCCTTACCCGCGCCCGGAGCGCCAAGCAGAATAATACGCATTGCGAAAATCCCCTCAAATGTCGATTCAATTTTTCAAAAGCGCTAAACAATACCACCAGAACGGGTATCGCTCAAGGAAGGCGGGGAGGCTGAAACGGTTAATGAGGGCAGATAATTTGGGAGAGTGCAGACAACTGCCCCTCACCCTAACCCTCTCCCCAGAGGGGAGAGGGGACGATTATACCCTCTCCCCTTTGGGGAGAGGGCCAGGGTGAGGGGTCGTGTTTAATTACGCCAGCAGCAGCGCATTCACACGTTTAATGAACAGGTTAGGGTCTTCCAGCGTACCGCGCTCGGCCAGCAGGGACTGATCCAGCAGCAGTTCAACCCACTCGGCAAAGCGGGCGTCATCCTGGGTATCCGCCGCGCGTTTCACCAGTGGATGATCCGGATTAAGCTCAAAGATATATTTCACTTCCGGCACGGCCTGGCCCGCCGCAGCGAACAGTTTCGCCATCTGGGTGCTCATTTCGTCCGCATCGGTGGTGACAATGGCTGGCGTATCGGTCAGACGGTGCGTGAAGCGCACCTCTTTCACGCGGTCGCCCAGCAGGGTTTTCACGCGCTCAACGAACGGCTCCAGCGCCTTCTCGGCTTCTTTCGCGCTGTCGTCCACTTCATCCGCCAGCTTATCGATAGACTCGTCAGCTTTGGCAACAGACTGGAAAGATTTACCGTCGAACTCGGTCAGGTAGTTCATCATCCACTCGTCGATGCGGTCAGACAGCAGCAGTACTTCAATGCCTTTCTTACGCAGCAGCTCCAGATGCGGGCTGCTCTTCGCTGCCGCATAGCTGTCGGCGGTGATGTAATAGATCTTCTCCTGCCCTTCTTTCATGCGGGAAACGTACTCTTCCAGCGACACGGTCTGCGCGGAGGAGTCGTTGTGCGTGGAGGCGAAGCGCAGAAGTTTAGCAATGGTTTCAACGTTCGCGGTGTCTTCCGCCGGGCCTTCCTTCAGCACCAGGCCGAACTGTTTCCAGAAGGTCTGGTATTTTTCCGCATCGTCTTTCGCCAGTTTTTCCAGCATCTGCAACGCACGTTTGGTCAGGGCGTTACGCAGGTTACGGGTGACGGTGCTGTCCTGGAGGATTTCACGGGAGACGTTCAGCGGCAGATCGTTGGAATCTATCAGGCCACGCACAAAGCGCAGGTAGTTCGGCATGAACTGCTCGGCGTCGTCCATGATGAAGACGCGCTGCACGTACAGCTTCAGACCGTGCTTGTGATCGCGGTTCCACATGTCCCACGGTGCCTGCGCCGGAATGTACAGCAGGCTGGTGTACTCCTGCTTCCCTTCCACTCGGTTGTGGCTCCAGGTCAGCGGGTCGGTAAAGTCGTGGGCAATGTGCTTGTAAAACTCGTTGTACTCGTCGTCTTTGATTTCAGCCTTGTTGCGCGTCCACAGCGCCTGCGCCTTGTTGATTTTCTCCCAGGAAACCACGGTTTCGCCGTCTTTCTCTTCCTGTTTTTCAATCTCAACCGGCAGCGCGATGTGGTCGGAATACTTGCTGATGATGGAGCGTACGCGCCAGTCGTTCAGGAAGTCGTCTTCGCCTTCACGCAGGTGCAGGGTGATTTCGGTGCCACGATCCGCTTTGGTGATGTCATCAACGGTGTACTCGCCTTCCCCTTTGGATTCCCACAGCACGCCGTTCTCTGCGCTGTCGCCCGCGGCGCGGGTGCGCACGGTGACTTTATCCGCCACGATGAACGCCGAGTAGAAGCCCACGCCAAACTGACCGATCAGCTGGCTGTCTTTCGCCTGGTCAGAGCCCATGGACTCAAGGAACGCTTTGGTGCCGGATTTGGCGATGGTCCCGAGGTGGTCGATCACCTCGTCACGGTTCATCCCGATGCCGTTATCGGCGATGGTCAGGGTGCGGTTCTCTTTATTGAACGAGACGCGCACGCGCAGTTCGCCGTCGCCTTCATACAGATCCGGGTTAGACAGCGCGCGGAAGCGCAGCTTGTCCGCCGCATCGGAGGCGTTGGAAATCAGCTCACGCAGGAAAATTTCTTTGTTGGAATACAGGGAATGGATCATCAGGTGCAGAAGCTGTTTCACTTCTGACTGGAAACCACGGGTTTCTTGTCCTTTCATCTAAGTCGACCTCAACAATGCCATTTAATGGGGTTGTAAAACGTTGAGTGAGAGATGGGGATAAGGGGGGAGATTTTCAAGCGGAGGCCGCGCGCGCAGCCTCCGTTTGGTCAGAAAATAATCTTGTGACGTCCGGCCAGAGAGTGCGACAGCGTGGTGCCGTCGACCATCTCCAGCTCACCGCCGACCGGTACGCCGTGGGCGATGCGGCTGGCGTCAACGCCGTACTGCGCGCACAGCTCGGCGATGTAGTTGGCGGTTGCTTCCCCTTCCACCGTGGGGTTGGTGGCGAGGATCACCTCTTTGATCGTTTCGGACTCCAGGCGCTGTTCAAGGCGGTCGAGACCGATATCGTCCGGGCCGATGCCGTCCAGCGGGGAGAGATGCCCCATCAGCACGAAATAGCGGCCGGAAAACTGCCCGGTTTGTTCGATGGCGTAGATGTCCGCCGGACTCTCCACCACGCAAATCTGACCGTTTTCCTGACGACGCGGGTTCGTGCAGATGTTACATACGTCCTGCTCGGTAAAGGTCCGGCAGTCCGCACAGTGACCAATTTCTGACATGGCGCGGGTCAGAGCCTGCGCCAGGCGCATCCCGCCGCTGCGGTCGCGCTGCAATAGCGTAAACGCCATGCGCTGCGCCGACTTCGGGCCAACACCCGGCAGGCAGCGCAGTGCTTCCATTAACTGCGTGAGCAGCGGACTGGTTTGCATCAGAATGGCATCTTAAAGCCCGGCGGCAGTTGCATACCGCTGGAAACAGAGGCCATTTTCTCTTTCTGGGTTTCGTCGATACGGCGAGCGGCATCGTTAAACGCGGCTGCAACCAGATCTTCCAGCATCTCTTTGTCGTCTTCGAGCAGGCTCGGGTCGATTTCAACGCGACGGCAGTTATGCGCACCGTTGATGGTCACCTTGACCAGACCGGCACCGGATTCACCCGTGACTTCCAACTGAGCGATCTCTTCCTGCATCTTCTGCATTTTTTCCTGCATCTGCTGAGCCTGCTTCATCAGGCCACCCAGACCGCCTTTTCCACCAAACATAGGCTTCTCTCTTCTTTCACGTTAAGGATTACAACCGTAAGTCAGACTCACGATCAAATGGGGCGAATACTCTCTTCATCCAGATCGGCGTCGAAGAACCGGCGCAGGGTCTGGATGTTGTTATCCGCAATAATCGCCTCGCGCGCCTGCGCGAGCTTCTCTTCATAAATGGCCTGTCGCCACTCAAGCGGCGTTTTCACCGCCGGATTATCATCTTCAATGATAGTCAATTCAACCGGCACACCCTGTAATGCGCTCAGCGCCTCGGCCAGCGCCTTTTGCGCGCCAGGGGAGTTGAGGTGCCGCTGGCCCGGGCGCAGGTGCAGACGCACCTGATTACCGTCCTGCTCTTTCCAGGCGTTCAGCGCGACCTGCTCCACCAGCTTCGGCAGGTGCAGTTTGCTGACCTCAGCGGCCCAGGCGTCGCGCTCGATGGACTCTTCCGCGAGCTTCGCGGACAGCTCCGGCGTTTTTTCATGCTCCAGCGCCTTTTTCAGCGCTTTTGGCGTGGCGACCACTTCCTTGACCGTTTCAACAACGGTGGTCGCCTTCCAGCGGTATGCCTCTTCTTTCGCCGGGGCTTTTTGCTCGAGCGCGGACGGTGCCGGACGCGACTGTACGCGCTCCGTTACCGAGGCCAGTCGTTCAAGCGCGGCGTTGTTCACCGGCCGCGCTCTTGCAGGCGCTGCCGGTTCACTCTTTTTTGGTTTGGTTGCTCCCTGCGCACGTTGCAACTGGCTTCGTGCGGCAAGCACCGAACTGGTGGCATCCGACAGCGGCACATTTTGCTGCGGCGGCGGTGTCGGTTGCGGTGGCACCTGCTGCGGTGACATGACCGCGGTTGGCGCGACCGGCGCAAAGGACTGCCGGGGCGCTTCCGGCTCCGGCATTGGCATGCGCGGATGGAAGGCCAGCGCGCGGAGCAGCGTCATTTCAACGCCCATCCGGCGATCCGGTGCAAACGGCAGCTCTTTGCGGCCAATCAGCAGCGTTTGATAATAAAGCTGAACGTCAGCCGGCGGTACGGTGCGCGCAAGTTCACGCATCCGCGGTTCAATAGTCGCCATGTCTGCGCCAATGGCCGACGGAGACAGTTGCAGCATCGCCACGCGGTGCAGCAGGCTGAGCATCTCGACCAGCAGCGCTTCCCACTCAATGCCACGGGCGGCGGCGTCGTTGACGAGCGTCATCACCCGCTCACCGTTGGCGGCAATCATCGCTTCGATAAGCGACAGCGCCTGATCGTCATCCAGCGTGCCGAGCATGGTGCTGACCGCCTCGGTGGAGAGTTTACCGTCACCGCTGGCAATGGCCTGATCGGTCAGGCTTAGCGCATCGCGCAGGCTGCCGTCCGCCGCACGGGCCAGCAGTTGCAGCGCGCGAGGTTCGTGGACGATGTGCTCTTCATCGAGGATATGCTCAAGCTGCGCGCGGATCTGCTCAACGTCCAGCGCCTTCAGATGGAATTGCAGGCAGCGCGAGAGGATCGTGACCGGCAGCTTTTGCGGATCGGTAGTCGCCAGCAGGAATTTAACGTGCGCGGGCGGCTCTTCCAGCGTTTTCAGCAGGGCGTTGAAGCTGTGGCGCGACAGCATGTGCACTTCATCGATCAGATAGACCTTGAAGCGTCCGCGCGCCGGGGCGTACTGCACGTTATCGAGCAGATCGCGGGTGTCTTCCACTTTGGTACGCGAGGCGGCGTCGATCTCGATCAGATCGACAAAGCGCCCCTGCTCGATCTCCCGGCAGTTGTCACACACGCCACACGGGGTGGCGGTGATCCCGGTTTCGCAGTTGAGACCTTTTGCCAGCAGACGGGCAATAGAGGTCTTACCGACGCCGCGGGTGCCGGAAAAAAGATAGGCGTGATGGATGCGACCTAGCGACAAGCCGTTCGCCAGGGCCGTCAGCACATGTTCCTGACCGACAACGTCAGCAAAGGTTTGTGGTCGCCATTTACGGGCTAACACCTGATAACTCATGGGCAGGCTCTGCAACGCTGGAAGGTGAATTAATGGAGGGGAATGCTATCACAACCTCACCCATTGAGCGAGGTTGTGAGATACGGGATTAATGACCCGGGAATGGCACCAGGCTGTAGCTGGTAATACCCTGTTTTTCCAGGCGCTGCTCGCCGCCGAGATCGAACAGGTTGATGATGAATGCCGCGTCGGTCACTTCCCCGCCCAGACGACGGATCAGCTTCACGGTCGCTTCGATAGTGCCGCCAGTTGCCAGCAGATCATCCACCACAAGCACTTTGTCGCCTGGCTTGATGGCATCAACGTGAATTTCCAGCTGATCGGTGCCGTATTCCAGCTCATAGCTCTCCGCAATGGTTTCACGCGGCAGTTTGCGCGGTTTACGCACCGGCACAAAACCCACGCCCATCGCCAGCGCAACCGGTGCGCCAAACAGGAAGCCACGGGCTTCGGTACCTACTACTTTGGTGATCCCGGCGTTTTTATAACGCTCGACCAGCAGTTCAATGCTGAGCGCGTACGCTTTCGGGTCTTCCAGCAAGCTGGTGACATCGCGGAAAAGAATGCCAGGTTTTGGATAGTCCTGGATACTTTTGATGCTATTTTTCAGATATTCAAGCTGCTGTGCAGTTGCGGTCATCGGTTTGTGCCTAAATGAAACAGTGTTACTCACGGCGCGCGACGAGTCGGTCAAAGTAACAGTTGTTTAACCTTTGACCAGGCGCACCTGTGCTCGAAAACGGTCGAATTTACTGGCTGTGCGCCATAATTGCAACCGCCATGATGAGGCTTCAGTGCTTTTGTTGCTTTTCATCAACCACGGGGATCCGCCACATAAAGATCAGCAGGCAGGCCAGGATCGCCAGCAGCAGAATACGCACCCACATCATTTTCACCAGCCATAACGAGACGGCAAAGGTGATCAGGATGAAGGCAATGGCGCGCGGCTTGGCTCCGGGCGGCATGGCACGGTGTTTTTGCCAGTGTCGCAGGTAGCCGCCAAACCACGAGCGGTACAGAAGCCAGTGGTGAAAACGCGGCGATGAGCGGGCGAAACACCAGGCCGCCAGCAGGATAAACGGGGTGGTCGGCAGCAAGGGCAATACAATGCCCAGCGTACCCAACACTACCGCGAGCCAGCCAATGATGATTAAAATAGTACGCTGCATAATGCGAATCGTTATCAAACTGAACGGCTACTTTACCACTGGAGAGCGCATTGAAAACAGCACTGCTTCTTGAGAAGCTGCAAAATCAGCTGATCGCTCTGCGGGCGCAGGCCACACCGCTGATGGGACATGCCACGCTGAAACCGCGCTTTGACCGGCAGCTTTTCCGCACCCGCAGCACCGTTATTCAGGATTACCTTGCTGAGATGCAGACCCACCTCGACGAGCTTCGCCACGCGGTTGAGAGTGAACAGCAGGAACAGGTGGCGTGGCTTGCGGCGCATCTTACCGAGCAGATCACCGCCCTGCACCGGGAAATCGCCACCTGGCCGCTACGGGCGTGGGACAGCGCCTCGCCTGGACTCGGAAAATGGCAGCGTAAGCGGCTGGAGAACCAGGAGTTTGAGCGCCGTCTGTTTGAGATGAAGCGCGAGCGCGAAGCCCGCCTGAACAATAGCGAAACGCTGGAAGAGCAGCAGTTATTAATGCGTGAAATCAGCGCGCTGGAAGGCCGCATCGTCCGCTGCCGTCAGGCGCTGGATGAGATAGAACGCGTCATTGAACGCCTGACCCGTTAACAGGAGCCACACTGATGTCACTGGAAAATGCCCCCGACGAGGTCAAGCTGGCCGTCGATTTAATTATGTTGCTGGAGAATCACGCGATCCCGGCGGAGACGGTGCTGAAGGCGCTGGAGATTGTGCGGCGGGATTTTGAGGGGAAACTTCCCCCTCACCCTGCCCTCTCCCCTGAGGGGAGAGGGTAATAGTTCAGGCGGGAGTAGGGTCATCCCCCTTAATCTCGCGCTTCACTTCCGTATGCTCATCGCCTTTCTCATTGCGCAGGTGCACTTCAAGCTGGTTGAAGGCGATATTAATGTTGTTTTCACGACACAGACGGTCAATGGTGCGGTTCAGCTCATCGACGGTGTAGCTGCGATCGCGCAGTTCGCGTACGTACAGGCGCAGCTCATGATCCAGCGTGCTTGGCCCGAAGGTGGTGAAGAACACGTCAGGTGCAGGATCGTGCATCACTTTAGGATGTGATTTCGCGGCTTCCAGCAGAACCTCTTTCACTTTATCCAGATCTGATCCGTAGGCCACCCCGAGTCGGATCACCACACGGGTGGTGGTATCCGAGAGCGACCAGTTGATCAGGCGCTCGGTCACAAACGCTTTGTTCGGGATGATCACCTCTTTACGATCGAAGTCGGTAATGGTGGTCGCACGAATACGGATCTTACTGACGGTCCCGGAGAAGGTGCCGATAGTGACGGTATCACCGATACGCACCGGACGTTCGAACAGGATAATCAGGCCAGAGACAAAGTTACCGAAGATCTCCTGCAAGCCGAAGCCCAGACCTACCGACAAGGCCGCCGCCAGCCACTGAAGTTTATCCCACGAGACGCCCAGCGAACCGAATACCGTCATCGCCCCGACAATAATAATGACGTAGTTCAGGATGGTGGTAATAGCATACGACGCCCCCTGGCGCAGGTTCAGCCTTGAGAGCACCAGCACTTCCAGCAGACCCGGCAGGTTGCGGATCAACGCCCAGGCCACCACTGACGACACCAGCGCAAAGAGCAGGCTGCCCATGGTGACGCTTTTCATTACCGCAGCGCCCGCTTCGGTACCGTTGTATTGCCAGAGGGTGATACTGTCGAGGTAGGCGAAGACGGTGATTAAATCAGACCAGATGGCCCAGAACATCACCGCAAACAGCGCGATCATCACCAGCATGGTGATACGCATCGTTTGCTGGTTAACCTGCTCCAGGGCAATGGTCGGCTCTTCCTGCGGCTCTGCCCCTTCAGCCCCCTCTTTCACCTGATGCTGCCGACGGGCAACAGCACGACGATACGCAATGCGGCGCGCCGCCACGCTCAAACCACGCAGCACGGTCTGGAACAGCAGGTTCCACACAATCACCAGATAAACCGTTTCGATCCAGCGGCCTGACAGACGAAGCGTGGTATAGAAGTAACCCGTCGCGGTCAGCACCATCAGCGCCAGCGGAATGATCGCCAGCACCGTTACGGTAACCAGACGAAGATTGTGAGACTCTTTATCCCGCCAGCTGTCGCGGCACATTGGCCACATCAGGACGGCAATCAGCAGCAGGTTGAGCATAATCACCAGCTGCCCCAGCACGTCATCCATCAGATGCAGCGGCGAAAGCTCGGCCACAACAGACCAGAAGTGCAGCGGTAGCAGCGCGAGGCTGATGCGCACAATCTGGCGACGCCAGTGGCTGGTGAGTTTTTCCGGCATGTTGAAGTGGCGGACGGCGACGCCATCTTTTTCCAGCACTTTCCAGCACAGGCCAAACACCAGCCAGAACAGCGCCAGCTTCTTGCTAAACGCCCACAGCAGATCGCTGATATTCAGCTGCATGGTCAGCAGGATCAGGCCCACGGCGAGTATCAACAGGCAGACCGGCAGAGCACGGATCAGGTCGATCAGGATAGCTTTCGGGGTGTGCAGCTGGCTGTCGTTACGCAGTTGCCCCACTTCCGAGGCCAGCTTCGCCTGGTACTGTTTCAGCCATTTCAAACGCCAGCGAATCAACCCGGCAATCAATAACAGCGGTAATCCGGCCAGGAAGGCAATCATCACCGCAGGCCAGGCTTTCTCCCAGTTCACGGTAATTTTCATGCTTTTGATCTGGGATTTCAGCGTTTCCGGGAAAGATTTAAACCAGTCCCAGTCCATGGGTTTGTTGCTGTTCACCCAGAAAATCTGCTGGGTCAGGATCTCCTGGAGGCTTTTTGAAACGCTCACCAGCTGCTGCTGGTTGATTTGCAGGTTAATCGCCATCATCAGCTGATTGCCCAGCTGCTTGTTAAGCTGATCGAGCAGTTCGCGGCGCATGTCCACGACCTGTAACAGCGCGTCGTGAACTTCTGCGTTCACTTCACTTGAATGGCCCTCTTCCACTTTGGCAACGAAGGTATCACTCTGGAACAGCGCATCGCGCTGCTGGTTGACGTCAAACTGTTCAAGTCGCAGATCCGCAATGCGGTTGGTCATATCTTCCAGCTCGTCGGCGGACGGCAGCGTCTGCTGTTGCTGGTAGAGAATGCGCGACAGCAGCAGGCTGCCCTTCAGGACGGCAATCTGCTCTTTGACGTTACGCTCGGCCTGCAACGCGCGATCCAGCCAGTTTTTGACTTTGATATTTTGCTGCACCAGCGCGCTGCCGTTTTCCGTCGCCTGAATCAGACGCTCGCTCAACTGGTGGTTAATCTCCAGCTCCTGCTTCACCAACGGGTTGGCCTGAATACGCGCCGTTTCGTCTGGCGAGACCGCTTCCTGCGCCGTTTTTTCGGTCAGCGTCAGGCGCTTGCTGTTCACCGCTTCCTGCAACAGCTGAAGCTGATGCTCAAGCCGGTTGATATTCGCGGTCACGTAGTCACGCTGTTTTTGCAGCGCATCCTGTAGCACCGTGTTGCCTTCCAGACTCTTGCGCTGCTGTTCAATCTCCGCGTTCAGCAACGTCTGCTGGATATTCAGCAGCGTTTGCTGGGTGGGACGAAGCGCCCCTTCCCCCACGGTGATGCCATTCAGACGGTTACGTATCTGCTGAAGCTGTTGCGACGCGGAATACATGGCGTTCTGCACGCGCTCTGGCTGGGTTTGCAGCGAAACCAGCTGGCTGTTGTAGGTCGAGAGATCGGACTGCGCCGTTTGCAGATCGTCCAGCAACTGCGCCACGCGCGACTCAAGCTGGCGCAACGACAGCGTGGTAAGCGTTTTTCGGGTTTCATCGTCGTTATCGACGTCGCTGAGCGCATTCAGCGCCTCCGTAGCCTTACGCATGTTTTCCGGCGCCTGAGCCACCTTCTGTCGCAACTGGGCCGTTTCGGCTTTGATGCGATCGATCTTGTCCAGCGTTTCCAGGGTTTCCGTCAGATCCTGCTGAACGAGTTTCTCCTGGGCGGAGAGATCTTTCTGCTTATTCAGGGTGTCGAGTTGCGCCTGAACCTCAGCACGCGTGGGAGTGTCACTGCCGTTGTCTGCACGGGCATACGAAAGCGGTGCGGCTGCAAAGTAAAACAGCAGGATCAAGAAAACGGCCAGAACAGGATGTTGCGAGCGATTGGTGTGCAGCATAGTCTTGAATGTGATGTGAGAAATGACCGGAAATAGTCGGGCGTGAAGGATATCACGCCCGGATGAAGCAGAATAGCACGAAGGTAAGCGTCTACAATTTTTACCGGATCCGATCAGGCAGGGCGCGGGCTAAGTTTACTTTGCAGAGTCGGACAGAGCTGGCACATCTCGAGAAAAATTTCCACGTAGCTGCGCGCCTCTGACTTAAGATCGAACGACTCCGGGGCGAAAAGCCAGTTTTCCATCAGGCCGGAAATATAGCTGCGCATCAGGATCGCCGCCCGGCGGGTGAGTAATGTGGCGGGAAGCATTTTGGCCTGCATGCATTCTGTGAGCACCTGTTCGATGCGATCGTAGCTTTCCAGACAGAGGTCGCGCTGCGCCTGCTGAACCACCGCCATTTCGCCAACAAACTCACATTTATGGAAGATGATTTCCATCATCAGACGGCGACGCTCTTCAACAACTGTCGCTTCAAGGATATATACTAGAATTTCTCTTAACACTGAGAGTGGATCGTGAGGGAATTTTGCCCGATACTCACTCTCAAGATCGCTAATGCTGGACTCTGAAAGCTCCCAGATTTCACCAAACAGGTCGGACTTGTCTTTGAAATGCCAGTAAATCGCTCCCCGCGTGACGCCCGCGGCCTGAGCAATCTGTGCCAGCGAGGTTGCCGAAACACCCTGCTGTGAAAACAAACGCATCGCCACATCAAGAATGTGTTGTCGGGTTTCCAGCGCTTGTTGTTTGGTTTTTCGTGCCATACGTTGATGAATTTACAGGAGTCAGATTTACATACATTTATGAATGTATGTACCATAGCATGACGATAATATAAACGCAGCAATGGGTTTTTAGACTCAGGACCCTTGATCAATTTGAAATCGGACACTCGAGGTTTACATATGAACAAAAACAGAGGGTTAACGCCTCTGGCGGTCGTTCTGATGCTCTCAGGCAGCTTAGCGCTTACAGGATGTGACGACAAACAGGCTCAACAAGGAGCTCAGCAGGTGCCAGAAGTTGGCGTCGTGACGCTCAAATCCGAACCTCTCCAGATGACAACAGAACTACCGGGCCGCACCAGCGCCTACCGCATTGCGGAAGTGCGCCCTCAGGTAAGCGGTATCATCCTGAAACGTAACTTTACCGAGGGCGGTGATGTCAAAGCAGGTGAGTCTCTGTATCAGATTGATCCAGCAACCTATCAGGCGTCTTATGAGAGCGCGAAGGGCGATCTGGCGAAAGCCGAAGCAGCGGCCAAAATTTCGCAGCTGACGTTGAATCGTTACAAGAAACTGCTCGGCACGCAGTACATCAGCCAACAGGATTACGACACTGCCCTGGCCGATGCGCAGCAAGCTAACGCAGCCGTTGTGGCGGCAAAAGCGGCGGTAGAAACCGCGCGTATTAACCTGGCCTACACCAAAGTGACCTCCCCTATCAGCGGTCGCATTGGTAAATCTGCCGTCACCGAAGGTGCGCTGGTGCAGAACGGTCAAACTACCGCGCTGGCCACTGTGCAGCAGCTTGACCCGATCTACGTTGACGTCACCCAGTCCAGCAACGATTTCCTGCGTCTCAAACAGGAACTGGCCAGCGGTCAACTGAAACAGGAAAACGGTAAAGCCAAAGTGGAACTGGTTACCAACGACGGTATCAAGTTCTCACAGACCGGCACACTGGAATTTTCTGATGTGACCGTCGATCAGACCACCGGCTCTATCACCATCCGGGCGATTTTCCCGAATCCGGATAAAACCCTGCTGCCAGGTATGTTCGTACGCGCCCGTCTTGAAGAAGGGACTAACCCAAGCGCCATTCTGGTTCCGCAGCAAGGTGTGACCCGTACGCCACGTGGCGATGCGAGCGCGCTGGTTGTGGGTGCCGATAACAAAGTCGAAATGCGCAATATCACTGCAACGCAGGCGATTGGCGACAAGTGGCTGGTGACGCAAGGTCTGAAAGATGGCGATCGCGTAATTATTACTGGTTTGCAAAAAGTTCGTCCTGGTGCGCAGGTCAAAGCTCAGGAAGTGAAATCTGACGACAAACAACAAGCGTCGGCCGCTGGCCAGTCAGAACAAACCAAGTCTTAACTTAAACAGGAGCCGTTAAGACATGCCTAATTTCTTTATCGATCGCCCCATATTTGCGTGGGTGATCGCCATAATCATCATGCTGGCCGGGGGACTTGCGATCCTGAAGCTGCCTGTTGCGCAATATCCAACGATTGCGCCGCCGGCAGTGACGATCTCCGCAACCTACCCGGGCGCTGATGCCAAAACGGTGCAGGACACCGTTACGCAGGTTATCGAACAGAACATGAACGGTATCGATAACCTGATGTACATGTCCTCAAACAGTGACTCAACCGGTACGGTTCAGATCACCCTGACCTTTGAATCCGGTACGGATGCGGACATTGCGCAGGTTCAGGTGCAGAACAAATTGCAGCTGGCGATGCCCCTGCTGCCGCAGGAAGTGCAACAGCAGGGTGTGAGCGTCGAGAAATCGTCCAGTAGCTTCCTGATGGTTGTCGGCGTAATCAACACCAACGGCACCATGACGCAGGAGGATATTTCCGACTACGTGGGCGCCAACATGAAAGACGCCATCAGCCGTACGTCTGGTGTGGGTGACGTTCAGCTGTTCGGTTCCCAGTACGCGATGCGTATCTGGATGGATCCGAATAAACTGAACAACTTCCAGCTGACGCCGGTTGACGTGATTAACGCGATTAAAGCGCAGAACGCCCAGGTTGCCGCCGGTCAGTTGGGTGGTACGCCGCCGGTGAAAGGCCAGCAGCTTAACGCCTCTATCATCGCCCAAACGCGTCTGACCTCCGCCGATGAGTTCAGTAAAATTCTGCTGAAAGTGAATCAGGATGGTTCGCAGGTGCGCCTGCGTGACGTGGCGAAGGTTGAGTTGGGCGGTGAGAACTACGACGTAGTTGCGAAGTTCAACGGCAAACCGGCTTCCGGCCTGGGTATCAAACTGGCGACAGGCGCTAACGCCCTGGACACCGCGACGGCTATCCGTGCAGAGCTGAAGAAGATGGAACCGTTCTTCCCGTCAGGTCTGAAAATCGTTTATCCGTATGACACCACGCCATTCGTTAAAATTTCGATTCACGAAGTGGTAAAAACCCTGGTTGAGGCGATCATCCTCGTCTTCCTGGTCATGTACCTGTTCCTGCAAAACTTCCGCGCAACGCTGATCCCAACCATCGCCGTGCCGGTTGTACTGCTCGGGACCTTCGCGGTGCTGGCGATATTTGGCTACTCGATAAACACCCTGACAATGTTCGGGATGGTGCTCGCCATCGGCCTGCTGGTGGATGACGCCATCGTGGTGGTAGAGAACGTCGAGCGTGTCATGGCGGAAGAAGGCCTGCCGCCGAAGGAAGCAACCCGTAAATCAATGGGCCAGATCCAGGGCGCGCTGGTCGGTATCGCGATGGTACTGTCAGCGGTATTTATCCCGATGGCCTTCTTCGGCGGCTCTACCGGTGCGATTTACCGTCAGTTCTCCATCACCATCGTTTCGGCGATGGCCCTGTCGGTACTGGTTGCACTGATCCTGACGCCAGCCCTGTGCGCAACGATGCTGAAGCCGATTCAGAAAGGCGGCCACGGCGAGCACAAAGGGTTCTTCGGCTGGTTCAACCGCATGTTTGATAAGAGCACGCACCACTACACCGACAGCGTGGGTAACATCCTGCGCAGCACCGGTCGTTACCTGCTGCTCTATATCATCATCGTGGTAGGGATGGCTTTCCTGTTCGTTCGTCTGCCAAGCTCGTTCCTGCCCGATGAAGACCAGGGCGTGTTCCTGAGCATGGCTCAGCTTCCGGCCGGTGCGACGCAAGAGCGTACGCAGAAAGTGCTGGATGAGATGACCGACTACTTCCTGACCAAAGAGAAAGACAACGTTGAATCCGTGTTTGCGGTTAACGGCTTTGGCTTCGCGGGTCGTGGTCAGAACACCGGTATCGCCTTCGTTTCTCTGAAAGACTGGTCTGAACGTCCGGGCGCAGAGAACAAGGTAGAGGCGATTACTGGCCGTGCGATGGGCACCTTCTCGCAGATTAAAGATGCGATGGTCTTCGCCTTTAACCTGCCAGCGATTGTTGAACTGGGTACGGCGACCGGCTTCGACTTCCAGCTGATTGACCAGGGCGGTCTGGGCCATGAAAAACTGACTCAGGCGCGTAACCAGCTGTTTGGTGAGGTGGCAAAACACCCTGACCTGCTGGTGGGTGTACGTCCTAACGGCCTGGAAGATACGCCGCAGTACAAAATCGATATCGACCAGGAGAAAGCTCAGGCGCTGGGCGTGTCCATCAGCGACATCAATACCACGCTGGGCGCGGCCTGGGGCGGTAGCTACGTCAACGACTTCATCGACCGTGGTCGCGTGAAGAAAGTGTACGTGATGTCTGAAGCGCAATACCGCATGCTGCCGAACGATATCAACAACTGGTACGTTCGCGGCAGCAATGGCCAGATGGTGCCGTTCTCCGCCTTCTCAACCTCGCACTGGGAATACGGTTCGCCACGTCTGGAGCGTTATAACGGCTTGCCATCGATGGAAATCCTCGGTCAGGCGGCACCAGGCCGAAGCACCGGTGAAGCCATGAACCTGATGGAAGAACTGGCCAGCAAACTGCCTGCGGGTATCGGCTACGACTGGACCGGCATGTCCTATCAGGAACGTCTGTCCGGTAACCAGGCCCCTGCCCTGTACGCCATTTCACTGATTGTGGTGTTCCTGTGTCTGGCGGCATTGTATGAGAGCTGGTCGATTCCGTTCTCCGTAATGCTGGTGGTACCGCTGGGGGTTATCGGTGCGCTGCTTGCCGCAACGTTCCGTGGGCTGACCAACGACGTTTACTTCCAGGTAGGCCTGCTGACAACCATTGGCTTGTCGGCGAAGAACGCGATACTTATCGTTGAATTCGCCAAAGATCTGATGGAGAAAGAAGGCAAAGGACTTATCGAGGCGACGCTTGAAGCGGTGCGTATGCGTCTGCGTCCAATCCTGATGACGTCCCTGGCATTTATCCTGGGTGTTATGCCGCTGGTTATCAGCTCCGGTGCTGGCTCCGGCGCGCAGAACGCGGTGGGTACCGGTGTAATGGGTGGTATGGTCACGGCGACCGTTCTCGCCATCTTCTTTGTGCCGGTGTTCTTCGTGGTGGTTCGTCGCCGCTTCAGCCGTAAAAATGAAGATGTTGAGCACAATCACTCGGTAGAACATCACTGATACCGGTTTCACATGATAAAAAGGCCGCATTTGCGGCCTTTTTCATTTTCTGAAAATTCATAAAATAGACCTATTGTCATTCTATTTATTTTCTTCTTTTTAATAAGGCCTATCATAATAGGCTGATAACTTACACCAGGAACTTAGCCTTCTTTTATTCTCATTTCTCGGCGTAAATTATTCGGACTATTCCTAAGTAATGAAAAATATCTGAAGATATCTGATTTCGGACTTCACATGAAACTTTGCGCTAACTCAATGAATTTTAAGGAAGCGATAAAAAACGTCTTTTTTATTGATTAACGCGTTCGCTGCAAAAGGTACATTTGCGTAAAGGCTCGCACAGTAACGATTTAATTGTAATTTTTCGTAATAGCGCGGTGAAATCTTGATCAGAGTGGCTTATAGTTAGAGTTATCAGGAACACAGCTCCCGTGTGGCTTAACAAGTTGTATCCATCCCGACATGATGTTCGGTGAGTAAAAAATCACTCAGAAGGGGATGCGCTATGGACGAGTACTCGCCAAAAAGGCATGATATCGCGCAGTTGAAATTTCTCTGCGAATCCTTGTACCATGACTGCCTTGCCAATCTTGAAGAAAGTAATCATGGCTGGGTAAACGATCCAACGTCTGCTATCAATTTACAGCTCAACGAGCTGATTGAGCATATCGCTACCTTCGCACTTAATTATAAAATTAAGTACAATGAAGATAATAAGTTGATAGAGCAAATTGATGAATACCTGGACGACACCTTTATGTTGTTCAGCAGCTACGGCATTAACGCACAGGATTTGCAGAAATGGCGTAAATCAGGAAACCGTCTATTTCGCTGCTTCACGAATGTCAGCAGAGCAAACCCGGTTAGTCTTTCCTGTTAGAATTATTACAATTACTAAGGTGAATTTATGTCTGAAAAACCATTAACGAAAGTCGATTATTTGATGCGCCTGCGACGCTGCCAGTCAATTGACACCCTCGAACGTGTTATTGAGAAAAATAAATACGAGCTGTCTGATAATGAACTGGCGGTATTTTATTCAGCCGCTGACCATCGCCTTGCTGAACTGACCATGAATAAACTGTATGACAAGATCCCCTCTTCGGTATGGAAATTTGTCCGTTAATCATTGAAGAGAGGCTATAAAGGCACTACGCCCGTTGTTAAGCTGAATTTACCTTTCGTATTACGCTTCAAGTGCAAACGCCAGGTTCCCGTATAAAACGTATCTCTGCGCAAGAATGTTGTGATTTCCGTCACAGCCACTTTTAGGGAACGTTCCCTTTCCGGCTAATCCTCTTTACGCTACGTAAAACGATCCCAGAGAGGTTCCCATGAGTGAAGAAAAACAGAAGATGATTGCAGGTGAATATTACCGCCCTGGCGATGACACGCTGCGGGCTGACCGTTTACGCGCGCGTCATCTTATTCACCGCTATAACCATACCGCACCCGATGAGAAAGCCGAACGTCGCGCCGTGTTAGCTGAGCTGCTGGGCCAAAGCGAAGGTGCCTATATCGAGCCGAGCTTCCGCTGCGATTATGGCTATAACATCTATTTGGGCAAAAATTTTTACGCCAACTTCGACTGCGTAATGCTTGACGTCTGTCCTGTTCATATTGGTGATAACTGTATGCTCGCACCGGGTGTTCACATTTATACGGCCACGCATCCCCTGGATGCGACCGAACGTAACAGTGGGCTGGAGTACGGTAAACCGGTCACTATTGGAGATAACGTCTGGATCGGCGGACGCGCGGTGATTAATCCGGGCGTGACCATTGGCGATAATGTGGTGATTGCTTCCGGTGCGGTAGTGACCAAAGACGTCCCGGCCAATGCGGTCGTAGGCGGGAATCCGGCAAAAATCATAAAAATGCTCTAAGTGCATACTGAGTAACTGTTATGCTTTTTCCTGGCATAACTGTTACTTTCATCGCGTAAACCCCTCTCATAAAATAGGCCGATCACCTGTATTTTCAACAATCATAAAGGCAAAAAATGACAGAGATACAGCGCCTGCTTACCGCCACCATCGACGATCTCAATACCCGCGAAAAGCGCGACAATCGCCCGCGCTTTAGCATCAGCTTTATTCGCAAACACCCCGGTTTGTTCGTCGCCATGTACGCCGCCTGGCTGGCAACGCTTATCGTCATGCTGAGATCTGAAACGCTGGTCGATTCCGTCTGGCTGCTGGTTGTGCTGTTCGTGGTGTTTAACGCGTTTTTCTTTTTCGACGTCAATCCGCGTTACCGGTATGAAGATATCGACGTACTCGATTTCCGCGTGTGCTACAACGGGGAGTGGTACAACACGCGTTATGTGCCGCCTGAACTCATCGACAATATTATGCGCTCCCCCTCAGTCGAAACCGGGCTTAAAGAGAAGCTACAAAAAATGGTTTCGACCAAAGGCGAACTGTCGTTTTATGACGTTTTTACCCTCTCCCGCCCTGCCAGTAGCTGACAGGGCTGCACCAGGAAAAGGCGCTGAGCACGTGTTTAGCGCCTTTTTTTACGCCCCTGCACCGCCTTAAAACGCGGGTTAGATTTGCAAATCACGTACAGACGCCCTTTACGTTTAACGATCTGGCAATCCGGGTGACGCTGTTTTGCACTGCGCAATGAGTTAAGCACCTGCATGATTAGCCTCGCTTCGCATCAAGAAAGCCGCCAAAACGCTTGCGGAAGCGCGCCGCGCTGCCATCCGTCGAGAAGGTCTTCTGCTTCCCGGTGTAAAACGGATGTGATTTAGAGGAGACATCAAGGGTGACGTAGGGATACGTTTCTCCCTCAAGCTCAATTTCACGGTCTGTCTTAATCGTTGAGCCGACTTTAAAGTATTCATTCGCCGTGGTGTCATGAAACACAACGGTGCGATAGGTTGGATGGATATTCGGTTTCATCTCTGGCCTTCATGTATTGTTATAACATAACAAAATAATATCTGGGCTTTGCTGCAAAAACAACCCCTGTGACGCTCCGCCTGTTTTTGAAAGGTTTATTCAGATACCTGCCTGAGACTGTCGCATGCTATAACGATATCATTTAACGATAAAAAACCTTCTCCTCTGGCGCGGAATCTCCATGCCCCAGGCGGGCATAGGGAAAGGATAAAGCAGCATGCGAACCCGACATCTGGTCAACCTGGTAACAGGCGTATTGATCTTCTCAGTGCTGGTCCCTGTGTGCCTCAGTATCTGGCTGGCGCATCGTCAGGCAGAGGATAAATTTGTGGATGCACTGGACATCTTCGCGTCACGCGTCCTGGTACGCACCGACAGAGTCGTCTCCCAGGCAAAACAGGCGCTCACGCACATGCAAACATTCGATGCGCCCCCCTGTTCCCCCCTGCATTTACGCGAGATGCGTCGGGTCGCATTTTCGTGGCGCTATATCCAGGAAGTGATGTATATCGAGAGTACGAAGCCGCTCTGCTCTTCTCTGGAACAATCCAGTAATACGGCAACCTTACCCCCTCCTATGCGAATCACCGGGGATGGTTACCGCGCGTGGCTCACCTCGCAGAACGACCTTGGTATTCACCGCTATATGGTCGTTATGGGGAAAGGCCATTATCTGGTCATGATCGATCCGGCATCACTGGTGGATGTTGTTCCGTTCGGTGATATTTCGATGGACGCCGCGCTGGTGGGCAGTTCAACCCATCGTATATTCGCCCACAGCAATCCGCCCGATCCGCACATTCTTACCAGGGTGAGTGATAAGCAGGACATTTCAAGCCTCCAGTACAACGGCTCGATGTATATTTTTAAACCCGTACCCGAGCTTGGCTTTACGGTAATCGCCTGGGCGTCGTTGAAACCGCTGGCGGAATCCTGGCACCAACAGCTGATCATCTGGCTACCGGCTGGCATTCTGATAAGCCTGGTTGCTGCCCTTATTGTTCTGCGCATCCTCCGCCGGTTGTTATCCCCGCGTCACCGCCTGATCGACGCGATCAACAACCGGGAGATTGAGGTTCACTATCAGCCCATCGTGGCGCTGTGTAGTGGAAAACTGGTGGGTGCTGAAGCGCTGATGCGCTGGCCGCAGCCAGATGGCACTAACCTGTCGCCCGATCTCTTTGTTCCGCTGGCTGAGCAGACGGGGCTGATTTCAACGCTGACGCAACTGGTGGTGAATGAGGTGTTTGAGGATTTAGGCGCCTGGCTGCATCAGCATCCGGAAATGCACATCTCTGTCAATCTTGCGCCATCCGATTTAACGTCTCCCGAGCTGCCTCGCCTGCTGAGTCAATTGCTCAACAAATGGGAAGTTCACCCGCGCCAGATCGCCCTTGAATTAACCGAGCGCGGCTTTGCCGATCCCGCCGTCAGCGTGCCTGCCATCGCTGCGTTTCGCCGCGCCGGGCACGCTATCTACATCGATGATTTTGGTACGGGTTACTCCAGCCTGAGCTATTTGCAGGATCTGGATGTCGATACTCTGAAGATTGATAAATCCTTTGTGGACGCGCTGGAGTACAAGCACGTGACTCCCCACATCATCGAAATGGCCAAATCGCTTAAACTGGCGATGGTCGCTGAAGGCATTGAAACTGAAGGGCAGATTGAATGGTTGCATCGCCACGGCGTGCAGTACGGCCAGGGCTGGTATTTCAGCAAGGCGCTGCCTGAAGCGGATTTCATTCTCTGGGCCGGACACAACCTGGAGAAGCACATTACTTAAGGTACGATTTGATCACCTGCATCACGACCCCGAGATCGGCCTCGCGCTGCGCTTCCTCTGGCTCTTTCACCACGTGATCGGTTAAATGTCCCTCAATCACCTGCATCATCATGCCGTTTACCGCGCCCCTGATCGCCGCCAGCTGCTGTAACACCTCGGCGCATTCATGATCGCTGTTGAGCATTTTTTCCAGCGCAGTGCTCTGCCCCTGAATTTTCTTCAGGCGGGTCAATAACTTCTTTTTATCACGGACCGTGTGTGACATCGCTTAGCTCCTCTTTGGTGACGTAAAAAGCATATCACGCTCTACTCCCCCTGGGTATTTTTCTACTGGGGGGTAGTATTAACCTACTGGGGGGGAGTACTATTCCCGGCATGTTTTCCACCCCGGAATATTCAATGAACGATTTTTCTTCTCTTATTCAGCAGGGCAACGCCTGGCTGTTTGTCCCCAGCGCCATCCTGCTTGGCGCGCTCCACGGCCTTGAACCAGGTCATTCAAAAACAATGATGGCGGCTTTCATCGTGGCGATCCGCGGTACGCTGAAACAGGCGGTATTGCTTGGGCTGGCCGCAACGCTGTCTCATACGGCGGTCGTCTGGATCATTGCGATGGCGGGATTATGGTTTGGTCGGGGATGGGATGCACATACGTCTGAGCCATGGTTTCAGCTGATCTCCGGGGTTCTGATCGTGACGATCGCCCTGTGGATGGCGTGGCGGACCTGGCGGGAGAGCCAGCCGCATCACCACCATCATGATCATCATCATCATCACGACCACGCGCATCATCATGACCACTCGTCTCCTCTGGTTGAAGAGGAGTGGCAGGATGCCCACCAGCGCGCACACGCCCAGGACATTAACCGACGCTTCAAGGGTAGAGAGGTCACTACCGGGCAAATCGCGTTATTCGGCCTGACCGGTGGGCTTATCCCCTGTCCGGCCTCCATTACCGTGCTGCTGATCTGCCTGCAACTGAAACATTTTGCGCTCGGCGCCACGCTGGTGTTCAGCTTCAGTATCGGACTGGCGCTCACACTCGTTGCTTCTGGCGCAATTGCCGCATTAAGCATGAAACACGCGGCGAAGCGCTGGCCCGGCTTTAGCGCCTTTTCGCGCAAGGCGCCGTGGATCTCCGCGGCACTGATCGCGCTCGTCGGGATTTATATGGGCATTCACGGCGTAAGCGGGATCCTGGGATAAGCATTGCGGCCACAACAGTGGCCGCACGTTACCGCTCAGCCGTTCTGCTGCCAGCTAAACGTGTAGCGCAGCTGGCGGTTTTGCAGAATGAAGGCCGGGGCCACGCTCGGGCTCCATGAGTCGTCCCCCCCTACGCCCATGTGAAACGCGTCAAGATTTAGCCAGCAGCCAGCCTCTTCCCGCAGCAAATGCTGATGCGTTGTCTCATGCAGCTGCCGCTGGCTATAACGGCTCAGTGAGAAATGGAACTGTCCCTGCAACTGATGGGAGCCAAACGTCAGCTCGCGGGTGTCGCAGCGCAAACCGTTCTCCGTCGGGAAGATATACGGCGTATGCATCTCTTCCAGCGGTAACGCCCATCGCCCCTGCTGCGCCGCCAGTTTTCTGTCCGGATAGTTCTCCAGCGGACCCAGCCCCAGCCAGCGCACCGTTTCCGGGATATCCGCCAGCATAACGCTCAGGCCCACGCGAGCGGGCTCAGGAATATCAGACGCCACCGTCACCTGCACATCACCGTGCAGCACACCGTGGTCATCAATCCGCCAGACCTTGCAGCTGATAAACAGCGCTTTACCCTGATGCTCCCAGACGTGCTGCGTGGTCACCACCACCTCACGGGCATGCTGCTCCGCTTCACACTGGAGGAGGCGCGCGGACATCTCATACATCCCCGCCGCTTTCCAGCGCTCCCCCCACGCGTTCGGATCGATGCGGGTCGCCTCGCTGACGCCAATGTCATTGTCCAGCGGGGCGCGGGTAAAGTTATCCGTTAGCGGAGAAAGGAGCGTTTCAGCGCTCCCATTCCACCACTGGATCAGGTTGCCGGTGAGACGGCTAAACTGCCAGCGCTGCTGCTGATGAGTGATATCCAGCACCTCGTCCTGCACCGTTAGCTGCGGAGGGATCCCGCCTGCTTTCGGTGGCGCAAGGTACAGCGGAGCCGGGAGCGGCCACTGATCCCAGGCACAACGATGGCCGGGTGGCGACCACGGTGTGGCCTGCGGCTGAACAACCTCCACATTGAGCCAGACTTCGCCCGGCTCAGCGGCAAGTTCATGCAACGGGATCTCAACGCGCTGCGTCCCCTGGGGTGCCACAGAAAGGGCTATTTCGCCAGAGGCCAATACCGCACCGTCACGCGCCACCGACCATTGCAGATGCTCGTTATCAGTATGACGGAACAGATAATCGCTCTGGATCTCGACCACCAGCGGAGCAGTGCTCACCAGCGTAAAGGTAAAGAACTGCTGGGCACGCTGTGCCTCGTAAAGGGCGGGGTGCGGAGTACGATCGGGAAACACCAGCCCGTTGAGGCAGAACTGACGATCGTTAGGCGTATCGCCAAAATCGCCGCCGTAGGCCCAGAATGCCGTGCCGTCTTCCGCTTTTTTCGTCAGCGCCTGATCGACCCAGTCCCAGACAAACCCGCCTTGCAACCGGGGATGGCTACGGAATGCCTGCCAGTAGCTGGCAAAGCCGCCAAAGCTGTTGCCCATCGCGTGGGCATACTCGCACAGGATCAGCGGACGGGTTTCGTCCGGCATGCCGATCCACTTTTTAATCGACCACTTTGGCACCGCCGGGAACGGCTGATCCTGATCGACGCGGGCATACATCGGGCAGACAATATCGGTTGCCGCCGTGCTGGCGCCGCCGCCTTCGTACTGCACCGGCCGCGTGGGATCGGTGGTTTTCAGCCAGCGGTACAGCGCATCGTGGTTCGCCCCATGACCAGACTCATTCCCCAGGGACCAGATGATAATTGACGGATGATTCCGGTCCCGCTGCACCATACGCGTTACGCGTTCGCTCATGGCAGGCAGCCAGCGCGGATCGTCCGCCAGGCGGCTCATCGGCACCATGCCATGGGTTTCAATATTCGCCTCATCGACCACGTACAGGCCGTAGCGATCGCAAAGCGTGTACCACAGAGGATGGTTCGGATAATGCGAGCAGCGCACGGCGTTGAAGTTATGCTGCTTCATCAGTTCAATGTCGCGGCGCATGGTCGCCTCATCCATCACCTGCCCCTTCTCAGGATGATGTTCATGACGGTTCACGCCGCGGATCAACAGCGGTTTGCCGTTAAGCTTCAGCAGACCGTTGCTGATGTCGACGCGTCTGAAGCCAACATCGCAGGCTTCAGTCTCCAGCACGTTGCCCTGCACATCCCGAAGCGACAGGGTCAGCCGATAGCATTCCGGTGTTTCAGCGCTCCACAGCGCGGGATTGTTCACGGGCATCGCCACCGTGAGCCGCTCCGCCCAACGGCCACGTTCATCCACAATGGCCGATCCGGGTTGTTGCGTGGTTCGCGCACAGGCTTCGCCGTTACGCCACAGGGTAAACGCCACCTCGCATTCGGCGTAGCGTGATCCTTCCAGCGCAACGTCAACCCTGAGTACCGCCCGATCGCATTCGGCATTCAGATCGGTCACGATCTGATAATCCGCAATCCGCGTTTCCGGCTTGTGCAACAGCGAGACGTCACGAAAAATGCCGCTCATCCGCCACATGTCCTGATCTTCCAGGTAACTTCCGTCGCACCAGCGTAACACCATCACCGCCAGGCGGTTCTGCCCCGGTCGCAGCACGGCGCTGAGGTCGAACTCAGCGGGCAGACGGCTGTCCTGCGAATAGCCCATCCACTGGCCGTTACACCACAGATGAAAAGCTGAATTCACCCCGTCAAAAATAATGCGGGTTTGCCCGCCGCTCAGCCAGGCATCATCCATCTCAAATGTGAGCGAGTAACAACCGGTTGGGTTTTCAGCCGGAACATACGGCGGGTTCACATTTATCGGATAGGTGACGTTGGTATAAATGGGGATATCAAATCCTTCCCTCTGCCAGTTCGATGGCACAGGCATCTCAACGGCATCCGCCAGATCGTCCGTGACCCATGCCTCGGGAACCTGCTCTGGCGCCGGGAAAAAGCTGAATCGCCAGACACCGTTCAACAAGCGCCTGCTCAGAGAAGGCTTATCCTCCCGGGCAACGGTTTCATCGCGCCAGCTATGAAACGGCGCGTGCGCGGCCAGACGGTTCCACTGCGTTACGCCGGGGTTTTCCCAGTCACGACGGGCCAGAAGTGCGCTGAGGGTCAGCGGCAATGTAGAAGACATATCAACCTCTTTGCGAAGCGCTCACAATTTTAATCAACATGCCCTGGTAAACGGTGGCGGTAAAGACTTTGATCGTCACCAGGCGAGGCCGATCACAAAAGCGTTAGCGGCGCGCCAGTTTCTCCGCCAGCAGCGCCAGCGTTCTTAGCTGTTGCGCCAGATCTTCACGATCGGCCTGCTGTGCGGCGCGCGGCGCGGTGGAATGACGAACGATCAAGGTAACGGGAAGTTGTTCTTGCCGGCGTTCCTCATGATGGGCAGGCGCCATGAGCCACTCCACGCTGCGTTCACCGGCCTCGCGGAACGCCTGCCGAACGGTGGTCAGCGGGGGCGAAAACCACGCGCTGTCTGCCGTATCATCAAATCCGACAACCGAGATCTGACCCGGCACGGCAACGCCTTTTTCAGCACAGGCGCGTATCACGCCGAGCGCCATCTGATCGTTAGCGACGAGGATCGCCTCTGGCAGTTCTGCCCCCGCTAAAAGCTGATGCCCTTTCTCATAGCCCGAGGCCGCGCTCCAGTCCCCCTGAACGACGGCAAACGCCTCCACGCCAGCCTCAGCCAGCGTGGTTTTCCATCCCGCCAGACGCGCCCGGGCAGAGACAGAACTTTCCGGCCCGGCGAGCAGCGCAATTCGCTGGTGCCCCAGCGAAAGCAGATGCTCCGCCCCCAGGCCTGCGCCCTGTTCGGCATTGAAAACGAGGCTATTAACCCGGGCGGAGGGGGAAACATCGAGAAAAAGAACCGGGATCGGCGAGGCCATTTCCTGAAGCATTTCTGCCTGCGTATCTTCCAGCGGAACGTTCACCAGCAGCGCCTCTACGCGCTGCGCCAGTAACTCCTGCAAGGCAGCCTGCCACTGCGCGGGCTGCTCCACCATAGAGATGAGCACGCTTGCCCCCCGCTCCCCTGCCCGGGATTTTACAGCTGAAGCGATTTGCGACGGCGCATGCAGCGCCAGATCGCTGGTCATCAGCCCCAGCGTGCGGGTGCGTTTCCCGGCCAGCTGCTGCGCGCCACGGTTAGGCACATAGTGTAGCGCCGCCATGGCCTGCCGGACCTTTTCCCGCGTGCGGGCAGAAACGTGTTCCGCGTCGTTAATCACCCGGGAAACGGTCTGATAAGAAACGCCCGCCACGCGGGCAACGTCATAAAGAGTGATCGCTTTCATACATTCTGGCGTCGCAAAAAGAGAGGTCACTATTCTGACACAGTTACGCCATCATAGCCTGTGAGCGCTTCGCAAAATTAAACAACCTGCTCCGGCTGCGATGCGTTTTGCACGCGCGGCCTCTGGCGAAACCACGGCAAACAGAGCTGGATCAGCGGGCCGATGGTTAATGCATACAGCACGGTTCCAACGCCAAACGCTCCTCCGAGGAGGTAGCCGACGATCAACACGGTCACCTCGATCGCGGTACGCACGCTGCGGATCGACCAGCCCAGCCGGGCGTGGATACCGGTCATCAGGCCGTCGCGCGGGCCTGCGCCAAAGCCCGCGCCGATATACATCCCGGTGGCAAGGGCGTTAACCACAATGCCGGAAACCAGCAGGATAATGCGCACGGGCAGCGAGGTCAGTTCCGGGATCAGCGCCATTGACGCATCTGCCGCCAGACCGATACAAATCACATTACTGATAGTCCCCAGCCCCGGCAGCTGACGCAGCGGGATCCACAGCAGCAGCACCGCGGCGCCGGTTAAAATAATCACCGTGCCGATGCTCATTCCGGTCTGGATGGCGATGCCAAGATGAAACACATCCCACGGGTCGACACCCAGGTCCGAACGAATAAACATCGCGGTTGAAAGCCCGTACAGGCCTAAACCGACATAAAGTTGTACCAGACGACGTACCATTTTCTTTTCTCCCAGGAACCAGGTTCCATCTTCGGTGAAAATGGCACTATGATTAATGTCCAGTTTTCAAATAGTGGACTGCACATGTCATCACGTCGTTTTGGTAGCCAGTCTCTGGTACGCCTGTTAGGGCACTGGCAACAGGCCTCTTCCCGCACCCCGCTGTGGCGCCAGCTGGCTGATTCGTTACGCCTGTTAATTCTGGATGGCAGGCTGGCGCTAAACACCCGTCTGCCCGGAGAGCGGGAACTGGCCGCCGCACTGGACGTCAGCCGTACCACCATCAGCAGCGCGCTGGCGCATCTGCGGGAAGAGGGTTATCTGGAGAGCCGTCAGGGCAGCGGTTCGCGGACGATCCTGCCCGACAGCCGTGCAGTTCCCACGCTTTCCACTGCCAGCGCGGCGCTGGATCTCTCAACCGCCGCGCTCAACGCGGGGCCAGAGATCCACCAGGCCTACACCCACGCGCTGACGGCCATCACGCCGAATCTGGCATTGACGGGGTACGATCAGCTTGGGCTTCCGTCGCTGCGTGAAGCTATCGCCGCCCGCTACACCGCACGCGGTCTGCCCACCCGGGCAAATGAAGTGATGGTGGTGAACGGTGCCGTCAGCGGCTTCGCCCTGATCTTAAGAATGATGACCGGCCCCGGCGATCGTGTGGTGGTGGATCATCCCACCTACCCGCTGGCGATAGCCGCCATTCAGGGGGCGCTGTGCCGACCCGTGGGCGTCTCGTTGCCTGAAACGGGCTGGGATACCGACGGTTTTGCCGCAACGCTTGCCCAGACCGCCCCGCGTCTGGCCTATCTGATGCCGGATTTTCATAATCCGACGGGGCGCTGCATGGATGCCGCAACGCGCCAGACCATAACCGATATCGCCGCGCAAACCCGCACCACGCTGGTGGTGGATGAAACCATGGTCGATCTCTGGTTCGATGCTCCCCCGCCGCCGCCGCTGGCCGCCTTCAACCCGGAGGCCGCGGTGATTACGCTGGGTTCCGCAGGAAAAAGTTTCTGGGGTGGGCTTCGTCTCGGCTGGATCCGCGCCTCGTCCCGCACTATCGCCACGCTCGCGCAGGCGCGCGACACGCTGGATCTCGGCTCTCCGGTGCTGGAACAGCTGGCCACGCTGTGGCTTATCGAAAACAGTGAAACCTTCCTGCCTGCTCGTCGGCAAATGCTGGCAGAACGGCGCGACCGCTGCGGCCAGATGCTGCGCGAACATTTCCCCGAATGGCGTTTTCAGGAAGCGGAGGGAGGGCTTTCATACTGGATTGAATTGCCCGGCATGCTGGCAACTCAACTGGCGGCACGCGCCGAGACGACAGGTATCATTATGGGCACCGGCACGCGCTTTGGGCTTTCAGGCGCGTTTGACCGCTATCTGCGTATGCCCTTCTCACTCAATCCGCCAGAACTTGAAGAGGCTTTATTGCGAATCAAACCGCTGTGGCTTGCGTTAAATAAAAGTGTAGCGCCAGTAAAACGGAGCCTGGTGTAAATTATTCGCCAGAAACAATAAAAACTGCTGACTGTATCGCATGCAGTCAGCAGTTTTCATGAAGAACAACTTAATGTTGAGGTGGAATCGGGAAGCCTTTCAGCGAAATAATGAAATTTTCACCTTCTTTCTTTATTTTTGCACCGGTATCACACCAGTCAGACGCAATTCGAAAGAACTCATCACTTCCTACATTCCAGCCAAGGCGAACATGTTTCACGTAGCCGGAACGTAACAGGTTGCAGGCCTCGTTGTAGTCACTGGCAGTCGATAGTTGTTGTTTCATTTTCTCTTCTTCAGAAGTTTACGTAGTGCTTTGATTTCTTTAGGAGTAAATGGAGTTACGCTCTCTTCTTCCGTATGCTGATTATCAACATCCTCTTCCGATACTCCCGCCTCTTCTACTGCTTCAAATGCCAGCAGCAGCAGTTTCTCTGTGGTCACGCTTAAATTTTCATTATTGTCTTCCGCATAGTGGCGAAGTCTTTCTTTTAGCGCTTCATCAATCTTTACGTTTAAAACCGCAGTTACCATGATTGTCACATCCTTTCGGAACACGTGTTTAATTTAATACACGAAGATAAGTTTGTTATCCAGATATATATTTTTTGCTTATGACAAAACAAAGACATCCGAAAATAAAATGGCAGTCTATTATTACAGGTTTATGACAATATTATTTCAGTTGAATGAAGGCTGTATTACACGGAACAAAATAGCCGCATCATTTGAGCGGTTATAAAGGGGGAGCGACTGGAGAGGAGCACAAATGGGTGGGGGCCCTGCCAGCTACATCCCGGCACCCACGTCGTCTGCCCTGGCTGCTTCCTTCCGGACCTGACCTGGTGAACAGAGTAGCGTTGCGGGAGAACCAACAGAGCCCCCATTGAGAGCGTTGATAACCAACGCGCTGGCGCATTATCCCCATGAAGCACCGCAATTGCAAGCCGCTGGCAACCGGATGCTGGATTATTGCGCAAACTGACCCGACAATGGGGTTTATCTTCGTATAACATTACCCTTCGCTGATTTCCCGCAGGAGAAACAATGGACGAACATGACACTTTCCCACAGCGAGTGTGGCAAATCGTGGCCTCAATTCCGGAAGGTTGTGTCACAACCTATGGGGAAGTCGCCCGGCTGGCAGGTTCTCCGCGCGCGGCGCGTCAGGTTGGCGGCGTACTAAGAAGGCTACCGGAGGGAAGTACGTTACCGTGGCACCGGGTCGTCAATCGCCATGGCGCAATTTCCCTCACCGGGCCAGACTTGCAGCGCCAGCGGCAGGCATTACTTTCAGAAGGGGTGCAGGTGTCCGGGGCAGGACAGATTGATATGCAGAAATATCGCTGGGCGTACTGACGCCCTCTTCGTCAACATGAAGAGGGCGAAAGAGGATTACATCTGTGTTGGCGGTGTCGGCAGAGTCGGCTGATTGGTCTGCGTTGCAACAGGCACTTCTGTTTGCTGCACCGGTACCAGGGTCAGGTCGATTTTGGTGCCGCCTTTGTTGACCGCTTCCTGCACGGTATCGGTAATAAAGACCAGCTTATCGTTGATCGTTACCGCCGCGCTCAGGAGGATGCGCGCATTAGGCTGCACGTCAGACGGGTTGTACGGCAGCACAAAGCTGAACGGCGCCTGTTTACCCTCTGTACGAACCGCGCGCTGCGCAAGCACTTTGGACGGCGCATCCGCCAGGGAAGCATCAGACAGCGTGACCGTTAAAACCGCATCCGGCGGCAGCGCAACCTTCTGTTTGATCCAGATCGTACCGGAAACATTTGGCTGCTGAATAGCTTGCTGTGAAAGGGTGTTAATCCCGTTTGCGCTTGCTGTTGGCACCGGTACATCGGCACTCTTACCAGCACAGGCGGACAACGCTACCGCAATTGCTACACCACTGAGCATAGGCACGAGTTTCATTGAAGTCTCCTTATCATCAATGCACCAGCGGGATCGATCCCATCTGATGTCGTTTTATTCACACAACGAATACAAGTGTGGCACAAATCACGGATTTATGCCTAATTTCGTCCGGATATTAAGATTATTCTACCCATCGGACCACTTTCATTTCTGCGTTATAATCAGCGTATCTTTCGCCACGGCGTTTATTGAGGACCACTATGAGTCAGGCACTGAACAATCTGCTGACATTGCTGAACCTGGAAAAAATAGAAGAAGGGCTTTTTCGCGGACAGAGCGAAGATTTAGGTTTACGCCAGGTTTTTGGCGGCCAGGTCGTGGGGCAAGCGCTGTATGCCGCAAAGGAGACCGTCCCGGCAGACCGTCTGGTGCACTCGTTTCACAGCTACTTTTTACGCCCCGGTGACAGCGCTAAACCGATTGTGTACGACGTGGAAGTTCTGCGTGACGGCCAAAGCTTCAGCGCCCGCCGCGTGGCGGCCATCCAGCATGGCAAACCCATCTTCTACATGACCGCCTCGTTCCAGGCGCCAGAGCCGGGCTATGAACATCAAAAAATGATGCCGCCTGCCCCGTCACCGGACGATCTGAAATCGGAAACCGAGATTGCCCGCGCGCTGGCGCATCTTCTTCCGCCGCAGGTTAAAGAGAAATTTCTCTGCGATAAACCGCTGGAGATCCGCCCCGTCGAGTTCCACAACCCGATGAAAGGCCACACCGCCGAGCCGAAACGCCAGGTGTGGATCCGGGCCAACGGGACCGTACCGGAAGATTTCCGCGTACATCAGTATCTGCTGGGTTATGCCTCAGATTTCAACTTCCTGCCAGTGGCACTACAGCCGCACGGCGTGGGCTTCCTGGAAAAAGGGATGCAGGTGGCAACGATTGATCATTCCATGTGGTTCCACCGCCCGTTCAACATGAATGAGTGGCTGCTTTACAGCGTGGAGAGTACGTCTGCCTCAAGTGCGCGAGGATTTGTGCGCGGAGAGTTTTATACGCAGGATGGCGTGCTGGTGGCGTCTACCGTGCAGGAAGGCGTGATGCGTAATCGCGGATGATGTCGTGCGGCCTGATGCCCTCACCCTGGCCCTCTCCCACAAGGAGAGGGAATAAACATTAAAAAACGGCAACCAAAAGGTTACCGTTTTGCTGTTTATTAGGCGTTATACGCATTCTCGCCGTGGCTGTTGACGTCCAGGCCTTCGCGCTCCTGCTCTTCCGGCACGCGCAGCCCAACGGTCATATCAGCCAGCTTGTAACCGATAAAGGCCACAACACCGGACCAGACAACGGTGATCGCGATGCTTTCCAGCTGTACCAGCACCTGATGCATCATGGTCACGCCTTCTGCGTAACCTACGCCGCCCAGAGATTGGGCAGCAAAGATCCCGGTCATGATACAGCCGATAATGCCGCATACACCGTGTACGCCAAACACATCACACGGATCGTCAACGCGCAGAACACGTTTCAGTGCGGTAACGCCCCACAGCCCCGCCAGACCCGCGACGATACCGATCAGCAGCGCACCGCCTACGCCCACGTAACCGCACGCTGGGGTAATACCCACCAGACCGGCAATCGCTCCAGAACAGGCACCCAGCAGCGATGGCTTGCCGCGGACGGCCCACTCGCCAAATACCCACGAAAGGATAGCGCCAGCGGTGGCCACCACGGTATTCACGAAGGCCAGCGCGGCGATTTCGTTAGCAGCGCTGGCTGAACCCGCATTGAAGCCGAACCAGCCAAAGTAGAGGATGGCGGTGCCGGTAAAGACCATCGGCAGATTGTGCGGCTTGAAGGCTTCCTTACCGAAGCCCACGCGCTTGCCAATCAGGTATGCGCCTACCAGACCGGCTACCGCGGCGTTGATGTGTACAACGGTGCCGCCCGCAAAGTCCAGCGCGCCATGAGAAGCTAACAGACCACCGCCCCAGACCATATGTGCAATCGGGATATAGGAGAGCGTCAGCCAGACCACCACGAAAATCAGTACCGCAGAGAAGCGGATACGCTCAGCCAGCGCGCCCACAATCAGCCCCACGGTGATGCAGGCGAACGAGCCCTGGAACGCGACATGAATATACTGATAGAAGCTGCCCATCACCGCGGTCAGCTCGATATTTTTCAGCATCGCCCAGTTAACGTTGCCGAAGAAGGCGTTGCCCTCTCCGAAGGCCAGCGAGTAACCGTAAACCACCCACAGCACGCACACCAGCGCGAACGTGACGGCAACCTGCGTCAGCATGGAGAGTACGTTTTTGCCGCGGATCAGACCGCCGTAAAACAGCGCAATCCCCGGGATTGTCATGAACAGCACCAGCGCGGTGCAAATCATCATAAAGGCGTTATCGGCTTTGTCTGCCACAGCCGGTGCAGCCATTGCCAGGCCCGGCAGCAGTGCCAGCGACCCCAGAGCTGTTTTCATTGTTGCTATCTTCATTTTCTCGATCCCTATCACTGTGTGCCAGGAGTTACTTACAACGCCGCTTCGTCAGATTCGCCGGTACGGATGCGAATGACGCGCTGGAGTTCGGCAACGAAAATTTTGCCGTCGCCAATTTTTCCGGTGTAGGCCGCTTTGCTGACGACATCAATCACCTCATCAAGCTGATCATCGGCAATCGCCACATCAATCTTCACTTTTGGCAGGAAGTTAACGCTGTATTCCGCCCCGCGATAAAGCTCGGCATGACCCTTCTGACGCCCAAAGCCTTTCACTTCGGTGACAGTCAGCCCCTGAATACCCATGGAAGACAGCGCTTCACGCACGTCTTCGAGTTTGAATGGTTTGATTACCACCGTAACCAGCTTCATATATCCCCTCCAGTCAGAATTCGGTAATGGCCGCAGCTAACACGAAAGGGATATTGCAAAGGGTGTGCCAGAACTGAAATGTGAGCAGGAAAGCGGCGCGGCGCGCAGATATCGAGAAGGGGTGAAAAAAAACGCACCATGGCAGTGCAGGGTGCGTTTCAGTTTTGCACCAACAGTTATGACTGTTAGCGCATTGCCTTGTTATGGTGCATCAGGCGCTGAGTGACTCTTCCTCGCGCACGCTGGCGGCCAGCTCATCGCCTGCCAGCTGCAACTGATACATCTGCCAGTAACGTCCTTTCGCCTCAAGCAGCGCTCTGTGCGTGCCCCGTTCAACGGCCTGGCCACGGTGCAGCACCAGAATGGTATCGGCATCGACGATCGTCGAGAGGCGGTGGGCGATCACCACCAGCGTGGTGCGATCCCGCACGGCAGCCAGCGCCTGCTGGATCGCCTGCTCGGTGCCGGAGTCAATGCTTGCGGTCGCTTCATCCAGGATCAGTACCTGCGGCGTCTCAATCAGCACGCGCGCCAGCGCAAGAAGTTGCTTTTGCCCGACAGAGAGGTTGTTGCCCTGCTCCCCCAGCCGGGTATTGATCCCCTCCGTTAACCCGCGCGCCAGATCCGCCAGCTGCACCGTTTCCAGCACGTCCCAGACCTGCTCCTGAGTAAAGGGCCGACCCAGCGTGACGTTGGCGTAGAAGGTATCGGCCAGCACGACCGGATCCTGCTGCACCATCGCGACGCCCTTACGCAACGCGTTGTGGCTAAGCGAGGCGAGAGGCCGTCCGTCCAGACGGATCTCCCCCTGCGTCAACGGATAGTAGCCCATCAGCAAACTGGCGAGCGTGCTTTTGCCACTGCCGGTATGCCCAACCAGGGCGACAAAACCGCGCGACGGCACTTCAAGATTGATATCCTGCAAGACCAGCTGGTCGTCGCGGTAGGCAAACGAGACATGATCAAACGCTATGGATCCACTTTCCAGCGGGCGTTCGTCATTGCCATAGGTCTGACGCGGCCTGTCCATCAGCTCGAACACGCGCTCGCCCGCGACCACCGCCTGTTGCAGCATCGATTGCTGCGTGGTGAGTTCAATCAGCGGTTCGTTAAGGCGGCCAAGGTAGCTGATAAACGCGTACAGCACCCCCACTTCAATGGTTCCGCGCGTCGTCAGGCCAAACAGCATCAACAGCCCGCAGAGCACCAGCGCAGAGAAGAGGCTCAGCAGCGGACGTAACAGGAAGCCGTCCAGACGTAACGTCTGCATCCGCGCCATATAGTGCGAGCGGCTGGCCTCCCCCATTCGCTCGCCAAAACGCGCCTGCTGGCGAAACTGCTGGATAACGCTCATGCCGTTGATCACTTCGTTAAAGCCATCATTGATATCTGCGAGGTAAGCGCGCACACGACGAACAATCGGCGTGCTGTAGCGCTGGTAAATCACCATCACAATCAGCACCGCCGGGAAAATGGTGATCGCCACCAGCGCCATTCGCCAGTCCAGGCTGAACATCGCTACCAGCATCGCGCCAATCAACGCGGCACTGCGCAGAACCGTTGCGACAACGGTTACATAGAGGTCGCGGATCACCTCGGTGTCATTGGTGACGCGCGAAATGACCTGCCCGACCGGCTGAGTATCAAACTCGCTCAGCGGCTGGCGCAGCGCGGCATCCATCACATCCGTGCGTAGCTGTTGAACCACGCCCACGGCGGCCCGGTTAAACAGCAGCGATTGCGCGTAGTGCAGCCCCGCCGCCGTCAGCTGTAGCCCGACATACGCCACGCCCAGCCCCGCCACCAGCCCCAGCGGCAGATAGCTTTTCGCCACCATGTTATCGATGAAATAACTGATAAGCAGCGGACCGGTGACCTCCGCAATCGCGGCGATCCACAGCAACAGTACAGCGATGGAAAGCGGTTTACGCCATGGTGAGCCATAGGCGAGCAGGCGTTTTAACGTCGGCCACATCTGTCCAAACTTACGCATCGGCGACCTCCTCATCCAGCGCGGCTTCAAGCTGTTGATAGCGGTACATATCCCGATACCAGCCGGTCTGTTCGGTAAGCTGATCATGCTGACCACGCTGAGCAATATGCCCATGCTGAAGCACAAGAATTTCACTGGCTTCTGTCAGCGCCGACAGACGGTGTGCGCTGATGATGACCGTGCGCCCCTCCCCCCACTGGCGAAGGTTATGCAGAATTTGATGTTCAGTACGCCCGTCAACCGCCGAAAGCGCATCATCCAGAATCAGGATCTCAGCGTTCAGCAGCAGCGCGCGGGCAATAGAGATACGCTGTTTTTGTCCGCCGGAGAGCATAACGCCCCGCTCACCCACTTCCGTATCGTAGCCCTGCGGCAGACGCAGAATATCCTCGTGCACGCTGGCTAAGCGCGCCACGTGCTCGATCTGGTCCTGTGTCGCCGTCGGGCACCCGAGCGCGACATTGTTGGCAATGGTGTCTGAAAACAAAAACGGCGTCTGGCTGACGACCGCCAGACGGCTGCGCCAGTCATCCAGCAGCAGGCGCGGCAGCGGAACGTCGTGGAAACGGATATCGCCCTCGCTCACGTCAAAATGACGCTGAATAAGTGACAGAATGGTACTTTTCCCGGCCCCCGTCGGGCCGCAGATGCCCAGCATCTGACCTGGACGCAGCGTGAAGCCGACGTTTTCAAGCACCGGGTGTTCCGTTTGCGGGTAGATAAAGGCGCGAATATCCGCCTTCAGGATACCCGGACCTTCAGGTACTGGCTCGCTGCCATCGTTCACCACCGGCACTTCCGCCAGCATGGCGCGGATGCGGCTGTAAGCGGCGCTCCCGCGTTCAACGATATTAAACATCCAGGCCAGCGCCAGCATCGGCCAGATCATCAGCCCGAGGTACATCGCAAAGCTGGTTAACTGTCCGAGGGTCATGGTGCCTCGCACCACCATCCAGCTGCCGCCGCCCACCGCCAGCAGGTTCGCCATGCCAATTGCAATATAAATGGTTGGATCGAAACGGGCGTCGATACGTGCCACGCGCATGTTTTTCGCACCGGTGTCGGCGGCGTCTGCGGCAAACAGCGCGGACTGCCTGTCCTCCAGACCAAACGCTTTAATCATGCGGATGCTGGTCATGCTCTCCTGGGTGCGATCGTTCAGCGACGAGAACGCCGCCTGCGCCAGCTTAAAGCGTTCATGCAACTGCTCGCCGTAGCGGTTAATCGCCAGCGCCATCAGCGGCATCGGCAACAGCGCCAGCAGCGTCAGCTCCCAGCTAATTTGCGTAGACATGACAATCAGTACCGCACAGCCCATCACCAGGGAATCCACGAGCGTTAATACCCCTTCACCTGCGGCAAACACCACGCGATCCACGTCGTTAGTGGCGCGGGCGATGAGATCCCCGGTACGGTGACGCAGATAAAACTCAGGGTGCTGGCGGCTCAGCTGACGATAAAAATCCTCGCGCAGCTCAACGGCAAGCTGATAGGACGCGCCGAACAGCAGCACGCGCCAGACATAACGCAGCAGATAAACCACCACGGCCGTCAGCACCAGCGTACCGACCCACATCATCACCCGTGCAGCGGTGTAATGTTGTTCCGTGACGCCATCCACGACGTATCCCACCACTTTGGGCGGGATCAGTTGCAGGATGGCAATGATAATAAGCAGGGCCACCGCGCCGAGGTAGCGTTGCCACTCCCGACGGAAGTACCAGCTTAATTGGGCAAATAATCGCACGCGGTATTTTCCTGAAGGTATTTTATGAAGTTATTCAATGGGTAATGCTGTGGTGTATTTAATCTGTTCCATGGCGAAACTGGAGGTGACATCGGACAAGCCCGGTACGCTATTGACCAGCCGCTTGTAAAAATCATCGTAGCGCTTCATGTCTGCCACCTGAACGCGCATCAGATAGTCGTATTCCCCCGCCATGCGCCAGAAGCCCAGCACCTCGGGCATATCGGAAACCTGGGTGACGAAGCGGCAGTACCATTCGCTGCTGTGATGCTGCGTTTTTATCAGGACGAAGGCGGTCAGTCCAAGCCCCAGTTTTTCGGGATCCAGCAACGCCACCCGTCCCAGCAGAATGCCGTCATCTTCCAGCTTCTTGAGGCGCTTCCAGCATGGTGTGGTGGTCAGATTAACGGCATCTGCCAGCGCCTGCAAAGAGAGGGTGCAGTCGCTTTGCAGCAAAGAAAGCAGCTTGCGGTCAATTTTATCTAGCATACCCACCTCGCAGAGAAAATTATTCTCCTTACATTCTATTTTAAAGGCCAGATAGCAACAATTTTTTCTGTGCTTTTCGCTATGCTGGGCACAAAATGACAAACGGATAACTACGATGAATAGCACCTGGGTTAAACATGCCATCAGCGAAATAAATGCCGACTATCAGCGCTCGGCAGACACCCACTTGATCCGCCTGCCTCTGCCTGGATTTCCCGGCATCCAGCTTTACCTGAAGGATGAAAGCACTCATCCTACCGGCAGCCTGAAGCATCGCCTGGCGCGTTCACTCTTTTTATACGGTTTATGTAACGGCTGGATTAAAGAAGGCACCACGATTATTGAATCGTCATCCGGCTCAACTGCCGTCTCCGAAGCCTATTTTGCCCGCCTGCTCGGTCTGCCGTTTATCGCCGTCATGCCCGCCTGCACGGCGAAACGTAAAGTCGAACAGATCGAATTTTACGGCGGACGCTGCCACTTTGTGGAAAGCGCCTGCGAAATCTATGCGGCCTCCGAAATGCTGGCCCGCGAACTGAATGGCCATTATATGGACCAGTTCACCTTCGCCGAGCGCGCCACCGACTGGCGGGGCAATAATAACATTGCGGACAGCATTTTCCGCCAGATGACCCACGAGCCGCACCCCGTCCCCGCTTACATTGTCATGAGCGCGGGCACGGGCGGAACCTCCGCCACCATCGGACGTTATATCCGCTGCCAGGGTTATGATACCCAGCTGATGGTGGTTGACCCGCAGAACTCGGTGTTCCTCGATTACTGGCAATCCCGGGATGCCAGCCTGCGCAGCCCAGTGGGTAGCAAGATCGAAGGGATTGGCCGTCCGCGCGTCGAACCCTCATTCATTCCGGACGTTGTGGATGAGATGCTCCGCGTGCCGGACGCCGCCAGCGTCGCGACGGCGCACTGGCTGGAGACACAGCTTGGCCGTAAAGTCGGGGCTTCTACCGGCACCAATATGTGGGGCGCGCTACAGCTGGCCGCGAGGATGCGTGACGAAGGCCGTACCGGATCTGTCGTCACGCTGCTGTGCGACAGCGGGGAGCGCTATCTGGACACCTATTACAACCCAGATTGGGTAAAGGCCAATATTGGCGATGTTGCACCGTGGAAAGCGCAGATTTCGCAGCTGGTGAAATAAAAAAAGCCAGGCTGTAGCCTGGCTTGCTGGAAGGGTCTCACTATTCGGGGGAATATGGGAGGTTATTTTTGTCCAGCCAATGCGTCAAAAAATGGGACACGGCTTCGTTACGACAGTGTCCGATAACCGGTAAATGCGGGAGCGCGGCGATAAGTTGCGGCATCGCGTTCCCCATAATCAGCCCACGGCCAACGCTGCTCAGCATCTCGTGGTCGTTCATGGCATCGCCAAAGGCCATACAGTCCTGCATCGTCAGCCCCAGATGATCGCTCAGCACCGCGAGAGCGGAACCTTTATTACAGCCCACCGGCAGCACTTCAAGACAGTCCACCGCCGAGAAGGTCAGGTGCGCCCGGTCGCCCAGCGCCTCATTAAGCTGAATACGCAGGCGGCAGAGATCGTCGTGATCGCCACAGAAGCAGATCTTGGTCACCTTGTGTGCCGGAATACGGCGCAAATCGATTAGCTGATATTTAAAGCCGCTGTAGACGTGAGCGTGCAGTAAGTCCGGAAGCTCACGCCCGGTAAACCAGCCTTCATCGTTAAAAACATGCACGCTGGCCTGCGTATCCCAGGAGCTGTGCAGGACAATGTCCGCCACTTCCGGATTCAGATCCTGACGGTGCAGCACATCGCCGTCGACGGAGTGAATGCGCGTCCCGTTGCCGGTGATCAGGAACGCCTCGAGGGAAAATGTTCCCAGCAGATGGCGCATCTCCAGCACATGACGACCAGTGGCAAACGTCAGGGTGACTTCACGCTCGCGCAGGCGCTTAAGTGTGTTCAGGGTTTGCTCTCCTAAACGGTGATCCGGCATTAACAGCGTGCCGTCCATATCAAATGCAGCGAGCCGAGCCATGATTACTCCCGAAATGTGATGCGGTTAACTTGTGCATCAGTATTACGTGAGATATACGGAAGTAATAGTGAATAGATGATAATTATTGTTCCGGGTTTTCCATGCGCCAGCTTAACCGTCTTAACCAGTATCAACGTCTGTGGCATCCCTCCGCTGGCGCGCCGCAGCAGGTGACCATCAGTGAACTTGCCAGCCGCTGCTTTTGCAGCGAGCGACATGTACGCACCCTGCTGCGTCAGGCACAGGAGGCGGGCTGGCTAAGCTGGCACGCCCGGTCCGGCCGAGGAAAGCGTGGGGAATTACGCTTTCACGTCACCCCGGACTCGTTGCGTAATACGATGATGGAAGCCGCTCTGAAAAGTGGCCAGCAGCACAATGCGCTGGAGCTGGCCCAGCTCGCGCCTGAAGATTTGCGATCGCTACTGCATCCGTTTATGGGCGGGCAGTGGCAGAACGATACGCCGACGCTGCGTATTCCCTACTATCGCTCGCTGGAGCCGCTTCAGCCGGGGTTTTTACCTGGCCGGGCGGAGCAGCATCTGGCGGGACAGGTATTCTCTGGTTTGACCCGTTTCAATGGTAACAGCAGTGAACCCACGGGCGATCTGGCGCATCACTGGGAAGTCTCTGCTGACGGCCTGCGCTGGCATTTCTACATCCGCTCCACCCTGCACTGGCATAACGGCGATAAAATAGAGACGGCACAGCTCCGGCAAAGCCTGACGGCGCTGTTATCCCAGCCCGGCATGGGCACGCTTTTTCGCAGCGTCCAGTGTATCGAAACCACACATCCGCAGTGCCTGACGTTTATTCTGCATCAACCTGATTACTGGCTGGCGCACAGGCTGGCAACCTATTGTAGTCGTCTGGCGCATCCTGATTACCCCGTGGTGGGCAGCGGTCCCTTCCGGCTAAGCGTTTTTGAGCCTGAGCTGGTGCGTCTGGAAAGCCATGATCAATATCACCTAAGCCATCCGTTGCTTAAGGCTATCGAGTACTGGATCACGCCGCAGCTTTTTGACTACAGTCTGGGCACCAGCTGTCGCCACCCGGTGCAAATCGCCATTGGGGAGGCCGACGAGCTGGCCAGTCTGCGGCTGGTGAGTAACAGCACCAGCCTCGGCTTCTGTTACCTCACGCTGAAGCAGAGTCCGCGTCTGAGCGAGCTACAGGCAAAGCGGCTGATTAATATCATTCATCTCTCAACGCTTCTGCACACGCTTCCCCTGAACGAAGGGCTTATCACCCCTACCGAGGAACTGCTTCCCGGCTGGGCGATCCCCCAATGGCCTGATTTAACCGACGTTGCGCTGCCAGAGACATTGACGCTGGTTTACCACCTGCCAGTTGAGCTTCACACCATGGCCAGCCAGTTAAAAGAATACCTTGCGCGACAGGGTTGTGAACTGACCGTCATCTTTCACGACGCCAAGACGTGGGATGGATGCCAGCAGCTTGCCGATGCAGACATCATGATGGGAGACAGACTGATCGGCGAAGCGCCAGCGTACACCCTTGAGCAGTGGCTCCGCTGCGATGCACTCTGGCCTCATCTGCTGAGCGCACCGGCATACGCCCATTTGCAGGCCACGCTGGATGCGGTGCAGACGCAGGCGGACGATCGGGATCGACACGCAGGACTACAGGCTATCTTCAGTCGGTTAATGGAGACAGCCGTCCTGACGCCGCTTTTTAACTACCAGTATCAAATCAGCGCGCCTCCGGGCGTCAACGGGATACGCCTTAACACCCGCGGCTGGTTTGACTTCACCGAAGCCTGGCTTCCTCCCCCAAACGCGTGAAGAAGCTGGTCGCCGCTTTAGCCAGGCGTTAACATGACGCTTTTACTGTAACTGTCGAGATGATCTATGAAACGTGCTGTCGTCGTGTTCAGCGGAGGACAAGATTCCACAACCTGCCTGATTCAGGCGCTTCACCAGTATGATGAAGTTCACTGCGTCACTTTTGATTATGGTCAGCGTCATCGCGCTGAAATCGATGTCGCTCGTGAACTGGCCCTGAAACTGGGTGCCCGTGCTCATAAAGTGCTGGACGTGACGTTGTTAAATGAACTGGCCGTCAGCAGCCTCACCCGCGACAGCATTCCAGTGCCTGATTACGAACCGGATGCCAGCGGCATTCCGAACACCTTCGTACCGGGCCGCAACATTCTCTTCCTGACCCTGACGGCGATCTATGCTTACCAGGTGAAAGCCGAAGCGGTGATCACGGGCGTGTGTGAGACCGACTTCTCAGGCTATCCGGACTGTCGGGATGAATTCGTGAAAGCACTCAATCACGCCGTCGATCTGGGAATGGCAAAAGAGACCTGCTTCGAAACGCCGCTGATGTGGCTGGATAAAGCCGAAACCTGGGCGCTGGCCGACTACTGGGGCAAGCTGGATGTTGTTCGCAATGAGACCCTGACCTGCTACAACGGCATTAAAGGGGACGGTTGCGGACAGTGTGCCGCCTGTAACCTGCGCGCGAACGGGCTGAATCATTATCTTGCGGATAAAGCGGGCGTGATGGCCGCGATGCAGAAAAAAACCGGCCTGAAATAAGGGCGACCTGACCGTGCTGTCGAACGGTAAGTGGCGACAGCACGGTTATTCCTGAACATTTCTTACGCGATCATCAGTTCCAGCTTTTCGCGCAACTCCCCTTCCAGCGGTAACGCTTTCTGCGTTTTGAGATCGATACAAACAAAGGTGATCAGCGCATCGGCCACCACCTGCCCTTCAGGATCCAGCGTGACGACCTGACTCAGCACGCCGCTTTTGCCATTCAGTTGTTGGACCTCACTGGTTACGGTAAGCACATCCCCCAGCACGGCCGGGCGGCGGTAGTTAATGTTGATATTGACGACCACAAACGCGATGTTGTGTGCGGTCAGCCACTGGAAACTTTCACTGTTCTCCAGACCGTCCCAGCGCGCCTCTTCAAGAAATTCAAGATAGCGGGCGTTATTGACGTGCTGATAAACATCGAGGTGATAACCACGGACTTTGATTTGTGTCTGCATAGCGCAATAGCCTTTCGTTGTTATAGGTTCAGAGGTCATAACTGGTATGACCTCTTTATCCTGGCAAATTTTTGCCGCAGTGCAAGTGATTACGCGATTACAGCGTCAAATGTGCGAGATTGCGCTCAACCAGCGCGCTGCCCATACCCGGCACCTGCTTGAGATCGTCAAGGGTTTTGAAAGGACCATACTCTTCACGATAGCTGACGATGGCCTGCGCTTTTTTGAGACCCACGCCGTTCATTACACGAGCCAGATCTTCTGCGGACGCAGTATTGATACTGACCCGCGTACCTTCCTCTTCGGCCGCTTTCGGGCTGGCCGTCGCGTTGGCTTTACCATGACCTTGTGATGTTGCCTCCGCCTGGTTTTGTGCAGCCTGCGCTTTAGCCGCAGGTGTCGCCGCCAGCGCACCCGCACTCATCCCGGAAGTGGCAATAGCCAGTGTAATTAACAGTGCTTTGATTCCACATTTCATGCTGTTTTCTCCTTGTTTGTTGACAGCCACGCCACGATAGCCGCACGGGAAAACAGGGACAAACAGCAGATTGCAGAAATGGAAAAGGCCGCGAAAGCGGCCTTTAGTTTTTGCAGAGCGTTACGAAAATCTGCGAGCAGATACGTAATTATTGCTCCTGAGTGACCGCATCACCCAGCTTGATTTTGGCTTCTTTACGCAGGTTGCTCATCATCGCTTCGAAGGCAATCTGGGCATTGTTCTGGGTAATTCCCTGAACCATGGCCTTCTTCTGCGCCTCTGGCAGCGTACCGGCTTTCACTTCATCCAGCGCCAGAAGAACCACGTTACCCTGCATATCGGTTGTGGTGCCAAAGACAGGTTTGTCTTTCGCTGGCAGGCTCAGACCAAACGCCGCCTGGCTGACAGGATCCTGACCGGTACGGCTCAACGTTTTGGCTTCGCCAAAGCTCAGGCCAGCCGCTTTCAGCGCATCGTTCTTACCGGCTTTCAGATCGGCCAGAATTTTCTCTGCATCCAGTTTTGCCTGCTGTGCCGCTTTGTTATGTTTCACCAGCGCCACTACCTGATCTTTCACTTCCGCCAGAGGTTTCACTGCCTCGGCTTTGTGCTCGCTGACGCGCAGTACGAACGCACGGTCACCGTCAACGGTAATGATGTCTGAGTTACTGCCCGGCGTTCCGTTCTCACCTACCAGACCACCATTGAAGATGGCATCTGCAACCGGTTTGAAGTTCAGTTCTTCCGGCAGGTTTTCGTGGCTGAACCAGCCCGTCTCAACCGCTTTCACACCCGCAGCCTGCTCAGCGCCCGCCAGTGATTCGTTGTCGTTGCTTGCGGCATTGCTCACCTTCTGTTGCAGTGCATAGAAGGCGTCCAGCGCTTTCTCCTGCTTCACTTTCGCAGCGATATCATCACGAACGTCAGCCAGCGGCTTGGTTTTCGCCGCCACGACATCGTCCAGACGTGCCACCAGGAAACCAACGGAGGATTTGATCACACCAGACAGCTGACCTTTCTCTTTCAGGCCTGCATTTTTCAGCTCGTCAGGGGTAGTAGAGGCTTCCAGCCAGCCCATATCACCGCCGTTTTTGGCAGAAATAATGTCGGTGGATTTTGCTTTCGCGACGGTGGCGAAATCAGCGCCTTTGTTCAGCTCGTCCAGTACGGCTTTCGCTTCTGCTTCCGTTTTGGTCTGGATCACGCTGTAACGGTTACGCTGCGGCTGGGTGAACTGATCCTGATGCTGGTCGTAATAAGACTGGATCTCCGCGTCAGTCGCGTTTTCCTGCATCGCAGCTGCATCCAGCTTGATGTAGCTTACGCGGAACTGTTCCGGCGAGATGAAGTTGTTCTTGTTTTGCTCGTAGTAAGCATTAACTTCAGCGTCGATAACCTGCTGTTTCGCCGCCAGTGCGTTGACATCAATCGTCGCTTCGCGCACCACGCGTTGCTGCGCCACCAGGGCCGCCAGCTCTTCAGTTTCGCCTTTCAGCATGAAATCTGTGCCCACCACAGCGTTGATCAGCTGTTGCGTGGTCAACTGGTTACGCAGCGCCTGAGCGTACTGGTCAGCCGTCATACCCATCTGGTTAACAATGCTGTTGTAACGCGCGTTGTCGAATTTCCCATTCGACTGGAAAGCCTGCGTCGAGAAGATGGCTTTTTTAACCTGCTCATCGCTGATGCCCAGACCGAGGCTTTTCGCGTACTGATCCAGCAGCGCTTCGTCGATAAGGCGGTTCAGCGTCTGCTGACGCAGGTTTTTCATATAGCCTTCGTTGGCTGCAAGTTCAGAGTATTGGTCGCCCAGCTGTTGCTGCATGCGGTTACGTTCACCAGCAAAAGCGTTCTCGAACTGCCCACGGCTAATTTCCTGGCCATTCACTTTTGCGGCGTAGTTCGCGCCACCGCCGATGAGGTAACTACTCACACCGGTCAATATGAACGACACGATAATGATACCGAAAATAATCTTGAGCACGAGACTGTTAGCAGCCGTGCGTAAGCTGTCCATCATGGTGTAACAACACTCCGCTGTAGGTGACTGGTTACCTGACGCTGACGGAAAATCCTGACCGTCGCGCGTAAAGGCGTATTGTGACAAGAAAACAGGGCAATTGTCAGCCCACAACTCGCATAAACTCGCACAAATCAGGTCTGGACAAACAAAAAAGGCACATCAAACGATGCGCCCTTGTACTTTTCAGCTTCCCTGGAGCGGGAAAGCAATCAGTTTACTGCGTCTTTCAGCGCTTTACCTGCACGGAAACCCGGCACTTTAGCGGCAGCAATGGTGATCTCTTTACCGGTCTGAGGGTTGCGGCCAGTACGGGCTGCACGCTCTTTAACCGCAAAAGTACCGAAGCCTACCAGTGCAACGTCGTCCCCAGCTTGCAGAGATTCAGTAACAGAAGCAATTAAAGCATCTAAAGCACGTCCAGCTGCAGCTTTAGAAATATCAGCACCCGCAGCAATTTTGTCAATCAGTTGAGATTTATTCACTGTTCTCTTCCTCTCTTTATAATTTATATCGCACCTGAATCCTTCACAGCGCGACCGCGCAGCAGTTATATCAGTCCTGCTATGACCTTACAACACCCGTTGTTGATGGCTAACTCAATCAGCAATCTAAATTAGCTATACAAAAAAAGGCTGGCAAGTACGAAATGACTTACCAGCCTTGTTTTTATTGGCGCTCTTTGCGCGAGGTCACTATTTTGCGGTTACAACCTGCATTCCTGACGGTTCATTTTGCAGTGCGAGAGTCAGAACTTCCTCAATGCGTTTCACCGGATGGATCTGCAAGTCAGCAATAACGTTGTCCGGAATCTCTTCCAGATCGCGTTTATTTTCGTAAGGGATCAATACGGTTTTGATCCCACCGCGGTGTGCCGCCAGCAGTTTTTCTTTTAACCCGCCGATTGGCAGTACCTGACCACGCAGCGTAATTTCACCGGTCATGGCCACATCCGCACGAACCGGGTTACCTGTCAGGCAGGAAACCAGCGCCGTACACATGGCAATACCCGCGCTTGGGCCATCTTTCGGCGTCGCCCCTTCCGGAACGTGAACGTGGATGTCGCGTTTTTCGTAGAAATCCGGGTTGATACCCAGTTTTTCCGCACGCGCGCGCACCACGGTCAGCGCCGCCTGGATGGACTCCTGCATCACTTCACCCAGCGAACCGGTGTAGGTCAGCTTACCTTTGCCCGGGACACAGGCGGTTTCGATGGTCAGCAGATCGCCGCCCACTTCCGTCCATGCCAGACCGGTTACCTGACCAACGCGGTTTTCGTTGTCCGCGCGACCGTAGTCGAAGCGCTGAACGCCCAGGTACGCATGCAGGTTGTCGCCGTTAATCACGATGTGTTTCAGGCTCTTATCCAGCAGCAGTTGTTTTACCGCCTTACGGCACAGTTTCGAGATTTCGCGCTCAAGACTACGCACGCCCGCTTCACGGGTGTAGTAACGAATAATGCCGACAATGGCGCTGTCCTCAACGGTCAGCTCGTTAGCTTTCAGCGCGTTACGCTCAATCTGCTTCGGCAGCAGGTGCTGCTTAGCGATGTTCAGCTTCTCGTCTTCGGTATAGCCGGACAGACGGATCACTTCCATACGATCCAGCAGCGGCGCTGGAATGTTCATGGAGTTGGAGGTCGCGACGAACATCACATCGCTCAGGTCGTAGTCGACTTCCAGATAGTGATCGCTGAACGCGACGTTCTGCTCTGGATCAAGCACTTCCAGCAGCGCCGACGCCGGATCGCCACGCATGTCCGACGACATTTTGTCGATCTCATCGAGCAGGAACAGCGGGTTTTTGACGCCCACTTTCGCCATCTTCTGGATCAGCTTGCCCGGCATCGAACCGATATAAGTACGACGGTGGCCGCGAATTTCCGCTTCATCACGCACGCCGCCCAGCGCCATGCGGATGTATTTACGTCCGGTCGCTTTGGCAATGGACTGCCCCAGAGAAGTTTTACCTACCCCTGGCGGTCCTACCAGGCACAGGATTGGGCCTTTAATTTTGTTTACACGGCTCTGTACCGCGAGGTACTCAAGAATGCGGTCTTTCACACGTTCCAGGCCGTAGTGGTCGGTATCCAGGATCTCCTGGGCCTGACGCAGGTCTTTTTTGACCTTACTGCGGGCATTCCACGGAACCTGCACCATCCACTCGATGTAGCCACGTACAACGGTCGCTTCCGCCGACATTGGAGACATCATTTTCAGCTTCTGCAACTCAGCTTCGGCTTTCTCTTTCGCCTCTTTCGGCATCTTCGCCGCGTCGATCTTACGCTTCAGCGCTTCGTTTTCATCCGGTGCGTCGTCCATCTCGCCGAGCTCTTTCTGAATGGCTTTCATTTGCTCGTTCAGATAATACTCACGCTGCGATTTTTCCATCTGCTTTTTGACGCGGTTGCGAATGCGCTTCTCAACCTGGAGCAGATCGATCTCAGACTCCATCATCGCCATCAGGTATTCCAGACGTTCGTTAACGTCGGACATTTCCAGCACGGACTGTTTGTCAGCCAGCTTCAGCGGCATGTGTGCGGCGATGGTATCCGCCAGACGTGCAGGATCGTCGATGCTGTTCAGCGACGTCAGCACTTCAGGTGGGATTTTCTTGTTCAGCTTGATGTAGCCTTCGAACTGGCTGATCGCGGTGCGTACCAGCACTTCCTGCTCGCGCTCATCAAGTTCCGGGGAATCAAGGTACTCTGCCTTCGCAGAGAAGTGCTCGCCATCGTCTGACAGAGTGGTAATACGCGCACGCTGTAGGCCTTCCACCAGCACCTTCACGGTGCCGTCTGGCAGCTTCAGCATCTGCAAAATAGAGGCCACGGTCCCGACGGTGAAAAGATCGTTTACACCCGGCTCATCCGTTGATGCTTCCTTCTGCGCGACCAACATGATTTTTTTATCATGATCCATGGCGGCTTCGAGGCAACGGATAGATTTTTCCCGCCCTACAAATAAGGGTATGACCATGTGCGGATAAACCACCACATCGCGCAACGGCAATACGGGGATTTCAATGCGTTCAGAACGCTCAGGATTCATAGAGCTCTCTCTTAGTTTAGTGTCCGCCAGGTAAACTGGTCATGTAACTGTGCTTCACACAACCATTAACATGTAATCCAGTATATGGGGATGTTTCCCATACATTCAACGCCATGAATACGGAAAAAGTAAAGGGGAGATAAAATCCCCCCTTTTTGATTAACTGATTGTATGAAATGGTGAATTATTCGCCAGATGCCTGCTGCGCTTCCGGTTTACCGTAAATCAGTAACGGCTTGGTCTGGCCACCAATGACGGACTCATCGATCACCACTTTTTCGACGTCTTCCATGGAAGGAAGATCGTACATGGTGTCGAGCAGCGCGGCTTCCACGATAGAACGCAGGCCACGGGCACCGGTTTTACGCGCCATCGCTTTCTTGGCAATCGCGTCCAGCGCTTCGTCACGGAATTCCAGCTCAACGCCTTCCAGATTGAACAGCGCCTGATACTGCTTGGTCAGCGCATTTTTCGGCTCTTTCAGGATCTGAATCAGCGCGTCTTCGCTCAGTTCGTTCAGGGTCGCCACAACCGGCAGACGGCCGATAAATTCCGGAATCAAACCGAATTTGATCAGATCTTCCGGTTCAACCTGCGCCAGCAGCTGGCCTTCATTTGGTTTTTCAGACGTGGCTTTCACCGTTGCGCCAAAACCAATGCCGGAGCCGGTTTCCACACGGTGAGAGATCACTTTATCCAGGCCTGCAAACGCACCACCACAGATAAAAAGGATCTTGGAGGTATCAACCTGCAAGAATTCCTGCTGCGGATGTTTACGTCCACCCTGCGGTGGCACCGCCGCAACCGTACCTTCAATCAGCTTCAGCAGCGCCTGCTGCACGCCTTCGCCCGATACGTCACGGGTGATGGACGGGTTGTCTGATTTACGAGAGATTTTGTCGATCTCATCGATATAGACGATACCGCGCTGGGCTTTCTGTACGTCGTAATCGCACTTCTGGAGCAGCTTCTGGATAATATTTTCAACGTCTTCACCCACATAACCGGCTTCGGTCAGGGTGGTGGCATCCGCCATAGTGAACGGAACATCCAGCAGGCGCGCCAGCGTTTCCGCCAGCAGGGTTTTACCGGAACCGGTCGGCCCAATCAGCAGAATGTTACTTTTGCCCAGTTCTACGCCATTGCTGGTATCGCCGTTACGCAGACGTTTGTAGTGGTTGTATACCGCCACCGCCAGCACTTTTTTCGCCTGCTCCTGACCAATGACGTAGTCGTCCAGGTGGTGGCGAATCTCGTGTGGCGTTGGTAACGCGCTGCGCTCACGGTGCGGCGCGACTTCTTTAATCTCTTCGCGAATGATGTCGTTACATAAATCGACGCATTCGTCGCAGATATACACGGACGGCCCGGCAATCAGTTTACGCACTTCATGCTGGCTTTTGCCGCAAAAAGAGCAGTACAGCAGTTTGCCCGAACCATCTTTGCGTTTATCTGTCATGAGTCCAAACCTCTTTTTAAGTTCTATGTGCCGCACATGACGACGCAAATGCCATTCTCAGACGCAAGCTGCTTCCAGGCAACGTGCCGCCCTACCTTAGTATAGCGGCACACTCGCGTCGCGGGCATCAATTACGATGGGTCAAAATGGAGTCGACTAAGCCGTACTCAACTGCCTCTGGTGCAGAGAGGAAGCGATCGCGCTCGGTATCGCGCTCGATCTGCTCGAGAGGTTGACCCGTATGCTGCGCCATAAGTTCATTCATGCGCGCTTTTACTTTCAGAATTTCACGGGCGTGGATTTCAATATCCGTCGCCTGGCCCTGGTAACCACCCAGCGGCTGGTGAATCATCACGCGGGAGTTAGGCAGGCAGAAACGCTTACCTTTCGCCCCTGCGGTTAACAGGAAGGCCCCCATGGATGCCGCCTGCCCCATACAAATGGTGCTGACATCCGGCTTGATGAATTGCATGGTGTCATAAATAGACATGCCCGCCGTAATCACACCGCCCGGCGAGTTAATGTACAGGTAAATGTCTTTTTCCGGGTTTTCCGCTTCCAGGAACAGCATCTGCGCCACGATCAGGTTAGCCATATGGTCTTCCACCTGGCCGGTCAGAAAGATAACGCGTTCCTTGAGCAGACGGGAATAGATATCGAAAGAACGCTCACCGCGTGAGGTCTGTTCAATAACCATTGGCACCAGCGCCATATGGGGTGCAAAGTTATCTCGTTCGCCACTGTATGACATTTCCGTCTCCTGGTTCAAAATTGAAAACACCTGCTGTACTGATTGTAACCTTATGGACGGATTATCAGCCAGTCTCAATCATCGTCATTACATACTAATGGGGGTCGCCACGCCCTATTTCAAGCATAACAACGTTTTGTTGTAACGCTAACACTGAAAGGGCGTTTTAGCACCCTTCCAGGACTAAAGCTGTGATAAAAAAAACCCGTCGCCGGAGGGCAACGGGTTTTTTGTTCAAACTTTAAACCGTTGGGGCGAAATTACGCCTGCTGGTTCATCAGTTCGGTGAAAGAGGTCTCTTTTTCGGTTACTTTCGCTTTCGCCAGTACCGCTTCAACAGCCTGCTCTTCCAGTGCGACGTTGCGCATGTTGTCCATCAGCTCTTTGTTCTTACCGTAGAACTCGATCACTTCTGATGGATCTTCGTATGCAGAAGCCATCTCTTCGATCAGGCCTTTCACACGCTCTTCGTCAGCTTTCAGCTCGTGGGTACGAATCACTTCGCCCAGCAGCAGGCCAACAACAACGCGGCGTTTCGCTTGCTCTTCAAACAGCTCGCGTGGCAGTTCCATCGCTTGCTGCTGGTTGCCACCGAAACGCTGTGCAGCCTGACGGCGCAGAACGTCGATTTCGCTGTCGATCAGGGCCGCTGGAACGTCGATGTCGTTCGCTTTCACCAGACCTTCAATCGCCTGAGACTTCACGCGGTTACGTACAGCGCCGTTCAGCTCGCGTTCCATGTTTTTACGCACTTCGGCACGCAGGCCCGCAACTGAACCATCTTCCACGCCGAAACGCTTGATGAATTCTTCAGTCAGTTCTGGCAGTTCGCGCTCTTCCACTTTCTTCAGGTTGATGACGAACTTCGCTGCTTTACCTTTCAGGTTTTCAGCGTGGTACTCTTCAGGGAAGGTCACGTCGATGGTGAACTCTTCGCCCGCTTTGTGGCCTTTGATACCGTCTTCGAAGCCTGGGATCATACGACCCTGGCCCATCGCCAGTACGAAATCAGACGCTTTACCGCCTTCGAACTCTTCGCCGTCTACTGAACCGGTGAAGTCGATGGTTACGCGGTCTTCCGCGTCAACAGCGCCTTCTTTCTCTTTCCAGTTCGCCTGCTGCTTACGCAGGGTATCCAGCATGCCGTCAACGTCTTCATCGGTCACGGAAACGATCGGTTTTTCAACTTCGATTGATTCCAGACCTTTCAGCTCAACTTCCGGATACACTTCGAACTCTACAGAGTAGGTGAAGTCTTCGCCCTGCTTGTATTCGCCCGGCACGTAGTTCGGTGCGCCAGCTGGATTGATTTTTTCTTTGATGATCGCGTCGATAAAGTTGCGGCTCATCAGTTCACCCAGCACATCCTGACGCACGGAAGCGCCATAACGCTGAGCAACAACATTCATTGGTACTTTGCCCTTGCGGAAGCCGTCAATACGTACTTTTTTTGCTACGTTGACCAGCTCGCTTTTCACAGCAGTTTCGATGCTGTCAGCAGCGATAGTAATCGTTACACGGCGGCCAAGGCCTTGAGTGGTTTCAACTGAAACTTGCATCTTGTTACCTCAAAAAAATCACAGTGCTCGGTCAACTCTGAATCTGTCTGTTATACCGGGATGCTCTCTTATGTGCAGATTCACATTCCCTGTCGCCAGAATCATCCCGAAGACATTCAATAAGACGCGGCATTATAGCGGCATCACTTAGGTGAGTCGAGAACGGTTGGAGCATGTTGCTGCGGCTTTTTTCACACTTTAAGGCTATTTTTAGCCTTAAAAACGCGCCATCCGCTCAAAACTCAGACAAAACAAAACGGCCCGAAGGCCGTTTTGACGAAATCTGTAAGCAACATACTGGAAAAACTCCGGCGGTTGCAAATCCGATTTATCAGGCGATGGTGCCTGCACCCCGACAAGGCGGTGATGCGAATACCGTATCCTGTAGCCCTTCCCATTCCTTAATGGTGTAGGTATGCAGCGCCAGCGCATGTACGGTTGTGGAGAGTTCATCCGTCAAGGTGCTGTAGATCAAGCGGTGTCGGTTCAGGAAACGTTCTCCCGTGAAGCGATCGCTGACCAGAACCACTTTGAAGTGGCTTTCAGAACCTGCCGGCACGTTATGACGATAGCTTTCGTCGACAACTTCGAGAAACACAGGGTTGAACGCTGCCCTTAATTTTTCTTCTATCTGTTCACGTATCATCATGAAATCACTCCTCCGACAACGCTAAGATGTCACCCATCCCTTTAAATATTAGCCGCTTTTACCGGTTCCATTACACCTTGACAACAAATATTTAGCTTTCGTCTGATTTTCTCATCCAAACGAATGAAGTTCACTATGAGGTTCATACGTTTTGTCACTTACAGGCAAAGAAAAGCGGAAAGCTGGTCAGTTTTCAGACAAGGCGATGAATTTACATGCGTTGACCACTTCCCCTGGCCGTTGGCGATGTTATGATGGCGGCAATTTTTCTCTCTTTGCTTACGATTCGTTGAGAACCCGAAAATGTTAAAAAAAATCTTCTTTCCGTTGGTAGCACTCTTTATGCTCGCCGGTTGCGCGACCCCGCCGACGACCATTGACGTTTCACCAAAAATTACCCTGCCTCAGCAGGATCCAAGCCTGATGGGCGTCACGGTCAGCATTAACGGCGCCGATCAGCGTCAGGACCAGGCGCTGGCGAAAGTGACACGCGACAACCAGCAGGTGACGCTGACCGCCTCCCGCGACCTGCGCTTCCTGTTGCAGGAAGTACTCGAGAAACAGATGACCTCCCGTGGCTACATGATTGGCCCAAGCGGCGCGGTTGACCTGCAAATCATCGTGAACAACCTGTACGCTGACGTCTCCCAGGGTAACGTTCGCTACAACATTGCGACCAAAGCCGATATCGCCATCATCGCTACCGCGAAGAACGGCAACAAAATGAACAAAAACTACCGTGCAAGCTATTCCGTTGAAGGCGCATTCCAGGCCTCCAACAAAAATATCGCTGACGCGGTTAATAGCGTGCTGACGGATACCATTGCCGACATGGCACAGGACACCAGCATTCACGACTTCATCAAGCAGAACGCCCGTTAATCCTGCTGACTGACCCGGTGCTTCACCGGGTCAGTTCATAAGAACATGTCCAGTCACTACTTACGCATTTTCCAGCAACCGAAATCAGCGATTCTGCTGATCCTTGGCTTTGCCTCCGGTTTACCGCTCGCGCTCACCTCCGGCACGTTACAGGCGTGGATGACGGTCGAGAATATCGATCTTAAAACCATTGGTTTCTTTTCGCTCGTCGGTCAGGCCTACGTCTTTAAATTTCTGTGGTCGCCGGTGATGGACCGCTATACCCCGCCGTTCCTCGGGCGGCGGCGTGGCTGGTTAGTGATGACGCAGGTGCTGCTGTTGCTGGCCATTGCCGCAATGGGTTTCCTTGAGCCGTCAACACAGCTGCGCTGGATGGCCGCGCTTGCGGTGGTCATCGCCTTCTGTTCCGCTTCGCAGGACATTGTTTTTGACGCCTGGAAAACGGACGTTTTGCCAGCAGAAGAGCGGGGTGCCGGTGCGGCAATCAGCGTGCTTGGCTACCGCCTGGGTATGCTGGTTTCCGGCGGGCTGGCACTGTGGCTTGCCGACCGCTATCTCGGCTGGCAGGGAATGTACTGGCTGATGGCCGCTCTGCTGATCCCCTGCATTATTGCCACGCTATTCGCGCCTGAACCGAGCGATGTGATTCCGGTCCCCCGCTCGCTGGAGCAGGCCGTCGCCGCGCCGCTCCGCGACTTCTTTGGTCGCAATAATGCCTGGCTGATCCTGCTGCTGATTGTCCTTTATAAGCTCGGCGATGCTTTCGCCATGAGTCTGACCACCACCTTCCTCATTCGTGGCGTCGGGTTTGACGCAGGGGAAGTCGGCGTGGTGAATAAAACGCTGGGGCTGTTTGCCACAATCGTCGGCGCGCTGTACGGCGGCGTATTAATGCAGCGCCTGACGCTGTTCCGCGCTCTGCTGATCTTCGGCATCCTTCAGGGCGCATCGAATGCCGGTTACTGGCTGCTGTCGATTACCGACAAGCACATGATCAGCATGGCGACGGCGGTATTCTTTGAAAACCTGTGTGGCGGTATGGGCACCGCAGCATTTGTTGCCCTGCTGATGACGCTGTGCAATAAGTCATTTTCCGCCACCCAGTTTGCGCTGCTCTCTGCTCTTTCCGCCGTCGGGCGCGTATACGTTGGCCCTGTCGCAGGCTGGTTTGTTGAGGCCCACGGCTGGCCGACATTTTATCTCTTCTCGGTGGTTGCGGCCGTGCCGGGGATTTTATTGCTGCTGGTCTGTCGCCAGACGCTGGAATATACCCAGCGAACGGAACACTTCATGCCGCGCACGGAATATCAGGCCGCCTATCGGTTTTCCCTGCGCCTGCTGATGGCAGGGTGTCTTGCTCTGGTAGTGTGGCTCGCGGTACTCATCATGAATGCGACCACCACCTTGTCGCTTCCTTTTGAAACGCTGCTGCTTGATGCAGGCGTGTTTCTCGCCGTGGTCGGGATCCTGACCGGTGGGATGCTGGATTTCATGTCATTGCGAAAAACGCAGATGACATGAAGTAAAAAACGAAAGGTTATTTCCCGTTGTAATAACGACCCGAAATTATAACGGCGAAATAACCGCCATCGGCAAAAAAAAATATTTGTTGTTTTGTGCGGCATAGCATTCGGAAATTATTGGAGCTTATTTCGCTACGCTATTTTTCATTAAACGATTCAGCATTCGAAAGATTGAATTTTCGTTTTTTAGTTGTCTTTTTATTGATAATTAATTGTTAATTATTTGTGTATTTTCTGCAATGGTTATACCAATTGTCCCTTTTGCGGTATGCTGGGGCACCCTTTCGTTATAACGCCCACTCCGTGCGGCTTCCGTCTGGAAACGCGACATAATTTGCAACACTTGTGACATGTGCGGCAGAACCCGGTAACACCTTCCTGACACAGGGCTAATGATGTTTACAGTAATGTAACCTTCCCGTAAAATGCCCCCACACTTTAAACGCCACCAGACTCCCGTGGAATTGAGGTCGTTAAATGAGACTCAGGAAATACAATAAAAGTTTGGGATGGTTGTCATTATTCGCAGGCACTGTATTACTCAGTGGCTGCGATTCTGCACTACTAGACCCCAAAGGACAGATTGGACTGGAACAACGTTCATTGATACTGACGGCTTTTGGCCTGATGTTGATTGTGGTTATTCCTGCCATCTTGATGGCTGTTGGTTTCGCCTGGAAGTATCGTGCGAGCAATAAAGATGCGAAGTATAGCCCTAACTGGTCACACTCCAATAAAGTGGAAGCTGTGGTCTGGACGGTACCTATTCTGATCATCCTGTTCCTTGCCGTACTGACCTGGAAAACCACTCACGCACTTGAGCCAAGCAAACCGCTGGTTCACGATGAAAAACCGATTACCATTGAAGTGGTCTCCATGGACTGGAAATGGTTCTTCATCTATCCAGAACAGGGCATTGCTACCGTGAATGAAATCGCCTTCCCGGCGAACACTCCGGTTCAGTTCAAAGTGACCTCCAACTCCGTAATGAACTCCTTCTTCATCCCACGTCTGGGCAGCCAGATTTACGCGATGGCCGGTATGCAGACTAACCTGCACCTGATCGCGAATGAAGCAGGCACCTACGACGGTATCTCCGCCAGCTATAGTGGCCCGGGCTTCTCGGGTATGAAGTTCAAAGCTATCGCTACGCCAGACCGCGCGACTTTCGACCAGTGGGTTGCAAAAGCGAAGCAGTCTCCAAACACCATGTCTGACATGGCGGCGTTCGAAAAAGTGGCTGCACCTAGCGAATATAACAAGGTGGAGTACTTCTCTAACGTGAAACCGAATCTGTTCAAAGATGTTATTGGCAAATTTATGGATCACGGCATGAGCATGGACATGACCCAGCCTGAAGGCGAGCACAACACGCACCAGGGTATGGAAGGCATGGACATGAGCCACGCGGAAACCGCTCACTAAGGGGCCGAGGAAGAAAATGTTCGGAAAATTGACATTGGATGCGGTGCCGTACCATGAACCCATTATCATGGTTACGATTGCTGCAATTATCATTGGTGGCGCGGCCTTAGTTGGCCTCATCACTTACTTCGGTAAGTGGAGCTACCTGTGGAACGAGTGGCTGACTTCGGTTGACCACAAAAAACTCGGCATCATGTACTGCATCGTCGGTATCGTCATGTTAATTCGTGGCTTTGCGGATGCGATCATGATGCGTAGCCAGCAGGCGCTCGCTTCTGCGGGTGAAGCAGGCTTCCTGCCACCGCACCACTACGATCAGATCTTTACCGCCCACGGCGTTATCATGATCTTCTTCGTGGCGATGCCGCTGGTTATCGGTCTGATGAACGTAGTCGTTCCGCTGCAAATCGGCGCGCGCGACGTGGCGTTCCCGTTCCTGAACAACCTGAGCTTCTGGTTCACCGTTGTCGGCGTTATCCTGGTTAACCTGTCACTGGGTGTGGGTGAATTTGCCCAGACCGGCTGGCTGGCCTACCCGCCGCTGTCGGGAATTGAGTACAGCCCGGGCGTAGGTGTTGATTACTGGATTTGGGCGCTTCAGCTCTCCGGTGTCGGTACCACCCTGACCGGTATCAACTTCTTCGTGACCATCCTGAAGATGCGTGCTCCTGGTATGACGATGTTCAAGATGCCGGTATTTACCTGGGCATCTCTGTGCGCCAACGTACTGATTATCGCGTCGTTCCCAATTCTGACCGTCACCATCGCGCTGCTGACCCTGGATCGCTATCTGGGTACCCATTTCTTCACGAATGATATGGGTGGCAACATGATGATGTACATCAACCTGATTTGGGCCTGGGGTCACCCGGAAGTGTACATCCTGGTTCTGCCGGTGTTCGGTGTGTTCTCCGAAATCGCGGCAACCTTCTCGCGTAAACGTCTGTTTGGTTACACCTCTCTGGTGTGGGCAACCGTGTGTATTACCGTTCTGTCGTTCATCGTCTGGCTGCACCACTTCTTCACCATGGGTGCGGGCGCGAACGTAAACGCCTTCTTCGGTATTACCACCATGATTATCGCGATCCCGACCGGGGTTAAGATCTTCAACTGGCTGTTCACCATGTACCAGGGCCGTATCCAGTTCCACTCCGCCATGCTGTGGACTATCGGCTTCATCGTGACCTTCTCCGTAGGTGGGATGACCGGCGTACTGCTGGCGGTACCGGGTGCTGACTTTGTTCTGCACAACAGTCTGTTCCTGATTGCGCACTTCCATAACGTGATCATCGGCGGCGTCGTCTTCGGCTGCTTCGCTGGCGTGACCTACTGGTGGCCAAAAGCGTTCGGCTTCACCCTGAACGAAAAATGGGGTAAACGCGCGTTCTGGTTCTGGATCATCGGCTTCTTCGTGGCGTTTATGCCGCTGTACGTGCTGGGCTTCATGGGGATGACCCGTCGTCTGAGCCAGCAGATCGATCCGCAGTTCCACCCAATGCTGATGATTGCAGCGGGCGGCGCAGCGCTGATTGCCTGCGGTATTCTGTGCCAGCTGATTCAGTACTACGTGTCTATCCGTGACCGTAACCTGAACCGTGACCTGACCGGTGACCCGTGGGGTGGCCGTACGCTGGAGTGGTCTACCTCTTCTCCACCTCCGTTCTATAACTTTGCCGTCGTGCCGCACATTCATGAGCGTGATGCGTTCTGGGAAATGAAAGAAAAAGGTGAAGCGTACAAGCAACCTGAACATTACGAAGAGATCCATATGCCGAAAAACAGCGGTGCGGGCATCGTGATTGCCGCCTTCGCAACGGTATTTGGTTTCGCAATGATCTGGCACATCTGGTGGATGGCGATTGTTGGCTTCGCTGGCATCGTAATCAGCTGGATTGTGAAGAGCTTTGACGAGGACGTGGACTACTACGTACCAGTCCGTGAAGTTGAAAAGCTGGAAAACCAGCATTTTGACGAGATTTCTAAAGCGGGGCTGAAAAATGGCAACTGATACTCTGGCGCACTCGACTGCCCACGCGCATGAACATGCGCACCATGATACAGGACCGACGAAAGTCTTCGGTTTCTGGATCTACCTGATGAGCGACTGCATCCTGTTCTGCTGTCTGTTCGCAACCTATGCCGTTCTGGTGAACGGCACAGCGGGCGGCCCGACCGGTAAGGACATTTTTGAACTGCCGTTCGTTCTGGTTGAAACCGCACTGCTGTTATTCAGCTCCATCACCTACGGCATGGCGGCTATCGCCATGTACAAAAACAACAAGAGCCAGGTTGTCTCCTGGCTGGCGTTGACCTGGCTGTTTGGTGCTGGCTTTATCGGGATGGAAATCTATGAATTCCATCACCTGATCATGGAAGGCTTCGGCCCGGATCGTAGCGGCTTCCTGTCAGCGTTCTTCGCGCTGGTAGGTACCCACGGTCTGCACGTGACCTCGGGTCTGATCTGGATGGCAGTGCTGATGTTCCAGATCTCCCGTCGCGGCCTGACCAGTACTAACCGTACCCGTATCATGTGCCTGAGCCTGTTCTGGCACTTCCTGGACGTGGTATGGATCTGTGTGTTCTCTGTTGTCTATCTGATGGGGGCGATGTAATGAGTCATTCTAACGATCATGGCGCTTCCCACGGCAGCGTAAAAACCTATATGACAGGTTTCATCCTGTCGATCATTCTGACGGTGATCCCGTTCTGGATGGTGATGAACGGTTCTGCATCCAAGCCGGTTATCCTGGGCGCAATCCTGGTGACCGCGGTGATTCAGATTCTGGTGCATCTGGTTTGCTTCCTGCACATGAACACCAAGTCCGATGAAGGCTGGAACATGACGGCCTTTATCTTTACCGTGATTATCATCGCTATCCTGGTAGTCGGTTCCATCTGGATTATGTGGAACCTTAACTACAACATGATGGTTCACTAAGAGCGGCGAGTATGTTTAAGCAATACCTGCAAGTCACGAAACCAGGCATCATCTTTGGCAACCTGATCTCCGTAATCGGAGGGTTCCTGCTGGCCTCTAAAGGCAGCATTGATTACGCCCTCTTTATTTACACGCTGGTCGGTGTGTCACTGGTGGTTGCGTCCGGTTGTGTATTTAACAACTACATCGACATGGATATCGACAAGAAGATGGAAAGGACCAAAAATCGGGTGCTGGTTAAAGGCCTGATTGCCCCTTCCGTCTCGCTGGTGTACGCCACCTTGCTGGGTATTGCTGGCTTTATGCTGCTGTGGTTTGGTGCTAACCCGTTGGCCTGCTGGCTGGGGGTGATGGGGTTCGTGGTGTATGTGGGCGTCTACAGCCTGTATATGAAACGTCACTCCGTCTACGGCACGCTGATTGGTTCTCTCTCCGGCGCTGCGCCGCCGGTGATTGGCTACTGCGCCGTCACGAACGAGTTCGACAGCGGTGCGCTCATCCTGCTGGCTATCTTTAGCCTGTGGCAGATGCCGCACTCCTACGCCATCGCGATTTTCCGCTTTAAGGATTATCAGGCGGCGAACATTCCGGTTCTGCCGGTCGTGAAAGGCATTTCAGTTGCCAAAAACCACATCACGCTGTACATCATCGCTTTTGCTGTGGCAACGCTGATGCTCTCTCTGGGCGGTTACGCCGGATATAAATATCTGGTGGTAGCAGCCGCGGTGAGCGTCTGGTGGCTCGGCATGGCTCTGCGCGGTTACAAAGTGGAAGATGACAAAGTCTGGGCACGTAAGCTGTTTGTGTTCTCAATTGTCGCCATCACCTCTCTGTCCGTGATGATGTCCGTCGACTTCATGGTGCCAGATTCACAAAACCTGCTGACTTACGTCTGGTAAGCTGGCTGAAGTGAAAACGCCGGGTTTAGCCCGGCGTTTTTTTTTGGTGCGGCGTCACCCCTTTCTTCAACAGTATATTGCCGTATTTCGCGGTCTCCCCCGTCACCACAATGGCGTACGCTTTCTGTGCCCGCGCATAAAACGCATACCGATCGATACGCGTAATCCCCTCCCCTTCCGCCTCACCGAAGAGTGCGTGGCGATAGCGCGCTTCCACCCGTATATCAAGCGTATCCCCGTCGACAGGGGCCATCATCACCAGCGGTGGCGCATAGCTGTCGAGTTCAAACAGCGGGATCACCGCCGCCAGCAAATCGCTGACGAGCAGGCCATCTGCGCGGATCACCTTTGGCCCCAGGCTGTGCGCGGGAAAGTGCGCATCTGCAAAAATAATCTCGTCACCATGGCCCATTTCTGCCAGCGTTTTCAGCAGCTCGGGTGAAATCAGTGGGGATATCGTTTTAAGCACGGGTTTGCTCCTCAGGATAGAAATAACGGTAACGATAGTGGACCCGATCGCGAGCAGCCTCAGCGCTGGCCGTTTCTCCGACGCCCCACCATCCGTATAAAGACGCCCCCAGCACGGTCGTATCAGCGTCTTCAAGCACCTTCACCGGGATCCCAAGCGCATTGGCCTTAAGCTGGTTCCACAGCCTGTTGCGGCTCCCTCCCCCCACCAGCAGGAGTTCACGCGCCTTAAACTGCGCAATCGCCTCCAGCGCCAGGAGGTTTTCTTGCAGATGCACCGTGAGTCCTTCCAGGGCTGCGCGGTAAAAATGCGCTGGCGTGGTGTTGAGCGTCACGCCCTGCCAGCCCGCGAGCGGAGAATCGAGCAGTTGGGTATTCATCGTGACGCCATCCGCGCCGTGCGGGATCGCCGCCGCCTGAGTCAGAATGGTGTCCCAGTCGGCATCAGGCGACCAGAACAGCGCGCGGATCCACTCCAGCACGCCAGACGCCAGATATTGCAGTCCCGGATTATAAAGCCCCGTCCGGCTATCCAGTTCGCAGGTTGCGCCCGGGTATTGCACCAGCGAAGCGGTATTAACCTGCGAGGTGCGCGCCATCAAAATCTCCCAGGTTCCCGACGAGAGAACCGGCTCATTAACCCCCGCACCGGCACCAAAAAGGGCGAACTGCGTGTCGTGCCCGGCGGAGATCACCGGCACGCCGCAGGGCAATCCGAGCCTGGATGCCGCGTCGGGCTGCAATTCACCCATCATTTCGCCGGGGGAAACCAGCGGCGGGAAAAGGAAATGAGGGACGCCTGTCTTGCTTAAGATCGTTTCGCTGAAGCGCCGCTGATGGAGATCGAACATCTGGCTGGTACCGGCCATCGTGAGATCGGTCGTCATCTTTCCGGTCAGGCGATGGTTGATAAGCGAGGAGATAAAAAGCCAGGCGTGAGCACGCTGTAACAGTTCGGGATGGTTGTCCTGAAGCCAACGTAACTTATACAACGTGTTAAAACTAAACTGGCCAACGCCGGTGATCTGCTGTAGCTCAGCCGGAGAGCACGAACGGGCAACCGCCTCCATCACCGGCACGGTGCGGGGGCATTTCCAGCTAATGATCGGGTAAAGCAGCGCTCCACGCTCATCCACCAGCGCGCCATCCACGCCAAAGGTCGTCACACTCATTCCGCACAGGTCATGCTCGCTCAGCACTGCGCTGATTTTCTGACAACAGACGGCAAAACGTTGCATGATGGCGTCGAGCGACCACTGGTGCCAGGCCGGATTTTCAGCGGCGCTCTCGCTTTCATTTGCCACCGCGGCGCGCGCCACAATATTCCCTTCGGGATCCAGCGCAATGGCGCGCACATTAGTCGCGCCACAATCGAGAACCAGAAAACATTTTTTCATCGCGGTCCCCACAGGCTGCCAGCCCGCCAGAGCAGGCTGGCAGGCCGGCTTAATGTTTGTATAACGGTCCGTAATTTTCACAGGCGCGGTAATCCTGCCCTTCTGGATCCATACCGTGAGCGCCCCAGGCCGTCGGCCGATAAATCAGCGCCTCCGGCACGTTATGCATGCACACAGGGATGCGCAGCATGGACGCCAGGGTGATGAAATCAGCCCCGACGTGCCCGACGGTTAATACCCCGTGGTTAGCGCCCCAGTTCGCCATCACTGAATAGACGTCGCTGAACGGGCCTTTCCCGGTCAGGCGTGGGGCAAACCAGGTGGTCGGCCAGGTTGAATCGGTGCGCTGATTCAGAATGTCATGCACCTGTTCCGGCAACTCAACGCTCCAGCCTTCCGCTATCTGTAATACCGGCCCCACACCCTTGATGAGGTTTACGCGGGTCATGGTAAATGGCACGCCACCCCGGGTGAGGAAGTTTGATGAGAAACCGCCCCCGCGGAAGTATTCATGCACCGCCGGACACCAGTGGGTTGCGGCCAGGCACGCGCTGGCTTCCTGCTCAGTAATGTCCCAGTGCGGTTTCAGGGTCGGTTTTCCCTCTGCGTCTTTCTGCTCCGCGGTACCGTCCAGCGCCGCAGAGCCGGAGTTGATCAGATGAATAATGCCGTGTTCAGCCCGTCCAGTGAGCTTCTGGCCGGTCACACGCTCCACCGACTCCGGCGACCAGTAGGTGCGTACATCAGCAAATATCTGCGCGGTACCGGTCATCAGGTGCCCAAACAGCATCGCTACCCCGTTCAGGCTGTCATTTTCCGTCGCCACCACGAACGGCTGGCGAATTCCGTTCCAGTCGAAGGAGCTGTTCAGCAGCGCTTCTGCGGTATCGCCATTCGGATAGTGATCCGTCCAGTGGCGCTGCCCCTGGAAGCCGGACGCAATGGCGTTATAGCCCAGCGATTCCTCCACGCGGCCCATCGCAGCAAGTTTGGGGTTGCCCTGCATCATGTCGCGAATGCACATCGCCATCAGCAGGCTTTCCCGCAAAATCGCGGCATTTTCCTGTTCATTGCGGCGATACTGCGCCGCGTTTTTATCCTCGCCGAAACGGAAATGTGCTTGCGCCCAGTCCAGGGCCAGCTCAAGTTCTTGTTCGTCGTAAATCTTATGATCGATGCGGCGGCGCAGTTCGGTCATATCCACCGCCTGCACCTTCATCCCCAGCCAGGATTCAAAGAAGTTGTGATCGACAATCGAGCCAGCGATCCCCATCGAGACGCCGCCCACCGACAGATAACTTTTCCCCTTCATGCTGGCGACCGCCAGGCCCGCCCGGGCAAAGCGCAACAGTTTTTCCTCAACGTCTGCCGGGATGGCCTCATCGCCCGCATCCTGTACATCGTGGCCGTAAATGGAAAACGCCGGGATCCCTTTCTGATTATGCGCCGCCAGCGCCGCCGCAAGGTATACCGCCCCCGGACGCTCGGTGCCGTTAAAGCCCCAGATCGCTTTCGGGCGCAGCGGATCCATATCTATGGTTTCACTCCCGTAACACCAGCAGGGGGTGACGGTGATCGTCAGACCCACGTGGCACGTGCTGAACTTCTCTTCACACGCGGCAGACTCCGCCATTCCGGCAATACAGCTATCAGCAATCACGCACTCGACGGGCGTACCGCAGGGGTGGCGTAATTTTTCACTGAGTAGCGCCGCCGTGGCTTTCGCCATGTTCATGGTCTGCTCTTCCAGAGACTCGCGTACCCCCATTCGGCGGCCATCAATAACAGGTCGAATGCCAATCCGGGGTAACGCTTTTATCGTTTTCATAGCCCTTCCTCACGTTGGTTAACCTATCCGTCTCAGGGGGCATCGCCGTGAAAAAGCGCCCGGGCAGCACCGTGAACGGAAAGCGGTGAAATTTGCTAACTCGAATTAGCTTAGGGTTCACTCTAAAAATGAGACAAGGTAAATGTGCAGGATCTGTGAGCAAATTCACGATGAGAGGTCAAAATTCGATCAGCGTCAGGTATTACGATTCAGCAAAATTAAAATATATTTTTTAAATTCAATCAAATAACAAAATACCTTTGCACGACGTCACAATTTGAATACAAATGATTTGGCTAAATTATGACCCTAAAATAGCTTTTAAGGACGAAAGCTAAGTCGAGTTAGCTTATTAACCACATCACTGTGCCTTGTGATTCATTGCCTTTCCAACACAGGAATTTTGCAATGTCAGAGACTCTTATTCAGATGACGCGCATCACCAAACGCTTTCCCGGCGTGCTGGCGCTGAATCAGGTTGATTTCGATTTACGCCGCGGCGAAGTTCATGCCCTGTTAGGTGAAAATGGTGCCGGAAAATCGACGCTAATGAAAATATTGTCCGGTGTTTACCAGCCCGATGCCGGTGAAATTCGCTTTGAAGGGCAATCCATATCATTCAGCGATCCGCTAAGTGCTCAGCACGCAGGTATTACGATTATCCATCAGGAATTTAATCTCTTTCCCGATTTAACCGTGGAAGAAAATATCTTTATTGGCCGTGAGTTCTGCAAAAATAGTCGCTGGCAGTTAGATAAACGCGCCCAGCGACAGGCAGTTGAGAAAATACTGCACACGCTGAATTTAAAAATCGCCCCTGACACCCGCGTCAGTGAATTAACCGTAGCCCAGCAGCAGATGGTGGAAATTGCCAAAGCGATTTCGGTTAATGCCAAAGTGCTGATCATGGATGAACCCACAGCCGCCCTGACTGAAAGTGAAATTGAGAGTCTGTTTGACGTCACGCGGATGCTCAAGGCTCAGGGCACGGGGATTGTCTATATTTCGCACCGTCTGGAAGAGCTGGCGCTGATCGCCGATCGCGCCACCGTCATGCGCGACGGACAATACATCGCCACCGTGGATTACGAAACGGTCCAGATTGGCGAGCTTATCGCCATGATGGTTGGCCGCAATCTCGATAACATCTACCCAAAACGCCCGCCGCCTCAGCGTAGAGAAAAAGTGCTGGAGGTGAACGGCCTGTCGCGTAACGGCGTACTGCATGACATCACCTTCACCCTCTGGCGCGGTGAGATCCTCGGCCTCGCTGGCTTAATGGGCTCAGGCCGAACGGAACTGGGCCGTGCCCTGTTCGGTGCCGATGCGATCGACGGCGGTACCCTGACGCTGAACGGTATCCCCACCCGAATTAAAGACGTGGCTGACGCCATTGAAAAAGGCATCAGCTATTTAACAGAAGACCGCAAAAAAGAGGGACTCGCCCTCGGCCTTTCCGTTGAGATGAACATTATGCTCGGCAATTATCCGGACTACGCCGGTGCCGCGGGTCATGTCAACGAAAAACGCTGCCGGGAGGCCAGCCAGAAACTGGTGGATGCACTGCGAATAAAAACGCCGCATCTGGAACAGGCGGCACTGAATTTAAGCGGCGGTAATCAACAGAAGATCATTATTGCCCGCTGGGTCTGTAAAGACACCGATATTTTAATTTTTGATGAGCCAACCCGGGGAATTGATGTCGGCGCCAGGCGGGAAATTTATGAATTAATGAACCGCCTTGTCGCGAAAGGTAAATCGATCATCATGATTTCATCCGAACTGCCGGAAGTATTAGGAATGTGCGACCGCATACTCGTGATGCGCAGCGGCCGCATAGCCGGTGAAATAGAGGCTGAGCACGCCACCCAGGAAAAAATCATGCAATACGCCACGCTGGAGGATTAATCATGCCCGTTACCGTTCCATCGCCGCAAAGCGGAAACCCTACGATGAAAATAAATAAAGCGCTCCTGATGCGTCTGGCGCCCCTTTTAAGTCTGGTGCTGCTGGTTCTGTTTTTCAGCTTCAGCTCACCGTTCTTCTTTAATACTGAAAATATCATGACTATCGCCCTGCAAACGGCGGTGATTGGCATCATGGCCATTGGCGTGACCTTTGTGATTATTACCGCCGGGATCGACCTGTCACTCGGATCGGTGGTGGCGTTCTCCGGTGTTGCCGTTGGCATAACCGCCGGGTTTGGTATGCCGCTGCCGGTCTGTATTCTGGCGGGCGTGCTGGCCGGTGGCGTATGCGGGTATGTGAACGCCTTTCTGGTCACCAAAATGACCATTCCACCGTTTATTGCCACCCTCGGCCTGATGATGTCGGTACGCGGCATCAATATGGTGATGACCGATGGCCGCGCGATCTATTTTTCTGACTACCCACAGTTCAAGCTGCTGGCGCAGGGTCGCCTGTTCGACATTCTGCCTTATCCGGTGTTCTACCTGGTCATCGTGGCGCTGATCGCCATGTGGATCCTGAAGAAAACGGTGATGGGCCGCTATATCTACGCAGTCGGCAGCAATGAAACGGCGGCACATCTTTCCGGGATCAACGTCCAGCGCGTGAAAATTTTCGTTTACGCCTTCTGCGGTCTGTTAACCGGCGTGGCCGGGGTGATCCTCGCCTCTCGTCTCAACTCCGGCCAGCCAACCGTAGGCGTGGGTTATGAGCTGGAAGCTATTGCGGCGGTCGTGATCGGCGGGACCAGTCTGATGGGCGGCGTGGGCACCATTGGCGGCACCATCATAGGCGCGTTCATTATGAGCGTGCTGAAGAACGGCCTCAATCTCATGGGCGTGTCCCAGTTCTGGCAGATGGTGGCAATGGGCGTGGTCGTCGTTGCCGCCGTCTACCTGGACACGTTACGTAAAAGAATGCGTTAGGTTCTCGATACAACAAGCCCTGCCAACCCTACAACGGAGCAAAATAATGAAAACCAGCCATATCCTGAGCGCCCTGTCGCTCGTTGCCATCCTGTCCAGCAGCGCGCTGGCCAAAGATTTAAACCTGCCGGTGGTCAGTAAAGGTTACCAGCACGAATTCTGGCAGACGGTCAAAATGGGGACGGAAGCTGCCGCAAAAGAGTTAGGTGATAAAACCAGCTACGTTGGCCCTGCCGATGAAACGCAAATCGCCGAGCAGATCCAGCTAGTCGAAAACACCATGGCACAAAAGCCAAACGGCCTGTTGCTGGCTGCCCTTGATGCAAACGCCCTTGCCCCGCTGGTGGAAACCGCCAACAGCCGGGGGATCAAAGTGGTGACCTTCGACTCAGGCGTGAACTCCGATATCCCGGCCAGCTTTGTCGCCACCAATAACCGTAAGGCGGGCGCACAGGCGGCGGATGCGCTGGCGGAGCAGGTTGGCCAGAAGGGGAAAGTGGGTATTATCGCCCACGTAGCGGGGACGACGTCAGCCATTGAGCGCTCCGAAGGGTTCAGCGAGCGGATGAAAGAGAAGTACCCGAATATTCAGGTTCTGCCAGTGCAATACAGCGATGGCGACCCGCAAAAAGCGATGGATAAAACCATTGATATGGTTCAGGCCAACCCGGATATCGCCGGTATTTATGCCACCAATGAAGGCTCAACCCTGGGCGTTGCGAACGCTATCGACAGCCAGAATCTGAAGGGCAAAGTGAAAGTCATCGGTTTTGACAGCACTGAAGCCATCATTAACTTCCTCAAAAACGGCGTGATTCAGGGCTTCGTGGTGCAGGATGCGTACCAGATTGGTTATCAGGGCATAAAAGCGCTGAACGCGGTAATTTCCGGACAAACGGTAGCGAAAGAAATTGATATTCCAGTGAAATATGTCAATGCGCAGAATATCAACACCCCTGAAATTGATAAACTGTTACATCCATTTGGTAAAAAATAAGGATGTTCATGATGCGTGACGGCTATTTTCTCGGGGTCGATGTGGGTTCAGCCAGCGTGCGTGCAGGGCTTTACTCTGCGCAAGGCGCGCGGTTGAGCTTCGCGACTCGTCCGATTTCGCAGTTTCACGCCAGCAACGCGCGGGTGGAACAATCCTCTGCGGAGATCTGGCAGCAGGTTTGCGCGGTGGTGCGGGAAGCCGTCGCCTCCTCTGGGATCTCACCCGACGCCATTCGTTCGATTGGCTTCGACGCTACGTGCTCACTGGTCGCGCTGGATGCGGACGGTAACGGCCTGAGTGTCTCCCCGGACAGCCCGGCCTCGCAGGACATCATTATGTGGATGGATCATCGTGCTCGCGAAGAGACCGTTCGCATCAATGCCACACGCGACCCGGCCCTGTGCTACGTGGGCGGCGAGGTGAGTATTGAGATGGAACTGCCCAAACTGCTGTGGTTGCAGCGGCACCATCCTGACACCTGGGATCGGGCCTGGCGTTTTTTCGACCTGGCCGATTTTCTGGTCTGGAAAGCGACGGGCCAGGACGCCGCCAGCCTGTGCACCCTCACCTGTAAATGGAACTACCTTGCGCATGAGGCGCGGTTCAGCGAGTCGCTGCTCAGGGATGTGGGGCTGGAAACCTTACTGACAAAAATTCCCGATACTATTCTGGACGTTGCTGAATGCGTCGGGAAACTCAGCCCGCAGGCAGCGCAAGCGCTGGGTTTGCACGAAGAAGTGGTGGTGGCAAGCGGCATGATCGATGCCCACGCGGGTGGCGTAGCGCTGACTGGATCCCATCCGGAAGGCACGCTGGCGCTCATCAGCGGGACCTCGAACTGCCACATGCTCGCAAGTCAGACGGAGATCCACACGCCCGGCGTCTGGGGGCCTTACTGGAGCGCCATGCTGCCGGGCTACTGGCTGACGGAGGGCGGGCAAAGTGCCGCCGGGGCGCTGGTGGACTGGACGTTGCGCGAGCACGGCGCCAGTGCAGACCTGTTTGCCAAAGCAGAAGCGGCACAACGTCATCCGGTGGCGCTGCTCAACGACTGGGTAGCCGCACTAGAGCAGGAAGAGAAGTATCCCACCCGCAACCTGCACATTCTGGCCGATCACCACGGCAACCGTTCGCCGCGTTCGCGTCCGGATGCGCGGGGCAGCGTGGTCGGCCTGACATTAGAAACCGGTGAACGCGCGCTGGCGAGGCTCTATCTGGCCACGCTACAGGCCATCGCCTATGGCACGCGACACATTATGGATACCCTGAAACACCACGGGCACAGCTTGTCGCGCATTGTCATTTGTGGCGGAGCCACCCATAACCGGCTCTGGCTGCGGGAGTATGCCGATGCCACGGGCTGCGATATCCATCTTTTAGCCGAAGAAGATGCCGTCACCCTCGGCGCGGCCATTTGTGGCGCTGTGGCGAGCGGTGCATGGGCAACGCTGACCGACGCTACCCGTGAAATGGTTAAAGCTGGCGACATCATCACCCGTCGTCCGGAAACCGCAGCCTTCCACCGGCAAAAATATGAGGCGTACCTGATGCTGTGGACCCAGCAGCAGTCGCTTAATATCCTGATGCAGCAGGAAATGTAATGGCAGGATGCATATGCTTTATCAGCAGTTTTTTACGTACGTTAAGGATTGAGGCGTAGCAATGGCCAAAACAGTTGAACAGATAGCGAAGGATCTGAATTTATCCGTCACCACCGTGCGGCTGGTACTGGGCGGAAAAGCCGAACAGTACCGAATCAGTGTGAAAACACAGTCCCGAATTAATGAACACGTTGAGCGCTTCGGCTATACCCTCAACCATTCGGCACGCAGTCTTAAGCTAAACAAAACCGAGACGCTGGGGCTTATCGTGCCCAACATCTCGAACGTGTTCTTTGCAACCCTCGCCGAGAAACTCGAACTGCGCTGCCGCCGTTCGGGCTACCAGCTGATGATCAGCTGTACTTACAACGATGTGGATTACGAAAATAAGCTGGTGAAAGCCCTGATGGCGCGCAACGTGGACGGCTTGTTTATCGTTCCCTCGACGCTGGAAAACCAGCAGCATCATTTGCGGCAGATCCAAAAACCCCTGGTGCTCCTCGACCGGGATTTTGGCTTTACTGACAACGCGCTGGTTGAGAGTCATAACGAGGCCGGGGGGGATGAACTGGCCCGGAACATGCTGGCAGAGAGTAAAACGCCGCTCTGGTTCCTGGTGGGCGATACCGCCCTGCCCAGCATTACGGACCGTCTGAACGGCTATTTGCAGGCCCTGAAAGCCGCCGGTATTCACCACCGCGAATGGGTCATCGAAGGGCCAGACAATACGCCGGAAGGGGGGTATGCCCTGATGGATTCGCTTATCGACAGCCAGGGTGTGCCGCAGGCGTTTATCGCCTCATCATTACCGGTACTGGAAGGAGCAATCGAAGCCCTGCGCACGCGTACCGGCACCGTGCCCCCACACATAAATATCGGCACCTTCGATGAGCACCCCATGCTGGGGTTCCTGCCTAACAGCGTCTGGTCCATGCAGCAGGATGAAGATACCTGGGCGGAAAAAGCGTTTGAACTGATGCAGCGAGCCATCGACGGCGAAGCGGTCAACGAGACGGCGAAAGTCGATATGAAGCTGGTCAAACGTTCCCGCCAGTAAAAATAAAACTGTACCCGGAGAATAAAAATGGAACGAGCCCGATTAGCCAGAGACATTATCGACACCTGCCTTGAGATGACCCGGATGGGGTTAAATCAGGGCACCGCAGGCAATATCAGCGTTCGCTATCGCGACGGCATGCTGATTACGCCCACCGGTATTCCCTATGAGCATCTGACCGAAGAGAGTATCGTCTATGTCGATGCCGAGGGACGGCACGAAGAAGATAAACTGCCGTCCAGCGAATGGCGTTTTCATCAGGTTGTGTATCAGACCCGCCCGGACGCTCACGCCGTCGTCCATAACCATGCGGTTAACTGCACCGCCGTCTCGATACTCAACCGCCCTATTCCTGCCATTCACTATATGATTGCCGCCGCCGGGGGGAACTCCATTCCCTGCGCGCCTTACGCGACCTTCGGGACACGCGCGCTGTCAGAGCATGTCGCGGTCGCGTTACGCGATCGTAAAGCGACGCTGTTGCAGCACCACGGGCTGATTACCTGCGAAGAAAATCTCGAAAAGGCGCTATGGCTGGCGCAGGAGGTCGAGGTGCTGGCAAAACTCTACCTGGCCACGCTGGCGATTGTGGATCCCGTTCCGGTACTCAGCGATGAAGAAATTGCCATTGTTCTTGAGAAATTCAAAAGCTACGGGTTGCGCATTGAGGCGTAATTTTTTTTCCGGGGGTGCTTTTATTACACCCTCGTAATATCTCTTAAACAAACACCTATTTACCGCACTTATCACCCCGCCTAAACTATGGCCTGCTTTTTGGTAGAGGTGGTAATGAACGATTATAAAATGACGCCAGGCGAGCTACGCGCGACCTGGGGTTTAGGGACTGTGTTTTCGCTACGGATGCTTGGCATGTTTATGGTCCTGCCTGTTCTGACCACGTACGGCATGGCGCTACAGGGGGCCAGCGAAGCGCTGATTGGCCTTGCGATTGGCATTTACGGTCTGGCGCAGGCCATTTTTCAGATCCCGTTTGGGCTGCTTTCCGATCGCGTTGGGCGTAAACCGCTGATTGTCGGCGGGCTGGCGGTGTTTATCATCGGTAGCGTCATTGCTGCGCTTTCAGATTCTATCTGGGGCATTATTCTTGGTCGCGCGCTTCAGGGATCAGGGGCGATTGCCGCCGCCGTGATGGCGCTCCTCTCAGATTTAACCCGCGAGCAAAATCGAACGAAAGCGATGGCCTTTATTGGCGTCAGTTTTGGCATCACCTTCGCCATTGCCATGGTATTAGGACCGATTATTACTCATGCCCTTGGCCTCAACGCCTTGTTCTGGATGATTGCCGTTCTCGCCGCCACAGGCATTGTCATTACCCTCTGGGTGGTGCCAGACAGCAAGAATCATGTTCTGAACCGTGAGTCGGGCATGGTCAAAGGTAGCTTCAGTAAAGTACTGGCTGAGCCCAGACTGCTGAAACTCAACGTTGGCATTATGTGTCTGCACATTTTGTTGATGTCTACCTTTGTCGCGCTGCCCGGCCAGCTTGCCGCTGCGGGCCTGTCCGCCGCCGAACACTGGAAAGTGTATCTGGTAACGATGCTGATTTCGTTTGCTTCCGTAGTGCCGTTTATTATCTATGCCGAAGTTAAGCGTCAGATGAAACGGGTATTCCTGGGCTGCGTGACCCTGATTGTGATTGCAGAAATTATTCTCTGGGGTGCGGGCTCACACTTCTGGGAATTGATTATCGGCGTTCAGCTCTTTTTTCTGGCGTTTAATCTGATGGAAGCCCTCCTCCCCTCGCTTATCAGCAAAGAGTCACCGGCAGGATATAAAGGCACGGCGATGGGCGTTTATTCCACCAGCCAGTTTCTGGGCGTCGCGATTGGCGGCTCGCTGGGTGGCTGGGTTGACGGGATGTTTGACGGCCAGACCGTGTTTCTGGTTGGCGCGCTGCTGGCAATGGTATGGCTGGCCGTGGCAAGCACGATGAAAGAGCCGCCTTATGTCAGCAGCCTGCGCGTGGAAATTCCGGAAGGCGTGGAGATAAACGCCTTGCTGCAACAGCGTCTGGAAGCAAAAGAAGGGGTTAGCGAGGTCTTTATTGTCCCTGAAGAGCGTAGCGTCTACGTCAAAATTGACAGTAAAGTGACCAATCGCTACGAAGTCGAACAAGCCCTGGTTTAAGCGACTGTTCAATCATGTCAGGCACATTTCGCATGTGCCTGACCGCACCGAGGAATCATTCATATAATCTATATAAAAATACGTTACCCCACACTCCAGGAAATATAATCTTCCATTTTGTTTCAGGATAACCGTAAAACGTTACCATTTTTCACTGTTTTTAGCTTAACTCCCGCGCACAGCAGTTAAAGTAATAATAAAATTCACTCAACAATTCATTTCATAAAATGTATTCACACCACCTTAAAACAGTCGTTAAATTTCCTACATTGTATAACGTCAAATTCTAAATACACTTTTGTCTGGGCATGAAACTCAGAGGCTATGTTTATGGAAGGGACATGCTGTCAATAATATAGGTAACTGTTCTTACTTTATTTTTATTAACATGTTATGGATTAACAAATGAAAAAGATTCTTCTCGCTTCAACCCTCGCGCTGTGTGTCACTTCAGCGTTTGCCGCCGATCCTTCGGCTGTACTGAAAGTTAAAGGCACCCTTACCAACGCGGCGTGTACTCCGGAACTGAGTAACGGCGGTGTTGTTGATTATGGCATGATCCGTCTTGGCGAACTCTCTGCGACCGCGACAAACCAGCTTGGTCAGAAAAACATCGATCTGACAATTAGCTGCGCCAGCAATACAAAAGTGGGTTTTCAGGTTGATGATGACCGCAACAGTTCCGACGCGTATCTGACCGTTGAAAATGCATACTTTAATGGTTCTTCAGCATCACTTGGCTTTGATACCTATGGTGTTGGTGTGACTGACGGAGGTGTGAAAATCGGAAGCTGGGCGGTAAGCGCCAGGACCGACAGTATTCTTGCTGATGGTAAATCCGTAGACTTTATTTCAAGCCCGGACTGGAGCGATAGCGGCGCACCAAACTGGACCTCCAACGCCACAAAGGGCCAACTGTCTCCGACCCGAGCGGTCTACAGTGTAGCCGCTACAGGTACGCTGGAGCCCGTTGCATTTAAATCTGTGACTTTCCCACTTCAGGTTTCTCTGGCCATTCAGAATACCGCCACGCTTGCCATTACCGACGATACCGCAATTGACGGTCAGGCAACGATTACGCTGAAATATCTGTAATTCCTGTTTAGCGGGTTCCAGATTCATAAAAAAAGAGCCGTTCATTATGACGGCTCTTTTACTCTTTTCTCTGAAATTAATCGCGGAAGTTTTTAAACTGGAACGGCTGACCTAAATCGCCGCCGCGTACCAGCGCCATAACGGACTGGAGATCGTCGCGAGATTTCCCGGTCACACGAATTTCTTCGCCCTGGATCTGCGCCTGGACCTTCAGCTTACTGTCTTTGATGAGCTTAACGATCTTCTTCTGCACCGCGCTCTCAATACCCTGCTTCAGCTTTGCTTCTACAAACCAGTTCTTACCGCTGTGCACAAATTCGTCTGGTACATCGAGAGACGTTCCTTCGATGCCGCGCTTTAACAGCTTGGCGCGCAGAATGTCGAGCAGCTGATTTACCTGGAAATCAGACTCGCTCAGCACCTTAATGGTCTTATTTGCGTCGTTCAGCTCAAACGACGCCTCAACGCCACGAAAATCAAAACGTGACTCAACTTCGCGGGTTGCGTTCTCAACGCCGTTGCGAACTTCCTGGATATCAACTTCGGAAACAATATCGAAAGATGGCATCTTTTCTTCTCCCTTCACTTTTGTTGCGTTGCATAATACCCGCTACGAGGCATAACTCAACAGAAGCTTAGCTGTATAATTAAGCTGTAACACCTGGCGCAGTTGCAGGTGAGGAGGAACAATGAAAATTACAGTGCTCGGATGCGGAGCGCTTGGCCAGCTGTGGCTGACCGCGCTGTGCAAGCACGGACATGAGGTTCAGGGCTGGCTGCGCGTGCCCCAGCCCTATTGCAGTGTCAACCTGATTGGTGAAGACGGAAGCATTTTTAATGAATCCCTCACCGCGAACGATCCGGATTTCCTCGCGCAAAGCGACCTGCTGCTGGTGACGCTCAAAGCGTGGCAGGTTTCTGACGCGGTAAAAGCGCTGGCCGCGCAGCTCCCCCCCACTTCCCCCATTCTGCTGCTGCATAACGGCATGGGCACACTTGATGAGCTGAAAAGCGTTCCACAGCCCCTGCTGATGGCGACCACCACGCACGCTGCACGTCGCGACGGCAATATCATCGTGCATGTCGCCAGCGGCGTGACGCATATCGGTCCGGCCCGCGAGCAGGATGGCGATTACAGCTATCTGGCCGATATCCTGCAAAAGGTATTGCCGGACGTCGCCTGGCACAACAACATCCGCCCTCAGCTGTGGCGCAAGCTGGCGGTAAACTGTGTGATCAACCCGCTGACGGCACTGTGGGACTGCCCGAACGGCGAGCTAAAAAACCATCCGCAGGAGATAGCGACGCTGTGCGAAGAAGTCGCTTCGGTGGTGGAACGCGAAGGCTTGCACACCTCCGCGGATGATTTACGCTATTATGTCGAGCAGGTGATTGATAGCACTAAAGAAAATATCTCTTCGATGCTACAGGACGTACGTGCGTTACGTCACACCGAAATCGACTATATCACCGGCTATCTGTTAAAGCGCGCCCGTGCGCACGGTATCGCGGTACCTGAAAACGCCCGCCTGTACGATCAGGTTAAACGTAAGGAGAATGAGTATGAGCGCGTCAGCACTGGTATGCCTCGCCCCTGGTAGCGAAGAGATGGAAGCTGTCACCACTATTGATTTACTGGTGCGGGGCGGTATCACGGTGACCACCGCCAGCGTTGCCAGCGACGGCAATCTTGCGGTCACCTGTTCACGCGGGGTGAAAATCCTGGCGGATGCCCCGCTTGTGCAGGTAGCGGACGGTGATTACGACATTATCGTGCTGCCCGGCGGCTTAAAAGGCGCGGAGTGTTTCCGCGACAGCCCGCTATTGGTCGAAACCGTGCGACAGTTTCATCTTTCCGGGCGTATCGTCGCCACCCTCTGCGCCGCCGCCGGAACGGTGCTGGTTCCGCACGACATATTCCCCATCGGCAATATGACCGGCTTCCCTGCGCTAAAGGAGACGATCCCGGAAGACCAGTGGGTGGACAAACGCGTTGTCTGGGATCCGCGCGTTAACCTGCTCACCAGTCAGGGGCCAGGCACCGCGATTGATTTTGGCCTGAAGATTATCGACCTGCTGGTCGGGCGCGAGAAAGCGTACGAAGTGGCGTCATCGCTGGTGATGGCAGCGGGGATTTATAACTACTATGAAGAGTAGTGCATAAAAAAAGCCGGGTGGCGGCTACGCCTTACCCGGCCTACATGTGCTCATCTTTTCTCCCTCTCCCTGTGGGAGAGGGCCGGGGTGAGGGCATCAGGCCGCACTCCCCGACAATAAACTACGGACGATATACCTTCACGTTCGCGAAGCCCTGCTCACGCAGATACAGCGCCTGCAAACGGCTCATGACCCCGCGTTCGCACCACAGCAGATACGTTTTGCTCTGGTCGAGATCGCCAAACTGGGTGCTCAGCTTGTAGAACGGCAGTGATACCACCTCCACGCCTTCCACCTGCAACGGCTTGTCATCCTGCTCATCAACAGAACGGATATCCAGAATCGTATCGTTAGCACCAAAGCCGCTGACGGTTTCAACTTCTACCACTTCCTGCTCGGTCTGCTGGGCAATCTCGCGGATATCGATGTTGGACGCTTCCGCCACCACTTTTTCCAGGATGCTGAAATCGAAGTTCTCTTCTTCCGCTTCGATCTTCGCCTTCACCGCTTTGATGGTTGGACTTTTTGAGATCACGCCGCAATATTCCGGCATGGTACGGGCAAAATCTTCAGTACCGATTTTGCGCGCCAGATCGATAATGTGCTCTTTATCGTGCGAGATCAGCGGACGCAGGATCAGCGTATCAGACACGTTGTCGATAAGACGCAGGTTGGTCAGCGTCTGGCTGGAGACCTGCCCCAGCGCTTCACCGGTGACCAGCGCCTGCACGCCGTAGCGCTCAGCCACTTTGGACGCCGCGCGCACCATCATGCGCTTCAGCACCACGCCCATCTGCCCGTCGTCCACTTTTTCGAGGATTTCACCGACGACCGGCTCAAAGTTGATCGCCACAAAACGTACGCGGTGAGAGCTGCCGAAGCGGTTCCACAGGTAATGCGCCACCTGACGTACGCCGATTTCATGCGCCGCACCGCCCAGGTTAAAGAAGCAGTAATGCACGCGGCAGCCGCGACGCATCAGCATATAGCTGGAGACGCCGGAGTCGAACCCGCCAGAGATCAGCGACAGCACATCTTCCTGAGTGCCGATAGGGAAACCGCCAATACCTTCGTAGCGGCCCTTTACCAGCAGCAGACGATCGTTCTCGATCTCAAGGTTAACGGTGACGTCCGGGTTAGTCAGTCGCACGCGCGCCGTCTCGACGTGCTGGTTCAGACCGCCGCCGACGTAGCGTTCAACTTCAATAGAGCTAAACTCATGCTTACCGCGGCGCTTCACGCGCACACAGAACGTTTTCCCTTCGATCTGGTCGCGGTACTGTACCAGCGCCTTTTCGAAGATATCGTGCATATCGGTGAAGGGAACGTCTTCCACTTCCAGAATATGGTGAATACCCGGGATACGGGTCAGCGCGTCGCGAATATCAAGACGTTTGTTTTCGTCTTTCGCGCGGACTTCTACGTGGTCCCAGTGACGCACCACGGCGAGCGTTTCGTCGTAGTGTTTTAATACGTTACGAATGTTCCCGGTGAGAATTTTAATAAAGCGCAAACGCACGGATTGGCTTTTGATGGTGATTTCAGGGAACAATTTAATGATAAACTTCATGGCGGCAATGTTTCTTAGGCAAGCTTATAAAGGCTTGTAGTGGAAAATGATACAGCAGCCCACACCCGTGGCTGCATCCAGGCGCGCAAGTATACCACCATCGCGCCACTCGCGTTATTTGATAATTGCCCCGAGTCCGTTACCATGTCAGGGCGAAAAATTTAAGAGTCAATTCACTATGCCGAAGAAAAACGACGCACCGGCCAGTTTCGAAACTGCGCTGAGTGAACTGGAGCAGATCGTTACCCGTCTTGAGAGCGGCGATCTCCCGCTGGAAGACGCGCTCAACGAATTTGAACGCGGCGTGCAGCTTGCGCGCCAGGGGCAGGTAAAACTCCAGCAGGCCGAGCAGCGTGTACAGATCCTGCTTTCCGACAGCGAAGACGCTAAAACCACGCCATTCACACCGGACGCCGAGTAAATGGATTTTACCAACGCGCTTCAGGCGCGCGTCGTTCGCGCCAACGACGCGCTGCGCCGTTTCATTGAGCCGCAGCCTTTTCAGAACACTCCACTGGTAGAAGCCATGCACTATGGCGCACTCTTGGGGGGTAAACGCCTGCGTCCGTTCCTGGTGTATGCCACGGGCAACATGTTCGGTATCAGCGATAACACGCTGGACGCCCCGGCAGCCGCCGTGGAGTGTATCCACGCCTATTCGCTGATCCACGATGATTTGCCAGCCATGGACGATGACGATCTGCGTCGCGGTCAGCCAACCTGCCATATCAAATTTGGCGAAGCGAACGCGATTCTGGCGGGGGATGCGCTGCAAACCCTGGCCTTCTCGATTCTGAGCGATGCGCCGATGGTTGAGGTGAGCGATCGCGATCGTCTGGCAATGGTGTCCGAACTGGCAATGGCCAGCGGTGTGGCAGGCATGTGTGGCGGCCAGGCGCTGGATTTAGAGGCTGAAGGTCGTCAGGTGACTCTGGAACAGCTGGAGCGCATCCACCGTCACAAAACGGGTGCGCTGATTCGTGCAGCCGTTCGCCTGGGCGCGTTGAGCGCGGGTGAACGCGGGCGCAACGCCCTGCCGATTCTGGACAGATACGCAGAAAGTATCGGTCTGGCATTCCAGGTTCAGGATGACATTCTGGATGTGGTGGGCGATACTGCAACATTGGGAAAACGTCAGGGTGCGGATCAGCAGCTTGGCAAAAGTACCTACCCCGCCCTGTTGGGCCTTGAGCATGCCCAACGTAAAGCCCGGGATCTGATAGACGATGCCCGCCGGTCGCTGAATGAGCTGGCCGCGCAATCGCTGGATACCTCGGCACTGGAAGCGCTAGCGGACTACATAATCCAGCGTGATAAATAAACTATAAATCTCGATGAGCCTTTGATGAGTTTTGATATTGCCAAATACCCGACACTGGCGTTAGTTGACTCCACTCAGGAGTTACGTCTGTTGCCGAAAGAGAGTCTGCCGAAGCTGTGTGACGAGCTGCGTCGCTACCTGCTCGACAGCGTTAGCCGCTCCAGCGGCCACTTCGCCTCCGGACTTGGCACGGTTGAGCTGACCGTGGCGTTGCATTACGTCTATAACACGCCGTTCGATCAGCTTATCTGGGATGTCGGCCACCAGGCCTATCCGCACAAAATTCTGACCGGACGTCGCGATAAAATTGGCACCATTCGCCAGAAAGGTGGCCTGCACCCGTTCCCGTGGCGCGGCGAGAGTGAATATGACGTGTTGAGCGTCGGTCACTCTTCCACCTCGATTTCAGCAGGTATCGGTATTGCCGTTGCCGCCGAAAAAGAGAACAAACAACGCCGCACCGTCTGCGTGATTGGCGACGGAGCGATCACCGCCGGGATGGCCTTTGAGGCCATGAACCACGCGGGCGATATCAAACCGGACATGCTGGTTATCCTCAACGATAACGAGATGTCGATCTCCGAGAACGTCGGCGCGCTGAATAACCATCTGGCGCAGCTGCTGTCCGGCAAGCTTTACTCCTCACTGCGTGAAGGCGGTAAAAAAGTCTTCTCCGGCGTGCCGCCGATCAAAGAGCTGCTTAAGCGTACTGAAGAACACATTAAGGGCATGGTCGTGCCGGGTACGCTGTTCGAAGAGCTGGGCTTTAACTATATTGGCCCGGTGGACGGCCACGATGTGCTGGGTCTGGTGACGACGCTTAAAAACATGCGTGACCTGAAAGGCCCGCAGTTCCTGCACATCATGACCAAAAAAGGGCGTGGCTACGAACCGGCGGAAAAAGATCCGATCACTTTCCACGCCGTACCGAAATTTGACCATACCAGCGGTTGTCTGCCAAAAAGCAGCGGCGGCATGCCGAGCTATTCAAAAATCTTTGGCGACTGGCTGTGCGAAACGGCGGCGAAAGACAACATGCTGATGGCGGTGACCCCCGCCATGCGTGAAGGCTCCGGCATGGTGGAGTTTTCCAAAAAATATCCGGACCAGTATTTTGACGTCGCCATTGCCGAGCAGCACGCCGTTACCTTCGCTGCGGGACTGGCAATTGGCGGCTACAAGCCGGTGGTGGCGATCTACTCCACCTTCCTGCAACGCGCCTACGATCAGGTTATCCATGACGTTGCCATCCAGAAGCTGCCGGTGCTGTTTGCTATCGATCGTGCGGGCATCGTCGGGGCTGACGGACAGACGCACCAGGGGGCGTTTGACCTCTCATTCCTGCGCTGCATCCCGGACATGGTGATCATGACGCCAAGCGACGAAAACGAGTGTCGTCAGATGCTCTATACCGGCTATCACTATCAGGAAGGCCCCTGTGCGGTACGTTATCCACGCGGTAATGCCCTGGGCGTTGAATTGCAGCCGCTGGAAAAACTGGACATCGGTAAAGGCCTGGTGAAACGTCGCGGTGAAAAAGTGGCGATCCTGAACTTTGGTACGCTGATGCCGGAAGCGGCAAAAGTCGCTGAAAACCTCAACGCGACGCTGGTGGATATGCGCTTTGTGAAGCCGCTCGATGAATCTCTGATTCTGAGCATGGCGGAAAGCCATGACGTGCTGGTCACGCTGGAAGAGAACGCCATCATGGGTGGCGCGGGTAGCGGCGTGAACGAAGTGCTGATGGCGAACCGTAAAGCCGTTCCGGTGCTTAATCTCGGCCTCCCTGACCACTTCATCCCGCAAGGCACTCAGGACGAAGCGCGCGCCGACATTGGTCTGGATGCCGCCGGTATCGAAGCCAAAATCCGCACCTGGCTGGCCTGATCCCTCCCCTTTTCTGCTCCTGCTATGCTTAAACACAGTGTTTAAATAGCAGGAGCGGAACCATGCAATACACGACATTAGGAAAAACGGACCTTAAGGTGTCCCGGCTTTGCCTGGGGTGCATGACGTTTGGCGAGCCTGACCGGGGGAATCATGCCTGGACGCTGCCGGAAGAGAGCAGCCGCCCCATCATCAGGCGCGCCATTGACGGCGGCATCAACTTTTTCGATACCGCTAACAGCTACTCCGACGGCAGCAGCGAAGAGATTGTGGGTCGCGCCCTGCGTGATTTTGCCCGTCGGGATGATATCGTGGTCGCCACCAAGGTGTACTACCCGTCAGGCGATCTGGCTGAAGGCCTTTCTCGCGCGCAAATTCTCCGTTCCATTGATGACAGCCTCAGACGCCTGAACATGGATTACGTCGACCTGCTGCAAATTCACCGCTGGGATTACAACACCCCGATTGAAGAGACGCTTGAAGCGCTAAATGACGTCGTGAAAGCCGGTAAAGCGCGCTACATCGGCGCATCGTCCATGCATGCGTCGCAGTTTGCCCAGGCGCTCGATCTCCAGGCGCAGCACGGCTGGGCGCGCTTTGTCACCATGCAGGATCACTACAACCTGATTTACCGGGAAGAAGAGCGCGAGATGCTGCCGCTCTGCTATCAGGAAGGCGTGGCGGTGATCCCCTGGAGTCCGCTGGCGCGCGGGCGATTAACCCGCCCGTGGGGGGAAACCACCGCCCGGCTGGTATCGGATGAAGTGGGTAAAAACCTGTATGACGATACAGAAGCCAGCGATGCGTTAATTGCCGAACGTCTGGCCGGGATTGCCGACGATATCGGTGCAACGCGCGCGCAGGTGGCGCTGGCGTGGCTGCTGAGCAAGCGCGGTGTCGCCGCGCCGATTGTGGGCACATCGCGGGAAGAACAGCTGGATGAGTTGTTGAGTGCGGTGGATTTATCGCTGACGCCGGAGCAGATTGCCGAGCTGGAAACGCCGTATCAGCAGCATCCCGTGGTGGGGTTTAAGTAAACTCTTGCCGGGTGGCGCTGCGCTTACCCGGCCTACGATCGCACCCTATTTGTAGGCCGGGTAAGCGCAGCGCCACCCGGCAATACAGAGCGCACAAACTCACGCGAAGTGATCGTACCCTTTCCAGTCGAGCGTAACCGGGGAGCCGTCACGGACAAACAGCAGCCCTTCACTTTCCGGCATCACCTGCCCGATACAGGTAAATTTCGCCCCCAGATGCGCTAACGCCACATCCAGCGTCCCGCGATTCAGTTCGGGAACGGTAAAGCACAGCTCATAATCTTCCCCACCGGATAACGCCCAGCGCAGCGCCTGTTCAGGCCCGGCATGGCGAAGCAGCTGCTCTGACAGTGGGAACAGATCCAGATCGATCCGCGCGCCCACGCCGCTGGCTTTCAGAATATGACCAAGATCGGAGATCAGCCCGTCAGACAGATCGATAGCCGAACTGGCCCGCTCGCGCAGCGCCTGACCGTGCAAAATACGCGGCGTGGGTCGCAGGTGGCGTTTCACCAGGTACGCCGCATCGTCAGCATCTTCAACCGCTAAACGGTTCTGAAGGATCGCCAGCCCGGCCGCGCTGTCCCCCGGCGTACCGGTGACGTAGATCCAGTCGCCCGGTTTTGCGCCCGAGCGTTTGAGCGCGCGCCCGGCAGGCACATAGCCGTGGATCGCCAGGGTCATCGACAGCGGACCGGCAGTGGTATCGCCGCCAATCAGCTGCATATCGTAATAATTCAGCTGTTCAAACAGCGCATCGCTGAAGGCTTCAAGCCAGGCTTCATCCACCTCCGGCAGCGTCAGAGCCAGCGTCAGCCAGGCCGGGTCGGCGCCCATTGCCGCCAGATCGCTGACGTTGACCGCCAGCGCCTTATACGCCAGGTCAGCAGGATCGATATCGGGCAGGAAGTGACGCCCACACACTAAGGTGTCGGTGCTGATTGCCAGCGTCTGTTTTTCAGGAATATTGAGAAGTGCACAGTCATCGCCAATGCCGGTTTCAACATCAAGACGAGAGGTTCTGACACGGTCGAAATAACGGGCAATCAGGGAGAATTCGCCGCATGCCATACGTTATGCCTCAGCAAATAAAAGAAAAAACCGGAGCCGCACTGCCGTTACGGCAATGCAGGACTCCGGTTTGCGGATCACTTTTTGTGGGGACGGATCGCAGGTGCGGCTTTATCCAGCACGCCGTTAACAAACTTGTGGCTGTCTTCAGCGCCGAAGGTTTTCGCCAGTTCGATCGCTTCGTTGATGGCCACTTTGTACGGCACATCATCACGTTTTGACAGCTCAAACAGCGCGATACGCAACACTGCTTTTTCGACCTGGCCCAGCTCTTCAAGCAGACGGGACAGGTATGGCTTCATCAGACCATCGAGATACGCGCTATTAGTCGCCACTCCCGACAGCAGTTCACGGAAGTACAGAACGTCAACGTCTTTCACGTCCTGTTCTGACAGGAACTGGTATTCAACATCAGCGATGTCGTTCTGGGACAACTGCCAGGAGTAAAGCGCCTGAACGGCACATTCACGGGCGCGGCGACGAGCAGCAGGTTTCACGGAATTCCCCTTACAAAAAAATCAGGCCTTAATGGCTTTCAATACATTGATCATTTCAAGCGCGGTCAGTGCAGCTTCTGCACCTTTGTTACCGGCTTTGGTGCCAGCACGTTCGATGGCTTGTTCAATACTTTCGGTAGTCAGTACGCCGAACGCAACAGGAATTTCAGCATCCTGTGCAACATGCGCCAGACCATTGCTTGCACCGCCCGCAACGTATTCGAAGTGCGCAGTGCCGCCACGAATAACAGTACCCAGCGCAATCACCGCGTCGTATTTACCGGTTTTCGCCAGCGCGCCTGCTGCCAGTGGCAGTTCGTAAGCACCTGGTACCCAAACGACGGTAATGTTGTCATCTTTAACCTGGCCGATGCGTTTCAGGGCGTCAACCGCACCTTCCAGCAGGCTATCGTTGATGAAGTTGTTGAAACGCGCGATGGTGATGGCGACGCGAGCGTCCGGGGTAGCTACAGCAGCTTCAATAATGTTCATACTCTTCCTTTACGGGTTCATTTGGCCCCGCAGGGGGGCGGATTTTATCATAATACTTTGCGCACTGCTTCCCTATTTCAGGAGCAATTACGCTGTCGTTAAATGGAGGCAGACATCCGGACCTACCGGACGGATCTCGCTGAATGTGAGTTGCGGCGCGTCGGCCAGTTTTTCAAGGCCGGGCAGCACAAACAGGCCGCGCGCGTCGTAACCTAATAGTTTAGGCGCAACGTAGACGAGAAGCTCATCCACCAGCCCCGCCTGGAGCAGCGCACCGGCGAGCGTCGGACCGGCTTCGACCCAGATGCTGTTGACCTGCTGTTTGCCGAGCAACATCATCAGCACCACTAAATCCAGATGTCCGTTATGCTCCGGCACCATAATGCTGCGTACGCCTTGCGGCCAGTCGCGGGTATCTTCTTTGGTGCGGGCAATCCAGGTTTCACCCGGCTGCTGCACGATACGGTGCTCTGGCATCACACGGTTCTGGCTATCAATAATAATGCGCAGCGGCTGACGCAGATTCTCCTGCGGATAAAGTGCCTGGGTATCGGCATTCAGCTCATCCCAGCGCACGGTCATGGCCGGATCGTCAGCCAGCACCGTTTCACTGCTGGTGAGAATAGCATGGCTTTGCGCGCGCAGACGTTGCACATCGCGCCTTGCCTGCGGCGAGGTGATCCACTGGCTTTCGCCGTTCGCCATCGCCGTGCGGCCATCCAGTGACGCGCCAAGCTTAAGCTGGATAAACGGGAAGCCGGTGCGCATGCGCTTCAGGAAGCCTTTGTTGATGGCTTCCGCATCCTGCATCATCAGGCCGTGACTGACGTCGATCCCCTCCTGTTGCAGACGATACAGCCCGCGGCCCGCCACCTGCGGGTTGGGATCCTGCATGGCGGCAACAACGCGCGAGACGCCCGCCGCAATCAGCGCTTCACAGCACGGCGGCGTACGTCCGTGATGGCTGCATGGCTCCAGCGTTACGTAGGCCGTCGCGCCACGCGCTTTCTCACCCGCCATGCGCAGGGCATGCACTTCAGCATGCGGCTCGCCTGCGCGATAGTGAAAACCTTCCCCCACAATCTCGCCATCTTTAACAATGACGCACCCGACATTGGGGTTAGGGTGAGTGGTAAACCGACCGCGCTGCGCCAGCTTCATAGCTCGCGCCATGTACATCTCATCGTGCATGAGCTTAATCCTGTAAGCGGGCGATCTCTTCGCCAAACTCTTTGATGTCTTCGAAGCTACGATAAACGGAGGCGAAGCGGATATAGGCGACTTTATCGAGCTTTTTCAGCTGTTCCATCACCAGATTGCCGATCATTTTGCTCGGCACTTCCCGCTCACCTAACCCCCGCAGATAAGATTTGATGTGGTTTAACGCCATTTCGACGTCATCGGAGCTGACGGGCCGTTTTTCCAGCGCCTTGAGCATCCCGCTACGCAGTTTTTCTTCATTGAACGGTTCGCGCACATCGTTACTTTTTACCACGCGCGGCATTACCAGCTCTGCCACCTCAAAGGTGGTGAAACGCTCGTTGCACACCAGACACTGCCGACGACGGCGCACGGAAGACCCTTCGCCTACAAGACGCGAGTCGATGACTTTGGTATCCACAGCGGAGCAAAATGGGCAATGCATACGATGTCCCTGTTATCTGGTTAACTGATTTCTATTTTACCCTGAACTGGCCCGACAACAAAGGAAGAGCTTTTTGAGACAAAGGATCTATGCCTGAGGGCACTATCCTGTCTACCATTGCAGCAATCTGTGATTTCAAGGAATTAAACGCAATGACAAGACGTTACCTGAAAATAGTGCTGGTGGGGAGCCTGTTCACGCTCAGCGCCTGCGCACAGCAAAGTGAAGTCCGCGAGATGAAACAAAGCGTAAATACGCTGAACGTGGCGATGGACAAACTTAACAAAGAAACCGTGAAGATCACCCAACAGAACGCGCTCAATGCGAAATCCAGCAATGGCGTTTATTTATTGCCAGGCGCAAATACGCCCGCGCGCCTGAACAGCCAGATTGGTACGTTAAAGATGTCTCTGGTGAATGTTGCAGCGAATGCTGATGGTACTCGCGCAACATTACGCATTCAGGGTGAATCCAACGATCCGCTTCCCGCGTTCAGCGGCACCGTAGAGTGGGGCCAGATTCAGGGCACCACGGAGAACTACCAGGAAGTGAACGTGAAGAATCAGCTTTTCACCGCCCCCGCCAGCACGCTGGCGCCGAGCGATGTTGATATCCCGATCCAGCTGAGCGGACTCACGCCAGAACAGTTGGGCTTTATCCGCATTCACGACATTCAAACCACCGCGCAATAACCCTCCCTTTTAGCGGAGTGAAATGTCACTCCGCTAACATTTACATTTCGTATGGATTGGCAACATAAATGATTGCCGCTACAATCCCGCCCGTCTAAAGTACGCAAACGTGAACGCAATCGATTACGTGTGTGAGCGATATGTGAAACAACACATATTTTTGTGAGCAAGGATTCCTATAATAGGCTCCGCAGAAACACGAAATATTTAGAAACGCAATTCGCGCATTTTTCACTCCCGGAAGGGAATTTCAATCAGTGGCATGATTATGAAAAAAACATTACTCGCAGCCGGTGCAGTTCTGGCACTGTCCTCCTCTTTCACTGTTAACGCAGCGGAAAACGACAAACCGCAATACCTCTCCGACTGGTGGCACCAGAGCGTTAACGTGGTAGGCAGCTACCACACCCGTTTCGGACCACAGATCCGTAACGATACTTACCTCGAGTACGAAGCGTTCGCTAAAAAAGACTGGTTTGATTTCTACGGTTACATGGATGCACCGGTATTCTTCGGCGGTAACACCGATGCGAAAGGTATCTGGAACCACGGCTCCCCACTGTTCATGGAGATCGAACCGCGCTTCTCCATCGACAAACTGACCGGTACCAGCCTGGCGTTTGGTCCGTTCAAAGAGTGGTATTTCGCGAACAACTATATCTACGACATGGGCCGCAATAAGTCTGGTCGTCAGAGCACCTGGTATATGGGTCTGGGTACAGACATTGAGACTGGCCTGCCGATGAGCCTGTCCATGAACGTCTACGCAAAATACCAGTGGCAGAACTACGGCGCTGCGAACGAGAACGAGTGGGACGGCTACCGTTTCAAAGTGAAATACTTCGTGCCAATCACCCAGCTGTGGGGCGGCAACCTGAGCTACATCGGCTTCACCAACTTTGACTGGGGTTCAGACCTGGGCGATAACGACTTCCGTGACCTGAACGGTAAGAAAGCGCGCACCAATGATTCTATCGCGTCCAGCCACATCCTGGCGCTGAACTACGATCACTGGCACTACTCTGTTGTTGCGCGTTACTGGCACAACGGTGGTCAGTGGAACGACGACGCCAGCCTGAACTTCGGCAACGGCGACTTCAGCGTCCGTTCTACCGGTTGGGGTGGTTACCTGGTCGTGGGTTACAACTTCTAATCCAGCGTTGAGTGCCGGGTGGCGGCTTCGCCTTACCCGGCCTACAAAACCCGATAACGTCGCAAATCGTAGGCCGGGTAAGCGAAGCGCCACCCGGCGCATAAGCCAGCTCAGGCGCTGGCTTTTTACTGCTTCACCTTCCGTAAAAAATCCGCCAGCGACCTGTCCGCGCTTTCGCTAAAGCGTCTTTCCGTCAGCGTAATATGCAAACACCGGTCGAGACGGAAACAGCGGTAGTCATCGCGCCGCTCACACCATGCCGCCAGCAGCCAGTGCTCTCCCCAGAAGAACAGCCCCAGCGGCTGAACCTCACGCCAGGTTAACTGCCCGGCTTCATCCCGGTAGTGCAGCGCCAGCACACGCAGGGCAGAAATTGCCTGGTGGATCACGTCGAAACCACTACGGGAGTGTGGCTGAAGGGCAATATCCGGCGCGTAAATCCGCGTCTGTTCAGCTTTTCGGCGGCTCTCTTCTGGCAGGATCGCCAGCACTTTCTCCTGAGCCGACTCCAGCTCGCGCGACAGCGATTCCCCGCCCCAGGTTTTGAGCAGGCGAATCGCCACCATCAGCGCCTCGGACTCCTTGTTGGTCAGCATCAGCGGCGGTAAATCAAAACCCGACATCAGCCGATATCCGCTTCCCGCCTCGCCTTCCACCGGCACGCCGGAAAGCGACAGGTCGCGGATATCGCGGTACACCGTGCGCTCGGACACGCCAAGCCTTTCCGCCAGATGCGCTGCCGTTGTCAGACGCCTGCCCCGCAGGATCTGCACAATCTGGAACAAACGGTCAGCGCGTCGGGTCATCGGTTTACTCTCATACCGGTTGATGGAGGCCGACGCGATTACCTTCGCTGTCGGTAAACAGGGCTATAGTGCCAATGCCTTGCGGCAGTTCCAGCGGGCCAAACACGCACTCTCCGCCCGCAGAAGCAACACGATCTAGCGTGGCCGCCAGATTGTCAGTATGCAGGTAAATAATAGCGCCCTGCAAAGACGGTGTAATGCCGTCAAATTTTGCCAGCGCCCCGCCGGTATACGGATCCTCATGCGGGAAAACGGCCAGCTCCGCACAGTCCATTTTCTCGCGACGCAGCGCGAGCTGCATCACCGGCTCATAAAATTTAATGGCGCGATCCATATCCGAGACCGGAATTTCAAACCAGTTAATAACACTTTTCATACGTCCTCCTGCCTGTTGTTAGGGTTCAGAAGGAGTCTACGACAGGGCTCCTGACAGCATACTGTCAGGAGTGTTTGTGAGATGCAGACAAAAAAAATCCCGACCACCTGGCCGGGATTTTGATATCGCATAAGACTCTTACGGCAGAATAGACGGCTGATCCGCCCCTTCTTTTTCGACCTTCTGCTGGAGCAGGTGCTCGCGCTTCATGCCCAGTTTCAGTGCCAGCGCGGACGCGACGTAGATAGACGACGCCGTACCGATGGAGACACCAATCAGCATGGTCAGCGAGAAGCCTTCCAGCACCGGACCACCGAACAGGAACAGCATCAGGATCACCATCAGGGTGGTGCCGGAGGTGATCAACGTACGGTGCAGCGTCTGGGTCAACGACACGTTAAAGATTTCGTACGGCGTACCGCGACGGATCTTACGGAAGTTTTCACGAATACGGTCAGATACCACGATACTGTCGTTCAGTGAGTAACCGATAACGGACATCAGGGATGCCACGATGGTCAGGTCAATCTCAATGTGGAACAGAGACAGTATGCCCATGGTGATCACCACGTCGTGCGCCAGGGCGATAACCACACCGGCCGCCAGTCGCCACTCGAAGCGGAAACCGACGTACACCAGGATGGAGATCAGCGCTACCAGCAGCGCCATCGCACCGGTCTGCGCAAGGTCTGCACCGACGCTCGGGCCGACAAACTCAATACGCTTAACCGTTGCATCCTGGCTGGTCGTTTCGTTAATCACCTGAACGACCTTACTGCCCAGCTCCTGGCTGCCATTGGCATCGTGCACCGGCGGCATACGCACCATGATGTCGCGGCTGCTGCCGAAGTTCTGCAACAGCGGCTCTTCAAAGCCCGCTTTTTGCAGCGATTCACGCATCTGGTCCATATCGACCGGTTTTTCCAGGGTAATTTCGATCACCGTACCACCGGTGAAATCCAGACCCCAGTTAAAGCCTTTCACGCCCATAACGGCGATGGACAAGATCAGCAGTAACCCTGAAATGCCGAAGGCCCAGTAGTCCCAGCGCATAAAGTCCCAGACTTTACGGCCGTGGTTCAATTGTTCAACAGTATATTCCTGTGCCACAACGCACTCCTCAGATAGACAGCTTTTTGACGCGCTTGCCGCCGTACAGCAGGTTCACGATGGCACGGGTGCCGACAATAGCGGTAAACATCGACGTTGCGACACCGATACCGGTAGTAATCGCAAAGCCTTTGATCGCGCCAGTACCCACTGCATACAGGATAAGAACCTTAATCAGTGTTGTTACGTTCGCATCGAAGATGGAGCTGAACGCCCCTTTGTAGCCTTCTTCAATCGCCTGCTGTACAGAGCGACCGTTGCTCAGCTCTTCTTTGATACGTTCGTTTATCAGTACGTTGGCGTCGACCGCCACCGCAAGGGTTAGAACGATACCCGCGATACCTGGCATGGTTAGCGTCGCCCCCGGCAGCAGGGACATAATACCGATGATCAGCACCAGGTTGGCAATCAGCGCGGAGGTCGCAATCAGACCAAACTTCTTATAGAAGAAGATCATGAAGATGATGGACACCGCCAGACCGGCCAGACACGCTTCCAGACCCTGTTTGATGTTCTGCATACCCAGGGTTGGGCCGATGGTACGTTCTTCAACAATCTGAATTGGCGCAATCAGCGCACCGGCACGCAGCAGCAGAGAGAGCTGACGCGCTTCGTTCGGGTTGCTGATACCGGTAATACGGAAGCTGTTACCCAGACGAGACTGGATGTTGGCGATGTTAATCACCTCTTCCTCTTTCACCAGTACCGCACGGCCATTGGCGTCTTTCTTACCGCTGTCTTTGTACTCCACGAACAGGGTCGCCATCGGTTTACCGATGTTGTCCTTGGTGAAGTTAGACATGATGTTGCCACCTGCGCTATCCAGCGAGATGTTAACCTGCGGCTGGTTGTACTCATCCTGGCTTGAAGTGGAGTCGGTGATATGGTCACCGGTCAGGATCACGCGTTTGTACAGCACAACCGGCTGGCCTTCGCGGGTTTGTTTCACTTCGGAATCGCCCGGCACACGGCCTGAGGCCGCAGCAGCCTGATCGACGTTGGAGTTAACCAGACGGAACTCCAGGGTCGCCGTCGCGCCCAGAATCTCTTTCGCACGGGCGGTGTCCTGGATACCTGGCAGTTCGACCACGATACGGTCAGCACCCTGACGCTGTACCAGTGGCTCCGCCACGCCCAGCTGGTTTACACGGTTACGCAGAATGTTGATGTTCTGCTGAACGGCATATTCGCGCGCTTCACTCAGACGCGCGTCGGTCATTACCGCACGCAGCTGGTTGCTGCCCTGAGAGGTGATCACCAGATCGCGGTGACGCTGAGACAGATAGGTCACAGCCTGATCGCGTGCCGCGCTGTCGCGGAACGTGATGCTCATGCCGTAGTTATCTTCTTTACGTACGGTGGTGTACGGAATGCCCTTATCGCGCAGATCGCTGCGCAGGCTGTCGATATTCTGTTCCTGTAGCTTGCCGAGCGCGGTATCCATATCCACTTCCATCAGGAAATGAACGCCGCCACGCAGGTCAAGACCCAGTTTCATTGGCTCTGCATTCAGCGCAGCCAGCCAGCGTGGGGTTGCAGGAGCAAGGTTAAGCGCCACGACATATTTATCACCCAGCACGCCCATCAGCGCTTCACGTGCGCGGAGCTGCGTGTCGGTGGTGTCGAAGCGAGCAAGAATTGCGCCCTCTTCCAGTGCCACAGACTTAGCGGTAATTTTTTCTTCTTGTAACGTTTTCTGGACCTGGATCAGCGTTTGCTCACTGGCGGCGACACCGCGCGCGCCAGTGATTTGAACGGCCGGATCCTCACCATACAGGTTGGGAAGCGCGTACAGCAGGCCGACGATAATCACGACGACCAGCATGATGTACTTCCACAAAGGATAACGGTTTAACACGGCAGTTCCCTTTGGGAAAAGTTGGGATTACAGCGCCTTCATGGTGCCTTTCGGCAGAACGGCAGCTACGAAGTCACGTTTGATAACCACTTCAGTGGTGTCGTTGAGGGCGATAGCAATGTAGCCGTTTTCCGCTACTTTGGTTACGCGACCCACCAGGCCACCATTGGTCAGGACTTCATCGCCTTTCGCGATGGAGTTCATCAGGTTTTTGTGCTCTTTAGTACGCTTCTGCTGTGGACGCAGGATCATGAAGTAGAAGATCAGACCGAACACAACCAGCATCAGAATCAGAGACATCGGGCTGCCCTGCGCTGGTGCACCCGTTGCTGCTACCGCATCAGAAATAAAAAAGCTCATTCAAATTCCCTCATTATTAAAATTAATCAACGTTCAACGGTGGAACATCCCGCCCCTGACGTTGGTAGAAATCGGTCACGAAGCTCTCTAATTTACCCTCTTCGATAGCCTTACGTAAACCAGCCATTAAGCGCTGATAATAACGAAGATTATGAATGGTATTGAGACGCGCACCTAAAATCTCATTGCAACGATCGAGATGATGCAGGTACGCGCGAGAATAATTGCGACAGGTATAGCAATCGCACTCGGAATCGAGCGGGCTGGTGTCACTCTTATGCTTCGCGTTACGGATTTTCACCACGCCATCGGTAACGAACAGATGACCGTTACGCGCGTTTCGGGTTGGCATGACGCAGTCGAACATATCAATGCCGCGACGTACGCCTTCCACCAGATCTTCTGGTTTACCTACACCCATCAGGTATCGTGGTTTATCCGCCGGGATTTGCGGGCAAACATGCTCCAGAATACGGTGCATATCTTCCTTCGGCTCACCCACAGCCAAACCGCCGACAGCGTAGCCATCAAAGCCTATCTCTACCAGACCTTTAACCGAGATATCGCGTAAATCTTCGTAAACGCTGCCCTGAATAATGCCGAACAGCGCATTTTTGTTTTGCAGGGAGTCAAAACGGTCACGGCTACGCTTCGCCCAGCGCAGGGACATCTCCATGGAACGTTTCGCATAGTCCCAGTCCGCCGGGTATGGCGTACATTCGTCGAAGATCATCACGATATCGGAGCCGAGATCGTACTGAATCTCCATGGATTTTTCCGGATCGAGGAAGATCGGATCACCGTTAATCGGGTTACGGAAATGTACGCCCTGCTCGGTGATTTTACGAATATCGCCCAGGCTGAAGACCTGGAAACCGCCGGAGTCGGTGAGAATGGGGCCTTTCCACTGCATAAAATCGTGCAGATCGCCGTGGAGCTTCATGATCTCCTGACCCGGACGCAGCCACAGGTGGAAGGTGTTGCCGAGGATAATCTGTGCGCCAGTGGCTTCAACTTCTTCCGGCGTCATCCCTTTTACGGTGCCGTACGTGCCCACAGGCATAAACGCGGGGGTTTCTACCACGCCGCGATCAAACACCAGACGACCGCGACGCGCGCGGCCATCGGTGGTATCGAGTTCAAATTTCATTTTTTCTCCGACGTCAGAAAAACAGTCCAACGTTGTAACACGGTGCCGCGGACTTATTCCCCGACACGCTCATTCAAAGCCTGCGGATTGTACGTGATAAACATCGCGTCACCGTAGCTAAAAAAGCGATATTTTTGTTCTACCGCAGACTTGTAGGCGTTCATCGTATGCTGATACCCCGCAAACGCGGAGACCAGCATAATCAGCGTCGATTCAGGCAGATGGAAGTTGGTCACCAGCGCATCAATGACTTTGTACTGATAACCCGGGTAGATAAAGATCTGCGTATCGCCAAAGAACGGCTCAATCAACTCGCTTTTCGCGGCCTGCGCGGCGCTCTCAAGGGAACGTACCGACGTTGTACCCACGGCCACAACGCGGCTACCGCGCGCTTTCGCCGCCAGCACCGCGTCCACAACCTCCTGCGGCACTTCGGCATACTCGGAGTGCATGATGTGGTCTTCGATGCTGTCCACGCGCACCGGCTGGAACGTACCCGCGCCGACGTGCAGCGTCACAAACGCCATCTCAATGCCTTTGGCGCGCAGTTTTTCCAGCAGCGGTTCATCAAAGTGCAGGCCCGCCGTTGGCGCCGCCACTGCGCCAGGCTTCTGGCTGTAGACGGTCTGGTACAGCTCGCGGTCGGCCTCTTCGTCCGGGCGCTCAATGTACGGCGGCAGCGGCATGTGGCCGATGGCGTTCAGGATATCGAGCACCGTACGCTCGTCGTTGAATTCCACTTCAAACAACGCGTCGTGACGCGCGGTCATGGTCGCTTTAATGCTCTCGTCATCCCCCAGCAGCAGCTCAGCGCCCGGCTTCGGCGCTTTGGATGCGCGAATATGTGCCAGAATACGTTTATCATCGAGCATACGTTCGACCAGCACTTCAATCTTGCCGCCGCTGGCTTTACGGCCAAACAGACGCGCCGGGATCACGCGGGTATTGTTAAAGACCAGCAGATCGCCAGGGTTGAGCTTGTCGAGCAGATCGGTGAAAGTACCGTGCGTCAGCGCGCCCGTTGGCCCGTCCAGTGACAGCAAGCGACAGCTGCTACGCTCAGGCATGGGGTAGTGAGCAATCAGGGATTCAGGTAGTTCAAAGGAGAAATCGGCGACGCGCATGACGTATACTCGTGACTTAAAAACAGGCGGCATAGTCTAGTGCTCACACCCTTTTGCTGCAACAACTAGCCGCTTCTGGACAAATAAAACGCATGAATTTTCTCGCTCACCTGCATCTCGCTCATCTCGCGGACAGCTCCCTTTCCGGCAATTTGCTGGCCGATTTTGTGCGCGGTAACCCCGCGGAGGACTATTCCCAGGAGGTTGTCGACGGGATTTTTATGCACCGCCGCATCGATGTGCTGACCGATAATCTGCCGGAAGTGACGGAAGCCAAAGCCTGGTTCCGCCCCGAAACGCGACGCGTGGCGCCGATCACGCTCGACGTCATGTGGGATCACTTCCTGTCGCGCCACTGGTTACAGTTGTCGCCTGACATGTCGCTGCCTGAGTTTGTGCGCTACGCCCACGCGCAGGTGTCGATCATTTTGCCGGACTCCCCGCCGCGCTTTGTGAATCTGAATAACTATCTGTGGTCTGAACGCTGGCTGGAGCGATACCACGAGATGGATTTCATTCAGAACGTGCTGAACGGCATGGCGAGCCGTCGCCCGCGGCTGGACGCGCTGCGCGACTCATGGCATGACCTGGATGAACATTACGATGCGCTGGAAACCCGCTTCTGGCAGTTCTATCCGCGTATGATGGCGCAGGCAAAAAACAAAGAACTGTGAAGTCGGTTCGATTGATAGGTAAAAGCTGGTGGAACGATTGTTACCACCTCTTTGTCTTATTCCCGTACTGCCTCTATACTGGCCCGCGTTGCGTTCTAAATAACCTTAGTATCTACAGGAGAATCATATGGTTCTGGTAACTCGTCCGGCTCCGGATTTTACAGCTGCCGCCGTTCTGGGCAACGGTGAAATCGTTGAAAACTTCAACTTCAAACAGCACACCAACGGTAAAGCGACCGTTCTGTTCTTCTGGCCAATGGACTTCACTTTCGTTTGCCCGTCTGAGCTGATCGCGTTCGACAAACGTTACGAAGAATTCCAGAAGCGTGGCGTGGAAGTGGTTGGCGTCTCCTTCGACTCTGAATTTGTACACAACGCATGGCGTAACACCCCTGTCGAAAACGGCGGCATCGGTGCGGTGAAATACGCGATGGTTGCGGACATCAAACGCGAAATCCAGCAGGCTTACGGTATCGAACATCCGGACGCTGGCGTTGCACTGCGTGGCTCTTTCCTGATCGACGCAAACGGCATCGTTCGTCACCAGGTTGTGAACGATCTGCCGCTGGGTCGTAACATCGACGAAATGCTGCGCATGGTTGACGCGCTCCAGTTCCACGAAGAGCACGGTGAAGTGTGCCCGGCTCAGTGGGAAAAAGGTAAAGAAGGTATGGCTGCTTCTCCAGACGGCGTAGCTAAATACCTGTCTGAGAACGTATCCAGCCTGTAACCGGCACGGTTTACGAAAAAACCCGCGAATACGCGGGTTTTTTTATGCCTGATGCTTTATGCCGCACCGTCTTTTTTTACCTCGCGCCAGATGCGCCACGCCATACCCGCAAGCACCATCACCCCTGCGATCAGTACGCCCCAGACCATCAGCGTTTTCAGCCTGCTTTCCTGCTCTGCCGCAGACATCGCGGTTAAACGCGCCTCGCCACCCAACGGGACAGGTTCCAGCGTATCGGCCACCGGCAGGGCTGCCAGATCGTAGGTTTTACGTAGCCCGGCCGGGATCAGCATATCCGTCTCCACGCTCGCCGGTTTCGCAGCCCCGTTCCCCCACGCAAGCAGGTACGGCCCCTTCCCTTGCGCATTGAACACCAGATCATAGCGCACCCGTTGCCCGATCACGCCCGGCAGGTTCTCGGGCAGACGCGCATTGAGGGTCTTAATTTTTACCGCCTCGACCAGCCCGCCCGAGAGCGGAACAGGTTCAGACGTTTTACCGCCGAGCTGGTAGATCACCTCTTTTTTCAGCGTGTGCCACCGATCTTTGTCTGCCCCCCGCCATGCTATTTCTGCCGGGAGAACACCCTCGCCATTCAGCATGAAGCCGATCGCACTCAAAGGCTGCGGACGCGTCCAGCGCCACACGGCTTCGCTTTCGGATAACCGTTCTCCCTCTCCCGCCAGGCTAATGTGTTCCGATTCCGGCTGCGCTGGGATGTTAATCGCGTTGACGCCGGTTAACGTCAGGGCAGAACGCCCCGTGTTCAGCACTAAAAGCAGATAACGATTCGCCTCAGGGGATAACACCAGATCGGTATCGATGCGATCGAGCTTCAGGCGATCCTGTCCGCTCACCACATCCAGCAGCGGCATCTCTTCACGCAGGGTATACCAGTTTTTCAGATCCTCGCTGTAATAGACCGAGGCCGTCCCCTGCCACGAGCCATCCGGCGTGTCCCAGTTTAACTGGAGCTGAGAGAGCGGAACCTCCGTCGCGTTTTCCGGCAGGGTCAGCAGATAGTGCTGCCCGGAAGGCGCCGCGTGCTGCCCTTCCAGCACAATTTCCACGCCGTTTCTGGCCCGTAGCATGATTTTATCGCCACTCCCCTCTTCCCCGCCCGGCGAGACGTTAAGCGCAAAGAGGCGCAGCGCCGTGGTGGTCGGTGCCGACTGTGGGCGCGTCGTAGTAATCAGGCTGAACGGTACCGGCTCGCCCGACTGATTAAACACGCGGACGTCTCGCAGATCGGGCGATGTGCTCTGCTGATAAACCGCCAGCGGCAGCATGACCCGATACCACGGCGAAGAGGCAGAAGTATCAAGGGACAGGCCGTAGGCATAATCACGTGGGGATTCCGCTGGCGCGCCTTCGCTGAATGCCGGACCAGCCAGAGCCAGCAGCGCTGAACAACAAACCGCTTTCATCCATTTCATTTTTCTTCTCCTGCCTTAGGCGGTAGCGGCGAGAAATAGCCCACAATCAGCACCAGGATCGCCACGCCAATAAACGCGACGGCGCGCGCCAGGCCACCACCGCCCGCACTGTCCACCAGCATCAGTTTAAGCATCACCACGCCCAGCAGCACCGCACCGCCAAGCCACTCCTGGCGAGAGGCCCGACGGGTGGCGCGGATCATGACCACCAGCGCGCAGAACATCCAGAACAGGGCAAAGGTGGTCTGGATAAGCCGGGAATGCCACAACGACTCCATATTCCAGGCCACCTCACCGTACCACGCCAGCGCGCGAAGCAGCGCGCCGTTAAGCCACCAGAAGCCAAACGCCATCAGCACAACGGCGGGCCACGGGCGGGATTGCGCAAGCGATGCCGGGTAGTAGCGATCCACAGCCCGATAAAAGACCACCAGCCCCAGCAGCGCAAACGCCGCCCCTTCCTCAAGCGGGTTCACCAGCGGCAGCCAGGTCTGCCGGTAGACCACCCCGTCCTGGAAATTGGTCACCACCAGCAATACCATGAGTGCCACCACCACAGGGATCATGGCAAGGCAGGCATAGAGGGCTGGCCATGCCCGGAACGGCCACACGCGTCGGCGTACTGCCGCGGAGAGCGCCATAATCACTCCGCTGCCGACAGCCATCGCAATGCCGCTTCCCCAGGCCGCCATGCCCCATGGCAGAGATCGGGCAAACCAGTAAAGCTCGGCGGCCAGGGCGAGTAAAATCATCCACACCAGCGACAGGTGCAGCCCCATTGAGGTGCGCGCCAGAAGTTTATCTTCGTCGCGCCGCAGGAGCATCAGGGCGGCAGGCAGCGCAATACCCCAGGCCAGATTTGCCCAACCGGCCGCCAGGATCTGCTGTTGCCAGACCTGATACAGCACCATCAGCAGCATCACCGGCCACAGCAGCCATTTGCTGGCATCCAGCTCCCGCCATGCCAGACGAGCGGCAGCCTGCCGCCAGCCCCAGGCCGACGCCGCCGTCAGGGCCAGCACACCTGCCAGAACCGATAACTCCTGCTTCACGATCAGCTGCGACGCACCCAGCAGCGCCACTAACCAGAACAGCAGCCCACCGGCCAGCAATACCCAGCTGCCCGGCAGCGCAATTTTCCGCCACAGCCAGGCCGCAGCCAGCCAGCAAAGACTAAGCACCGCGAAAATAAGCAGCAGGCTAAGCGAGGTGACGCCGTCCATCTGCGCCCATATCGCGCTGCCGAGCGCCAGCACCAGCAGCGCCGTCCCGCTATAGCTCATGCGCCGCTGCTGCTGTTGTACGCCCAGCCAGAGGATCCCCAGCCCTTCCAGCGCCCAGGCCATCGCCGTCCAGCGCGCCGAAAGCGCCAGCGGAATGGCAAGCGTGGCAAACCCGCCGCCGATCGCCAGCGCCGCCATAACCAGTGGTCGTCCGATGGAGGGATAGCGTCGTAGCGCGAGGAACGCCAGTGAGAGATAAAACGCACCATAGCCCAGCGCGCCGATCGCCGGGCCGTACGTCCAGTGTGACGTCATGCCGTACTGCATCCCAAACCCCACCAGCGGCGGGGCAAACAGCAGTACGCCATCAATAATCTGTTTGCCTTTTTCCTGCGCCCGCAGCGACAGCGCTACGCTAAACACGCCAAAAATAAGCGTATTGGCGATCAGGAACAGCTGACAGATAACATAGTCTTCCGGCTGGTAGTCGCTCAGCCCCCACACCCCGCCAACGCCGAATGTAAAGAGCAGCCCGAGCAGGTTTAGCTCGCGCCAGTGCTGCCAGATGCTGATAACGAGAATGCCGATGGACAGCAGAAGATAGAAGGAGAACAGCGCCACAAAGCTACCGCCCCCGGTAGAGAGGAGCAGCGGCGCAAGATACCCGCCGAGGCTCGCCAGCATGGCGAGGCTGAGCGCCTTTTGCAGCACGGCCAGTCCGACGCTCGCCGCGCAAATCACCACCAGCAGCGCAAATGCCAGCGTCATCGGCAGCATCTGCCACAGCCGGAATGCGCCAAAGACGGTCAGGTAGAGCACGCCGGTCGCCCCGCCCTGGAGGATCAGCGCGTAAATCCGCTGTCTGTGACGCAGCCGCCATCCAATGACCAGCAGCACCATGGCAAACAGCGCCGTGGCCGCCAGGCGAAGCTCAAGCGGAAACAGTGAATGCTCAACCGTATAGCGCAGCAGGAAAGAGAGGCCGAGGAAGAGCAGCACAATCCCCAGTTTTGCCAGCGGATTGCCCTGCATAAACCAGCGCGTCAGCGAGGTCAGGATGCCGCCAAAGGCGGAAGGTCGTTTTGCCGCCTGTACAGGCGCAGGTTCAGCTTCAGTGACGGGCGGTGCGGGACGCCAGGGATCGACAGGTGCGGTAACGGCCTCGGCCACCGGCGCTGGCTCCTCCAGCGGCGCGGCAGTCTGCACCCGCTCCGGCGCTTTATCAGCCACACCGCGCAGCTCAAGCGCCTCAATGCGCTGGCGAAGCCGGGCGATCTCCTGCCTCGCCGCCGTGCTTCGGTTAAACCCTATCACCGCCAGCACGGGTGCCACCACCAACGCAAACACCAGGAACAAACAGCCAAGGATGTAAAGCTCGTCCATGTTTCCACCTTCACCGTAAACGATCCGTTAAGATTGACACAACTCGTTGCATTTGCGCCATCTTAAAAGGTGAAAACCACTCTGCCTGTGCTTAGCTGCCGAACCAGACCGCCGCGGAGATCCCTGGAAGCGACAGTACGCTTTCCTGGAACGTCGCTTTACCCTCTTTGCTCTTCCACGTTTTACCAGCCAGCAGCGGTGAATCTTCCAGCACCACTTCGCACGCCTCGCCCCGGTTGATCGCCACCAGCACGCGCTGCTGGTTATAGACGCGGACAAACACCACCACGTTATCGTGGGCGTACATCACCTGACAGCCCCCGTAGCGCAGGGCCTGGCTCTGCTTGCGCAGCGTCGCCATACGCTGGTACAGGCTGAACAGGTCACGATCCTGCTTTTCAGATCCCCACGGGAAGGTTTTACGGCAGAACGGATCGTTATTACCGTCCAGCCCCACTTCATCACCATAGTAGATGCAGGGTACGCCCGGCCAGGTAAAGAGCCAGGTCACCGCCAGCGGCAGACGCGCCACATCCTTACCCAGCAACGATTTAAATCGCGCGGTATCGTGGCTGTCGAGCTGGTTAAACATCCGCAGCTGCTGCTGATGCGACAGGCCAGCGCGATAGTTCTCCATCCACGCCATGCAGGTTTCGGCGTCAATATGCTGCGGATCGTAAGAGATATCGGTGTTAGCGAGGAACCCCCACAGCGGGAAGGTGAAGCCGCGATAGTTCATCGCCGCGTCTTCTGCATCAGCCTGCAACCACTGGCGCGCGTCGCCAAAGTGCTCCCCGAACACGAATGCTTCCGACCGGGCCGCTTTCGCCGATCGGGTAATGGCGGCGACATGCTGAAGGTTATTCCGCGCCCCGCCTGCTTCACCCAGCATATGCACCACATCCAGCCGCCAGCCGTCCATGTTCCACGGTGCTTTCAGCCAGTGGCGCACGATGCTGTCATCGCCGCCGTAGATCTCATTCACCAGCGATGGCGACTGGAAATCGAGCTTTGGCAGGCTCGGGTAGCCCAGCCAGTCCAGCGCGCGGCCATTCTCGTCAAAACTGTACCAGTCGCGCTGCGGCGAATCCGGGTTGTGGCATGCGCCCCCCATCGACTGATTGTGGCGGTCAAACCACGCGTGAGAATCACCGCTGTGATTGAACACGCCATCAAGTATCAGGCGCATACCCTCTTTTTGCGTGTTGTGCCGCAGCCGCAGCAGCGCCTCGTCACCGCCAAACTGCTCGTCAACGTGGCGATAATCCTGCGTATCGTATTTATGTACGCTTGGCGCTTTAAACACCGGGTTCAGGTACAGCGCCGTCACGCCGAGCTTTTTCAGGTACGGCAGCTTTTCGCTAATACCGTCGAGATCGCCGCCGTAAAACGTCGAGCCGCCAGCCTGCGCCGTCACCGGTTCATCCCATTTTTTCAGGATGATGTCGTGACCGACCGCATGATGGTAATAAACCTTGTCCTGATCGGCGGTGCGCTTTTCACTGCGCGCAAAGCGGTCCGGGAAAATCTGGTAAAAGACCTGATCGTTAACCCACTGCGGGCCGTTATCCGGGTGATCCACGGCAAACTGCTCCAGCCGGGCCGGAGGAAAACGGCTGAAGCCCTGCGGGGTAAACCACAGCTGACGGTTGTTCCACAGCAGTTTGAAGCTGTAGCGACGGCGCGGCTGTCCGCTGCACAGGTCGATATTCGCCCGCCACGCCGTGACGCCCGGCTGCGGCTGGCTGCGCACTTTATGCATTTTCAGCGACGTTTCTTCATTATCCACTTCAGCGCGCAGGGTCACACGTTCAGGCTGGTTGTCCCCTGCCAGCCAGAGCGTAATCACAAGGTTGTCTTTGTTTTGCTTAACAAATGGAGCAACCGGAAGGTGCCAGGCGTTTAACATCACGAATCCCCTTTGATGAAATTGACGTCACCTTGCCACAGGGTGATTAAAGATAGCTCATCGTGTTCGGGATTATTGGGGGAGGAGAACGGAGGAGGAGATTTTTTCCAGGGCAAAAGGGAGTATAGGCCGGGTAAGCGCAGCGCCACCCGGCATTTTTACCTTACTGTGCTTCCGCCAGCTGACGGTCGCGGCGGCATTTAAACACCCAGCCGATCAGCAGCAGAACGATCCACGCGAAGCCCACGTAAAGGGAGATACGGGTATCCGGGTGATAACCAATCAGGCCAATGATGAAGACCAGGAAGATGAGGCCGACAATGGTCGTTGCCACCCCGCCCGGCACTTTAAACTTCAGCGCTTTGGCCTCTTCTGGCGACAGGCGGCGACGGAACGCAATCTGCGACAGCAGGATCATGATCCACACCCACACGGTGGCGAAGGTCGCCAGCGACGCAATCACCAGGAAGACGTTCTCCGGCATGATGTAGTTCAGGTAAACCGAGAACAGCAGCGCCACGGTCATCACCACCACCGTTACCCACGGGGTGCCACGACGCGAGGTTTTGGCAAACACCTTCGGCGCACTGCCCTGCTCCGCCATGCCGTGCAGCATGCGGCCCACGCCGAACACGTCACTGTTGATGGCCGACAGCGAGGCGGTCAGCACCACAAAGTTGAGAATGCTGGCAGCAAACGCAATGCCCATATGCTGGAAGGTCAGCACAAACGGGCTGCCGTTGGTGCCCACCTGGTTCCACGGATAGATGGACATAATCACAAACAGCGTGCCCACATAGAACACCAGGATACGCATCGGCACCGAGTTGATGGCGCGCGGAATAGACTTCTCCGGATCTTTCGCTTCCCCGGCGGTGATGCCGATAATCTCAATACCGCCGTAGGCGAACATGACCATCTGGAGCGACATGACCATCCCGAGCCAGCCGTTGCTGAAGAAACCGCCGTTGCTCCACAGGTTATGGATGCCGGTTGGCTGACCGCCGTTGCCGATACCCCAGATGATAATGCCGAAACCGGCGAGGATCATGATGATAATGGTCGCGACTTTAAAGAAGGAGAACCAGAACTCCAGCTCACCAAACACCTTCACGCTCATCAGGTTAACGGCGCAGATGATCAGCACCACGCTCAGCACCCAGATCCAGTGCGGCACGGCGGGGAACCAGACCCCCATATAGATGCCAAACGCCGTCACATCGGCAATGGCGACAATCAGGATTTCGAAGCAGTAGGTCCAGCCGGTGATAAACCCGGCCAGCGGGCCGAGGTTTTCCTGCGCATAGCGTGAAAACGAGCTGGCAGACGGGTTGTGAACCGACATTTCGCCGAGGGCGCGCATGATAATATAGGCCGCAGCGCCGCCGATGATGTAGGCCAGCAGAACGCTTGGACCGGCCATTTTGATGGCATCTGCCGAGCCATAAAAAAGACCGGTGCCGATAGCCGAGCCCAGCGCCATAAAGCGGATGTGGCGGGTGCTCAATCCACGTTTAAGTTTGTTAGTGCTTTCCATTAAAATCTTGCCATTCAACACGAAAAAAACAAAAAACCACGGGGCCTTAAGCCCCGTGGTTAAACAATTTGTTGCCGTTGATTAATGGGCGTTGGTTGCCACCTGACGCCCGGCCGCACGGTCCCAGATAATGGCCAGAACCAGCGCTACAACGGAAGGCATCAGCCAGGCCAGGCCCTGCTCGGACAGCGGCAGACGCTGTGTCCAGGCTGGCAGGATGTCTGCGAATGCTGATGCTTTGATCCCGTCAAGGATACCAAAAATCAGGCTGATAAACATGGCTGGCGCAATAATTCGCGTCGAGCTATGCCACCACGGACGGGTGAAGCTCAGCACTACCAGTACGATACACGGCGGGTAGATCGCCGTCAGCACCGGAATTGACACCTGAATCAGGTGGCTCAGACCGAGGTTTGACACCGCCATGGAGAAGATGCCGAGAATAAACACCAGCGTGCGGTAAGAGAGCGGCAGATACTGGGCGAAGAACTCCGCGCAGGCGCAGGTCAGGCCCACCGCCGTCACCAGACAGGCCAGGAAAATCAGTGCCGCCAGCAGCATGCTGCCTGCACCACCAAAGGTGTGCTGCACGTAAGCATGCAGGATCGCCGCGCCGTTTGCGCTCTGATCAACCAGCGTTGCGCTATCTGAACCCAGACGGAACAGCGCCAGATACAGCAGCGTCAGGCCGACACCGGCCATCAGGCCAGCCCAGATGGTGTAGCGGGTCAGCAGTCGCGCTTCGGTCACACCGCGGGAACGCGCGGCGTTAACGATAACGATACCAAACACCATCGCACCCAGCGTATCCATCGTCAGATAGCCGTTCACGAAACCGTTTGAGAACGCGGCGTTCTGGTAGGCGTCCATCGCGGTGCTGATCGGACCCGCAGGCCAGACGATGGCCGCAACGGCCAGCACAATCAGCGCTACAATTTTCAGCGGTGCCAGGAAGTTACCTACGGTATCCAGCAGTTTACCCGGATAGAGAGAAACCAGAATCACGATGGCGAAGTAAATGAGGCTGTAAATAAACAGCGGCATCGCGCCGTCACCGGTCAGCGGGGCGATACCCACTTCAAAGGAGACGGTCGCCGTACGCGGGGTCGCGAACAGCGGGCCAACGGCCAGATAGCAGACGGTAGCCAGCAGCACGCCAGCCACTTTGCCAATCGGGGTGCTGAGGCTGTCCACACCGCCACCCACTTTCGCCAGCGCGATCACGGTCAGTACCGGCAGGCCCACGGCAGTAAGCAGGAAGCCAAACGCAGCTGTCCAGACGTGTTCACCCGCCTGTAAGCCAACCATTGGAGGGAAAATGATGTTGCCTGCGCCAACGAACAGCGCAAATGTCATAAAGCCCAGCGCGATAATGTCACGCGATTTCAAGTGATGGGTCATAAAACCTTACTGCCTGTGGATGTGATGTTGAAAACGTTGAGATTTTCGCCATCCCTGACGGGACGATACAGCGGAAAATTTGCTCAATTTCAGCGGGATATGCTCCCGTCCTGGCGTGGCGAAGAATAGTTTTTCGATTTACCACGCAAATACAGTCGGTCTGACAGTATATGGGGGGCAATTTAAACGCTTATAACGTTTAAAGGCAAGAAGGGATCGTAAAACCAGAACAATATGCCAGCATGAAAATTCAGGCCAACATAATATGCCATGTATAAGAAAAACTCATGGCTAATCATGCGAACAAAAAAGCACCAGCCGTATAATATTCATTCGCGTTTCGCTTGACTGCAAAGCAAACGGGCCAGCAATCGCTGGCCCGTGGAAAGGTAGCCTGACACACTCGCCGTCAGGCGCGCTTTTTGGCAATTAATCGTTCCGGGATAACGAAACTAAAGCGCGTGCCCTTACCCAGGGTACTTTCGATATTGAGCCGGCTTTCGTGGTGGCTGACGGCATGCTTCACGATAGCCAGCCCCAGTCCGCTCCCCCCGGTCTGCCGCGAGCGCGCCTTATCCACCCGGTAGAACCGTTCGGTGAGACGCGGAAGGTGTTCAGGCCCAATCCCCGGCCCGTTGTCCTCGACGCTAAACTCAGCCCCCGCCAGGGTATGCTGCCAGCACACCGTAATATGCGTCCCTTTCGGGGTATGATTCACGGCGTTATAGACCAGGTTTGAGATAGCGCTCCGCAACTCATCTTCACTGCCCAGCACTTTCAGCGTGTTATCAACGTCAAAAGCCAGCGTGTGCTGATTATGACTCAGCGTTTGGGCTTCGCGCTCCACCACCCGCAACATCATCGGCACATCAATGATGTCATTTAGCGCCAGCGACGGGGCGGCCTCAATTTTTGAAAGCGTCAGCAGTTGTTTAACCAGCCCTTCCATGCGGAACGTCTGCTCACGCATGGTATGCAGCGCTTTCTCACGCGGCGCCCCTTCAAGCGTTTGCTCCTGCATCATCTCCAGATAGCCCTGAAGCACCGTCAATGGCGTACGCAGCTCGTGGCTGACGTTAGCAAAGAAGTTGCGGCGAGCGCCCTCAAGCTGGTGCATCTGGGTAACGTCACGCGCTACCATCAGCCACTGGCGATCGCTGTAGGGCATCACGCGGATTTCCAGATGGCGACCGTTATTGAGCTTAAGGTTGTGTGGGCGGGAAAAATCCCGCTTTTTCAGATACAGCGTGAACTCGGGATAACGCAGAAGGTTCAGGATGTTCTGGCCATTATCATCCGGCCAGCGCAGGCCCAGCAGCTGTTGCGCGAGGCCATTACACCAGAAGATCGTCCCTTCTTCTGTTGTCAGGATCACCGCATCCGGCAGCGACTCCGCACCGCTGCGAAAGCGTTTGATCAGGCTTCCCAGCTCGCGACGGCGCTTTTTATTACGCATCTGCATCTGGTGCAGGCCGTAGAGTAGCGGTTCCCAGCTTCCGCTTCCCGGCGGGGGGGTCATACTTCTGTCGACCCATAGCCACCAGGAGAGACGCAGTAAATTCCAGAAATGCCAGACGAGCAATCCCGTCACGGCCACCAGTAAAAACCACGGCAGATAGCCAAAAATAGCCCCCAGAATGAGGGCCGGAATACAGCATAAGATCAGTTCAAAGACGAGCCTTTTCCATGACAGACGTTCCAGCACGCGTCACACTCCTGTCATTGTTCAGAAACGGGTCGAGAAACGATAACCCGTGCCGCGGACCGTCTGTACCATGCGATCGTGGCCGCTCAGTTCCAGTGCTTTACGCAGGCGGCGAATATGGACGTCAACCGTTCGGTCTTCGACATAGACGTTAGTTCCCCAGACGTTATTCAGCAACTGTTCGCGGCTGTAAACGCGCTCCGGGTGTGTCATAAAGAAGTGCAGGAGTTTAAATTCGGTTGGCCCCATATCGAGGGGGTTTTCACCGGTCATGACCCGGTGTGAGGTGGGATCCAGACTCAGACCCTGCATCTCAATCACCTCTTCCACCGCCATCGGTGAAATTCGGCGCATCACGGCTTTAATACGCGCCACCAGCTCTTTCGGGGAGAACGGTTTGGTGATGTAATCGTCCGCGCCGGTTTCCAGACCGCGCACGCGATCCTCTTCCTCGCCACGCGCCGTGAGCATCACCACCGGGATATCGCGGGTCATCGCCTCGCGTTTGATATGCTTGATAAACTGCAATCCGGAACCGCCAGGCAGCATCCAGTCCAGCAGGATCAGATCGGGCCAGGGTTCATTCAGCTGATTCACCGCGCTGTCATAATCTTCCGCTTCAACCGGCTGGAAGCCATTTTGTTCAAGCACGAAGCACACCATTTCACGGATCGGAGCTTCATCTTCTACGACCAGAATACGTCTCGCCATACTTTGCCCTGTCTTATCGTATTTAAGTTACAAGTCTGTAATGCGGCGTCATTATGCGTCAGATTTATGACAGATTTATGAAAAACATTACCACTATAAATGGCAAACTGTTGTTTTATTACAGCGGTTATTTTCCGTTCCCCGAAAGTTTATAATCCTGCTTTCTTATTATTGCCACGGATCTCTTATGCGCATACTTCACACCTCAGACTGGCACCTGGGTCAAAATTTTTACAGCAAAAGCCGCGCCGCGGAACATGACGCGTTCCTGAACTGGCTGCTGGAGACGGCTCAGGCTCATGAGGTGGACGCGATTATTGTGGCGGGCGACATTTTCGATACCGGCTCGCCGCCGAGCTATGCGCGTGAGCTGTACAACCGTTTTGTGGTCAACCTCCAGCAAACCGGTTGTCACCTGGTGATTGTCGCCGGAAACCATGACTCCGTGGCGACGCTGAATGAATCCCGCGACATTCTGGCGTTCCTCAATACCACCGTGGTGGCCAGCGCCGGACATGCGCCGCAGATCCTGAAAAAGCGCGACGGCACGCCGGGCGCGGTACTGTGCCCAATCCCGTTTTTACGCCCGCGCGATATCGTGCAAAGCCAGGCCGGTCTGTCCGGCAGCGAAAAACAGCAGCATCTGTTGCAGGCCATCACCCACTATTATCACCAGCAGCATACGCAAGCCTGTGCCCTGCGCGGCGATCAGGCCATTCCGATCATTGCGACCGGGCACCTCACCACCGTCGGAGCCAGTAAGAGTGACGCGGTGCGCGAGATCTATATCGGTACGCTGGACGCGTTTCCGGCGCAGAACTTCCCGCCCGCCGACTACATTGCTCTCGGGCATATCCACCGGGCGCAGGTCATCGGCGGCTGCGAGCATATCCGCTACTGTGGCTCCCCTGTTTCGCTCAGTTTCGATGAAACCGGTAAGGCCAAGTCCGTGCATCTGGTGAGCTTCACCGATGGCAAACTCAGCGCCGTCGAGACGCTGGAGGTGCCGGTCACCCAGCCGCTGGCGGTGCTGAAAGGCGATCTTGCCGCGATTACGGAACAGCTTGAGCAATGGCGCGGCGCAGAGCTTGATCCGCCAGTCTGGCTGGATATTGAAATCATCACTGATGAGTACCTGCATGATATGCAGCGAAAAATTCAGGCGCTGACCGAAGATTTGCCGGTAGAGGTGCTGCTGGTGCGCCGCAGCCGCGAACAGCGCGAGAAAATTCTGCTGAGCGCCCAACGTGAAACGCTAAGTGAACTTCGGGCAGAAGAGGTATTCGAGCGGCGGCTGGCGCATGAAGAGATGGACGACGCCAGACGCGTCAGGCTGAACGAGCTGTTTATTCAGACGCTGCACGCCCTCAATGACGAGGAAGAAAACGCATGAAAATTCTGAGCCTGCGTCTGAAAAACCTGAACTCGCTCAAAGGCGAGTGGAAAATTGATTTCACCGCGGAGCCGTTCGCCAGCAACGGGCTGTTTGCCATCACCGGCGCCACCGGCGCGGGGAAAACCACGCTGCTGGACGCCATCTGCCTGGCGCTGTACCACGAAACGCCGCGTCTGAATAAGGTCTCCCAGGCGCAAAACGACCTGATGACGCGCGATACCGCAGAGTGTCTGGCAGAGGTGGAGTTTGAGGTGAAAGGCGTCGCATATCGCGCTTTCTGGAGCCAGAACCGCGCCCGCAACCAGCCGGACGGGAACTTACAGGCACCGCGCGTAGAGCTGGCCCGCTGTGAGGATGGCAAAATCCTGGCGGATAAGGTCACGGATAAGCTGGAACAAACCGCCGCGCTGACCGGGCTGGACTACGGTCGCTTTACCCGCTCGATGTTGCTCTCCCAGGGGCAGTTTGCCGCCTTCCTGAATGCTAAACCGGGCGATCGCGCAGAACTGCTGGAAGAACTGACCGGGACGGAAATTTACGGCCAGATTTCCGCCATGGTTTTTGAAAAACACAAAGCGGCACGCAACGCGCTGGAGAGGTGCGAAGCACAGGCCGCAGGCGTTGTGCTGCTGAGTGAGGAACAGCAGCAGCACTTGCAGCAACGTTTGCAGGCACTTACTGACGAAGAGAAAATCCTGCTGGCACAGCAGCAGAGCCAACAGAAAGATTTTCAGTGGATTGCGCGTAACGACGAACTGATACGTGAACAGCAGCGCGCAGCCGCTTCCCAGCAGCAGGTGCAACAGGCACTGACGGACGCCGCGCCCCAACTGGCGAAGCTCCAGCTGGCACAGCCCGCCGCCCAGCTACGTCCCCTGTGGGAGCATCAGCAGGAGCAGACCACCCGCCTTGCGCAAACAACAGCGCGAATTGTTGAAGTAAATACTCGCTTACTCGACAGAGCGGCGCAGCGCTCGCGTATCCGCAACGGTGCGCTACGCAATCGTGAACAGTTGCAAACAGAGCACACGGCACTGACGCAGTGGCTCACCGAACACGATCGTTTCCGTCAGTGGGGGCAGGAAATTGCCGGCTGGCGGGCACACTTTGCGCAACTGAGTCGCGATAAAAATCAGCTTGCTGCCCAGGCAGCGCGCATGGCTGAACTTCGCCAGAAGCTGGCTGAGATGCCGGAGAGCACGCTGTCGCTGACGGCTGAGGATCTCGCGACGGCAATGGAGCAACAGGCGCAATCGCGGGCGCTCCGCCAGCGCCTGACCGCGCTTCACGCTCGCTATCAGCCGCTGCAAAAACGACTGCGACAGAATGCAGAAAGCGTGCAGAAAGCGCAGGCGGAGCAGGTTAAGCTCAATGACACGTTGACCCTGCGGCGTCAGCAGTATAAAGAGAAAAATCAACACCTTGCCGACCTGAAAGCGCTCTGTGAGCGTGAAGCGACAATCAAAGATCTTGAGAACTATCGTGCTCAGCTGGAAGCGGGTAAGCCTTGTCCACTCTGCGGTTCACGCGAACACCCGGCGGTCGTCCAGTATCAGGCGCTTGAACTGACCGACAATCAGCGCCGCCGCGACGCGCTGGAGAAGGAGGTTGCCGCGCTAAAAGAGGAAGGATTGCTGGTGCTCGGGCAGGTGAATGCGCTGACCCAACAGATCCAGCGCGAGACAGACGAAGCCCAGGCTCTTACTCAGGAAGAGCAAGCACTCACTCAAGAGTGGCTGGAGGTCTGCACTTCCCTGAACATAGCCCTGAATATTCAGGATGATATCGCCCCCTGGATGCACGAACAGGAGCAGTACGAACGCCAGCTTTATCAGTTCAGCCAGCGTCTGACGCTGCAAAACCAGCTCAATGAACAGGAAGGTCAGGCGCGCCAGTACCAGCAGCAGCTGACGGCGACGCGTCAGGCATTGGCGGCCTCGCTAGAATCACTGTCGCTTAACGTGCCCGATGAAGGCGCTGAAAGCGCCTGGCTGAGCGCGCGCGAAAGCGAATATTCCCGCTGGCAGGAAAAACAGACCCAGCACGTTACGATTCAGGAACGGATTAACGCCCTGACGCCCGTTCTGGATACGCTGCCGGTTTCCGATGACGCAGAAGCCGACGCGGTGATCCCTGAGAACTGGCGCGGGATCCACGACGAATGCGTGTCGCTGCAAAGCCAGCTCACCACCCTACAGCAGCAGGAGTCCCTTGAGCGTGAACGGCTCCAGCAATCACAGGCTCAGTTCAGCGCCGCGCTGACCGCGAGCTGCTTTGCCGATCGGGAGGCATTTCTCTCCGCCCTGCTGGATGAGGCGTCGATCCGCCAGCTTGAACAGCAAAAGCAGACGCTGGAAAACCAGCTTCAGCAGGCCACGGCGCTCTCCGTACAGGCAAGCCAGCAGCTTGAGGCGCATCAGGCACAGCGCCCGGAGGGGCTGGAAACCGACGCCGCTACCCTTCAGACCCGGTTACATCAGCTGGCGCAACAGCTTCGGGATAACACCACGCATCAGGGGGAGATCCGCCAGCAGCTCAAACAGGATGCCGATAACCGTCTGCACCAGCAGGCACTTATGCAGCAGATTGAGGAGGCGGCGCGTCAGGCCGACGACTGGGGCTATCTCAATGCGCTGATAGGCTCCAGCACAGGCGATAAATTCCGTAAATTCGCCCAGGGGCTGACGCTGGATAACCTGGTGTGGCTTGCCAACCAGCAGCTTAACCGTCTGCATGGTCGCTATCTGCTTCAGCGTAAAGCCAGCGACGCGCTGGAGCTGGAAGTGGTCGACACCTGGCAGGCCGATGCGGTACGCGATACCCGCACCCTTTCCGGCGGGGAGAGTTTCCTGGTCAGTCTGGCGCTGGCCTTAGCGCTTTCCGATCTGGTCAGTCACAAAACGCGCATTGACTCGCTGTTCCTCGATGAAGGGTTCGGGACGCTCGACAGCGAAACGCTGGATACCGCGCTGGATGCGCTCGACGCGCTGAACGCCACCGGAAAAACCATCGGCGTGATCAGCCATGTAGAGGCAATGAAAGAGCGTATTCCGGTGCAGATCAAAGTGAAGAAGATCAACGGGCTGGGATATAGCAGGCTGGACAGGGAGTTTGCGGTACAGTAAATGGGGGGATGGTGCGCTCTGGTGCCCCTCACCCTAACCCTCTCCCCAAAGGGGCGAGGGGATGGTTCACTGCTCGCATTAATTTGTGGGGATCCCTCAGCCCACGGGGAGAGGGAACAAACATCAAAAAGCCGTTTTGCGTTTATTCCGGCCACAGCCACGCCGCGCCGCGCACGCCGCTGGAATCGCCGTGGACGGCTTTGCGGATCGGCGTTTCGCACTCGCCGCCAAATACCCACTGTTTCACCAGCGTGGGCACCGTCGCGTACAGGCGGTCGACGTTGCTCATGCCGCCGCCCAGCACAATTACGTCGGGATCGAGAATATTGATCACATGCGCCAGTGATTTTGCCAGCCGCATTTCGTAGCGGCTGAGCGCCAGTTCAGCCACCGGATCCTGCTCCTCTACCAGACGCATAATCTCGTTACCTTTCAGCGGCTGGCCGCTCAGACGATGATAATCGGTGGCAAACCCCGTGCCGGAAATAAAGGTCTCAATACAGCCCTGCTTACCACAGTAGCACGGCACTTCGGCGCGGTATTTGAGTTCATCTTCGTCCATCCACGGTAACGGGTTGTGCCCCCACTCGCCCGCGGTGCCGTTACCGCCAATATGCGAGCGTCCGCCGAAGGCCACGCCCGCCCCGCACCCGGTGCCGATGATTACCGCAAAAACGGTTTGCGCGCCAGCCGCTGCGCCATCGACGGCCTCAGACACCGCCAGGCAGTTAGCGTCATTTGCCAGACGCACTTCCCGGTTCAGACGTTGGCTTAGGTCTTTATCAAACGGCTGACCGTTGAGCCAGGTGGAGTTGGCGTTTTTCACCACGCCGGTATACGGCGAAATGGAGCCGGGGATCCCCATACCGACCGTCCCCGTCTCGCCCGTTGCCTGCTCTGCCATATCGACCAGGCGAGCAATCGTCTCAAGGGTCTGGTGATAATCATCGCGCGGCGTAGGCAAGCGGTGGCGAAACAGTTGCTCCCCCTGCTCGCTCAGCGCAATGACTTCTGTTTTGGTGCCGCCCAAATCAATCCCAATACGCACAAGACACTCCTCATTTTTTTGATTATCAACAGAGTAGAAGCCCGCTTCCCGATTAGCAATGCAAGCGATGCGACAATTCGTTATCATGCCCGCTGATTTAACGACAAGGCCGTGGAAATTATCATGCTGTGGTTCAAAAATTTGATGGTTTACCGTCTCAGCCGCGACGTTTCGCTGCGTGCAGAAGAGATGGAAAAACAGTTAGCCGCTTACTCCTTTACCCCTTGCGGTAGCCAGGATATGGCAAAAACCGGCTGGGTTCCGCCAATGGGTTCTCAAAGCGATGCGCTGACCCACGCCAGCAGCACGGGGCAAATTATCGTATGCGCCCGTAAAGAAGAGAAGATCCTGCCGACGCCCGTGGTTAAGCAGGCGCTCGAAGCGAAGATCTTCAAGCTGGAAGCTGAACAGGGCCGTAAGCTTAAAAAAACCGAAAAAGATTCGCTGAAAGATGAAGTGCTGCACTCGCTGCTGCCGCGCGCCTTTAGCCGCTTTAGCCAGACCATGATGTGGATCGACACCGTTAACGGGCTGATCATGGTGGACTGCGCCAGCGCCAAAAAAGCGGAAGACACGCTGGCGCTGCTGCGTAAGAGCCTTGGATCATTACCCGTGGTTCCGCTGGCGCTGGAAACGCCGATTGAGCTGACCCTGACCGAGTGGGTGCGCAGCGGGACTGCCGCGCAGGGCTTCCAGATCCTCGATGAAGCAGAGCTGAAAGCGCTGCTGGAAGATGGCGGCGTGATCCGCGCGAAGAAACAGGATCTGGTGAGCGACGAAATTGCCGTACACATTGAAGCGGGCAAAGTGGTGACTAAACTGGCACTCGACTGGCAGCAGCGCATTCAGTTTGTGATGTGTGATGACGGCTCCGTGAAGCGCCTTAAATTCTGCGATGAGCTGCGCGATCAGAACGAAGACATCGACCGCGAGGATTATGCTCAGCGCTTTGACGCAGACTTTATCCTGATGACCGGCGAACTGGCGGCGTTGATCCAGAATCTGGTGGAAGGTCTCGGCGGCGAAGCGCAGCGCTGACAGGCAAAACGTAGGCCGGGTAAGCGAATGCGCCACCCGGCATGCTTTTATTTCAGATAGCGGCACAGATAAGAGGTTGGCTCTGCAACCTGTAAATGGAATTCGCTGTGGCCTGGCACGTTGAAAACCTGCCCGGCACTATAGACTTTCCACTCCGTTTCACCCGGCAGCAAGACGTTCAGCGCGCCGCTGACCACCGTCATCTCTTCCGCTTCTGCGGTGCCAAAGGTGTATTCCCCTTCCGCCATTACGCCGACACTGGCGCGGCCAGTGCTGCTGCTGGTAAAACCAATGGATTTCACTTTACCGGAAAAGTATTCGTTACTTTGAAGCATGAACTGGCCCTTATATTTATAGAGAAAAATCCACTATAGGGGCCATGCTCATGACCTGTCACGCAAAATCATTACACCAGTAATTCTGACGCCAGGCGCGCCATCAGGACGTTAGAGAGCAGCACCGGAACATCCAGCGCCTTTTGCAGTAAATCACGATGCCGCTGATGGAAGCCCAGGCAGTCCAGCATCAGGACATCCGCTCCTCTGTCGATCAACTCCTGCCCGGCCGCAATCAGCTTCGCTTCGCTGTCCCAGAACGGGTTTGCCAGCGCGTACAGCGGGGTGTGCTCCAGCGCGGCCCACTTCACCGTCTGGTTATCCAGCAGTTCCTCAACGGGAACGATGACCCCAACCTGATGACCATCAACAATTGACGCCACCAGCGGCGGAATGATCCGCATCGGTTCGAGCAGAATGGCATTACGCGCGCTGAGACCTTTAACGGGTGCCGTACTCATCAGCAGGATGACGTCATAGTCCTGATTATCAAGCACTTCTATTACGCCCTGTAGCGCGCGTTCGATTTTCTGGCGCGACACATGCGCCAGTTTGCCGTCACTGAGTAACGTTGCCAGGGGATCTTCCCCCTCCCCGACAGCGTAGTCTTCCATGACCTCTTCCCGGCTCAGCTTCCCTAACAGACTGAAATGCGTAATCTGTTGTTCAGAGACATGCTCCGTTAAGAGCGGTAATACTTCGCTTACAGGCACCACACCAATCGTGAGGATCGCCAACGTCGCCTTCATTTTGATCGCCTTCCGTTACTACCACAACTGCCACACAGGTACAGGCTCACTACGCTGTACTGTTCATTTATTCAACAAAACAGCACCAAGCGTAGCAGGGGATCTCTACACCGTAATGTAAAGATCGACGGGCCTTTCCGAATCCACCTGTAATAACTAAATATTAACTGCTACTTAACATCGGCGATAAGTTAAAAGTGTGATTCAGGCACGGTTGTAACGAATTCGGCTCCCTGTCAGGACTTTTCGGGATCCTCATAGCGCCGTTTCGCATCCAGCGCTTCCTGTTCAGTTTCATGTTCACTGATCAGCGAATCGGGTTTGGGGTGGTCGGCACGCAACTGGTACCAGGTTACGGTCTGATCGCCATTACCCTTTTCAACGGTAACGATGCGGGCTTCACGTGGATAGGGAGGTCTGGTTGGCATAGCTCATCCTTTTTTTATGTCTGAGCTATGAGTATAGACGGCTGTTAGCTGGCGCAAGCCAAACGCAGGGCGGTAATAATCTGAATCGCAACTTTCTCGGGTGACGCAGACGCATCCACAACGTGGTGCGCCGCCTCGCGGTACAGTGCATCGCGTTCGGCGAGCACGTCGCTGACCTCTTCACTCAGCGGTTTTGCGGTCAGCGCCGGACGCTGCCCCTCTTCCGGAAACGCCTCCAGGCGCCCCACCAGCGTCGAGACCGGGGCACAGAGATAGATCACGACGCCCTTTTCACGCATAAACTGGCGGTTATACGGCGCCAGAATAATGCCGCCACCGGTCGCAATCACGGTTGACGGTACGGTCACCGCTTCCAGCGTGGCCGTTTCGCGCGCACGGAAGCTCTCCCAGCCCTCATTCTCCACGATATCGGCAATCGTCTGACCGGCATTTTCCTGGAGCCAGTGGTCAGTATCAACAAACTGACTCTGGCACAGACGCGCCAGCGCCAGACCAACGGTGGTTTTCCCACAGCCGCGAGGGCCAACTAAAAAGATGGGTGGGTTCATAACCAGGTGTTCCCCTTGCTGCCGGATAACTGAAGGCTGTAAAGAAATGATTGCAGAAGATGTTGCGCTAACTTTACTGCAAAGCGGTACGGAATGACAAGCCTGTGGAAGCCACACTGTACCACAAAACAGCCCGGAGGAGGATTACGCCGGGCGGCGCTTCACTTCCAGCAGCCATTTATCCAGCTCGGCGGCAAACTGCTGGCGATCGCGCTGCGACAGGCTATCCGGCCCACCGGTTTGCACGCCGCTGGAACGAAGCGTATCCATAAAATCACGCATGGTGAGCTTCTCCCGGATCGTTGCCGGCGAATAACGTTCTCCGCGCGGATTCAGCGCCGCCGCCCCTTTCGCCAGTACATCGGCAGCCAGCGGGATATCTGCGGTGATCACCAGATCCCCTGCGTCACACAGACGCACTATTTCGTTATCCGCCACGTCGAACCCGGCCGGAACGCGCAGAGAACGGATGTATCTGGAGGGCGGCACGCGGATGTTCTGGTTCGCCACCAGCGTCAGCGGCATCTGCACGCGCTCGGCAGCACGAAATAAAATCTCTTTAATCATATTCGGACACGCGTCCGCATCAACCCAAATCGCCATAGTCTCTCCCCATTATGATTCTGGCGACTATTGTCGCCTGCATTTCGTTGTTAAGCTATCTGTGAGAGATAACAACGCATAATAACGGAGAGACGTGATGGATAAGAAAATCGGGTTTATCGGCTGCGGAAACATGGGTAAAGCTATCCTCGGCGGACTGATTGCCAGCGGGCAGGTGCTGCCGGGGCAGATTTGGGTCTATACCCCATCACCGGATAAGGTCGCGGCGCTGCGTGATGAGTATGGTGTCAACGCCGCCGAAAGCGCACAGGAAGTGGCTCAGGTAGGGGATATTGTCTTTGGCGCCGTGAAGCCGAATATCATGATTAAAGTCCTGAGCGAGATCACCTCCAGCCTGAACAAAGAGACCCTGGTGGTGTCAATTGCCGCAGGCGTCACTCTCGATCAGCTCGCCCGCGCGCTGGGCCACGACCGTAAGATTGTTCGCGCCATGCCAAACACCCCGTCGCTGGTGAATGCCGGTATGACCTCCGTTACCCCGAACGCGCTGGTCACATCTGAAGACGTGGCGGATGTACTGAATATTTTCCGCTGCTTTGGCGAAGCCGAAGTGATTGCCGAACCGATGATCCACCCGGTTGTCGGCGTGAGCGGCTCTGCCCCGGCGTATGTCTTTATGTTTATCGAAGCCATGGCCGATGCCGCCGTGCTGGGCGGTATGCCGCGCGCGCAGGCCTACAAATTTGCGGCGCAGGCGGTGATGGGCTCGGCCAAAATGGTGCTGGAAACGGGTAAACATCCGGGCGAACTGAAAGATATGGTGTGCTCGCCGGGTGGCACAACCATTGAAGCCGTGCGCGTGCTGGAAGATCGCGGGTTCCGCTCCGCCGTGATCGAAGCGATGGAAAAATGCATGGAAAAATCAGAGAAGCTGAGTAAGTCCTGATGCGTCATGCCGGGCGTCAGGCGGCCACTTCGGTGCGGCCCCGTCCGGCATTTTTGGCTTTATAAAGGGCCACGTCTGCCGCCTTTAGCCATTCGCGATAGTGGGTGAACTGTGCGCCCCAGGGGGCAACCCCAACGCTGATACACAACCTCGCCATTGGCGCGCCGTGCAGCGGCATGTTGACCAGCCGTTCATGGACGCGCGACATAGCAGCAATCGCGCTGTCGGCAGGCGTGCCGGACATAATCACCGCAAACTCATCCCCTCCGAAGCGGCCAATATAATCGCCTGAGCGCAGGGTCAGCTGAAGCTGGCGCGTGATGGCGACAATCGCTTCATCTCCCACGTCATGCCCCCAGGTGTCGTTGATCGTCTTAAAGTGATCGATATCGATGAGCAGTATCGTCGCCTGTCGATGACTGCGACGGCAGGTCTCAAATTCATTACGCAAAAGCGTTTCCCAGTGACGGCGGTTGAACACGCCGGTCATTCCGTCGCGGGTACTCATCAGCTCAAGCCGACGTTTATGCTCTGCCAGCCGGATCGCCGTGCGGTGACTCAGCCAGGCAAACAGCATGGGGTAAACCATCAGCACGGGAAGCGTCAGCCACAACGTCAGCGGTTCAGAGGTCAATACCACAGGCGTGCCCGTGAATTGCACGGTGAGCAGGGCAGACAGGGCAAGCAGTGCGACTCCTGACAGAAATAACCGGCATCCCCCCGATCCCATCATGTTCATGCCGATCATCACGATCAGCGCCGCCGCTGGCAGCGCATTGCATCCTGTCAGCCCCATCCAGACGCCAGCAACGATGGCATCGACTTTCAGATTAACGACTTCCCTGCTGTGGGGTTCAGCCGAACGAAAAGCCAGCTGCCAGGCCAGATGGGGCCAGACAAAGACCCAGCCCACCAGCAATAACCACCAGACACCGGAAAGAAACTGACTTACCAGAACGCTGGCAAGCGGAACAAACAGCGCCGCCAGACCCACGATGCGTGCCAGTCGTATTCGCCGGGCAAATCGCAGACCGGAACGGTATGAATCATCCTGAGAAAGCTGCTGGTACCACGCTTCCCGAATGTTCTCGTGAGTGTCATAAAACTCATCATTCATCATTTTTGGGAATATTCTGAAACATTTTCCCAAATTATAGAGAGGGGGTTAGCGGGGAAAGTATGAAATTTTGGGTGAGCCACCGCCGTGACTCACCCGTTCGCACTACGCCTGTTTCTTCAGGCACGCGCTCATGAACTTGCTGCGATCGTCCCCTTTCAGCATCTGCTGTGTCGCCTGGGCGTTGCACTCGCGCATTTTTTGCTGCTGCGGGGTCAGGCTTTTTTCACCTGGTTTGGTCGCACCATTTTTAAGGCAGTCGCTCATATACGTTTTACGGGCATCCCCTTTCAGACTTTGCGATGTCGCCTGTTGGTTACAGGTTGTCATGCGTTGCTGCTGGGGCGTTAACGTTTTCTCTTCCGCGTGTGCTGAGGCGACCAGGCACAGTCCAGAGAGCAGGGTAACCAGTATTGTTGTTTTCATTGCACCATCCTTTATGTGAAGTTCCACGTTAAGTCTGGTTCGTTACGGAAAAAAAACCACCCTGCGCCCCTGATTTTCGCCGGGTTTCCCGATTATTTCAGTCCCGTCGCGGCACAATGATCGTTAATCGGTTTCCCCAGGGGGAGGCGATAATTAATAGCGGAAATTATGCGGTGAAAAGTGTGCTCTGCCTCAATTTAATTTCCCCTGAAAAAATGTGTGAAAATAAAAACAGAGCGACGCCAGGCATCCTGCATGACAATTCTGTGACACGTCATTTCACCTCAGGCAGTTTAGCTGCGAGGATGCCTTAAAAGCTTCTTTACGTATTGCTGAAGCAGCTCCGCATCTTCCGCAGGCACCTGTGAATCAGGACGCGCTTTTTCCAGCGCGCCTTCAACGTTGTCGATCAACGCCTCCTGTTCCGGCTTTGCCATCTGTCGCAGCAGCGCCGTCACAACGATTTCCAGCGCCTCAACCTGGGCTACCAGCTCTTTCGACTCTTCTTCCTTTTGGGCAAGCTTAACCAACAACTCAGCAATGAGATTTTTCATGGTGCTATTTCCTTATGTGATTTCCACTGAAATTAACACCCTCACTGAATAATGAAAAGCATGGATTAGCTTTATCTTATGCAAAAGTGACATCGCTGCCAAAAAAGATATTTCGAAGCGAAAGCGAAACGTTTTTCTAAAACAAAGGCGCCGCATTTCGTTATATAAAAATGCGGCGTTCATAAGAATAAATAATATATTATCGCGTTTACCGGGCCGACTTTGACTCAGCGATTTGCCTGCGACGGCGCAAGGCAAAGGCCAGTTGAATAATATTCAGAAGTACCACCACCGCCGTCGCGGCAAATACCCAGCGGAAACCCGCCATCGCCGAGACCGAGGCGCCAATAAGCGGACCCGCTACGTTGCCTAAATACATGAACGACTGGTTGTAGCCAAAAATGCGGCCGGTGACCTGGTCACTGGAATATTTCACCAGCAGCGTCTGAACAGCGGGCAGCATGGCACCATCCGCAAAGCCAAGCAGGAAGCGCAGGATACCGAGCTGAAGGGGTGTGGTGACGAACGACATGGCGAAGAAGAGGATCACGGCAATGATGAGCGTTGCCATCAGAATACGTGCCGTACCGATCCTGTCGCCCAGTTTCCCCAGACGCGGAGCGGACATGAGCGCCGACACGCCAGGCACGGCGGCAATCATCCCGCTCAGAAACGCAATGTTGCTGCTGTCCGGCTCCATCGACTTGATAAACAGCGCCAGAATCGGCCCCACCGAGCCGTTGCAGAGCTGGATCACCATTGTCGTCACAAAGAGGCTAATCATCAGGCCTGGATAAGGCAGCGAGGCGAAAACCGCCTTTCCGCTCAGGCGTTCGGATTTGCTGACAACCGGTCGTCCGCCCTCTTTGATCAGAAAAAGGGTAACCAGGAAGCTGATCGTCAGCAGGATGGCGGTAATGATAAAGACCGCACGTAGCCCGACATGGTCAGCCAGGAAGCCGCCGAGCAGCGGGCCGCCAATTACCCCGCTGATCTGGGCGGTGGAAAGCGTGCTCAGTGCCCAGCCGCTCCGCTCACGCGGCACCTGTGAGGCCACCAGCGCCATGGCATTGGGAATGTACCCGGAAGTCAGCCCCATTATCGCCCGCAGAATAAACAGCTGCCAGACGTTAGTCGCGAAGGCCTGGAGCAAAATGGCTATCGCCATCCCCAGCGAGGCGCGGAGCAACATCAGCTTGCGCCCCTTGCGATCCGCCAGGCTGCCCCACATCGGCGACACAATGGCGGACACCAGAAACGTCACGCTGAACGTCAGGCCGGACCACATAGAGAGCGCTTCATGGGAAGTGACCCCCAGCTGCGACACGTACAGCGGCAGGAAGGGCAATATCTGGCTGATAGCCAGTCCGGTGAAGAAGCAGCCGAACCAGACGGAAATGAGGTTAACTTTCCAGGATTCCATAACAGAAATAGTCTTCATTTTTAGGCGAATTCGCCGACAGATTAGCAAGTTACGCGCATTGACATAGCGCCAGAGATGCGGACTTGCAGACTTTGGTGTTTTATCTTCCCAGTCATCATATTTGTGAAATAAGTCACAATTTATCCAATTTTCGGCGGAAGATTATGCTTCATCGACATAATCCATAGCCGCGCATCCCCAGATGGAAATGGTTGGCATGGGCGGCATTATAGTCCGGCCCCAGACCGTTACCGTAATAGCCACAGCTTGCCGAGAGCAGGGCCTGTAGCCAGGGCTGCGTCTTTTCCGCTTTCCAGCCGTTCAGGACGGTAACGCGCTGTCCATTTGCCAGCCTGAAAGCGCTGATATCGAGCGCATCGGCCGTGGCATGTTCACTGCGCCGCGCATCCGGGCGGCTGTAGATATTACGGCAGGCGAAGCTACCCAGATGTTCAATACGCGTCAGCTCGCTTCCGGTCCAGGTTTTGGTGAGCGGCCGGGCCTGCTGGCTGACAAACAACGCCGAGCTTAACGCCAGGGGGCAACTGGCCAGAAAGCTGCTGTTCAGGCTCACCGGGCCAAAATCGCGCACGCGCACCACGTTACTCAGCGGACACTCACCGGCGCTGTCAGCGACAGCCTGGGTACGGATAAGCCGACGTTGATTCGCCTGCGCTAACAGGCTTTCGCATGCCTGCGGTGTTAAACGTCGAAGTTTAAACTGGGTTATTTTTCCGGGCGGATCGTCAAGCGTAAGCGGCACGAAAGGGTTGTAATGCGGCGGCAACCAGCGGTAGCCCACCGTGGCGATCCCGGCAATAATGATAAGAATAAGCAGACTTTTTCCTTTCACGCGCCCCCCTTCAACATCCCTCAAAACATTATGGCAGAAGGCCGCGAAACCCGCCGGGCATCGTGGTATGTTATTGGCTTTTCGTCAGACTGGAAGAGAGTGAGATGGCAAAGCAGCGCGTAGGTATTGTCTTTGGGGGAAAATCGGCAGAGCACGAGGTGTCATTGCAGTCGGCTAAAAATATCGTTGATGCGATTGATAAAAGCCGTTTTGACGTGGTGCTGCTGGGCATTGATAAACAGGGCCAGTGGCATGTGAACGATGCCAGCCAGTATCTGTTACATGCTGACGATCCGGCGCACATCGCCCTTAATCCTTCTGATATCAGCGTCGCAACGGTACCGGGCGTGGCACAGGGACAGCTTATCGATGCCGGAAACGCGCAGGCGCTGGCACAGATTGACGTGGTGTTCCCCATCGTTCACGGCACGCTGGGAGAAGACGGCTCTCTGCAAGGTATGTTGCGGATGGCGAACCTGCCGTTTGTCGGCTCCGATGTGCTGGGCTCTGCCGCCTGCATGGATAAAGACGTCACTAAACGTTTGCTGCGCGACGCCGGTCTGAATATTGCGCCGTTCGTGACGCTCACCCGCGCCAACCGCGATAAACACAGCTTCGCGCAGATCCAGGCGCAACTCGGCCTGCCGCTGTTCGTGAAACCGGCGAATCAGGGCTCGTCCGTCGGCGTGAGCAAAGTCACCAGCGAAGCGCAGTTTAACGATGCCGTTCGTCTGGCCTTCGAGTTTGACCATAAGGTGGTGGTTGAGCAGGGAATTAACGGCCGTGAAATTGAATGCGCCGTACTCGGCAACGATTTCCCCCAGGCAAGTACCTGCGGTGAAGTGGTGCTGAACAGTGACTTCTATTCCTACGACACCAAATATATTGACGACAAAGGTGCTCAGGTTGTGGTGCCCGCCGCGCTCGATCCTGACGTTAACGACAGGATCCGGGCGATCGCCATTGAAGCCTGGCAGGCGCTGGGATGCAGTGGGATGGCGCGCGTCGACGTGTTTCTGACGCCGGATAACGAAGTGGTGATTAACGAAATCAACACCTTGCCGGGCTTTACCAATATCAGTATGTACCCGAAACTGTGGCAGGCCAGCGGGATAAGCTATCAGGAACTGATCACCCGCCTGATTGAACTGGCGCTGGAGCGTCACGCCGCTGACAGCGCCCTGAAAAGTTCCGTTAACTAACGGTTAGTCGGCTTTCTCTGCCGCCGTCGTCTCATCGGGACGACGGCGGATAATGAATCCCGCCAGCCAGAAACTGATTACCCAGGTCACCAGCCCAACCGCATAGGTTTGCCAGCCTTTCGCTTCAAATCCCAGCAGCCCGACAACACCGTTGAGAATAAAGATCAGCCCGATCGCAAAGGCGTAGTAATGCCAGTCACGGCGTAGTTTGGAAGTGAGCTTCATGACAACTCCGGCAGAAAAAAAACTATCCTCTCACAGTTTGATGAAAGCGTCTGTGGCGGATACGTAAATTCTGAAATGCAGCGCAGTTTCACTTATGTTATCAATTTGTGACGTGATGCAGAAATCGACAATCCAGGAGGAATCCTGAGCCGAATTTCCCACGATTCTGATATTGACAAATGCTATGACCTGTCACACTCACCCTGTACGACGCGTATTAAAACAGAGTGTTATTTTCGGGAGGTCTTATGGCAGACTTTACGTTGTCGAAACCGATTTTTGGCGGAAAACAACCAAAAACCTCCACAGCGGGGAATATTGCCTATGCCCTGTTTGTTCTGTTTTGTTTCTGGGCAGGTACCCAACTGCTGAACATGCTGGTGCATGCCCCTGGCGTGTATGAGCATCTGATGCAGGTTCAGGATACAGGCCGCCCGCGCGTTGAAATCGGCTTAGGCGTGAGCACCGTATTCGGACTCATTCCCTTCCTCGCGGGCAGCATGGTTTTAGGCGTGATTGCGCTCGTCCTGCGCTGGCGCAGTCGCCACTGATTACAGTCCCATACAGCGAGCCCGACGATCGTCCACGCGTTTCGCGAACCAGGCGGTCGTCAGGTTACGCGTGATCTTCGGGCTTTCAAGCTGAATGCCTGGCAGAATCGCTCTTGGTAATGCCTTTCCACTTTTCTTCTCGGCCAGCGCAAAGACCTGCTTATACAGATCCGTTTTCTCAAACGCCAGGCTGTCGCCCTTCTCCAGCTGTCGGCGAATGTCGCTGTTGCTCATCTCCAGCGTCGTCGAAAGCTTTCGTACCGCACGTTCGGTGGTTCCGGCCTCACTGCTGCCGTAGGCAATGAGATCGCCGTCGAGGGCGAGCTTGACACCGCTGGCGCGGCTTACAGCATTCTGGAAGGCCGCATTTCGGCTGGCGTACCAGCCCGCGTTAAAGTCCGCAAAACGATACAGCGGTTTATCGTAACTGGCCGGATAATTCAGCAAGTGATACGTCCCAAACCACAGTCCACCGCGCAGGGAGAAGACCTCCTGACGCACCGTACCGTCGATATCCCACGGATAACCATCGGTATGTTTTTCCGCGAAGGCGATACTGACCTGCATCGGACCGCCGGTATGCACCGGATTCAGCGAGCCAAACAGCTTCTGCCCCATCGGCACCATATTGATGAAATCATCGAAAATGGCGCTGAGCTGTTTCTCGGTTTTCACCGTATCCAGCCGTTCGCTGTAGCTTTTACCGTTTGGCGAGGTGATTTTAAGGGCGGTATGCACCAGGAAAACCGGGATATGCATCGACTCGGCCCGGCGGTCGATCTCCTTCCAGGCGATTTTGTTCAGGCCAGGCACGACAGGATCGGACTGATACATCGATTCCTGCTGCGCCACCGCCAGCACCGAGCAGATATTCTCCTCAGTGGGCGCGATCTTCTGACTTTTGAAGGTTGTGGCCAGCGCATCAGCCCACGCACTGCGATCCTTCACGCTGGCGGGCATTTTTTGCCGCACCACGCTCGCCACATCAACGGGCTTCTCCCCTTCTTTGAGCGGGGCGGCCCCTTTTTCGGCACAGCCCGCCAGCACGAAGGCGGCAAGTAACGTCAGCGGTAATGCACGTGGTACGGCAAATGGCATAGCAATTCCTTTTTTAACCTAATGTATGGGTGACTTCCTGCAAGTCCTTATCGTCCAGCTCACGCTCGAAACTGCGTAAACGTTTGTAGATGGACATCAGCTCCACCAGCGTAGTCCAGGAGCTAATCAGGTACTGGAACGAACCGCGAACCTGACCAAAGACGTTGGTGATCTGGGTCATCAGACCGAGCGTAATCGTACCCGCAACGATGGACGGGAACAGCAGGAACAACCCGAAAACATTATCAACCTGAAGATAAAGAATGCGCGCAATATTGAAATACATGTAATGGAAATAGAGGCGGAAGTAGTTACGACGTACAGCGCCAAACAGCTCGCGCACGGTAGGCGGTGACGCACGGTTGGCATCATCTTCGCCATACACCAGCTCTTTACGGTAGGCTGCTTCCACACGCTGGTTTTTAAACTCCAGCCCCGGCAGCTTGATCCCCACGACCGCCAGCAGCCCCGTCCCCATCAGTGACCAGACAATCGCGGCGATCACCAGGCCGTATGGCAGATGGCCGACAATCGGCAGCTCCGGAACGTGCGACGAGAGCGTCACCAGCACCGGCAGGAAGGCGATTAGCGTCATGATGGCATTGATAAAGCTCACGCCCATATCTTCCAGCGTAGAGGCAAAACGCATGGTGTCTTCCTGCACACGCTGTGCGGCACCTTCGATATGACGCAGGTGCTGCCAGTGCGCCATATAGTGTTCATTCATCGCGGTACGCCAGCGGAACACGTAGTGGCTGACGAAAAAGTTATTCATCACGCCGATCACCACGGCGATCAGGGCGATGCCGAGGAAGATCCCCACCTCATGGTAGAACTGATTTATGGTCACTTTGTGCGGCGAACTCAGCGCCGTCTGGATCAGATCGTAAAACGGCGCATACCAGGCGTTAACTGCTACGCCCACTTCCACCAGGAACCAGGTGACAAAGATGATTAATGACGTGCCGAGAATCGACCAGTATTGCCAGCGGTGAGGAGAATAGACGAACCAGAACATGGCGAAAAGCCCTACGCAGAGCACGTAGTAAGCGTAGAAAAGCAGATAGCTCATGGACCAGAAGCGCGCTGCGCTAATGGGAATGTCGCCCGTCGCGCCCGTAAGACGGGTCAGCCACGCGCCGCCACCGGCCTGCCAGAAAATGACAGCCAGCAGTGCCCAAATAAATGCCGACAGGAAAAATGGCCCCGGCTTTGGGAAAAAAGACTTAAACATTGTGCTTCCTTCTTGTTGTTATGGCTGTTGCTGTGTTCAACATATCGCCACACGAAACCTTGCCCGTGCCAGCCTACCGGTTCAGGCAAAAAAGTCAGACCTGCGGGTGAATTATTAGTTCGCTTTCCGGCTTCAGGAATTGTTTCGGTGCGTTTCATTCGCAACAGCGATCGTAGCGTCTATCATACGGTCGATGTCACAAAATGGGAGCCACGCCGCAAGTAAATTGTTCAAATTTACCCACGGTTACGTTTTTCTCGCTATCGTTATGCAAATCGGGCCATTGCCCGACACCGATTAGTAGTATAAATACCCGTAACTTTCCTTATTCACTTGATGGATGCTTTTCGTTGAAACGTTGTCTGCTCTCTTTCGCCGCGCTGTGTGCGGTGAGCCTGTCCACCGCTCAGGCAGCACAGCCTCTGACGGCCCCGGTTCTGGCCTCTGACATTGCCGATCGCTACGCAAACCTCATTTATTACGGCAGCGGTGCGACGGGAATGGCGCTGGTGGTGATCGACGGTAACCAGCGAGTGTTTCGCAGCTTCGGTGAAACACGACCGGGAAATAACGTTCGCCCGCAGCTGGATTCCGTGATCCGCGTGGCGTCGATAACCAAGCTGATGACCAGCGAAATGCTGGTGAAACTGCTCGATCAGGGCGTGGTGAAACTCGACGATCCGCTCAGCAAATACGCGCCGCCCGGCGCTCGCGTGCCGACATATCAGGGAACGCCGATCAGACTGGTGAACCTGGCGACCCATACCAGCGCCCTGCCGCGAGAACAGCCTGGTGGCGCTGCGCATCGCCCCGTCTTTGTCTGGCCAACCCGCGAGCAGCGCTGGAACTACCTGAGCACCGCCACCCTGAAATCAGCCCCTGGCTCGCAGGCGGGTTATTCTAACCTGGCGTTTGATCTGCTGGCCGACGCTTTAGCGACGGCCTCAGGTAAACCCTACCCTCAACTGTTTGAAGAGCAGATCACGCGTCCGCTCGGAATGAAAGATACCACCTACACCCCCTCCCCGGATCAGTGCAAGCGCCTGATGGTGGCGGAAAAAGGGGCCAGCCCGTGTAACAACACGCTGGCAGCCATTGGCAGCGGTGGCGTTTACTCCACGCCTGGCGACATGATGCGCTGGATGCAGCAGTTCCTCTCTTCGGATTTTTACGCGCGCAGCAATCAGGCCGATCGTATGCAGACGCTCATCTACCAGCGCGCTCAGCTCCGCCGCGTCATTGGCATGGATGTTCCCGGCAAAGCCGATGCCCTCGGCATGGGCTGGGTGTATATGGCACCAAAAGATGGCCGACCGGGGATTATTCAAAAAACCGGCGGGGGTGGCGGATTCATCACCTACATGGCGATGATTCCGCAATCAAACGTGGGAGCGTTTGTGGTGGTCACCCGCTCCCCGAACACACGCTTCGTGAATATGAGCGATGGCGTGAATAACCTGGTCGCCGAACTGAGCGCCAATAAAGCGCAGGTTCTTACGGCCTCGAACTAGCCTCAATAGTCCGTGGGCAAACGGTTGATACTGACCAGTTTGCCCCGGCTCATATTGATATAGTTCCCCTGCCGCAGCGCCGCCAAAACTTCTGCAACAACCGAGCGTGAAATACGCGTGCTACGCTGAATATGATTCATAACGCCAATTTTTGAACGCAGCGTGTCATCCCACTCGGCCATATTGATCAGCATCGCCCGGATCTGGCTATAGGAATTATTTCCGACCAGCTGCGTATCACGCTTCCCGAGAATATGGTTAATCCAGGACAGCCAGCAGAAAGCATCCTGCCAGAGATGCTGTTGCTGAATAAGTTGACACGCGCGAGAGGCGGGTAAATAAAATCCGGAACAGGGCGTTTGTGCCATCAGGGAATATTCCAGATAGCTGTCATTTATCCATGCGCTTAAACCATAAATAAAAGGTGCCCGTGCGATCCCCACAAGAAGTTCATCAGATTTACGGTGGACGGCGACAAGTCCGGATTGTATTACAAAGGTGGATGGCTCATCATCATTATTATTACCGGTTGTTATTAATTGCTGTGGATCGTTCTTAAAAAGGGTACCGGCGACTTCCAGACACGTTATGAGCCGGCTTAATTCAGAAAGTGGTTTCGCATTAACGTTCATGCATACCTCAAGTCATCTGTATCTGTCGGTTCTTTATTATTTTTAAACCATATAAAAAAGCGGGGGTAAAATCTCCCGCGCTTTCTATTTTACCAGGTGTATTTCACACCCAGGTTTGCACCCCAGTTCTGGTCAACGTCGCCGCCGCCCAGATAGGTCGCATCAGTGTAAGCACTGAAGTTTTTCGTGAAGCTGAACTGCGTGCCCAGTCCCACGCGAACCGCAGAGCCTTCCACGCCGTTATCAATGCTGTCATTGTTGATGTCAGCATTGTTGTCGGCATCGTCATACACGTAAGCCAGTTTGAAGTAAGGCGTTAACGCCTGCTCGCCGCCGTAGTTGAAGGTATAACCTGCATCTACGCCCAGTTCATAACGCATACTGTCGTAAGACTGGCCATCGATACGCATGTCGTTGCTTAACTGATAGTCATCACCGGACTGGAACAGGCCAGAGATCGCCGCGTAAGGCGTGACGTAGCCAGACAGGTTGGGTTTCCAGTCATAGCCCAGCTTCATCCCGAAACCAACGGCGTCAGTCGTCGTATTACCGTCAACATATTGACCGTTGCTCATGGTGGCAGAGAGGTCATTGTTGAAGCGGGTGTAGCTCAGGGAGCTGTCGAGGAAGATGTCGTTCATGAACTTCGCCGACGCGTAGATCATCGCAGTCTGGCTATCCTGATCGACCTGACCCGTACGATCGCTGATATCACCCTTCGCGAAACCAGCCGCACCACCGACAATCCACTTCGCGTTATTACCGCCGATCTGAGTATCCAGACCAACCATAATGCCGCTTACGTCCTGATCGTAGCTAACGGTGCCATTATCTGCGTCAAAGTTGCCGCCAAAATAGCTCACCCACGCTCCGCCGTTATCCGCCAGGCCGTGACGGCTGTTGGTCAGACGCGTACCCACGGTATCCTGTTGCAGATTCCAGATGTTGGTATTAGCTGAAGGGATGCTCAGCGCCATGTTGGCGTAGTCAGTCAGCTCTTCCTGCTGGAGAACAACGGTGTCGCCCTTCTGCTGCGCCTGATAGGTGTAAGCCCCTAAATCGGCTTTATTTGCCGCAGTAAAGCTGGCAGCAGTACCCGCATTATTGTCATAGACGCGAACGATCTCTTTGTTTTTGTAGTCAGCAACAGAGCCTGCGCCAGTTGCATCATCGATGCGCACTTTATAGTTACCGGCAACATCACCGTTCACCGCCAGGTGACCGTCAGAGTTCAGCGCAACAACACCATAGTCGTAGCCCGTTTTATAGCGATCGTTGGTGATATAGCGAGCGTTGTCCAGGTCGCTGTTCAGCACATAATCGCGGCTGGCGACGTTGAGCACACCGCCGTCGGTCAGCACCATGTTGTGCGTATCAACCTGACCCAGACCCAGCGCCAGCTCCGCACCGTTGTCCACGGTAATGGTGTTGGCATACAGCTCTGCGGTCTCTTCAGTCAGTGCCGCACGGCTGCCGCTGTCCAGATACAGGCTGTCGGTTGCTACCCCACCGCTGTCGCCAATATTCAGCTCAGACGCATTGGTCAGGGTGATGGAATCCGCCAGCAGGCCGGAGTTTTCAACATTGACCTGAGACTGGTTGTTCACCGTCAGCGCGTCGATGTTGGAGATCTTACGGGTATCCCACTCGGAACCGTTATTCAGCGCCACGTTGAACAGGCCGCTCTGATACACCTCTTCGCCCGCTACGTGACCGTTGCTGTCGAAGGTAGAATCAGGCCAGATGCTGTTTGGAGAAAGCGTGTGCCAGTCTACTTCGCTGTAGCCTTCACCATACATTTGCGCCGTGCCGATGGCTTCAACGCTGGACTGCGCGGCACCCACCCATTTGCTGCCGTTGGTCAGCGTGACATCCAGCTTGTCGGTATCATCCCAGCCGTTGGTCGTTGGGTTATAGACACCGTCATTGGTGGTATCCGTTGCCGGATCGCCATTCTCGTAGAAGTTGTTATCAAAGGTGCTGGCGAAAAGGATATCGCCGGTAATGGTAGAGTGATCGAAGGTGGCGGTGGTCTGCATGGCGTTATCAGACGCGCTGGCCGCAACGATCAGCGCCGCATCATCCGCAGCCGTGGCGTTGGTTTCACCGTAGTCACTCGGCTTCGCCGTTTGACCATAGAAGCCGCTGGTACCCAGATCGCTATACGCGCCAGAGGTCAGCACGGAGTCTTTTACCACCAGCGTATCGGTAAAGATATTGCTGTTGTTTGCCACGCCTTCAACACCGTCGTATGGCGTGTTATCCAGTTCATGATAACCCTGCGTCAGTGTGATACCCGCGACGTGGGAATTGTTCTGAATAACGATATCAGATTCTACGTCCAGGGTGATGGCGTTACCCAGACCATAGGTGTCCAGATAATGCGTTTCTGAGGTTTCGCCATTGACGACATCATACGCGTAATGCTCGTAGGTATCGTTGATGGTGGAGTTATCAACAGTCAGGCCAAAACGATCATACTGGGTATGACGGGTGCCGTCGGTATCCGTACCATCTGCACACGTCGTGGTCATACACTCTGACGTGATCATGCCGTTAATGGTGCTGTTAGAAATACTCAGCGTGTTCGCACGGCCATTGACACCATCATCCAGATAGTATGTCGAAATAACCCCGTTCACGGTTGATTTATTCACGACCGGATAAATATCACCGTCATGTCTGGCGTCTGAATAATCCCAGTCAGCGTAGCCATTAAACCACGGCGTGGACGCCGTATTGTCATATCCAAAAGTATTATATGTCGTTCCTGATATATCTTTCGCATTGGCCTGAGAAGCGATAGCCAGGGTGCAGGCTAATGCAAGTTGAGATACAACCAGTTTCTTTTTCCATGTTTGCATTGGGTCATCCCTCCTCAGGGACGTAAGCAAGTTTGTCCATCAAATCATTTGGCAATGTTTAATTGCGGAAGGAATTATGCAGTTTCACTTCAAAAAGGTTCAATGAATGATTCCATTAAGTCCGCATTCAGACAAATAAGATCTCCTACCCGATTTTATATCAGACATTATAAATAAAAATCTTAAAATCAGCACCTTGAACGATTATTCCATTGGCTGTGAAAATATAATAAAAAATAATAGATCATTTATAATGATACTTTCACTTCAATACAGAAATAACGCCAATATCTCTACGCGTCTAAAAAGCCAAATTAATTCCCCGGTTAATAAATGTATTGCTGCGAGCCGTGGCGCATGTTGCAAAATCAAAAAGCCCACTTTAGTAAAGCACCTCCCCCCCACTTTCAGGTACACTGTCCCTCTTTGTTCCACAAACATCAGGCATACCATGACCGATTTAATTGCACGTCCCCGTCGCCTGCGCAAGTCACCCGCACTGCGCGCCATGTTTGAAGAGACAACACTGACCTTAAACGATCTGGTGTTGCCGATTTTTGTTGAAGAAGAGATCGATGACTACAAAGCCATCGACGCGATGCCCGGCGTGATGCGCATTCCTGAAAAGCATCTGGCCCGCGAGATTGAACGCATTGCGAATGCGGGGATCCGCTCGGTGATGACGTTCGGCATCTCCCACCACACTGACGCGACCGGCAGCGATGCCTGGAAAGAAGACGGCCTTGTCGCCCGTATGTCGCGCATCTGTAAAGAGACTGTGCCGGAGATGATTGTCATGTCCGATACCTGCTTCTGCGAATACACCTCTCATGGCCACTGCGGTGTGCTGTGCGATCACGGCGTGGACAACGATGCGACCCTGCTGAACCTTGGCAAGCAGGCGGTAGTTGCCGCCGCTGCGGGTGCGGATTTCATTGCGCCTTCTGCGGCAATGGATGGGCAGGTACAGGCGATCCGCCAGGCGCTGGACGCTGCGGGCTTCACCGATACCGCCATCATGTCCTACTCCACCAAATTTGCCTCCTCTTTCTACGGCCCATTCCGTGAAGCTGCGGGCACGGCGCTGAAAGGGGATCGTAAAACCTATCAGATGAACCCGCTGAACCGCCGCGAAGCGATTCGTGAATCTCTGCTCGATGAAGCGCAGGGCGCAGACTGCCTGATGGTGAAACCGGCGGGCGCGTATCTGGATATCCTGCGCGACATTCGCGAACGCTCCGAACTGCCGCTGGGCGCATACCAGGTGAGCGGCGAGTACGCGATGATCAAATTCGCCGCGCAGGCGGGTGCCATCGACGAAGAGAAAGTGATCCTGGAAAGCCTCGGTGCGATCAAGCGCGCGGGCGCGGATCTGATCTTCAGCTATTTCGCGCTGGATCTCGCTGAGAAAAAAATCCTCCGTTAATCTTCACCAAACTGCAATACAACCGACATCTGCTCCTTCTACTGTCTGGGCAAGACGGCAGGAGGAGTGATCAATGTTTAGTCTCGACAGCGTTCTTGATGACCTTTGGCCTCAGGCGAGGCCCGCACCCTGGCAAAAAAGTCTGTTAAAAAGACTGCTCCACGAAGACGAATTTCAGCAGTTTGCCGCCAGCCACCGTCACCTGAAAGGGCTGGATATGGTGGAGCAAGTTCTGGAACACCTTGATATTCTCTGCTCCGTTTCCGCCCGCGATCTCGAACAAATCCCCGAACACGGCCCACTCATAGTGATAGCTAACCACCCGACGGGCACCCTGGATGGGCTGGCGCTGCTGTACGCCGTTTCCCGCGTACGCCGCGACGTCCGGGTTGTCACCAACAGGATGCTGTCCCACCTTGAGCCTCTGAGTTCATTGTTTATCCCCGTGGATAATATGGGCGGCAGAACCGCAAAAGCGTCTCTGATGCAGATGGAACAGCATCTGCAAAACGCCGGTGTGCTGATCTTCTTTCCGGCGGGCGAAGTCTCCCGCCCAACGCGCAAAGGCATCCGCGATAAAAAATGGCATCCGGGCTTTTTCAAGCTAGCCAGCAAACTGCGTGTGCCGCTACTCCCGGTACATATTCAGGCGCACAACAGCGTGTTGTTTTATGCCAGCACGCTGGTCTCACCTACGATTTCCATGCTGCTGCTGATGCAACAGATGTTTCGCCGCCGTCACAGCCAGCTGCCGATCAAAATCGGCCAGCAGATTGCCTGGAATGACCGCTTTAGCGCTACCCTTTCATCGCGTGAGATGGCCGAGCAGTGCCGTCAGCACGTGATACGTCTTGGCAAGGGATTGCCTGGCGTCTTTAAAACCCAGTGCGCCATTGCCCGCCCGGAAGACAGGGCCACGCTGAAGCGCGAACTGGCGCAGGCCGAGTGTCTGGGCAAAACCAGCGATGGTAAGACCATCTATCTTTGGCAACGCAACGGGCAGGAAGAGGCGCCTTTGCTGCGCGAGCTGGGGCGGCTGCGCGAGATTGCCTTTCGTGCCGTGGAGGAAGGCAGCGGGAAGCGCCGGGATACCGACAGCTACGATGATGACTATCTGCATCTCATTCTGTGGGATGACGATGACCTGGAGATTGTCGGCGCGTACCGTTTTATGCCAACGGCCATGCAGGTGGAAAAGCGCGGCGTCGAGGGGTTATACAGCTACAGCCTGTTCCACTACGACGAAAGGATGCAGGACATACTGGAGCACGGCATTGAGCTGGGACGAAGCTTTATACAGCCGCGCTACTGGGGACGTCGCGGTCTGGACTATCTGTGGTCAGGCATTGGCGCCTATCTGGCGCGCTATCCGCACTACCGCTACCTGTTTGGCCCGGTGTCTATTTCCGGTGGCCTGCCGCCTGCGGCACGGGATCTGCTGGTCGCCTTTTACCGCCTGTGGTTCCCGGCCAGCCATCCGTTAGCCGCTTCGCGTCAACCCTACCCGGCCTCACTTCCGGACGTACTGGCGCAATTTGGCGGGGTGGATTACGTGGACGATCTGACAAAGCTGAAAACGCTGCTCGGCAACCTGGGTTGCGGCATTCCGCCGCTCTATAAACAGTATTCCGAGCTATGCGAGCCAGGCGGCGTGCAGTTTATTGATTTTGGCAGCGACCCGGCGTTCAACAACTGCGTTGACGGGCTGGTGCTGGTGGATTTGTGTTACCTGAAGGCGAACCGCTATCAGCGGTATATAGAAGCACATTTAACACCCTCACCCCAGCCCTCTCCCTAAAAGGGAGAGGGTGAAAACCGCACCGGACAGTCCCCTCGCCCCTTTGGGGAGAGGGTTAGGGTGAGGGGCTCAAAGCGCACGATAATACGGCTTATCCCCCAAAATCGTCGCCCGCTGCATAATCCTTCGCTGCGGCAGGTAATCCGCATTCGCATAGTGCTGCGTCACGCGGTTATCCCAGATCGCCAGATCGTTCTCCTGCCAGCGCCAGCGCACCTGAAATTCCGGTTTAGTGATATGCGCAAACAGGAAGCCGAGCAGCGCCTCACTCTCTTTTTCCGCGACGTCCACAATGCGCGTGGTGAACCCTTCGTTCACAAACAGCGCCTGTTTCCCCGTGACCGGATGGGTACGCACTACAGGATGCAGCAGCGGGGGATGTTTTGCGACCGCATCCAGCCAGCGCTGGTGTTCCTCTTCGCTTTTGCGGTACTTGTATTCCTGGAACGATTTTTTGAAGTCATGCTCCGCTCGCAGGCCACTCAGCAGCGCCCGGAACGGTGCGGACAGCGCCTCAAAGGCCGCAATGCCGCTGGCCCACAGCGTATCGCCCCCGGTTTCCGGCAGCAATTTTGCCGCCAGAATCGCGCCCGCGGGCGGCGTCTCGATAAAGGTCACGTCCGTATGCCAGTTGTCATTATCGGGCGGGTTATCGTTATGGGTGTCCAGAACAATGATTTCCTCCACCCCTTCCGCATGCGGGTAAACCGGGTGGATATGCAGGTCGCCAAAACGCAGGGCCAGCGCGCGCTGCTGCTGTGGGGTAATGGCCTGCTCGCGCAGGAACACCACCTGATGGCGCAGCACCGCATGGTACAGCTGCTCAAACTGGTTATCGCTCAGCGGACGGGTTACGTCCAGGCCTGACACCTGTGCGCCAATGTACGGCCCCAGCGGGGTAATGGTCAGACGTTCACTCATTGTATTTCTCCATGCCAGGGCGTCAGGCGACGCTGTAGCGCGCGCAGTCCCAGTTCTAATCCAAAGGCGATCGCGGCGATCACCGCGATCCCTGCCAGTACCACGTCAGTCGCCAGGAACTCTCCCGCCGACTGCACCATGAAGCCCAGGCCGCGCGTGGCGGCAATCAGCTCTGCCGCCACCAGCGTGGACCAGCCCACCCCAAGGCCAATGCGCAGCCCGGTTAAAATCTCAGGCAGCGCGCCGGGTAAAATGACGAACAGCAACACCTGCGTGCGGCTTGCTCCCAGCGACTGCGCCGCGCGAATGCGTACCTGTTGCGCACTCTTTACCCCAGCCAGGGCCGACATCGCGACCGGTGCGAAAATCGCCAGATATATCAGTAAGATTTTTGACGTCTCGCCGATGCCAAACCAGATCACCATCAGCGGCAGGTAAGCCAGAGGCGGTACCGGGCGGTAAAGTTCGATCAGCGGGTCGAGTATGCCGCGCACCGTCGGACTCAGTCCCATCGCGATCCCCACCGGAACGCCAATAATGACCGCCGCCAGCAGCGCCACCAGAATACGTGTCAGACTGGCGCCTAAATGCTGCCAGAGCGTGGCATCCATAAAGCCCTGCGGCCCGGCGATGGTAATCAGTTTTTCCAGGACCTGGCCTGGCGGGGGCAGAAACAGCGGGCTGACCCACTGCTGCGCGGCAACAGCCCACCATACCGCCAGCAACACCACCAGCGTGCCGACGCTCAACGTGAGCTGGCGCGAGAACGGCCAGCGTAAGGCGAGACGCGTCCGCCGCGTTTTTTCACTGAAAACAATGCTCATGAGAAGGCCTCCCGTTGCTCAAACACCCGGCTTAAGACGTACTCACGCTGTTCAATAAACAGCGGGTCGGACTTGATGCTGCGCACCGGCTCCCCCGCCACGTAGCGCCGGGCAAACTCAAGCGGTAAACGTTCCAGCACGCGTCCCGGCCCGGGTGATAACAGCACCAGTTCGGTCGCCATAAACACAGCCTCTTCGATGTCGTGAGTAATCAGCAGCACCTGCTTGCCGGTTTCGTGCCACAGGCGCAGCAGCAGGGTTTGCATCTGCTCGCGGGTGAAGGCATCCAGCGCCCCGAACGGCTCGTCCAGCAGCAACAGCTGTGGGTTTGCCGCCAGCGCACGGGCGATCCCGACGCGCTGACGCTGCCCGCCCGAAAGCTGCCAGATGAAGCGTTTTTCAGCCCCCTCCAGCCCGACCTTTTTCAGCATGTCGCGCGCCGTATTCAGACGCTGTTCACGCGCTACGCCAGCCAGTTGCAGACCAAACGCAACGTTTTCCTGCACGTTTCGCCACGGAAGCAGCCCTTCGTTCTGAAAGACCACGCCTCGCTCTGCGCCCGGCCCCGTTACTCGTTTCCCTTCCAGGTGGATCGTGCCGTGCTGATACGGTACAAACCCGGCGATCAGGTTCAGCAGCGTGGTTTTCCCGCAGCCGGACGGTCCCAGCACCACCAGCAGTTCACCGCTGTCCAGCGTCAGGTTGATCGCTTCCAGGGCCGGTTTGCCGCCGTAATCGGCAGACAGGTTTGTAATGTTCAGCATCGCTGCCCCCTTATTTCACAAAGCGATCGGTCACGAACTGGCTGTAATCCGCCGCCACCGCAGGTACTTTGCCCTGCTCTTTGAGGAACGTTGCAGTGTCGACAATCGCTTTGCTCACCGGCCCGTTCAGCTGCTGGACCTGCTGCGCAGGCGTCAGATAGGTGTTGCCTTTCACCAGCCCCGGCACGTCCGCTTCCGGCACGCCGCTCAGACGTGAGAGTTTCTCCAGGTTGGCGGGCTGTTTCAGCCATTCATCCGGGTTGCTGATGTAGGGTTGCTGGGCGTCAATGGCGCTTCTGGCGAAGGCTTTCACTACTTCAGGGTGTTTTTCAGCAAAGTCCTTACGTACGACCCAGACATCAAGGGTTGGCGCGCCCCACTGCCCCACTTTTTCGGAGTCGGTCAGCACGGTGCCCTCCTTTTCCAGCTCGTTAACGGCGGGCGCCCAGACGTATGCCCCGTCGATGTCGCCACGCTGCCAGGCGGCAATAATCGCCGGAGGTTGCAGGTTAATGATTTGCACCTGGCCCGGCTTAATGCCCCAGTGTTTCAGCGCGGCCAGCAGGCTGTAATGCGTAGTAGAGATAAACGGCACCGCGATGCGTTTGCCGATCAAATCTTCGGGTCTGGTGATGGTTTTCTTCACCACCAGCGCTTCGGAATTTCCGAGCTGCGAGGCGAGCAGGAAGACTTCGATCGGCACCTGCTGGCTGGCGGCTACGGCCAGCGGGCTGGAGCCAAGGTTGCCAATCTGCACGTCGCCCGAGGCAAGCGCCCGCACAATCGCCGCGCCGCTGTCGAACTTGCGCCAGTCGACTTTCGCCCCGCTCTCTTTGGCGAAGGTGTTATCCGCCTGCGCGACTTTCGCCGGTTCCGCAGAAGTCTGATACGCCACGGTGACGTCCACCGCCTGCGCCTGAAATGCCCACAGCGCCAGTGCGCCGAGAAGTGTAATTCGCGATGAAATTGCCATAGTGCCTGCTCCCCTTGTTGTTATGGAGGCAGTATTTCCGGCGCGGGAAGTTTGATAAAGGAATAAAAAAGAATCGCTAATGACGATTCGTTTTTAGAAAAAAAGCGGGAAAGGATAGTTGGTTTTGTGCGGTTGTTTCGCCGGGTGGCGCTGCGCTTACCCGGCCTACGGTTCGTGCAGTTTGTAGTCCGGGTAAGCGCAGCGCCACCCGGCAAAGACCTCAGCGCTGCGCGTTAAGCTCAGCAATATCTTTCGGCGTGGTGCGACAGCATCCGCCGATTAACTTCGCTCCCGCTTCCAGCCACTGCGGTAAATACCCTGCCAGCGTCTCGCAGGCTTCACCGTGGTGATGCCAGGTTTTGCTCACTGCATCATAATGCTCGCCCGAGTTCGGGTAGACCACCAGCGGCAGCGACGTCAGGCTGTGCAGATGGGTCAGCGCCGCGGTGGTGTTTTCCAGCGCGATACAGTTGATCCCCAGCGCGACAACCTGCGGATAGTTTTCCAGCACAGAAACGACATCCCGCAGCGGCGTTCCGTCGCTCAGGTGCTCGCTGTCACGCAGGGTAAATGAGAACCATGCCCGGGCGCGGGGATACGCCGTGAGCAACGCGGCCAGCGCCTTTATTTCCGGGAACGACGGCAGCGTTTCACAGGCCAGCAGATCCGCGCCTGCATCCAACAGCGCCTCTACACGCGGGCGATGGAATTCTGTGAATTCTTCAGCGCGACGCACGTAGTCACCGCGATATTCAGATCCATCGGCAAGATACGCGCCGTAAGGCCCTACCGACCCCGCCACCAGCAGCGTGCCCGCCTGTGCGTTCTCCGCCAGGTATGCTTCGCGTGCTTTGCGTGCCAGCTCTACGCTTTTACCAATCAACGCCCGGGATTGCGCCTCGTCCAGCCCGCGTGCGGCAAAACCCGCAGGCGTGGCCTGATAGCTGGCGGTGATCGCCACCTGTGCCCCCGCGCGGTAGTAGTCGAGGTGCACGTCACGGATCAGCTCAGGGTTTTCCATCAGCACTTTGGCCGACCAGAGGCTGTCGGCAAGGTTACAACCGCGCGCTTCCAGCTCCGTTGCCATCGCCCCATCCAGCACAATGAACGGCTGGTTTTCAAGGAGGGCGGTAAGCGGATTATTCTGCGACATGTTCAGGCTCCTGCGTGGTCAGATTTCGGGTGAGGTAGTACGCACCATAGCACAGGGCGACAAACGGAAGCCCGCAATAAAGGGCGATACGCTGGCTGGGATCAAACCACAGGCCAACGCAGGCCACCAGGCAAAGGATGAAGCCGAGCACGGGCACCAGCGGATACCATGGCGCGCGATACTGCAACGCCGAAAGCGGCTGCCCGGCTTGCACGTGACGGCGACGAAACATGAAGTGCGACGCGCAGATGCTGATCCACACCGCCACCACCGCAAAACCGGAAATGGCGGACAGGGCCACAAACACCGTATCCGGCGCGACCACGCTGGAGAACAGCGCCAGCACGCCGCCCAGCATGGAAACGGAGAGCGCCGTCAGCGGCACGCCGTTTTTGTTGACGCGGGCAAAGCAGCGCGGCAGCGTTTTCTCGTTCGACAGGGACCAGAGCATACGGCCAGAGGCGTACAGGCCCGAGTTCGCCGCCGAGAGGATCGCCGTCAGGATCACGAAGTTGAAGATATCAGCCGCATATGGAATGCCGACCTTTTCAAACACCAGGACGAACGGGCTTTTCTCCACGCCAGCCTGCTGCATCGGGATCAGCGCCGCCAGCACAAACACGGTGCCAATAAAGAAGATGATCAGCCGCGCGATGGTAGTGCGGATAGCGACAGGAATAACCTTGTGCGGGTTTTCCGTTTCCCCTGCCGCGATGCCGATAAGCTCCGTACCCGAGAAAGCAAAGTTGACCGCCACCATGGTCATCAGGATCGGCAGACCGCCGTGCGGGAACCAGCCTTCAGCGGTGATATTGCTCAAGCCCGGCGCGGGTGAACCGTCCTGCATCGGGATAAAACCGAAGATCGCCGCGCCGCCAAGAATAATGAAGGCGATGATGGTGATGACTTTCACCAGCGAGAACCAGAATTCCCCTTCGGCGAAGAAGCGCGTGGAAATCACGTTAAGGCCAAAAATCACCACGCAAAAGACAACGCACCACGTCCAGACGGGAACCTGCGGAAACCAGTACTGCATACAGAAACCGGCGGCGGTAAAGCTCGAACCCAGCGCCACTGTCCACGTAAGCCAGTAGAGCCACGCCACGGTATACCCTGTCGCCGGGCCGAGATAGCGAGCGGCGTAGACGTGGAACGCGCCGGTCTCGGGCATCGCCACGGAAAGTTCGCCCAGACATTGCATAACCAGCCAGACCACCAGCGCACCGATAAGATACGCCAGCAGCGTGCCCGCCGCGCCAGTTGTCGAAATGATGTATCCGGTATTGAAAAATAACCCTGTGCCGATAACGCCACCCAGCGAGAGCATAATCAGGTGGCGGGTTTTCATGGTGCGCTTAAGCTGCCCGTTTTGTTGTTCTGTTTGCATATTACCTTCTAAACGTATGGACATCTAAACATCCAAAGAAGGGTGTTATACCGCGATTGTCAACAAAAAGCCACCCGGCGCGACTTCGGCGCAATTATTGGTAAATCCTTAAATCAGTTCTATAGTCGACACAGTTTCTTCTTCACCAGGACTCACTATGCGATTTAACGGACTGACCAAAGGTTTCTTTATTCTCATCCTTGCCCTTGTTACCTGGGCTTTCTTTGACGTGCTGTCGCCCTATTTCTCGGCGATTCTTTGGGCTGCGATCCTGACCATCATTTTCAACCCGGTGAAAAACAAACTGCGTACCGCACTGGGCGATCGCAACGGGCTGGCTTCACTCCTTACCCTCGGCATTATCTGCCTGATCGTGTTTATTCCGTTGATGGTGATCCTTTCTTCGCTCGCGGTGGAACTGAACATGGTTTACACCAAGCTGCAACAGAACAATACGCAGTTCCCGGAAGTGATCGCAGGTATCTTCAACCGTCTGCCGGACTGGGCCAGCGGCTTCCTGGCGGATCACAACCTGACCAATGCCGCGCAGATCCAGAAAAAACTCTCTGATGTCGCGTTACAGGGCGGGCAGTATCTGGCAGGAAGCGCGTTCCTGATCGGTAAAGGGACGTTCGGCTTTGCTATTAGCTTCGGCATTATGTTGTATCTGCTGTTTTTCCTGCTCAAAGACGGGCCTTATCTGGTGCGCCAGATCCTCGACTCGCTGCCGCTGTCTGACTTCGTCAAACAGCACCTGTTTGCTAAATTTGTCGGCGTGTCACGTGCCACCGTAAAAGGCACGGCGGTCGTGGCGGTGGTTCAGGGTACGCTTGGCGGTATTGCCTTTGCCATCGTCGGTATTGACGGTAGCGTACTGTGGGGAGCGCTGATGGCGTTCCTCTCCCTGGTGCCTGCCGTCGGCTCGGCTATCGTCTGGGTTCCCGCCGCCATCTTCCTGTTTGCCACCCACCAGCTGTGGCAGGGTCTGTTCATTGTGGGCTTCTTTGTCATTATCGTCGGGCTGGTGGACAACCTCTTACGTCCGCTGCTGGTGGGCAAAGACACTAAAATGCCGGACTACCTGATATTGATCACCACGCTTGGCGGTATGGAGCTGTACGGCATTAACGGCTTTGTGATTGGGCCGCTGATTGCCGCCCTGTTTATCGCCTGCTGGAACCTCTTCTCCGGCCGCGACCACGCTGGCAACGCCGAGGAGCTGGACGCAGAGTTTATCGAAGAGGGAAAAAATCCTCCGGATCTCTAACGAAACGCGTTCTGTCAGGCGGCCCTGTGCCGCCTTTTTTTTCGCGATAAATCAGGGGTTTTCTATAATCTGAAAAGAACGCTCTTCCACATTTGTCGTAGAAGGATCCAACTGGTGCGAATCGCCACGATCACAAACTGGGCTTATGGTGTCACAGTGTGCCTGACCATTGCCTCCGGCATCGTCATGCTGATGGCTTCCCATGCCGACAACGTCGAACGTCAGGCTGTTAAACAACGACAAATTTTTGACCAGCTTACGGAAGAGATTGAAGCAGAAACCTGGATGCTCTCCGATTTAGCGCGCCTTTACGCCATCAAAAAAGAGCCCGATGTGCTGAAAACGTACCAGGCGAAAGAAGGTGAACTGAAGAATATTGAACACAAGGTGGGACAGTTAAAAGATACGGGTGCAACGGGCGAAGAGCTGGCGCTGCTGTATGAAGGACTGAAGATTGTCGATGGACTACAGGATGAACAGCAGGCAGCTATTGGCAGCGTTGCCCGGGGCGAGGAACAGCAGGCCATTGCGTTACTCTTTGGCAAAAGTTACGAACTTGAAACGGAACGCGCCCAGAGCAAAATTGACCATTTTCGTCTGTTGCTGGATAAGCGCATTATTGCCGATGTCCAGGCGGCGACCAAAACGTCAAAAACGCTGCGCACCCTCTCAGAGGTGATGGTCGGCCTGACCGCCCTGCTCTTCTTATTTGTGATGGGCTTTATTCTCAAGCATCGCGTGCTGCGCCCGGTGGTGCGTCTCAGTGATGTGGTTCACCGGCTGGCCTCACAGGATTACGCTGTCGAAACGCCCAGTTTCAGCCAGGTCGATGAGATAGGCGATATGGCGCAGGCCATTCGCATTTTCCGCGAGAACGGGCTGGCCAGGCAGCGGCTTGAAAAAGAACGCGACGCGGACTGGGCCATCCGCGAGCTGCTTGCGCGAATGACCCAGCGCTTGCAGGGCTGCGAGAACGTCAGCGACGTGATGAATGTGGCAGAGTTATTTGCCCCTAATATCGCGCCGGGCGTTTCCGGGCATCTCTATATTCTGGAGCGCGATCCCTGGCAGATGCGCTGTGCAGCCGAATGGCTGTCGCCCGAAGGGGAGAAAAAGCCGTTCCATCCTGACGAATGCTGGGCCGTCCGGCGTGGCCAAAGCCATCCGCCCGTCAACGGCGAGCCGGATATCGGCTGTTATCATCTGCCGGAATCACAGGCGCAACAATCATTGTGCGTTCCCTTAATTGCTCAGGGCGAAGCGATTGGATTGCTCTCATTCCAGAACATCACGCCTGAAACGGCGCCTTCCCGCGCCTATCTGGAACTGATGGCCGAGGCGCTGGGTCTGGCACTGGCTAACCAGCGACTACGGGATGCTCTTCTGGAAAAAGCCCTGTTCGATCCCTTAACGGGGCTGCGTAATCGCCACCATCTGGAAGATACGTTCCGCACTCAAATGAAGCAGGCCATGCGTAACGATGAGCCGGTAAGCTGCCTGATGATCGATATCGATCACTTCAAGAGTATTAATGACCGCTTTGGTCATGAGGCCGGAGATCTGGTGATCAAAAGCGTGGCAACCATTATTCAACGAGCGGTACACGATACCGGGCTGGCCTTCCGCTATGGGGGCGAAGAGTTTCTGGTACTGCTTACCGGTGCAGATGAGGAGGCAGCGCTCGCCGCAGCAACGGAGATCTACAACGGCGTGCATGCGCTTTCGCTGCGCTACGGGCTTTCGGAAATTGGCCCGGTGGATGTTTCGACTGGGATCGCCAGCTATCCACAGCACGCCCAGAGCGATAATTTGCTGCGCGCAGCGGACGTCGCGTTATACCGGGCAAAAGAGCTGGGGCGAGCGAGGATCGTCAGTTTTGGCAGGCTGGAGGCGGGCTAACGGTGATATTCACACTCCAGGTTCAGGGCAGCGCGACCGCCCAAAGCACCACCATACCCAGTGAATTACTCCGCTTTTCTACGTACAGGGTGCCATCGATAAAATAATTTCCCTGCGGATAACAGATGCGGATCTCTCTTTTGAGTTCCGGCTCATAGACTCCCGCCCCCGAGCAGCTTTTTCGGCTGCCGGATTCATACCGGTAAGGTTGGCTCCAGGCAGAGTATTCTCCGCCCAGTAGCCAGGCCGCGGTAAAGATAACGAAAATGGCAACCGGCAGGCTGAAGATGATGAGACCGAGGTAAAGTTTGACAACGTCGACAATGGCTTTGTCTTTAAACGCCCTCTTCGCAATTAAAATCACCATCGCCACCAGCGGCAGCAGCAATGTGCCAACCGCAAGATACTGTTCCCCCCGAACCGTAAGGAATGTCACGCGATAAATCTCGATTGACCAGACAACAAAACCAAATATCAACGCCAACCCGCCAACGATGAGTGGGATCAGAAAGGCATAACTGTCTTTTTTCATATGAACACGTCCTTGTTAAGCGTCTGCGGTCAGGAGGCTAATCATCGCGCGGGTGGCTGCCGACTGACGTCGGTGCGGCGCGAAGATCACCGAGAAAGGCCGCGAGCGACCGCGTAAATGGGGCAGCACCTCGACGAGCTGGCCGCGTTCTATCCTGTCACGGACGATAAATTCATAGCTCTGGCAGATCCCCATCCCCTGCTCCGCCAGTGATACCACGCCCAGCACGTCATCCGATATTTCGAAAGTTGAACGGGGCAGCCAGTCAACGTCGCGTCCATCATCCCGGAACACCCAGGGCGCGATACGACCCGTGCGCGGCATGATAAAAGGCAGGCAGCTGTGCTGTTGCAGCTCGTCCAGCGTCTGCGGGACGCCCATTCGATGAAGGTAAGCGGGTGACGCAACCAGCAGCAGCGCCGCCTCTTCCAGCTTGCGCGCCACTAAGCCACTGTCAGGCATCTGACCCAGACGAATCGCGAGATCGAATCCCTCCGCGATCAAATCGACATTGCGATTGGTGATATTCAGTTCCACCTGAACGCGCGGGTGCTGTTGAGAAAAGCGAGCCAGCAGGGGCGGCAGACGATAGTGCCCATAGGTGGTCGGAACACTGATCTTCACGCGGCCGGTCAGATCGCCTCCCTGACCACGTCCATCGCGCTCGGCATCATCAAGCAGGGAAAAAGCCGATCGCGCCTGCTCCAGATAAATACGTCCGGCTTCCGTAAGCCCCACGCGGCGGGTGGTGCGCTGTAATAACTGGCGCCCCAGACGCGCTTCAAGACGGGAAACCGCACGACTCAGGACCGAGGGGGTGGTTGAGAGCACGACCGCTGCGGCAGTAAATGAGCCATGTTCAACAACGGTAATGAAGACTTCGACATCGCCAAGATAATCAAATTTTCGGCTCATTTTGCTCTTTCACGAACAAATGTTTTTCAATTTCGCTAATTTATCCCCCGCTGAGTGATGAGTAAAGTGGCCTCACACATCATCAGAAGGTAAAAATTATGGATCTTCAACTCAGCGGTAAGACAGCGCTGGTTACAGGCGCAACGGCAGGAATTGGTCTGGCCATCGCTCGCACGCTGGCGCGAGAAGGCGTTGCAGTGACGATCACCGGCCGTGAAAAGGCAAAGCTGCAAAACGCCGTTGCCGAAATCAGCAATGCCGCACCTGGCGTGCCGGTAAGCGCCGTTATCGCAGACCTGGGAAGCGCAGAGGGTGCCGAAGCACTGTTCGCGGCTTGTCCGGATACCGACATTCTTATCAATAATCTGGGCTTTTACGAAGCTAAACCTTTCGCCGACATCACGGACGAAGAATGGCTGCGCATGATCGATATTAACGTCATGTCCGGGGTTCGCCTGTCCCGGCATTACTTCCCGCGCATGCTGGAGCGGAACTGGGGGCGGGTGATTTTTATGTCCAGTGAAGTTGGCGCGTTCACGCCGCCAGACATGGTGCATTACGGCGTCAGTAAATCTGCCCAGCTCGCCGTTTCGCGCGGTATGGCAGAACTGACCAAAGGCACTGCCGTAACGGTTAACAGCGTGCTTCCTTCGGCGACTCGCTCTGACGGCATCATTGACTACCTTCGCCAGACCGCGCCCGAACCGGGTATGACCGATCGGGCGATCGAAGCACACTTCTTCGAGACCTACCGGCCCAGCTCGTTGATTGCCCGCATGATCGAAGCAGACGAGATAGCCGCAATGGTTGCGCTGCTTGCAAGCCCGCTTGGCGCCGCATCTAACGGGGCTGCGGTGCGCGTTGAAGGCGGCACGTTCCGCTCCATTCTGTAACTGTGAGTTCACCGGAGTATAGACATGTCTAACCGTAGTTTGTCCGCCATCGCAATGGTGGTGCTGTTGTCCTTCACGAGCGCAGCCAGTGCGGATAATGGCGCGATGCCTGAACGCTGGCGTAGCTATGCTGGCGTAAGCTGGGATCACCCCGATCGCACGGCAATCCCGGCAACGTTTTCCGGATCGGTGAATGCCCCCATCGCCGGGATCCACTTTGATGCAAAAGGAACAGCCTACGTCAGTACACCCCGGCTGATATCAGCCAGCGCACCTGCCACGTTGAGCGTCCTTGATACGACGGTTGCGTCAGGTCCGGCACGCCTGACCGCATTCCCCTCCCGCGAGGGAAATGCGGTGGACGGACCTTTCGGGCAAAGCCTGCGCAACGTCCTCGGTTTTTATATCGATCGCCGTAACGGCTGGCTATGGGCGCTGGATATGGGCTTCGTCGCGGGAGAAGCGGAATCTCCCGCAGGCTCGCAAAAACTGGTGGTGCTGGATCTGAACTCTGGACGCACGATCAAACGCATCTCTCTGGATAGCGTGGCTGACCGTAAAGCCAGTTTCCTCAATGATGTGGCTGTTGATGAGCGTCGCCGCATCGCCTATATCTCCGACAGCGGATCGCGCAGCGCGCCTGACAACCGTGCGGGTCTTATCATCGTTGATTTCACCTCCGGCCAGACCCGGCGCGTACTGGATCGTCACCCTGCCGTGCGGGTTGAGCCGGGCGTGAAAGTCGTCGCACACGGGCACGAGGTGTGGCCGGGTAAACCGTTGCTGATTGGCATCAACGGCATTGCACTCTCACCGGATGCAGGTACGCTGTACTGGACAGTGACGACGGGTACCCATGCCTATGCGTTGCCGACGGCAATCCTGCGACAGCCGGGTTCGACCGATGCGCAAATTGCGTCCCGAATTGAAGATCTCGGTGATGTGGGCGGCAACACTGACGGGATCGTGACCGATGCGAAGGGCAATCTCTATATAACTGACGTCACCCGGAACGGTATCGTCAGGTACGATCCCGTAAGCAAAGCGATGTCACCGATCGCGTCAAACGAAGGCATATACTGGCCCGATACGCCGACCATCCATCCTGATGGCGATCTGGTTTTTACCTCCAGCCGTCTGAGCGATCATTTCACGGGAGCGGTGAAGGCTGGCGATGAGCGCTATGATTTGTGGCGTTTACCAGCAAAGGCATTGACGCCGGAGTAAGTGGATCCGGTCCGGTTACGAACAGCCCGATGCCCTCTCCCGCCCGGCCAAATAATCGCTAAAAACCACTGCGCCACCCGATGGGTGGCGTTTTTACATCCTGACAATGATGCATAAATGTAGGGAGAGAGAAAATATATAAATTAGTAGGATAACTAAATTATAATTCTTATACTTATGTTAAAAAGTGGAGGCTGAAATGCGATTAATCCTAATGCTGTGCTGCTTTTTAGTACAAAGCGCCGCCCTTGCGGGTGAGTTGCCCAAACCTGCTGGTAAACCCATTTTAACAATTTCCGGTAATATAGAAAATACGAACGAAAATGGAAAAGCCGTTTTTGATATTGCCAGCCTTGAAAAACTGGGGATGGTGAGTTTCCAGACAACTTCGCCCTGGTATAATGGCCGCACAAAGTTTGAGGGTATCCCCATGCGCAAACTCATGGAGTATGTTGGTGCAAAGGGATCTGTCCTGAATGTGGTTGCACTCAATGATTATACTACCGTCATTCCACTTAGTGACTTCCAAAAATACAACGCCATACTGGCTTTAAAGGTCAATGGCGAATATATGCGCATCCGCGATAAAGGTCCGTCATTCATTGTCTACCCTTATGACAGTCTTCCTGAACTGAATAATCAGATTTATTACTCGCGATCGGCATGGCAGGTCAGCAAAATGAAGATTGAATAGCAGTCCAGGAGAACATAATGAACAGGATACTGGTTGGTATCATTTTTTCTCTTTTTATCACAACTGGATATATAGCCTTTCTTGTCTATGACCGTCAGCAGGAATTACAAAAGCTGACTCACTACACTGAGTCCTGGTCTGTAGCCCAACTGGTATCTGAATATTACCGATTTGAATCATGGATTGGTCTGTACGCAACCGATACTGATGACGTCACGGTAGACCAGGTTCGCATGCGCCTGGAAATCATGCTTAGCCAGAATGATTTATTGAAAGAGGGCGGCCTGGGTCGTTATATAGACAGCGAAAAAGCGCATCAGGCGCTCGCCGTACGCCTTGAAAACATCCTGACCTATCTTGATGGTCATCTTGAGCAAATGAGCCGCTCAGAGTTAAAGCTATATTTAAAAAGCATGCATTTACTGGATGCGCCGCTAAGCCAGCTTTCATCCACGGCTTTGACAAAAGATGTTAACACCATCAATGAAACCAACCAGAAAATACAGGTCCTGTATTATATCTATTCAGCGCTTTCGCTATTACTGGTTATTTTAAGTTTCATCCTGGGATTTTTGATTATCTATCAAAATAAAAATATTCTTAAAGCGCATACACAGGTGAAAACGCTGGCTGAAGAACTTCAGCTATCAAAGGAAACCCTGCAAATCCAGAATTCAAAACTGGAATACGATGTTTATCATGACTCCCTTACCGGCATGAAAAACCGTCTTTTCTTCTGGGATGATCTCAACAAACTTAATCAACAGGCTGAAAAAAATCATGTCTCTGTGACGGTAATGTTATTCGATTTAGACCGGTTCAAAGAGGTGAATGATACTTACGGTCATGATGCCGGCGATTTACTGTTACGTGAGGTATCCACCCGCCTTAACGCTTTGAGCCGCTTTTCAGAAACATTTTATCGTTTGGGCGGTGACGAGTTTGCGTTTCTCTCCAACGGCTTAACCGAAACCGCAGCCGTTTCACGTGCGCGAGAAATCAGTGATAGCATCAGCAAACCCTATACAATTAATAATCAACTCATAAAAATAGCCACCTGCGTGGGTATTGTTTTATCGGATAACGAACGACGTTCAGATTACCTGTACAAATTCGCCGACCTGGCGCTCTATGAAGCCAAGAAAGAAGGTTCTCAGCAAATTAAAGTTTTCCGTCAGCGAATGCTACAGAAGTTGCAGGAAAGCAGAACCCTTGAAAATGATATGGCCAGGGCGATAGAGAATAATGAATTTGTTGTTTATTACCAGCCTATTGTGAATTCCGTCAGCAAGGAAATCTACGGCTATGAAGCGCTTATTCGCTGGATGCACCCCGTTAAGGGAATGCTCTCCCCGGATAGCTTTATTTTCGCTGCTGAAAAAACCGGCATGATCAACGAGATAGGTAAAACCGTACTGAAACTGGCGTGTAGGGAAGCGGTCTCCTGGGCTGTTCCGGCCAGGATCTCCGTAAACGTCTCGCCTGTTCAATTGGGCAGCAAATCATTTATTAGTACGGTGCAGTCCATTCTGGCTGAGACCGGGCTACCGGCTAACCGTCTTGAGTTAGAGGTCACAGAGTCATCCCTCTTTAGTGACAGAAATAACCCCATTACTATTCTCAAAAAACTACGTTCACTGGGCGTAAGAATTTCCATCGATGATTTTGGTACGGGTTATTCATCCCTCTCCAGACTCAGTGAACTGAACTTTGATAAAATCAAAATTGATAAATCTTTTGTCAGTCCGATATCTACACAAGAAGATGCGCTTAATATTGTAAAGCTGATTACCGGTATGGCTAAAAGCCTTAATATGGGCGTCATTGCCGAGGGCGTCGAGACCGAAGAGCAGCTTGAGCGGCTTCAGGCTCTGGGCTGCGAGCTTGTGCAGGGATATCTTTTCAGCAAACCACAGCCTCAGGTCGACAGCAAAATTAAGAGCGGCCAGCGATGACCTTCTCTCCTCAGCCCGATACCAACCGGGATCACATTTTTTACCCCTGGGTATTCACTGACAATAAACAGGTGTTATCATTCACCCCGTAAATACCTATCAACTCTATCCGAGGCTTTGATGCTGGAGAATGTAATCATCCGATAATCAGCTTCCCGACCTTTCCAGGCCGGACTGATTATCAATGCGCCGAAATCGTATGCGGACACCGCTGTGTGTTTGCACGTTTTGCACATGATGATTAAACAGGTTTTCCAGTATGAATTTATCCCGTCAGGAACAACGTACCTTACACGTTCTCGCCAAAGGTGGCCGTATTGTACACGTCCGCGATACCTCTGGCCGCGTCACTGCCGTTGAATGCTATACCCGCGAAGGGCTATTGCTGGCTGACTGCACGCTCGCCGTTTTCAAAAAGCTCAAAACCAAAAAGCTGATCAAATCCGTTAACGGTCAGCCCTACCGCATTAATACCACCGGGCTGAACAATGTTCGCGCCCAGCCTGATAATCGTTGAGGAGAGGATGATGGATATCCCACGTATTTTTACCATTAGCGAAAGCGAACACCGCATTCATAACCCCTTTACGCCAGAGAAGTACGCGACGCTGGGCCGCGTGTTACGCATGAAGCCAGGCGCACGCATTCTCGATCTCGGCAGCGGTTCGGGAGAGATGCTCTGCACCTGGGCGCGTGATTACGGTATTACCGGTACCGGCATCGACATGAGTCAGTTGTTCACCGCGCATGCCACGCTGCGCGCAGAGGAACTCGGCGTCAGTGAACGCGTTCATTTCATTCATAACGACGCAGCTGGCTACGTCGCGGATGAAGAATATGACGTGGCGGCCTGCGTTGGCGCCACATGGATTGCGGGTGGCGTAGCCGGGACGACAGAACTGCTGGCAAAAAGCCTCAAGCCCGGGGGAGTGATGCTCATCGGCGAACCGTACTGGCGTCAGGTCCCCGCATCGGAAGAGATAGCTCAGGCCTGCGGCGTCTCGTCGATTGCAGACTTTCTCACTCTGCCCGGTCTGGTTGCATCTTTCGATCAACAGGGCTATGACCTGGTGGAAATGGTGCTTGCAGACCAGGAAGGCTGGGACAGGTACGAAGCCGCAAAATGGATGACGATGCGTCGCTGGCTGGAGGAAAACCCAGACGATGACTTTGCGAAGGAGGTTCGGGCGGAGCTGACGATAGCGCCTGAACGTCATGTGACGTACACGCGGGAATACTTTGGCTGGGGGGTGTTTGCGTTAATGGCGCGATAATGTGGCGCTGGCGGTATAGTCTTTAAGGTTATGCCGCCGTTCAACTTCTTACAGGTACAAAACGATGGGACGAAAATATGCAACCATCAGCAACATTTGCTGCCATGATCTGCGGAATGCAAGGTAACTAATTGATTTAGAATGGTGCGATAATAGGAACCATACTAACCATTCAAGAAATTGATATTTATAATTTTTTTCTTTATTGACTTATGAGATACCCCCATAGATACCCCCAAACTAATTTCTCTAACCCAAGTTAATACCTAAAAGGAATCCAACTAGTTCTTGTATTCACAAAGAAGCACATTGTAATAAATTACAGTTGAATGTTCATTTGCCACTAACATTCTGATAATAGTTGCAAGCAAAGCTATAACGTTATTTAAGAGTTAACAATTTTGTATCACATCCCTCATACAAGATTCCAAATGCTTGTAATTACTTAATTAAGTTATAGTGATCTATCACTTTTTCTAACCGTTCCAGTAAACTAGTAAATCTCGAAAAATCAATATCATTTTTATGTGCATTGACTATGTGCGTTGCAAATGCCTCCTTGCTCAAATCATTGCTTGGATCACGATCAGCAACTGTATTAAAACATTTACCTTTATGTTGCTTAAGTCGATCAACATTGCTAAAGAAATACTCTATGTCAGTTTCAGGACACCCTTCAACTTGAGGTGTGAGCACTAGATATAAATTGCAAAAAATATGAACAAAATCGGATTGACGAATATCTGCAACACCCGCTGGAAAAATCTGAATACCCTCAACTCCATTCACGTAATTGATCAGATTCTTAGGCCCAGAGTCATTATCTACGAATATAATAACCGGATTAGACGGTTTAGGGGCTTTGTAATCATGAAAGTAATGTCTGTAATGTATAACAAAGTCCTTAAGGTAATCAGTGCCACCAAAAAGCTCTAACAAATATTTGGTACGTTCATTGTATTCGACGAACTGCGTTAATAACTTATACGGTGCTAGGGCGGTTTTTTCAATTGCTAATTTAGGGAATAACGCTGCTAATTTGTGAATGGCTGCTTTCAAATACACATTATCAGTTTTACCTTCTGTGAGAATAGTCGGTTTTTTATTACCATAGAACATACGATAAAACAGAAATTTACTAAATGTTTTTTCTCTCGAAGTATGTAAGTAACGTCTGCTTTTGGCATGACCATTTTTGAGAGCATCTTTTTTCAAATGATACTTCGGATTCAGCTTCTCGCTTTGTCGAAGCCGATTATAATGATCAACTTGGTCGATGAAATTTAACTTCCCTTCCAACCTATTTATATTGCCAACTACTTCAACACCATCGACAATCTCTTTAAACTGACCAGTTCTGAAGAGATGATTGCATTGAGCACGCACAAGACGCCAATACTCTTTCTTAGTGTTAGGTTTTTTATTTACGACTAACCCCGTCACTTCCTGCCGTGAATCTTTATATTGATTTCTAGTTTTAGTTTCATTAATTGAAAATCCTGAGCGCTTAATCTCACTTTTAATTACCTTACCGGCTACAAATGTATGATTATCGGATTTTGCTATTGACGAGGGTAAACTATCCTTCCTTGTGGAAAAGGTTATATCGTCTGCATACCTTGAATACGTACATGAATATTTTGATGCAACAGCAGCCAATTTAATGTCTAAAGCATGTGTTATCAAATTAGAAATAACTGGGGAACAAGGGCTACCCTGTGGTAGTTCATTATTATAACATGCAATCTTTGCAATCACTGTAGCTATTTCTGGCTCGAGTAAGAAATTCTTGTTTTTTATGAAAAAACCTCTTACTCTTCCGAAATTAAAACTACCGAAAAAGTTTTCTAAATCTATATTGAAAACGTGTTTCTTACCTAAATGCATCATTGCATTAGTTATTATAGAACGTTTCCTTTCAAAGCCATGCGACAATGAAGGCTGTTTAATTTCCGAACCAGAGCATTTTAATTTTAAAATTATGGAGTTTTTTGCTTTTTGCCTTGCTATCTCTGAGTTTGGAAATTTATCAAAAATAATTTCATCTAAGCAATCTAGCAATAATTCAGAAAGAGATGCCTGTATATTTTTTAACATACCAGAGGGGGCACTAATAATTCTATTGCCACCATTTTTCTTTGGTATCTCGAATTGAACGTATTGAGTCTCGGGCTTAGTTTTATATAAGCAATAGGTTAATGCTGAAGGCTTAACGCCTAAAAGCTTAGCCAAATCCGGCTTTGTTTTTGCAGCTTTTAATAAATCCAATTTTTTCATGATATGTCACCATTGAAAATGGTTTATGGGCACTCTTACGCAAACTTGACAAGAATTCAAGAAACGCCAGGACAATGAGTTCCTGAAAGGCAATCCTATCGGACATTTTTTTCACTGATCGCGAAACGCGACCCAAAATCTGCCCATAAACCGTCTTTAACTTACCAAAATTTGAACAAGTTGCAATTTCTAATTTTATTCCAAACCCTATCAAAAATAGTAGCGTGATTAATATCGCATTATCTTAAATTAATTTTGCATTTTACGTTGAATAACCGATGTCAGTTCGAAGCAACTGTAACTTAGAGCGCGTTCTGCCAAAAATCCCCACTGGCGCTGACGGTGGGTGAAAACTTTTGACAACTCAATCTGAACGCCAGCGTCCGGGCAAACCAGAACAGCGATCTGAAAGATGCTCGAGGATGGTTGCAAAGGGGGAGTGCTTAACACCTCCCCTTCACGAGTTCGTGTACCTGAAGTTTTCTGAAGCGGTAGCGGTTGACACTTTCCCCCTAGTTTTCCCTAGTAAGGCATAACAAACCATAACAGGCTGACACCTGCCCTGCTTCGCATCAGGATTAACAAAAGCTAACAGCCAAGGCTCAACAAATCTCAACGCCAGCCCTTTACACTTCTGCTGTAGCTGCTGTTCGTAGGCGTCAGGATCCGTTAGGTTGGGTTGACACTTTTCCCAGTTTCTCGCGAAAAAGTGTCAAGTTTGAGGGGCTGGGGGGTTACAGTTTTTCGCCGTCCAGCAGGCAGAGTGACATTAAACCAGTTTTGTTCCAGTCATCCAGCGTATCGGGGTGCATTGTGGCAACGTAAGCCAGCTCAGAACGAAGAAACCGTAAAGCGCCTGCTGCACGGTCTTTGCCATAGAAGCTGTGGGTTTCTTCATCCAGCCGGAAGAGAATCAGTAGTTGCTCTTCGGGCTCGTGCTGAACATCAAAACCCAGCTCAGCGGCTGCGGCCTCTATCCTCTGGCCAGCATCAATATCAGCCGGCAGCTTTTTCCCGCTGTCATGCTTCCATACCCATGCGGCGGCCTGCGCCCACGTCATTTCAGTCTGGTGTTCGCCAGCACCAGCAGAATTTTGTTTAGCCTGCGATGCATCAACATCCACTTTATCGCCTGAAATTACAATTTCACCGCGGGCTATCCAGCCGTAAACAGTTTGCCGGCTGACGCCCATATGCCTGGCGTAGGCTGATTTACTTAACAGCATCCTGTGTTTCCCTCCGGGCAGAAAAAAACCGCCCTCAGGCGGCCTGCTTCTCTTCTGAATGTGTCTGCCGCTGGCTGCCTTTGAGCATCGCGCTGACATGTTCGCTTAACTGATCAAGGCCGGTCATGCGGGGGAGAACTTCTGATGGATCGTCGTTCTTCCCGTAAACGAGATTGTTATACCAGGTTCGGACAGCTGTAATTTGTGCGACGTCTTTCCTTACCGCGTCGACCAGCTCGGCAACCGCGCTAATCACCTGCCCGTTCTCTGATGCGATACGGGAGAAGCCGAGACGTTTTAGCTGTTCCGTATCGAGTCCCGAACACACTGCGTGCGCCCTTAGTAAGGCGTCCGCCAGATCCGGATGCTTTCCACTGTGCATCGACAGCAGCATTTTTTCCTGACTGCGGCGATCCAGCCTGGCGAATGTCTGGCGCATTTCGCTGTCACGCATGAATCCCTGAACATCATCAGATGCCAGTGGATTAACCGGAGCGAGCTTATTCTTCAGGTAATCGAGAATGTTTGCGGCCTGCTCGCTTACAGCTGCCACCCCGCGGGTAAAGTCTTTGAGCGTGTCCGGGTTCCGGGCTTCACCTGCCCTGCGGTTTTTTGCCTGTTCGTTCAGATCCGGATCGTTGCGGATAACGTCCAGCAAATCCGCCTCAGCTTCGGCCTGCTGCGCCGTTGTCCTCAGGCTGGTGAGTTCCCCCGCCATACCACGGAATAAAGCGGCCATCTGAGTATTTGGCGCAACAACCTTACCGGCATAACCCGCCAGCTCGATGCTGTGTTTCCCTATTTTGATTGAGTAGCTCACTGGCCAGCCTCCATTTTTGACAGCCCTGCATCAAATACCTTGCGTGCAACTGCATGGATTGACGGCGCGATCCCCATGCCCGACTTCTGGCGCTCCCTCTCCTGAATGGTTTTCAGAGCCTGAATCTGTTCCCCGTTCAGCAGAACGGGCTTAACGTTAACCTTGCTCATGATGCCCCCTGTAATAGCGACCATTAAAGTTCCATTAATCGCAACAATCAAATAATTAATTGCGATTTATGAAACGATGTTAATGAAATTACAGGGGTGCACAACGCGAAAAGTGTGGATGCGTTTTAAAGAATTTGCCCTCAAGGTATACATGGTGTTCATAAAGGCAATATATTTCTTATAAAACAATACATTAACCCATGAATACCAGCCTACATTTTGGGATTTCAGGTGTACACGGTATACATCATTCTGTTCAATAAACCACCAGATGATTAATGAGAGAATGAACACCATGTACACCCTGTGTATACCTGAAAACAAGGTATACATGGTTTATTTCACTGATTTATATATAAATTATTCTCTCGATGTATACCATGTATACCTTTCTCCATATTTATCTGAACTTCATTCTTTATGACCGGCTACAGGATGCGTCTGAGGTAACCAGTCTTCCGCACTTTCCGAAAGTTCGACGTTAGTCACCATGCCACGGGCTCTACGTTCCTTACGGTACTCGTGATTAAACTCCCGCATCGCGCTTTCCATCCCCTCTGCGAATTTATTCAGCGTCAGCGGCTTGTCGAAACCGTTGGCCTCCAGGAATGCCAGATAAGCGTGATAGAGATAAATTCGCGGATAGTGAGGCGGATTGCGGTTTCCTACCATCATTCCCGCACAATCAGCCAGTCGCTCAAGGTGAGCGCAGAAGGCATACAGCGGATCCGTTTTCTGCTTCACCTCCAGTGCTTCTTCGCTGTTCCGTTGCTCCAGCAGCAGCGCCCGCGCTTTTTCCGGGTCCGCAAAGTTCGCCAGCAGCCGACGAACAACCACCGGAATTTCAGCGGATATCTTCTCTGCCAGGTCGGGATCCTTATCCTCTTCGCTGACGCGCCGGTTAAACTGGAAAATTACGCGGCGCCGGGAAACGCCGCCGGCACGTTCGGTGAAAATCATCGGCGTGTTGTTCGTGGCCACAACCACCGCCCGCAGAACGGCGGTGTACTGATGCTCGTGTTTCGGGTCGATCTCCACCGCATCCCCGCCGGTGATTGCCTTTATCCCGGTGCCCTCACCTGAATATTTGGGCTGATCAGGAAGCGTTATCATGCTCTTACCGACGAACTGCGCCCGTCCGCGTGCGCTGTCGAGCGCCGCCATGTTCCCGCTCGCAGTGTTATGCGCGCCGGCCAGCATCGTGGCGATATGGGTAAAGACACTTTTCCCGCTGCCACCCTCCCCGGTTATCTCGAGGAACAGCTGCCAGTCGTACCGGTTCGCCAGAACCATAAAGAGCGCCGCAGCGATACGCTGCATCTTAATTGCGTCTCTATCTGATGCGTAACTTAGCCATTTATGGAAGTTCGGCGCGTGGTCGCGGAGGTTTTCGCCCGGCACCGCCGGCATGTAGGTCACGCCGTTGTGGTTGGTCAGCCAGTTATCCTGGCTGTGTTCGGAGAAAACGCCGGTTTCCATATCGTAGACGCCGTTTGCAAAGGGGATCAGGCTGCGCCGCGGCTCTCCCATTACCGGGATAACGATTTTCAGGGCGTCGATAACGTTGTTGATCGCACGCTTGCTGAAGTTGGTTTTGTTCTCGTTGTAGATAGCCACCATTTCGCGGCTCAGCTCGAGCAGAGACGTTTTCTCCCAGATGCCGGCACGGTAGACGTACACGCCCTCGCTGTTTTCATTGATTGCAATGCCGGTGTAACGCGCGGCCAGTATGAGCGCCTTTTCGTTATCAGCCAGGTCGCGGAGGTTTACATCCGTCAGCGGTTTGCCGATCACCATGCTTTTGCCGGCTTCCGCATCGGCTTTGAGGCGCGGCAGTTGCGGCGTCCAGTCCTCCAGAAGCTGATAACCTTCAGAGTAGAATTGCGCGCGCTCCACGCCGGCCACCGCCAGCTTTGTAGCGAGAATGGTTATCTGCCGTTCGGTCAGATGCCCGCCACGACAAACCCGGGCATAGAGCCGGCCATCATCCACAATCCGGATATTCTCCAGCTCCGCCAGCTGCTTTTTATCCAGCACGACCGGCGGCACGGTGTCACCAATCGGGTTCATTTCCTGCCATGCTTTGGCGAACGTCCAGGCATCGGCTCCGGCAAAGATAATTGACTCCTCCATGAGATCCGCCGGCTGCTTTTTAAGGTTTGGTGCATTCTTCATTTTCTGTTTCCTCGCTCCCTGATGATTTCCCGCATGACCCGAATTCGTTCGATGCCCTGCACCCGCATAATCCGATCGATATCTTTTTCGCCGGCGACCGGCGCGGAAGAAACAAATTCAAACTCCCGTACCAGTCTTTCGGGCGTGCAAAAACACGGTGAGCTGTACCCTTCACGGCAATATGTCACTCTGTCGAATCGGTAACTTTCGATAATTACTATGTTGCCCCGACTGTCCTTCCATTTATCGCCCGGCCTGATTTCAGGGTGAGCGCGGCCACCAGCAGCTAAGCCGGAATTTTTAATCGTCATATTTTTTACCTCACGCCGCTGGCGGGATTACCTGATAACCAATTTTCCTCAGAAAGCGCGCGGCACTCTCCACCGTAAAAATGATCTCGTCGTCCAGAAGGGGGCGCATCGACTGCAACCCGTTCGACGTGTCCACCAGATAGCGACCACCGGCCGGAAAACTGAATACGTTTTTGCCGTCGGCCCGGCGAACCAGATCGTAAACAGGAGTCATAATTTCCCCTCCCCGTCCCTTAATAACTGGCTGGCAAAACAAAATCGCACACTATTTAATTGCGCAGGGATGTGATCGGCGAAAGCACCGAGACAGCAAATTGGGATAACCGTTGTCATACAGATACCTCCATGGCCAGACGGGATTGAATGGCGGAGGCCTTGCTGCCTAACTGGAGGTAAGTTCGGGTGATTGCCGGGTTACTGTGCCCGAGCATTTCAGAGGCGACCAGCAAACCCTGTTCGCCGCCGGCGGACATGAGATTAAAGGCGGCAATCTTGCGGCTGGAATAGGCACTCAGGCGCAGACGCGTGTTTACCACTCGGGTAAACCACACCATTACGTTGTGCAGTTTCTTCCAAATCGTCTGGCGGCTCACGCTACCTTCCAGAGACTGGCAACGGTTACTTTCAATCTGGCTGCGGGAAAATACCAGGTCGTCCCCGATAAGATTGCGCTCCATGCGTTCACGCAGCCGCTTGATAATGCCCGGCGGCAGCTGTTTGGTATCGTGCTTAACTTCAGCCTTTGCCACCAGCTCAAACACGATCGCCTGTTCTTCTTCCGTCATGCCGGCGGCCAGTTCGTCGCAGTTCACGCTATCCCAGTGCATGTAGGCAATGTGATCGCCAGCAAGCCGGGCAGCGTCCTTGCGCTGCTGGCGAACAATCTCGAGCCCCTTCCGGGTCGCCCTGGCTTCTGCTGCTTTGGTCTGCTTCGCTACGATGATTGTCGCAATGCCGGTTTCCCAGTTGATGCAGGAGTAACGGAAGTTGCACACGTCGCTGGTACGCCAGCCGGTAACGGTCGCAATATCCCACCAGAGTAAAACCCAGTCCGGCTGTGTCTGCTGGATGCGTTCACGCAGTTTGCGCTGCTCTTCCCGTTCGTATACGGGGGTCATGGTGCGGGTGCCTTTCGTGGTAGTGGCTTTTACCACGTTTCCGCGCAGCTCGCGTGCTTTAGCTGTAAGGGTCTGGAGCTTAAACATGCTGTACCTCCTTAAGACGAAAACGACACGCCAGAATACAGACACATCCTGCAGGCGTTTTTTCGCGTGCTTCGTGTTCGGTGGAAGCAGTAACGTTGACGATCTGATTTGTGAATTCACCCAGGGTGAGAAAACGCCATGTAAATTCAGGGCGTGTTTGGGTAGACTTAGTGCAAGCCATAATGTTAGTACCTCTAACGTTGTGGTCAGACGCCCTGAAAGTGTTCCCGCACTTCGGGGCGTTGTTTTTTTTAACTTCTGTGTGTAATGTGTCATCACACATAAACACATTACATCGGGTGTAATTAACGTGTCAACACACAAAAACGAGAGACGTGGTAATCCTCCATTCCAGTTTCGGCTGGATCCAGAACTGCGAGAAATGATGGAACGGGCACAACAGCAAGATGGTGATGAATCACTAGCTGCGTGGCTGAAGAGGATCGTTCGCAAAGAACTCCAACAGCGTGGAATTGCCCCTAAAGAGTAAATAATGAAAAAAATCCTTCTTGGTCTTCTCGTCTTATTAATAGCAGTATTCGCACTCAAATCATGCCTCAGCAGTGAGAGCGCTTGCGGAAGTAACGAAAAAGACGTACTGAAGCAAAGTTGCGAAAAATTACTAAACAAAAATTGATTATCGCAGGGGGCGACGGAGAGAGCCTCGCCCTTGCTACGGGTAATAATTAATTGGCTGCTTTCGTTGCGAGCGAAGCCCTGCCCCAGATGGGCATAAATGTTCTTCATGGCATTAACCTTTTCGAATTGTTTAGTGAGCTGTCGCGACAAACTTATTTTGAGTGCTCAACATCGCAAGAGCACGCAAGTTATTCACGAACTCAATTTTTTTCATCCGTTAAAGGGCGAACTTCAGTAAACGGCTCATGACCATCTTCGCCTAACAGCTCGGGCTGATACTTACGCCATAGCTGGCTCTCCTCCCGCACAAGAGCCTCTTTTACTGCCTTACACTGCTGCAACTTATACCCGCGTTTGCTGGCCTCCTGCTGATAAGCAGCCATGCGCCGGCTGAAGTCGTTCAGGAACACGAACGGCACTCCATAGAAGCCAGTTTTACGAATTGAGGGAATGACCTCACGGAATACCCAATTACTGAACTGGTGCGCAAAGGTGCCGGGAGTAGTCGCCTTACGACTACGTGAGATCAGTTTGTAGAATCCTGACTCGCAGACAGTTCGCATAGTCTGCTTTCCACCAGGGGTGGGTATTAAACACTCCCCCTTTTCATCATCATCCAGACGTCGCAAAGCAACCTTGTGATCAGTTATTTCCAGAGCTGCGCATACATCTGCCGCGACAAACCATGGCTCCCCCAGTATCTTAACAATTCGTACTTTTGCATCCTCAAATTTAATGACCGAAATATCATCACTGCTGTTTTCAGGGTGAGCAAAACCCTGCCCGGCACGGGCATTTTTGATAGTCATATTAGTTTTCCCCGGGCTAAGTTACAGTTGTGGCTTTGTGGAAATTAACGCATCACGCTCTTCGATCCTCTGGCTTATCCATTCGTCAATTTCACTTTCAACAAATGCGATAGATCGGGCTCCAATTTTAACTGATTGTGGAAAGCGATTTTCTTTAAGGAGACGATAGATCCACGCTTTGCTATAGCCTGACCGTTTCTGTACTTCTGCAAATCTAATTAATGAATAAGACATATATACCTCGTGTCGTCTAATGAAGTTCACGAGAATAATTTAATCAGAACTAGAACTATGATTGTGGAAACCGATATAAGATTGTTGGAAGGGATGACAGATAGCCTACAGGCCATAAAATCGTTTTTTTAAGTGCGTTTGGAAATGACTAAAGCATGAACGCGAGACTTTGGAAGTTGAGACTCGCGTTCACATTAACTTTGGAAATGCTAACCATCGCTTTCTGGAAATGTGACTTCCAAAGCCTCCTTTATGAGGTTTGTCATCTGTTTTTCCGTCACTACCATCCCTTGATAACCTAGAGTAGCCAGGTTCTGTGCAACCGCACGAGCAATTGCCAGTTTGTTCAGGCGCTCACCATTTCGATAGCTCTTACTTGATTTTTCGAGGGCGATAGCCATACCTGCAATCATCATCAATGCAGTGTTTTTACCAGGGAACTCCCCCCATTGATCTAGATAGACCTGATTTGTTTGTTCATTTACAGTTGGTTGCTGTAAGGGTAAAGGCCAGTTGAAATTATGTTCTGTAACCCATTTTTCAACCTCACTACGCACGAGTATACAATCACGCCGATCATGATCCATGTTATCGTAGTGGGAAATATCCCTTGCGGTTAGTTTTGAATTATCAATCGCATCCCAGAGAGATTCTTTATAAGCTTCATATTCGTGAGATTTTTCACCTGTAATATTTTCTCTTGGATTTGCGCCAACAATTAAACGTGCAGAGTCACTAAGAGAGATGCTATCTCTTGAAAGATATGGAACAAGCCAACTTGGTAAATTTTTCTTTAAACCAATGTTATATTCCAATAAATTATCATGCAGATTAAGGCCTAACGTTTTCTCAATCTCTGAACGATTAAATCCTATAAAATCAAATGAATTCATAGCATCACCTTAAAATGGAATATCATCATGAAAATTGAGATCTGAAGAGCTAGAGGTTTGCTCTTGGCCTTCTTGTGTCATAGATGGAGTCCATCCCTCGTAAGGAGGTTCATCCATAGTAGGGTTTGCCATAACACTGCTAAGCATTTCATAGGCACTAAAAGAAGGATCACCGAAGGTTGGTCGTCTGGTGATTCCACGAGAGTCTTGTATTAATAGACTCGGCGCGTATTCTTGTTCTTCATCAAGTTTAATGATTATCCAATTTGCGATTTGATCCCTTGTCATATCAGGGAATTTTGCCTCAATTCGAGCAATCAATTCCCTAATGCTTATAAACTGCTGTTTTTTTGCTTTGAGCTCTACTGCTGGATTAAGCATACGCCACCTCGCGTCCTCTATCTGGTGGCATTGCCAGCCCGCAGAGGTGCGCGGGTTTTCGGTGATCAGCCTAGACAATGCCTAATTATTGTTCGTCTACTGAAGTCTACTACTGTCAATTAGCACTGTCTATACATACAGTTAAGCGCTTTTCCCAAACGTTCCATGCACTACATTTTCGCCGTTTTCCAACGCCTCCATATAGTCGGCATACCATTGAAGCATTTCACGGCGGCCGTCTATGTATTGAGCATGGTTGTAAGTACCTCGAATAGAGTTTCTGTCGACGTGTGCCAGCTGCGTTTCTATCCACGCGGTGTTGTAGCCCTGTTCGTGCAGGATGGTACTCATGGTGTGCCGGAAACCGTGCCCGGTGACTTTTCCGTCATAGCCAATCCGCTTAAAGACTTGGTTTATGCTGGCTTCACTCATTGTTTTTCGCGGATCGTTACGGCCAGGGAACATAAGCGGGTAATTGCCTGTCAGCTCTTGGAGCTGGCCAATAAGCGAAAGAGCTTGCCTGGACAACGGCACCACATGAGGGCGACGCATTTTCATACGTGAGGCTGGTATTTCCCAGACCGCCTTACTGATTTTGATTTCATCCCAAAATGCCCCGCGGAGTTCGCCGGTACGCAAGCCGGTGATAATCAGCAGACGAGCGGCCAAAACTACTAAAGCGCTTCCGGTATATCCTGACAACGCCTTGAAGAAATCAGGCAATTCTTTCGGTGTGAGGAAAGGATAATGATTGGACTCATGCCCTTGCATGGCGCTGGTAAGATCCGGAGCAGGGTTATACTCAGCACGGCCGGTGACTATTGCGTAACGGAAAACTTCCCCGCAGCGCTGCCTAACTTTTTTGGCCTTTTCTGTAGCGCCGCGCCCCTCAATGCGCCGCAGCACATTCAACAGTTCAAGCGGTTTGATATCGGCTATTGGTTTTTTGCCAATGTAAGGGAAGACATCTTTGTTGAAAGCCTCCAGGATGTCTGAAGCATACCCAGCAGACCATTTTTTTAGTTTGCTGCTGTGCCACTCAAGGGCAAGATCTTTGAAGGTATTGTTTAACTGAATTTCACGGGCAATCTTCTCTTCCCGTTTCGCTTCCATAGGATCGATACCCCCAGCGATACCCCTTTTGGCTTCTTCACGTTTTGACCGAGCATCGGCCAATGTGACTTCAGGATACACGCCAAGCGCTAACAGCTTCTCTTTACCGGCTACACGATACTTGAGCCGCCAGTATTTGCCACCATTAGGTTTAATCAGGAGATACAAACCACCACCATCAGCCAGCTTGTAGGGCTTATCTTTAGGTTTGGCGGCGTCCACCTGCCGGGCGTTTAGTTTCACTTGGGGGTACCTCCTCTAGACCGAACAGCATATACCCCCATAAGTACCCCCAAATGACCGTAGATCTCAGGGAACTTTAGTAGACGTAGAAATACTAAAAGGGGCTGTAAAGCGCAGATTATAAGGGGTTTCAGTGAACTTTAGTAGACTTGGGGAGACGTTAGAATGGTGCCGATAATAGGAGTCGAACCTACGACCTTCGCATTACGAATGCGACGTTATTATATTTTTACCCCTTTAAAAACCTACTCTTAAAACAAGTAATTCATTATAAAACATTGTGTTATGAAAAACACCTGTTGATAAAAATTGACAGGTGTTGATGTTTATTCCCCCATTTTACTTACACCAGCAGTTACATTATGGTGATGTAACATTTCTCATCTGGAGCCCCAAAATGGCACTTCCAAGACAAAAACTCACCTTCGAGCGCATTCGAAAATTTGCTTTATCTGAAGGAAAAACCCAGGCATTTCTTTGGGATGCGGACGTAACTTCCCTGGCATGTCGGGCAACTCGCGGAACAAAAGCTTTTGTGTTCCAAAGCGTATATGCGGGAAAAACCCTTCGCATGACCATTGGCAACATTAACGATTGGAGGATTGATGATGCCAGGGCCGAAGCCAGGCGGCTGCAAACATTAATCGATACTGGGATAGATCCGCGTATAGCTAAGGCAGAAAAAATTGCTGAAGCGGAATCACAGCAGGCTGAATCTCGTAAAACGAAGGTAACCTTCACAAGCGCTTGGGAAGATTACCTTGAAGAATTGAGAACCGGAATCAGCGCAAAAACTAAACGCCCATATTCTACTCGATACATTGCCGATCACATTAACTTGTCCAGCCGTGGAGGGGTAAGTAAAAAAAGAGGCCGGGGCCCAACCTCGGCTGGACCATTGGCTAGCTTACTCGACCTACCGTTATCGGAACTAACACCAGAGAACATTGCCGCATGGCTAAGTACAGAGAGACAAAATCGGCCTACCGTCACTGCTCATGCCTACCGGCTGTTGCGTGCATTTATCAAATGGGCTAATTACCAGAAAAAATATCAGGGAATAATCCATGGCGATATTGCACAAGATCATAACGTGAGAAAAGTGGTTCCAGTATCAGCGAGTAAAGCGGGAGATTGCTTACAAAAAGAACAGTTAAAAATCTGGTTCAGTGCCGTACGTAGCCTCAATAATCCCATTGCATCGGCCTATCTCCAAGTACTTTTGCTCACCGGTGCACGGCGTGAAGAAATTGCGTCACTTCGGTGGTCTGACGTAGATTTCAAATGGTCAAGCATGAGGATTAAAGACAAGATCGAAGGCGAACGTATCATCCCTCTCACTCCTTATGTTTCTGAGCTGTTAAGTGCGCTAGCGCAATTCCCAAATTCTGACGTAAATAAGGAGGGTTGGGTTTTCAGAAGTAACAGCAAAAGTGGCAAAATTATTGAACCGCGTTCAGGACACAACAGAGCGTTAGCTCGAGCTGAGTTACCACATATCAGCCTTCACGGCTTACGCCGTAGTTTTGGCACTCTTGCTGAATGGGTTGAAGTGCCAACAGGTATTGTTGCTCAAATTATGGGACACAAACCAAGTGCACTGGCGGAAAAACACTACCGCCGTCGTCCGTTAGATCTGTTGCGCAAATGGCATGAAAAAATTGAGAGGTGGATCTTACAGCAAGCAAATATTGTAAAAAAATAACCGTTGATATGCGTTGATTTCATTTAATATCAATAGATTACAGAACAACATCCATCGTTGACATAAGTGTATTTTAAGGTTTAAATTCCATCGTCCACTTTTAAATCAGGAGATAAAGCATTATGTCTAATTCTTTGATGAGTTCTGCGCAAACTAGCTCAAAGGCTCGAATAGTACGGGTCGTGGGTAAGATCAAAGTTGTTCGTTCTAGTAAGCAGCGACAAACCTGTGCTGAGTCCATATTTCAGGAAAGACAGATGAACATCAGGATTCGAGCTGCTCTTGGACACCTCAATGAAAAAAACTCTTTATACAATAAAAACAATCGACATAAAACTTTGGGCGTTTTTTTTTGCACGTATCATCTCGCACAAAAATCTGGCCGAAAACTCGCAAGGTAATGCGTCTAAATCAACTAAAAGTACCTCATCCGGCTCAAGCGAAGGTAGTGACCCTGACCCTGAAGCTTATTCAAGCTTGGCTTTTTCGTTTTCTTTTTGGTCCTTTCTTTCCCTTCTAATTTCATTACTTTTTGTATATGCCTGCATCTCAATCATTGAGGTGGTAGCATGAGCATATATGAGCAATCCAGAACATCTTTATCTGAACTTGTTTCCACAAGTGAGTTAGCACATCTATTAAACCTTAAAGCCCAAACAATTCGAAAATGGCTTTGCCAAGACAAGCTGCCTAATGGTTTACCACGCCCAAAGAAAATTAACAGCCGACATTATTGGTTACGCAAAGACATTGATAGGTTCCTATTAACCTTCTCAGTATATTGTAATTAACAGCAGCCTCAAAATCATAACTCCCCAGCTATTCTAAAGAATAGCTGGCTTAATTAACAGAAACAATCCGTCAATAAAAGATACTAAATCACCACCGTTTATCACATTTTACATTAACGAAAGTCAAGGATACATATGAAAAAACGCATCACTTTCAGCGCAAACAAAAAATCAACTATTGATGCAATCGACGACTATAGCAATGCAAAAGGATACTCTAGGTCAGAGGTGATATCATTTTTGTTAAACGCCACAGCCCCAGCATTGAATAAAATAACATCGCAATATCATATAGCTCAAACTTTGGAGTCAACATTAGGCTGTATTTTTGAAGAGAAGGCCCCCTCAATCGCACGGGGTGAGCCAAAATTAACTTACGAAGAGTTTTTTTATTCCGTCTGGAACACTCACATTCGACACCGGAACGAGGTTGTCGATCAAGATTTTTATGCGCACAAAATACCTCATGATAAGATGGGTAAGAGCGAAAAAAAATTAATTCATGAAAAGCTCTCATACATTATAAAAAGTTTCAATGTAAAAAAAGCAATTTTTATTTACACAGATCGGCGCGTGAACCGCAAACATCTCATTGCAGGAGGGTTATCTAATATCATACTGATAAAGGACACAGTCTACGATGGTTGTTTTTTTGATTTGAGCAGCATTGTGATTATGCCAATCTTTGAACTTATTACATTTGGAGTTGAGGCAGTATTGAAAAGAAATAAAACTCCCCCTAAACAATCATGCTATTGCTGGATACCAATTTATTACACAAATGATCTAGCGGTAATGGTTCCGGTAATTGCCGAAGGCGATACACCTCAAAAGGCGATGAAAGGAGGAGATGCCATCATTATTAATCCCTTTAACGGTGAAGTAAACCATACATTCTGATACCAATGTTAAGCATAACCACTTAGTTTACATACATCTCGACAGTATGGAGTTATTGCCTAATAGCTAGATGAGAGCAAAAGATGCCTACTAACAAAACAAAACCAAAGAAAATGCAGGGAAGACCTGAAGGAAGTAAATATTCTTATCTAATTCAGAATGAGAAGGCTAAGCATTACTCTCAATCCAAGGTGGCAAAGATCTTAGGAATAAGCATTTCCACGGTAAAAAGATACTGGGATAATGGTATCTTTGGATGATTATAATTGCAGAGTTACTTTTTAAGTATTTTACTGCACGGGTAATGGGTTGATAACAAGTTTTATTGTTGGAAAGGTATTATAAAGCAATCATTACTACCAACAGTTAATTAACATAACTAATTACAGACATTCAACTATGTCTTATCATATTACTATATACGGCTATCGAAAGCCGTAGGACTAGCTACAGGATCGAAACATGGAATTATATCATGGTTCACATGGTGAGCATGTGCTCGCCTATAAAAAAAATATTGAACGAGTCGTCAATGATGCACTCAGTGAATTCCCCAGAACAATGGCATTACGTGTTGATGTACATTACCCCCCCATTCTAGACAGAGGTGATACTGTTTGCTGTTTTCCTAATCTAGAGCCTGGTGCCATATCCCGTTTCCGTAATGCATTAAATGCCATGTTGGAGGCCAATGAGAGAGCCAGAGCCGCCAACGGTAAAAGAATATATCCAAACCGAGTTCGTCATGTTTGGGTAAGGGAGTTTTCCGAAGAGGGAAAATGTCATTTTCATATTGGTCTTTTTTTTAACAAAGATGCTTATTACCATTTAGGTGATTATGAGGCTGAAAGCAATTTAAGGATGATGATTGTAAGAGCATGGTATAGCGCACTGGGATTGGAACTGGATGATTATCCGGGATTGGTTCACTACCCTGAAAATTGTCGTTATATATTAGACGTCAATGATTTTAACTTTGAAGGAGAATACAATAAATTACTGAATCGTCTTGACTACCTGGCTAAACTTGATACAAAAGTATACGGAGATGGCGACCGTAGCTTCGGCTGCAGTCGCTGGTAATTTATTTTTTTACAGAAATGGCCTTTCTTATGGATGGAAAGGCCAAACCCATCAGTTAAAGATGGTTGTTTTACTATAATCCAACGACCTCATCCCCGATATTAGTCAAAATCATTAATTCTTTAATCTCTCGTTGTGCCAACTGTAATTCAAACTGCTCTTGAATTAACATCCACTTCGACCAACTTCCACCGACTACATGCGATAACCGGAGTGCCATAGCTTTCGTCAGTGAAACTGAACCGTTCAACAATTCAACTATCTCTTGCTCGCGACATCCCATGTAAACCGAAAATTTATTCAGTCCTATATTTGATACCGCTAGTATTTCGGCCAGTTTAATGCCGGGATGATCAGGAAGTAAGGTCATGCCGTATTCATCCTGATAAATTCCATAAATAGAACAGCCAGTTTCTCTCAGTTCTCGTAAATTCTTCCCTGCAAACTTCAGCTCGTGTGAAAGCCCGAGAAACTCACCAGTAAATTCATATTCTGCTTCAGGCCTATGGTGGCATTTGATCAATGCAAATGCCGCCCCTACTTTTTCAACTGTTACAGTAACCGACATTGAACCACCTCCGTCAAGATAATCGATGAACGTTTTAGACTGTCCAGCTGTTCGACACCACTTCTGCCTGCTTCAAAATCAGTTCCACGGCGCCCGGCGTTTTGTCCGGCGGATACTTATACTTACGCAGCGTCTGGCGCACCAGAATACGCAATCGGGCACGCACGCTTTCACGCACCTGCCAGTCCACGGTGGTGGACTGCCGCAATTTCAATGTCACTTCGATGGCCAGCTTTCTCAGCGTATCATCGCCCAGTTCACGCACTGCACTTTCATTTTCAGCCAGCGCATCATAGAAGGCGATTTCATCCGGGGTCAGCCCTAACGCATCATCACGCGCCATCGCCTCCTGGAACGCTTTCGCCATCTGGATCAGCTCTTCAATCACCTGCGCGGTCTCAATGGCGCGGTTATTGTATTTGAGCAGCACCGCTTTCAGTCGGTCGGAGTATTTCTTCTGCTGCACCACGTTATTGCCCGAACGGGCATGAATGCCGTCATTGAGCAGTTTTTCCAGCAGTTCCACTGCCAGATTACGCTGCGGCATTTCCCGCACTTCTTCCAAAAACTCATCGGACAGCAAACCTATGTTCGGTTTATCCAGCCCGGCGAGTGCGAAGACATCCTCAACCCCGGTCGCGACAACCGCGTTATCGAGGATCTTGCTCAGAAGAGAGTTTTTTTCTGACTGGCTAAACTTTGCCTTCGGATCGAGCTTGATAAGCCCCACCCTGACCGCCGAAAGAAACGCGAACTCCTCCTGTAAGGGTTTCGCCTCATCCAGCGTATTACACAGTGACCAGGCTTTATTCATCGCCAGCGAAACATCGAGGTAGCGTTTTTTACCGTCATCCAGCCCCAGAATATAGTTCACCGCATCGCGTAAGAACGCTAACGGGTCGCGAGAAAAACCTGCATAACTGAAGCCGGGTTTTCCTGCCGAGGGCGCAAACATCCCATGAATAATGTCGATTTTTTCCAGCAGAATGGCAAAGGCTTCCCGGGCATCGACCGTGGACTGCCCTTTGCCTTTTGAGTCGGTATAGGTTTTCAGCGCCTGCTTCAGCTCGTTGGCAATGCCGATGTAATCGACCACCAGCCCGCCGGGCTTATCGCGGAACACGCGGTTAACACGCGCAATGGCCTGCATCAGGTTGTGGCCACGCATCGGCTTGTCGATATACATGGTGTGGCAGCACGGCGCGTCAAACCCGGTCAGCCACATATCACGGACTATAACCAATTTGAGCGGATCGTTTAAATCTTTAAACCGAGTTTCAAGGCGCTTTTTAGTCTGCTTGTTGTAGATGTGTGGCTGGAGATGGTCTTTATCCGATGCCGAGCCGGTCATAATGACTTTAATAGCCCCTTGTTCGACATCCGTGCTGTGCCAGTCTGGGCGGATCTCGGTGATGGCATTGTAGAGCTTCACACAGATATCACGGCTCATGGCGACTATCATCGCCTTGCCATTCATCGCCGCATTGCGTGTTTCAAAGTGCTGAACCAGATCGGCCGCGACCTGTTTGATGCGTGGCTCAGAACCTACCAGCTTTTCCAGACGGCTCCAGTCACCTTTGGTTTTCTCCTGCTGGCCGGTCTCTTCATCTTCCACCAGCTCATCCACCTGATCGGAGAGCGTTTCCAGCTCCTCATGGTTCAGGTCGAGCTTTGCCAAGCGGGATTCGTAGTAAATCGGCACCGTCGCGCCGTCATCCACCGCATCCTGAATATCGTAGATCGAGACATAATCACCGAACACGGCACGGGTATCTTTATCTTCAGACGCAATCGGTGTACCGGTAAAGCCCATAAACGACGCATTCGGTAGCGCATCGCGCATATGCTTGGCGTAGCCGTATTTATAGGCCCCGGTTTGCCGGTCCAGCGTGGCGCTCAGGCCATATTGGCTGCGGTGCGCTTCATCGGAAATCACCACGATGTTGCTGCGGACGTTAAGTGCCGGATGGCTCTGTTCACTGTCCAGCGGCGCAAACTTCTGCACGGTGGTAAAGATAATGCCGCCGGATTCACGGGCGTTGAGCAGCTCGCGCAGTTCGTCGCGGTCGTTGGCCTGTAACGGCGTTTGCTTGAGTAAATCATGCGCCTGGCAAAACGTGGCGTAGAGCTGCCCGTCAAGATCGTTACGGTCGGTCACCACGACGATGGTCGGATTATTCATCTCTGTTTGTTGCAGCAGCTTTCCGGCGTAACAGCACATGGAGATACTTTTGCCGGAGCCCTGGGTATGCCACACCACGCCCGCTTTTTTACTGCCGGGGGTAATGTTGCTGCGCAGCGGAAGATGTTTACCGGTAGAGGCCACAATCGTTGCCGCAACCGCTTCACGCACCGCGTGGAATTGATGGTAAGCGGCAATCTTTTTGATAAGCCGTTTGCCATCGTTTTCAAACAGCACAAAGAAACGAATGTAATCGAGCAGCAGTTCGCTATTAAAGAAGCCCTGCACTACCGTTTTAAGCTGCCAGTGAAACTGCGGTTTATCATCTTCGTTCGCCACCGTTTTCCACGGCAGAAAACGCTCTTCATCAGCGGTCAGAGAGCCGATACGCGCATTTTGCCCGTCGCTCACTACCAGCGCTTCGTTACAGATAAACAGGTCGCTGAGTTCGTTTTTATAGGTCTGCAGCTGGTTAAACGCAGCCCAGATATCGGCATTGGCATCAATCGGGCTTTTCAGCTCAATCACCGCCACCGGCAGGCCGTTGATATAGCAGATAATATCCGGACGACGAACCTGTTTTATCCCCTGAATAGCCACCTGATTTACGACCATAAAGCGGTTATTGCCGGGATGGTTGAAATCCATCAGCAGGGCTTTATCGTGAACCGTTTTGTCTTCACGCTTGTACTCAACGGGTACGCCGTCGAGCAACAGGTGATGGAATGCTTTGTTGCTGACGACCAGATCCGGGCTTTCGGGGCGGGTAATACGGAGTATCACCTCTTCCAGCACGGAAACAGGGAGATGGGGGTTGATGGTTTGCAGCTGCTCCAGCATCACCGGGCGCAGAAACACATCATGAAATGAAGCACGCAGCGGGTTGTCGCCATCCGGCGCGAGATCTGGCCCGTGCAGCACTTCCCAGTCCTGTTCAGCAAACCATTTCAGGCATTGCTGCTCTAAATCGTCTTCGCTCAGCATTACTCTTCCTCTCCCTCGGTGATCATACCGGTCTGTTTCAGCTCAATCGCCAGTTCCAGCAGGCTCGGGCGGATCGCTTTTTCCAGACGGTTCATGCTATCCATCATCCAGTCGATAATGACAGGCCAGATCTCTTTATTGCCGCCGTCAAACGTCTTTGAACAGACGATCTGGCAGCTTTTTCGCTCTGGCAGCAACCGCCAGTCGAGCGGCTCGCCAAACAGCGATTCAATGTGCGTTTTACGTTCCTGAAGGCGTTCAAATAACCAGGTGTTTTCCAGCGCATCTCCGCGCGAAATATTGAGCTGCACGCGAGCGTCTTTCTGGGAAAAGATAAGCTCAAACGGCACGCCGCTAACGCCCGACCCGGCAGCCAGCCAGTGATCGGTTGAGGGAGCGCGGTTGTTAAACAGTGAACAGGGGCTGGTGCGGAATTTTTCCAGCGCCATCGTCCAGAACTCGCGGCGCAGATAGTGACGCTGCTGCAGTTCGCTACTGCTGGAGGTGGACTGCTCTTCCGCCTCTTTTTGCGCCATGCCAATCATGTACGACTCCGCTTCCGGGGTTGGGATAACCTGGCGGATATCGACAAACACGTCTTCACCAAAACGGTAGGGGGTCACTTTGAAGCACTGGGCGCGGATACCAAACTGCATCAACCACAGCGCGGTATTGGTGACCTCTTTGCGGAAATTGGCCGCAACCATGATGACGCGCTGGGTGCCTTTGCGGTTGAGCACCCCTTCTTTCAGGCTTTCCCAGCCCATAAATTCGGCGATGACCTCTGCCGCCTGGCGGTTCTCGTTGGGCTCATACTGATCCAGATAAAGCTGGAAGATCTCCACCACGCTCTCCTGACGCAGGTTGGCGCAGTAGCCGGCATATTTCAGCGCCTGCCAGACGACGTCGCGCCCGGAATCATCAAGCTTATTTTCGATGATGACCAGGTTGCCTTTTTTATCGAGCGCCAGCAGATCGAGACGTTCTTTGGTGTCGTCAAAACCGGCGAACTCTTTCTGGATAATCAGCAACTCATCGTCGTTGTCGCGGGTTAACGCCTGGGGATTCTTTGCCAGCCACTCCTGCAGGTGATCGCGCTCGCGAAAGCCGAGGCTGCTGAACGACACCTCTTGCAGAGAATGCAGACTATTGGTCGGCGTATCGACTTTATACATTTTCCGCCTCACTTACCGCCTGCTCGGCTTCCGGTAGGGTGATTTCACCCGAGAGGAGTTTGGGGAGAAGGGTGTCGCGGAGTAATGCCAAAGATTGAGAGTGTTTTAAATTTACATGTGCACGCTGATGCAAAAGCAAGGCTGATGATTCAAACAAATTTACTAATGCCATAGGGGGGAGTGGATAGCTCAAACTATGTATATGATTACGGTTCAAAGAAGGAACAGCTGAACCTGCATTAAACGCTTTCATATCTAATAGTCGCAGCAACTCATAAGCGTAACAGGGTGTTGCACGTTTGAATTCCTTTACCCAAAGGGTTGTATTCAATGGCCAATAATCTTCAAGCGTTAAATAAACTTTACCAAGCACACCAGAACGACCAGTTATAACGCCCGGAGCTTTAGCCATTGCCACATTATGAGTACCGTTGGGGCCACTGGCGGCAATCAGAGGAAACTCACCATCTTTTCGTGCCGATGAAGGGAGATCAAAACCTCTCTGTAATACCAACAAATCTTGAAGCTTCCCTAACTCCCATGTCACAGGGATATTTCCCAACTCACTATCCTGCATCGCGGACGGAAACAGTTCTGCCGTGGCTTTTAACTCGGCATATTGTTCAGGGTGTTCACGCTCAAAAACCACCAGCGCATCATCATCTTTTCCGGAAATCGCTGTCATAGCGGCAAGCATCGCGTCTTCCTGCGAACCGCCCGCTTCCAGCACTGCCATTTTGGCCTTTACGGGTTCAAAATTAACAAACCAGCTTTTGAACAGGGCTTGTGCCATTTGTTCGAGGGTTTGGTTTATCTGATTATTCGTGAATACTTTCTCTTCCTGCAATTCGATGAGCTTACTAATATTACAAGCATTCTCAACAGGTAAAACACTTACTGGAATATTATTAATAAGGTCTTTGCTAACATTAGGAAAAGTTGATCCTGTCGCAGCTGCCAGCAATTTAGGAAGATAAGTCTCTAATACAGCTTTAACGTAAGGTGTCGGATATCCGTTTCGACCTCTTATTGCAGCAAGACCTCGACCTATACAATATTTTTGATCAGAATAGTTCATCCTGCCGGTTGTTGAACCACGAACACAAAATAAAATATCTCCTGGTAGCGATATTTTTTTTGCATATGCAGTATGCTGCACAGGTGCAGGGTAACGGTCAGTAAACTCTGTAGGTCCATTCAATAAGGGGAGTCCTATCCCCTCATTATTAACCTCTTCGCCTTTAGGGGATTGCCCCATAATAATCTCTGCAATATGAGAGAATGGGATCTCAAAACTCATAACCCAGCCCCCCCAGATTCGCCTTAATCTGTGCTTCTAGGTTCGCGCTCTCTTCCAACTGATCTTTCAGTTGCGTCGTCAATCGTGCCATTTTCTCGGCAAAGGGTTCATCATCTTCGTCTTGCTCGGTAGCACCAACATAGCGCCCAGGGGTCAACACAAAGTCGTTTTTCTGAATATCTTCCAGCGTTGCAGAGAAGCAGAATCCGGCTTCGTCTTCGTACTCTTTATCTGCCTGCCATTTGTGGAAGGTGTCGGCAATTCTGGCGATATCTTCACGAGTAAAGTCACGCAGCACGCGGTCTTTCATAAAGCCAATCTTGCGGGCGTCGATAAACAGCACTTCGCCTTTGCGGTGCGCTTTGCCGTTGCCGCTGGATTTGTCTTTGGTCAGGAACCAGATACAGGCCGAGATTTGGGTGTTGGTAAAGAGCTGGCCCGGTAGCGCCACCATGCACTCGACCAAATCGGCTTTGATCAGGTTACGGCGGATTTCGCCTTCGTTGTTGGTGTTGGAGCTCATCGAACCGTTCGCCAGCAGCAGCGCCATCGAACCTTTTGGCGCAAGGTGATGGATCATGTGCTGCATCCACGCAAAGTTGGCGTTGCCCTGCGGCGGTGTGCCGTATTTCCAGCGCACGTCGTTTTCCAGCTTGGCGTTCCACCACTCCTTCATGTTGAACGGCGGGTTCGCTATCACGAAGTCAGCTCGCAGATCCGGGTGCTGGTCGTCCAGCAGGGTGTCGGCGTTTTTGCTGCCGAAGTTAAAGTCGATACCCCGGATCGCCATATTCATTGCCGCCAGCTTCCAGGTGGTCGGGTTCGACTCCTGGCCGTAAACAGAGATATTGCGCTTCTGCTCGGCGGCGTTGTACTGCTTCTCGCCCGCGTGCTCTTCGATAAAACGGTCGCTGGAAACAAAGAACCCGCCGGAACCCATCGCCGGGTCATACACGCGCCCGTTATACGGTTGCAGCATTTCAACAATCAGGGTGACGATACTTTTTGGCGTGTAATACTGGCCGCCCTGCTTACCTTCCGCCAGCGCGAACTGGCCGAGGAAATATTCGTACACGTGACCGAGAATATCTTTGCTCTTTAAGTTGAGCTTCTTGCCGTTATATTCCGGGTTGCTGAAGTTGGCGTCAGAGAAAGTATTAATCAGCCCGGTCAACACTTCGTTGCCCAATTGATACTGGCTGATACGGTTCAGAATACCTTTCAGCTTCGGGTTGGTTTTTTCGATTTCATCGAGCGCGTTATCCACCAGCCAGGACACAGAGCGCAGCGTCACATCCTTGCCGGTGGTTTCATCCACCCACAGCACGGTGCCGGTCGGCAACATGGCTTTGTTTTTCAGCGTGTCCCAGCGCGCGGCTTTCGGCACCCAGAAGATGTTCTTTTCGGTGTAGTAATCTTCCACCTCCAGTTCATCCACAATCGCCTGTGCGTACTCTTCATCAGAGTCGTAACCGTCGCGCGACATGGCATAGATGTTGTCCGGGTTGCCGACATCGCGGAACAAGGTGATTAGCTCCTGCTGACGCGCCTCGAAGGCATCGGACACATACTTGAGGAAGATAAGCCCCAGCACCACGTGCTTGTAGTTGGCGGCATCCATGTTGGCGCGTAGCTTGTCGGCGGCTTTCCAGAATTTGTTATCCAGCTCGTTCAGGAACTGTTGTTCGGCGTTGTTCATGAAAATCCTCAGGGGCGATCGCAGCGATAGTGCAAACATGCCTATCTTAAATTTGGTTTTGGAATGCTAATCGCAAAATGATACCCGGAATGACTAGGTTCATAAACGAGATAGCGCAAAGAAGTGGAAGATGGGCTATGGCTAAGTTGACATTAAGTTCCGGGCCTCAAGCAGACGTCTCAACGTTGTCTCGCGAATATGCCAAATTATTCCGCAGCAGATGCTCAGCCCTACGGATTGACAGTCTATATTACTCTCCAAACAGTCTTCATTTACCTTCGGTTTTACGATACATGTCTGGTCGGTTGATCTGCCAGACAAAGTCTGGTCGGTTCAACGGGAGATACCCCATTTTCTGGTATAGCCAAGGGGCGCTGTCAGTGACCAGCATTATCCGTCGCAGGCGTGACATCAATGGATGGGCGTGACAGCATTCAATCAACCAACGACCGAGGCCACTTTTCTGATAGTCGTTCAGCACGTAGACGTCGCACAAATAACCAAAAGTGGCAAAGTCTGTCACCAGACGGGCGAAACCGATCTGTCTTGTGCCATCCAGTAGGCCAAAACAAAGGCTGTTCTGGATAGATACACTGACCGTTTCTATATCAATATGAAGTGGTCAACAAAAACTGGCCACCGCGTTAGAGTTTTTCCAGTATCGGTTTTCTGATTCGTTTGGCGTTAACCCACCATTATATTCGTGCGGTCTTAGTGCGCTGTAATATCCAACGATATAGTCCGTTATTGCGTGAGCTGCATCGCTGAAGCTTACATAGCCCGTCGCCGGCACCCATTCGTTCTTCAGACTCCTGAAGAAGCGCTCCATTGGGCTGTTATCCCAGCAGTTTCCACGCCGACTCATACTCTGCCTGATCCGGTATCGCCACAGTAACTGCCGGAACTGCCTGCTCGTATAATGGCTGCCTTGATCGCTGTGGAACATCACCCCGACGGGCTTACCACGGGTTTCCCATGCCATTTCCAGTGCTTTCATGGTGAGCCTGCTGTCCGGCGAGAACGACATGGCCCAGCCCACTGGCTTTCTTGCGAACAGGTCGAGAACAACGGCGAGGTACGCCCAGCGCTTACCCGTCCAGATATAGGTCACATCACCGCACCACACCTGATTTGGTTCCGTTACGGCGAACTGTCGCTCAAGATGATTCGGGATAGCAACGTGCTCATGACCGCCACGCTTATACCGGTGAGTCGGCTGCTGGCAACTGACCAGCCCCAGCTCTTTCATGAGTCTGCCAGCAAGCCAGCGCCCCATTTGGTAACCTCTCTGGGTTGCCATTGTGGCGATGCTTCTTGCTCCGGCAGAGCCGTGGCTGATGCCATGCAGTTCAAGTACCTGACTGCGTAATACAGCCCGTCTGCCGTCTGGCTTTTCAGGACGGTTTTTCCAGTATTTGTAGCTGCTGCGATGAACCCCGAACACATGGCAGAGAGTGGCCACAGGATAACGCGCCCTGAGTTTCCCGATTATCGAGAACTGTTCAGGGAGTCTGACATCAAGAGCGCGGTAGCCTTTTTTAATATTTCATTTTCCATTTCAATACGTTGTAGCTTTTTCCTGAGCTCACGGATTTCAATTTGTTCCGGGGTAATGGGGGAGGCTTTTGGTGTTTTGCCCTGCCGTTCATCACGTAATTGTTTCACCCATCGCGTCATTGTGGAAAGGCCGACATCCATAGCGCTGGCTGCATCTGCCACGGTGTAGTTCTGGTCAACGACCAGTTGAGCGGATTCGCGTTTAAACTCTGCGCTGAAATTTCTTTTTTTCATTATGACACCTGTGTTGTTCTGAGGTGAGCATATCACCTCTGTTCAGGTGGCCAAATTCAGTAAACCACTTCACATTGATTCAGTGCGATGTGCAGTTGTACCAGTGGAAAGGATGGTTTGAGGCGAATAAGATGACGCCACCCAATAATTATGGCCTTCGATTTGACCGTAGCTTTCTGGCGATTGCTGCCGCAGTTGACGGCTTGGGAGTTGTGCTTGAATCAAAACTACTGGCTGAACGTGAAATCGCTAGCGGTAAACTGGTATGCCCACTTGTAAACAGTACCAGCGAAATACATTACATCGGTCATTATTTGGTTTTCCCCCAGCACCAGCACATGCATTCTGCGCTTGATGTGTTCAAAACCTGGCTACTGAATGAACTCAATCTGGGTAAAATTCGTTGATCATGTTCACATTAATCGGGGCTCTGAATTCAAAGTAACTTTATTACTAAGCATTATTTTGTGAAGGCTCTCACTTTTGCTCGCGGCTCCGAAACTTTGCTGGGTTGAGATTTTAAGGTGTATCACGGCGGCTCATACTCTCAATAAATCCCTGTTAGTAAATGCTGCTATTATAACTCATTCATTGCCTGAGCCAGCAGTCGCGCAGCTGCCTCAAGCGCAGAGGATTGAAAAAATCTTCAGATATATATCATCACTCTGAACATACGCAATTAACGGCGGAATCTCACGATTCTACCGTTTTTTATTATTTTTCAGAGGAGTAGTGATGAATAATTCTGAAGGTTTGAAGTCGTTTCAGCAATCGCTTGCTGATCTGCCGCAATGGGTATCAGAGCGGCTTCTGCAGCAAATTAACCAGTTAACTAACTACGAACCAGTGATCGGCATTATGGGTAAAACCGGTGTTGGGAAGAGCAGTCTGTGCAATGCCCTGTTTGCCGGAGATATATCACCGGTCAGCGATGTGGCGGCCTGTACACGTGAGCCACTGCGCTTTCGCCTGCAAGTCGGCGACCGCTATATAACGCTGATGGATCTGCCCGGCGTGGGCGAAAGTGGCGCTCGCGATACCGAGTATGCTGCGCTGTACCGTGAACAGCTTCCTCGCCTCGACCTGGTACTGTGGCTGATTAAGGCCGATGACCGGGCGCTGACGGTGGATGAACATTTTTATCATCAGGTGATTGGAGAGGTATACCGGCATAAGGTGCTGTTTGTTATCAGCCAGTCGGATAAGGCCGAACCTACCAGCGGTGGGGGACAGTTGTCCACGGCGCAGAAGCAGAATATCAGCCGCAAAATCTGCCTGCTGCATGAGCTGTTCCAGCCCGTCCATCCGGTGTGTGCTGTGTCGGTCCGTCTACAATGGGGGCTTAAGGTGATGGCCGAGCGGATGATTAAGTGCCTGCCACGTGAGGCCACCAGCCCGGTGGTGTCGCAACTCCATCCTTCCTTTCGCACGACGGTAGTCCGGGAACAGGCTCGTAGCGATTTTGGTGAAACCGTCGGGGCCGTACTCGATAGCATCAGTGCCTTTCCCCTGATACCCGCCCCGGTGCGGGCCGTCATTCAGGCCGTGCGCACCACGGTGGTGTCAGTGGCCCGCGCCGTCTGGGATTTCTTCTTCTGAGTATTTAACCCATCCCTGTTACTTCCCTGCCCCTGTCGCCGATACGACGGGGATCCCTTTTATTTGTTTTCCCGTTATGAGGAGTCTGCTTATGACCCGTCTGGCTTCGCGCTTTGGCGCAGCAAACCTTATCCGTCGCGACCGTCCGTTAACCCGTGAAGAGCTGTTTCGCGTAGTGCCCAGTGTATTCAGTGAGGACAAACACGAGTCCCGTAGTGAGCGTTATACCTATATACCCACCATCTCCCTGCTCGACAGCCTACAGCGAGAAGGCTTCCAGCCATTCTTTGCCTGTCAGACCCGCGTGCGTGACCCGGGTCGTCGTGAACATACAAAGCATATGCTGCGTCTGCGGCGGGAAGGGCAGATCACCGGTAAACAGGTGCCGGAAATTATTCTACTCAACTCTCACGATGGAACCAGTTCGTATCAGATGTTGCCGGGACTATTTCGTGCGGTTTGTCAG